>NZ_QTJP01000001.1:1458333-2187500 GCF_003391115.1 Sphingomonas crusticola
CGACGTGGCGCTTTATACCGTGCTTGCCCCCCAGCAAAGTTACGCAGGGGGCGTGCTCCGGCTAAGCGCGGTCGAAGGCTATGTCGAAAGCGCGGTGGTACGCGGCGCAGGCAGCAAGATGCGCCGCCTCGTCGGACGCTATATCGCGCCGCTTATGCAGGAAAAGCCGCTGCGCAAGCACAGCCTGCAGCGCTATGTTTCGCTGATCCGCGACGTACCCGGCCTCAACCCGGTGGTCGATTTCGAACGCGGCGGTCGCCCCGGCGCGGTCAAATTGGTGGTCGTCGCCAAACCCCGGCCGTTCCAGGTGGCCTTCGGCCTGAACGATCGGGGTACGGCTTTGCTGGGCAAGACCCAGGGGCAGATCGACGGTTTCGCCAATTCGCTGCTGTTCGGCGGCGATCAACTGCGGCTAAGCTATGCCCGGCCGATCCGCGCACCTTATTATCAATCCGCCAGTATCGCCTATGCGGTGCCGCTGAACGCCGACGGGCTGACGCTGCAGGTCAATGCCGGTAAGTTGCGCACGCGGCCGCGCGATCTGCCGCTCAAGGGCAGCGCCACCAGCGCCGGCGGCCAGATCAGCTACGCGGCGATCCGCAGCTTCAACACCAATCTGGTCGTGAGCGCCGGCATTGACGGTGTGAACAGCGACAATGCCTTCCTGGGCTTTACATTTTCCAACGAACGCACGCGCGCAATGCGGTTCGCCGCTTCCTTCACGCTCAGCAGCGACACCAACCAGTTGACCGCGAGCGCGACGCAAAGCTTCGGGCTGGATGCGTTCGGAGCGCGCGTGCTCGACCCCACCGTGTCGGATTTGGGCTTCCGCAAGACGAACTTGCGCCTCGCCGATAATCAGCTGGTGGGCAAGATCATGGTATTGAGGCTCAATGGATCGGCCCAATTCACCCATGACAGGCTGCCCTCGACGGAGCAGTTCACGCTCGGCGGCGACGAGTTCGGCCGCGCTTACGAGACGGCCTTGATCTCCGGCGACACCGGCTATGCAGGATCGGCCGAGCTGGCGCTCCATCCCACCAAGCTGCCGCCCGGGCTCAACGGGAGCGAGACGTACCTGTTCGTCGATGGCGGGCGGGTGCGATATCGCAGCCGCAACGGCTTCGCCTCCAGCGAGAGCCGCCTCGGCTCGTGGGGCGGCGGCGCACGCATTGCGGTACTCAATCGCGCGATATTTCAGATCGAAGCGGCACGTGGCTTCAACAATCCGGTTTTCTACGAAGACCGCAAGAAATGGCGGGTGATCCTGTCGCTGCGCACGATCATTTGAGATCGGGCGCGTGCCCTTCTAAGGGGGAGCCGAAGCGGCTGCCCGGCGGCATCAATATCTGCTAGAGCCACGGCTTCCACCCCATATCGCTAGACCAGACCAAGGATTCTCTACACCTATGCCTCCCTTTAAAGACCCCGGTTTTCAGGAACGTGCCACGCTCGCTCGCGACGCCAAGATGAAGGCGCTGGAGAAATTGCGGGCCAAACCGCCGGTCGATGAGGCTGAACTGGCGCAGCGGCGTGCCGCGGCTGAAGCGCGCGAGGCTGCTGAAGCCGAACGGCGTCGCCTGAAGCGCGAAGCCGAAGAACAGGCCAAGGCCGAACGCCGCGCCAAGGCGGCCGCAGAAGCACAAGCCGCCGCCGAAGCCGAAGCGGCCAGGATCGCCGCCAGCGCGGTGCCCAAGAAGACCGAGGCCGAGAAGAAGGCCGAGCGCGACGCCCGCTATGCCGCGCGCAAGGCGCGCAAATCCTGATCGCGCACCTGCGCGGCGGGCGCTGACATGCTCATTCGGACCCTGATCGACACCGCCGAGCTTCCCGGAGGTGGCGGCACGTTGCGGCTGATGCAGCGCGGCAGCGAATATTCGATCATGCTCGGCAGCAACGAGCTGATGAACAGTCGCGTCAAAGGCTCGGAAGAAGCACTGGCGACGCTGGCGGCGGCGCGAATGTCGGGCGGAAAAAGCGCGCGTGTGCTGATCGGCGGACTCGGCATGGGCTTTACGTTGCGGGCGGCGCTGAACGCGATTGGCCCCGATGCGGTGGTGGTCGTCGCAGAGGTCGTCCCCGCCGTGATCGAATGGGCACGCGGCCCACTGGCAGAGCTATTCGGCAGCAGCCTCGACGATCCGCGCGTCGATGTCCGCATCGCCGACGTCGGCACATTGATCGGTCAGGCGGCCGGCCAATATGACGCGATCCTGCTTGATGTCGACAATGGCCCTGACGGCCTGACGCTCAACTCCAACGATCGCCTCTATAACCGCAGCGGCGTGCGCACGGCGTTGGCCGCCTTGCAGCCGGGCGGCGTGCTGGCCGTCTGGTCGGTGGCGCCACATGCCATCTTCGCGCAGCGGCTCGTAAATGCAGGGTTCGAGGTCGAGGAACAGGTCGTGCGTACCAATGCCGGCCGCGGCGCGCGCCACATCGTGTGGCTGGCGAAAAAGGCCGGCTGAAGCTTCATTCCGAGAGCTACGTCATCGCGAGGCGCGGAACGCGCGTGGCCATTCAGCCCAATAGAAGAAGTGGATTGCCTCGCTAGGCTCGCAATGACGGTGTCCTGGAACGGGTTAGTCGATCAGGCTTCGTCCGTTCGCCGCTTGATCTTGTTGGGTAGATCCTTGCCCTTCGTCCGGCGTGACGGCAGCTGAACCGGATTCTTCTTTTTCCATTCCGCCCAGGTCATTGGCCCGTCAGGCGTCTGGATGATCGTGTCGTCGGCCATGTCAGCATCCTTGTCAGAGGAATTCGTCCAGCTTTTGCCACGGGCGATGGCGTCCGATTTTGCGTGCGGCGCCATGCTCCATCCGCGTCTGGAAATGTTGTAACTCGATCTGCGCCCTTTCGTCGCCGGCCTTTGCCGCGCGGAAAAGCCAATGGCGGTATCCTTGCAGGTCGTTGCCGTTGAAATGGCTGATCGCCAGATTGTACGCAGCCCGCGCATGGCCCATCCGATAGGCGCGTCGATACATCCAGGCGGCACTGCCGACGCGCGACGCCAGCCCCAGTTCGTTTCCGTCCTCTCCCGCGGACCGGTCGGCGAGCACGGTCATCGCCACGCTGAATCGGCGGAGCGCGAGGTGTCGCAGGATCGGCAGACCAAAGCCCGGTTTCAACCCATCGAGGATGTCGATGGCACGCGCATAAAGCTGCCATGCCTTCTCTTCGTCCATCGGCGCCTTCATCGCGGCATCCCCGCCCAAAACAGGACCGGCACATCTCCCGGCCGCCACGGCGTCAGTCGCACCATTGCCGCTACGAACAGATCCGAGGCGAGATGCGCGGCCAGCCAGCGCTGAAGCTGTGGCAGGGGCAGCGCGTCAAACCATGTGCGGTCGATCTCGGCGAACTGCCGGACGAACGGAAATAAGGCGGCGTCGGTGAGCGAGCGGGTCGCGCCGCATAAATAGGGGCCGGAGCTCAGCCGCGCTTCCAGCGGCTCGAGCATCGCCAAAGCCTGCGCACGATGATCGCCACTTTCGGGATAACGCCCGGGATATTTGGCGCGATCGAGATGATATTTGAAAGGGCCGTCATTGGCCGCGATCAACGCCGCGTCATCGCCAGCCAGCCAGCTTTCGGGATCGTGCCGCCCGAGCGCCCAGCGCATAATGTCGAGGCTTTGGTCGATCACCGTGCCGTCCGCCAGCACGAGCACCGGCACCGTCGCCTTGGCCGACGCTTCGATCAGCGCGGAGGGCTTGTCGCGCAATAAGACCTCGCGGATTTCGCAGGCGACCCCGCTGACGATCAGCGCCATCCGCGCCCGGATCGCGAACGGGCAACGCCGGAAACTGTAGAGGATCGGATCAGTCGCCACGCGCGCGCGAGTGGGTCGCGCCGACATGCGCCTGCCCGCGCGCTGCCGCCAATCGCGTCTGGCGTTCGCGCTCGGCATAGGCCGCGCGCTGCTCGTCCGTGCGCGCTGCATGACAGGCCGGACAGCTCACGCCGGCTTGATAAAGCGGCGATGCCCGATCCTCGGGGCGGACCGGCATGCGGCAGGCATGGCACAATTCGCACGTTCCCGGCTCAAGCCCGTGCACGACGCTGACACGCTGGTCGAACACGAAGCATTCGCCTTCCCAGCGGCTCTCCTCCGGCCGCACGGTCTCAAGATATTTAAGGATTCCGCCCTGCAGATGATAGACCTCGTCGACCCCTTCGCTCTTGAGAAAGGCGGTCGCTTTCTCGCACCGGATGCCGCCGGTACAGAACATCGCCACTTTAGGCGGCGCGTCGCCCAGCAACTCGTCGCGATGGGCGCGAAACCAGGCGGGGAAGTCGCGAAACGTCCGCGTCTGGGGATCGATCGCACCGGCAAAGCTGCCGATCGCCACCTCATAATCGTTGCGCGTGTCGATGAGGATCGTGCCGGGCGCGTCGATCAATGCATTCCAGTCTTCGGGCGCGACATAGTGGCCGGCATCAGCGAGAGGATCGATGTCCGGTTCGCCCATTGTCACGATCTCGCGCTTGATGCGCACCTTCATGCGATGGAACGGCAAGGTTTCGGCGCGCGATTCCTTGAACGTAAGCTCGGCACAGCCGGGCAGCGCGCGGATATGGCCCAGCACCCGATCGATCGCCGCATCGCTACCGGCAATGGTGCCGTTGATCCCCTCGGCCGCAAGCAGCAAAGTGCCCTTCACGCCTTCAGCACGGCACAATTGCGCCAAAGGCTCCTGCAACGCGAGGCAGTCCGAAAAACGGGTGAAATGGTAAAGCGCCACGATCCGCACCCGGGCGTGGGCATCATGCCCGTTCAAAGTCACGACAGGATCCGGATGTCGTTATTTGGCCTTCGGCGCGGGCGCCTTGGGCTTGGATGCGGGTGCCGGTGCCGGCGCCGCTGAATTCTGCAAGGACTTGATCTTGGCGGTGAGCCGATTGGCGCAGGCGGTCATCGTCGGCGCGAGGTCGGCGGCCTTCATCGCCCGGCCCTGCGCCATCAACGCGGCGTTGAGCTGAGGGACCGACAGCCGCATGTCGAGGCGGCCGAGATAGTAAAAGGATGCCGATTTCGCGAGCTGCTGCCCACCCGGATCCTTTTCCTGCTTCATGAAGAAGTTGCTCGCGACCGCGCACCGCACGTCCTGATCGACGCTTTGCGCGGCGAGCGGTGCGGCAATGGTTAGCGCGATCGCGGCCGAGATGAACTGACGCAGCATGAAGTATCTTCCTGTGATTGGCCCGCTCTTTGGCACTTTCTGCGCCGCAAGACGAGGGCCAGCGCTACAACTGGGCGCGCAAGATCAATGCGTCGCCCATCGCGGCCGACGACGCCGTATTGTCGAAGATGCACCAGACCGGCCTCCCTTGGGCGCGTTCCGCTTGCAGCAGATTGGCATATTGAGCCAGCCGTTCCGGTCCGTAAGGCGAGCGATACATGTGCGGCGATCCATGCAGCCGCCAATAGCTCAGCCCGCGCCAGCCGCCCGGGAATGAAGCCGCCTCGATCGGCGCCGGATCGGCCGCGACGCGGGCGATACCCAGGCTGTCCAGGAGCGCATCCGGTTCCGGCTCGAACCAGCTCGGGTGGCGCGGCTCGCACACGATGCGTGCATTCGTGCTGCGGGTGAGCATCGTCAGGAACGGCGTCGCCACCTCGGGCGCGAATGCCAATTTGGGTGGCAATTGCAGCAGCAGGATGGCGAGCTTGTCGCCGAGCGCTCCGGTCTCGTCGAGAAAGGCCTTAAGGATCTCCCCGCAATCGACCAATTTACGCTGGTGGCTGATTTCCTTGGGCAGCTTCACCGCGAAACGGAAGCCGGCAGGCACGCTCCGCGCCCAATTCGCCCAGGTTGCCGGCCGATGCCGGCGATGGAAGGAAGAGTTGATCTCCGCGCCATGCAGGCGCGCGGAATAGCGCTCGAGCGACGTTCCTTCCGCCGGAAAAGCCTCGCGGTCGCCAACCGGAATGGTCCAGCCGGCCGTGCCGACGATCGCGGGGGACCATGCGGCCGGCGATGCGCTTGGCATCGCCGACCCCATGTCAGTTATTGTCGTTGGTCGTCTTGCGGCGGCGCGTCGACGTGGTGCGGGTCCGTCCCGCTGCACCGCGGCCGCTGCTCTTCGAGCGGCCACTGTTGCCGCCGGTCTTCGCGCGTGGTTTGCGCGGGGCCGCCTTCGGCTTGGGCCTGTCTCCGCCGGAGAAGAACCAGGCGGCGAACAAAGCCGCCGAACCGAGCCCGATGGCCAGACCGATGCCGAGCGCCGCTCCGCTCACCAACGGCTCGTCCTGCTGCGGCCGCTTGGCGGCAACATCGGGCGGCGGCGCGGCATGATGTTCATGCGGCGGCTCCCGGAGCGGATAGGGAGATTGGTTGCCGGGCGGCACCGGTGGCGAATGGGTCATGGAAAGTCCTTCAGACTAAAGTGGATTAACGCGCTGGGAAGGGGCGAGGTTGCCCCGGCGATGTTCAGATATTGCCGAGCAGAACCAGGATGATGACGATCACCAGCACCAGGCCCAGCCCACCCGACGGCGCATAACCCCAATTGCGGCTGTGGCCCCAGGTCGGCAGGGCGCCGATCAGGAACAAGATCAAAAGGATGATCAGGATCGTACCGAGCATGGGCGCCTCGCATATGTTGTCATGTTCGGCAGCGTAACGAGCCTTGCGAACGGCGGTTCCGGCCGCGGCATCGTGCGGCCCTTCGTCATCGGCGGGGCTAATCTAGTCGAGCGGCTCCACATCCACCGCGACGTCGATCTTCTGGCCATTGCGACCCAGGAAGACGCCGTCGATAGGCGCCACGTCGCCATAATCACGCCCGATCGCGGTGACGATATGATCCGGCCCCATGGTGACGCCGTTGGTGGGATCGAAGCCGATCCAGCCGCGCGCAGGCCCGCACCAGATCAGCACCCACGCGTGGGTCGCATCCGCCCCCACCAGCCGCGCTTTGCCCGGCGGCGGAATCGTCCGCAAATAGCCGGAGACATAGGCGGCCGCGAGACCGGCCGAGCGCGCGCCGGAGATCATGATCTGCGCGAAATCCTGGCAGACGCCCTCCTTCTTGGCGAAAGCCTCGGCCGGGCTGGTGTCCAGTTGAGTGGCGCTGCCGTCATAGCGAAAGCTGGCCTTGATCGCCTTTGCAAGCGCCAGCCCCGCCTCGACGACCCCGCGCTCGGGCCGCAGCTCGGCGGCGCACCAGGCGGCGATTTCGGGGAAGGCGGCGATCAGCGGCGACGGGAACAGGTAATTGGCGGGCGCGGCTTCGCCCAGATCGCGCGCCTCACGCGCCATCCGCCCGGCCGCCGCGACGTCGATATCGTCCGCCTGCGCCACCGGCGCGATCCGCTCGACCACGACATGGGCGCGGCTTTCGATCCGCAGCTCGATCGCGGGCTTCGTGACGACGATGCGGGTCGCATTGACCGGGTAGCCGCTGTCGCGCCCCGGATCCTCCGAGGCGGCGGGTTCGATCACCAGCGCATGATCCTCGACCCGCTGGCCGTCCCACGCGATCGGCTTCAGGCGCAGATTGCAGCGCGCGAACCGCACCGGGAAGGCGTAACGGAAGCGCGTCGTGTGGGTGATGGCGTAGCGCATCAGCGGCCGGTCCTCATGCCCAAATCCTCACGCCAACGTCATGCCCGCCGCGCGCACCGTCTCCGCGCCCTGCAGGAAGAAGCGCGCCGCCACCGCGTCGCTCAGCGCCGACAGCCGGTTCTCGACCCCGATCAGCGTCGCCGGCGAAAGCGATTCGGGCTTCACCGTCATCACCATCAGGGCGAGCTCGTTGGCGAGCGCGACCTGCTCCTCCTCCAGCCCGTCGTCGCGCAGCGACGGCAGGGCGGCGAGATGCTCGCGCAGGCGCGCCACCTGAAAGGCCAGGCTACGCGGATTATAGGGATCGAGCGTCACCAGATCGCGCACCGGCACCAGCGCCAGCCCTGTCATGTAACGCGCACGATAGCTGATCTGGCTGTCCATCAGGTCGAGCAGGGTGGTCAGGTCGTCGGCGGTAGCGGCGTCGCTCGCGAACAAGCGGGTCAGGCGGCACGCGACGAGCGCGCGCTCGAGCCGCCGGCCGAGATCGTGGAAGCGCCAGCCGGCCGTGCGTCCCATATTTTCGGCGGCGAGCCCCGCCAGCGCGGCGAACCTTTCCTGCAATTGCCCGACCCGGTTGAGCATGGCGGTCGCGTCGCTGCCCTGCGCGGCCGGCAACGGCATGTCGATCAGCCGCCAGACGTCGGCCGACAGCCGGTCGCGTATGCCGGATGCAATACCCTGAACCGTAGCGAATAAGGTGCGGATACTGGACAGGCCGGTGCCGTCGAGCGCCGCCTCGGCGAGTTCGGCGAGATCGCGGATCGCGCCAAGCTCGTCATCCTCATCCTCTTCCTCTTCGGGATCGTCCTCGATCCGCGCCGCGCCGGTCGAGATGAGCATGGTCGCCAGCCGGTCGAGCGTGACCGGCACCAGACTGGCGCCGCCGTCCGCATCGATCGTGCCGCCGAGTGTCGCGCGCACCAATTGCAACGTCGCCTCGCCGCGTTCGAGATAGCGGCCGAGCCAGTAGAGATTGTCGGCCGCGCGGCTTGGCAAGGTGCCGGGATTGCGGCGCACGGCGACATGCTGGGGCAGCAGCGATACCGGCTCCTGCGGGTGCAGCGAGACGATGCCGACATCCGCCGAATAGGCGCCCTCCCCCATGATCGTCGCCCGTTCGTCGGCGACGTTGCCGAGCCGGGCGAAGCCGCCGGGCATGACGATCCACTTGCCGTCGGCATCGCGCGCGGCGAAGGCGCGCAGGATGAACGGCCGCGCCACCAGTCGGCCGTCGGCGACCACCGGCATCGTCGACAGGCGCACCACCTCGCGCCCGACATAATCCTGCGGCCGGATCGTCATCGCCGCCTCGAGCGCGGCGCGGCCGGATGGATCCAGGCTCGACCCCAGCGTCGTGCCGTCCGGCAGCCCCGCCACCTGCTCCGAAAAGGCTGGGCTGATCAGCAACGTATCGAGTCGCGCCAGCATCTGCTTGCACGGCCCTTCCTGGCCACACCACCAGGTGGCGATGTTGGGCAATTTGAGCGTCTCGCCCAGCAGCTTGCGCGCGAGCGCGGGCAGGAACGCGGCGAAGGCCGGCGATTCGACCACGCCCGCGCCCGGCGCGTTGGCGATGACAGCCTCGCCCGAGGCGATCGCATCCATCAGCCCCGGCACGCCGATCTGCGAACCGGAATCGAAGGCGAGCGGATCGAGGAAGCGCGAATCCATCCTTCGCCACAGCGCATCAACGCGCTTCAGCCCCTCGATCGTGCGGACGTAGAGGCGGTCGTCGCGCACGGCGAGATCGTCGCCCTCGACCAGCAGCAGGCCGAGATAGCGCGCGAGATGGGCCTGTTCCGGATAGCTCTGATTGTAGCGTCCCGGGGTCAGCAGCCCGATGCGCGGATCGGATCGTTTGCACGACGCGGCCAGTCCCTCACGGAAGCCGGCAAAGAACGGCGCGAGCCGCTGCAGGTTGAGCCGCGTCTGCAGCGCGCCCATCACCCGGCTCGCAGCAAGGCGGTTTTCCAGCGCATAGCCCGCGCCGACCGGCGCCCGCACATGATCGGACAGCACCCGCCATTCGCCGTCGGGACCGCGCCCGATGTCGACCGCATAGATATGGAGGCGGTGGCCGCCGCTCGGCGCCATGCCGATCATCGAACGCCAGAAATGGCGCGATCCGGTCAGCAGCGGCGCGGGCAGATGGCCGTCGGCGACAAGCTCGCCCGGGCCGTAAATGTCGCCAAGCACGCGTTCCAGCAGTTCGGCGCGCTGGGCGACGCCCTCGGCAATCCCCTGCCACTCATCCTCGCCGATCAGCAGCGGGAGCGCCGACAGCGGCCATGGCCGCTCGGACGGGTCGCCGGGCAGGCGGAAAGCGGTTCCGATCTCGTCGACCTGCCGCCCGATCCGGTCCTGCAGCCGCTGCAGCCGGCCCTCGGTCAGCCCGGCGACGCCATCGAACAGGTGATGCCACCAGCGCGCGCCGCGCCCCATATCGTCGCGCACGACATCGCCCGCGCCTGCCTGCGATACGTAGGATTCAAGCCAGCCCTGCCCCCATGAGGGCATGCCCGGCAATTGCGCCATGTTGGTGCCCCCCGGCGCCATCGCCTACCCCCCCTCCCGCGTGCGGGAGGGGCCGGGGGAGGGAAAACGGGAGGCAGGCGATTGCGAAGCGGGATATCCCGTCGCCTGACCCTTCCCGCAAGCGGGAGGGGAAAAGATGCGCCCGCCCCTCACAACCCCACCGGCCGTCTCAGATCGAGCGTCATCGGGAAATCGCCCGCATATTCCTCCGGCGGCATCGCGATATTGCCAGGCGTGTGGCCATGCTCGACGAAGCGCGCCTTGCGCCGGGCTTCGGCCTCGTAATCGTTGATCGGCACATGATCGTAATTGCGCCCGCCCGGATGGCCGACATGATAGACGCAGCCGCCGAGCGAACGCCCGTTCCAGCTGTCGAGCAGGTCGAACGTCAATGGCGCATTGGCCGGCAAGCGCGGGTGAAGACAATTCGCCGGCTCCCACGCTTTGTAGCGCACGCCGCCGACCGCCTCGCCCTGATTGCCGGTCGCCGTCATCGGCACCCGCCGGCCGTTGCAGGCAACGATATGGCGCCCGGGGACCAGCCCCGTCGCCCGCACTTGCAGCCGCTCAGTCGAGCTGTCGACATAGCGCACCGTGCCGCCGATTGCCCCGGTTTCGCCCAATACCGGCCACGGCTCGAGCGCGTGGCTGATCTCCAGCCCGACGCCGCCGGCGCTAACGCTGCCGTGGACGGGGAAGCGGAACTGGCGCTGCGCCTCGAACCAGGCCGGATCGAAATCATAACCCGCGCCGCGCAGGTCGCTCAGCACCTCCAGGAAATCGGCCCAGACGAAATGTCCGAGCATGAAGCGGTCGTGCAGGGTCGTGCCCCAGCGCACCAGGTTGCCGCCCTGGGGCTCGCGCCACAGCCAGGCGGTGAGCGCGCGGATCAGCAATTGCTGCGCGAGGCTCATCTTGGCCTCGGGCGGCATTTCGAACCCGCGAAACTCGACCAGCCCCAGCCGTCCGGTCGGGCCGTCCGGCGAGAATAATTTGTCGATACAGATTTCGGTACGATGGGTGTTGCCGGTGACGTCCACCAGCAAATTGCGGAACAGGCGATCGACAACCCATGGCTGCGGCGCATCATTCTGCCCGCGGAACGGGTTCGGCACCTGCGCCAGCGCGATCTCCAGCTCATAGAGGCCGTCATGGCGCGCCTCGTCGATGCGCGGGCTCTGGCTGGTCGGGCCGATGAACAGGCCGGAGAACAGATAGCTCAGCGACGGATGGCGCTGCCAGTAGAGTACGAAACTCTTGAGCAGGTCGGGCCGGCGGATGAACGGGCTTTCGGTGACCGATCGGCCGCCGAGCACGATATGATTGCCGCCGCCGGTGCCGATCGAACGCCCGTCGATCAGGAATTTGTCGGCGGTCAATTTCTCCGCGCGCGCCATGTCGTACAGGCTTGTGGTGAGCTCGACCGTCTCCTCCCAGGTCGACGTGGGATGGATATTGACCTCGATCACGCCGGGATCGGGCGTGACCTTCAGCACCTGCAGGCGCGGGTCGGGTGGCGGGGCATAGCCTTCGATCCGCACCGCGATGCGCGTCGCCTCGGCGGTCCGCTCGACCGCCGCGACCAGCTCAAGATAATCTTCCAGCGTCTCGGTCGGCGGCAGGAAGACCGCGACATATTCGCCGCGCGGCTCGACCGTCATCGCGGTGCGGACCGCGCCTTCGATGATGACCTGCTCGGTCCGCTCCTGCGCGGACTGCGCGTCGGGTGCCATCGCGACCGCCTCGCTGCGCTGCGGATGCCGGTCGGCTCCGGCAGGGGCCGGCCCCTGCTCGCGGAAATCGGGCAAGGGGCCGCGCGGCTCGGTCGTATCGCGGATGTGCAGGAATGGGTAATCCGATTTCGGCACGTGCGGCAGCGACCCCAGCGGCAGGCGGTAGCCGATCGCGCTGTCGCCCGGCGCCAGGAACAGCCGTCCGCGCCGCACCCGCCACTGCTCACTCTTCCAGCGGCGCGGCTCGGGCTGCGCCGCCGCCTGCCACGCCTGGATCGGAAGGACATAGCCGACCGGGCGCGACAATCCATGCTCGAACGCCTTGACCATGCGCGCGCGCACTTCGGGATCGTCGATCGCGGGATCGGTCGGGTCGGTATTGGCCGGCAGGTCGCCTTCCTTGAGCGACCATTGCACCGGATCCTCGAATGCCGGCTGGACATAATCACGCGAGACATCGAGCGTGTCGGCGATCGCCTTGAGGAAACGCTCGGCCTCGTCGACGTCAAGCTGCGTTACATCATGCCCGCCATCGACCGCGATCAGGCTGCTGTCGCGCCACACCGGCGTCCCGTCGAGCCGCCAATAGACCGAATAGCCCCAGCGCGGCAGGCTCTCGCCCGGATACCATTTGCCCTGGCCGTGATGGATCAGGCCCCCCGGTGCGAACCTGTCGCGCATCCGCCGGATCAGGCGATCGGCATAACCCGCTTTAGTGGGCCCGACCGCGTCGGCATTCCATTCCGGCGCCTCGGGATCGGCGGCGGCGAGGAAAGTCGGCTCGCCGCCGGTGGTGAGGCGCACATCCTGCGCCACCAGATCGGCATCGACCCGCCGCCCGAGCGCATCCAGCGCGGACCAACGCGCATCTGTGAACGGCTTGGTGATCCGCACCGCCTCGGCGATGCGCTGCACGTCCATCTCGAAGCCGAAATCCGTCTGCGCCGGCTCCAGCAATGTGCCCTCGATCGGCGTGGCGGAACGATAATGCGGGGTCGCGCACAGCGGGATATGGCCTTCGCCCGCGAACAGGCCGGAGGTCGGATCCATCCCGATCCAGCCCGCGCCCGGAATATAGACTTCCGCCCAGGCATGCAGATCGCACACGTCGCGCGCCACGCCCTTGGGCCCTTCGACCGGAATGATGTCGGGGGTCAGCTGGATCGAATAGCCGGAGACAAAGCGCGCGGCGAAACCCAGCCGGCGCAGTAATTGCACCAGCAGCCAGCCCGAATCGCGGCACGATCCGGTGCCGATTTCCAGCGTCTGTTCGGGAAATTGCACCCCCGGCTCCAGCCGGATGACATAGCCGACCGTCTCGTTGACCGCGCGATTGAGCTCGACCAGAAAGTCGATCGTGCCCATCCGCACATCGCGGAAACGCTCGTATAGCGCCTCGAAGCGCGGTCCTTGGGGTTCCAGCTCGAAATATGGCGACAGGTCGCTCTTGAGGTCGGGGCTATATTGGAACGGGCGCTCGGTCGCATATTCCTCGACGAAGAAGTCGAACGGATTGATCACCGTCAGATCGGCAATGAGGTCGACCGTGACGCGGAATTCGGTCGTCGGCTCGGGTAGCACCACGCGCGCCAGCCAATTGCCGTGCGGATCCTGCTGCCAGTTGACGAAATGCTGCTCGGGCAGGATCGTCAGCGAATAATTGGGCACTGCCGTGCGGCTATGCGGCGCCGGGCGCAGCCGGATGACCTGCGGGCCGAGCATGATCGGCCGGTCGTAACGGTAGGACGTAACGTGATGGAGCGCCGCCTGAATCATCTGCGCACATGCAGCACAGGGCTGCCCCCCCGGCAAGCGCGCATCGCCTTGCCTTTTTCGGTACCCACCGCCATCGCCATCGCCTTCCCTCTCGTACAGGACCTGCCATGAAGACCCGCGCCGCCATTGCGTTCCAGGCAAAGCAACCGTTGGAAGTCGTCGAACTTGATCTGGAAGGGCCGCAGGCCGGTGAGGTTCTGGTCGAGATCATGGCGACCGGCATCTGCCATACCGATGCCTACACATTGGACGGGCTCGACAGCGAAGGGCTGTTCCCCGCCATCCTCGGTCATGAAGGCGCGGGCATCGTGCGCGAGGTCGGTGCCGGCGTCACCAGCGTGAAGCCCGGCGATCACGTCATCCCGCTCTACACCCCCGAATGCCGGCAGTGTAAGTCGTGCCTCAGCGGCAAGACCAACCTCTGCACCGCGATCCGCGCCACGCAAGGCAAGGGTGTGATGCCCGATGGCACCAGCCGCTTCAGCTACAAGGGTCAGAGCATCTTCCATTATATGGGCTGCTCGACCTTCTCCAATTTCACCGTGCTTCCCGAAATCGCGGTCGCGAAGATCCGCGAGGACGCGCCGTTCAAGACGAGCTGCTATATCGGCTGCGGCGTCACCACCGGCGTCGGCGCGGTCGTCAACACCGCCAAGGTCCAGTTCGGCGACAATATCGTCGTGTTTGGCCTCGGCGGCATCGGCCTCAACGTACTGCAGGGCGCCAAGATGGCTGGCGCCAACAAGATCGTCGGCGTCGACATCAACCCGGATCGCGAGGAATGGGGGCGCCGCTTCGGAATGACCGATTTCATCGACGGCCGCGGCAAGTCGCGCGAGCAGACGATCGCCGAAATCCTCGCGCTGACCGACGGCGGGGCGGATTATACTTTCGATTGCACCGGCAATACCGAAGTGATGCGTACCGCGCTTGAGGCCTGTCACCGCGGCTGGGGCACCAGCATCATCATCGGCGTGGCCGAAGCCGGCAAGGAGATCGCCACCCGCCCCTTCCAGCTGGTCACCGGCCGCAACTGGCGCGGCACCGCGTTCGGCGGCGCCAAGGGCCGCACCGACGTCCCCAAGATCGTCGACTGGTACATGAACGGCAAGATCGAGATCGATCCGATGATCACCCATGTCCTCGCCCTGGACGAGATCAACAAGGGCTTCGACCTGATGCATGCGGGCGAGAGCATCCGCAGCGTGGTGGTGTATTGATGGCGTATTGAAAATCGCAGCGGGCTGATGACAATGCAGGACAAGGTCAATCTCGCCGAGAAGCTTGCCAGCTTCTCCGATCATTGGAAGCCGCGCATCGTCGGGGGCTACAATGGCAACGACATCATGGTCGTGCGCATCGAGGGACCCTTCGATTGGCACAAGCATGACGAGACCGACGATCTCTTCCTGGTGATCGAAGGCAAGCTCGACATCGAATTGCGCGATCGCATCGTGACGCTCACCGCAGGCGAATTGTTCGTCGTCCCCGCAGGCGTCGAGCACCGCCCAGTCGCCCGCTACGGTGAGGTGAAGATTCTGCTGATCGAGCCGAGCGGGACGCCCAATACGGGCGATCCGGCGACCGCCGTCGAGAAGCTCAGGATCTGATGATCGCAGGACGCTGATGGCCTTGACCACCTCCTCCCGTTCGGGCTGAGCTTGTCGAAGCCCTGTTCTTGCTAACCCTCGGAAGATCCGGTCAGCCCTTCGACAAGCTCAGGGCGAATGGAGAAGTCAGTTGGAAACCCTCTCGACCAACCGGGCCCATGGCGGCATTCAAGGCGTCTACCGCCACGCGTCCGCCGCGACCGGGACCGACATGTCCTTCTCCGTGTTCGTGCCGGAGCATGACGAAGGCGAGAAACTGCCCGTCGTCTGGTATCTCTCGGGCCTCACCTGCACCCATGCCAACGTCACCGACAAAGGCGAATATCGGCGCGCCTGTGCCGAGCATCGCCTGATCTTCGTCGCGCCCGATACTTCGCCGCGCGGCGAGGGTGTCCCCGACGATCCCGCCGGCGCCTATGATTTCGGCCTCGGCGCGGGCTTCTATGTCGATGCGACGCAGGAACCCTGGGCGGCCAATTACCGCATGGAAACCTACGTCGCCGAGGAATTGCCCGAGCTCGTCCGCGCCGAATTCCCCGCCGACATGGCCCGCCAGTCGATCATGGGCCATTCAATGGGTGGCCATGGCGCGCTCACCATCGGCCTGATCTACCCCGATCGCTACAAGGCCGTCTCCGCCTTCGCGCCGATCGTCGCGCCGTCGCGCGTACCGTGGGGGCAAAAGGCGCTCGCCGGTTATCTCGGGCCGGACCATGGCGCATGGCGCCGGCACGATGCGGTGGCGCTGATCGAGGACGGCGCCCGCATTCCCGAATTGCTGGTCGATCAGGGCGGCGACGATCAATTCCTATCCAGCGAGTTGCGGCCGGAGCTGCTGCGCCAGGCCTGCACCGAAGCGGGCATCGATCTCACGCTCAATATCCGCCCCGGTTACGATCATTCTTATTATTTCATCTCGACCTTCATGGCCGATCAGCTCGCTTGGCATGCCGCGCGGTTGGCGTAGAAGATCGGCGCGATAATCAGGGGGGAAGCTCATGGGGTGGCATAGGCGCAAGCCGATCGAGACGGCGGAAACCCGCACCGGGCCGCGCCTGACGCCTTCGCTCTCCTGGCCGCATCTGATGGCGCTCGGCGTCGGCTCGATCGTCGGCACCGGCATCCTCACGCTCATCGGCGTCGGGGCCGACCGCGCCGGCCCGGCGGTATTGCTGTCCTTCGCCATCGCCGGCGCGATCTGCGCCTGCGCGGCGCTCGCTTATGCCGAAATGGCGACGATGATGCCCGCCGCCGGCAGCGCCTATACCTACAGCTATGCGGTGCTCGGCGAGACGATCGCCTGGATTGTCGGCTGGAGCCTGATCCTCGAATATTCGCTGGTGGTCTCGACGGTCGCGGTCGGCTGGTCGGGCTATGCCGCACCCTTGCTGACCGCGATCGGCTTCCCCGAGGCGCTGACCAAGGGCCCCTCGCTCGGCGGCGTCGCCAACCTGCCGGCGATCTTCATCATCGCCGTCGTCGCCGGCCTGCTCTGCATCGGCACGCGCGAAAGCGCGCGGCTCAACACCATCCTCGTCCTGATCAAGATCGCCACGCTCGCTTTGTTTGTTGCGGTGGCGCTGCCCGCGTTCAACAGCATCAACCTTCACCCGTTCATGCCGCACGGCTTCGCCAAGATCGTCGAGCCCGACGGCACCGCACGCGGCGTGATGGCGGCAGCCGCGATCATCTTCTTCGCATTCTACGGCTTCGACGCCATCTCGACCGCGGCCGAGGAAGCCAAGAAACCCGAGCGCGATCTCGCCATCGGCATCGTCGGATCGATGCTGGTCTGCACATTGATCTACGTGCTGGTCGCCGCGGCGGCCGTCGGCGCCGTGCCCTATACCAAATTCGCCGACAGCCCCGAGCCGCTCGCCCTGATCCTGCGCGAAATGGGCCAGGGACGGATCGCGCACATCATCGCTATCGCCGCCGTGATTGCCTTGCCGACCGTTTTGCTGGGCTTCCTCTACGGCCAAAGCCGCATCTTCCTCGTGATGGCGCGCGACGGCTTCCTGCCGCCCAAGCTCGCCGCCATCTCGGCGCGCGGCACGCCGGTGCGCATCACCATCCTGACCGCGATCATCGTTGCGATCATCGCGGGCGTGCTGCCGATCGACCAGATCGCCGCGCTTGCCAATGCCGGCACGCTCATCGCCTTCATCGCGGTCGCGACCTGCATGCTGGTGATGCGCCGCCGCGATCCCGATATCCGCCGCCCGTTCCGCACGCCCCTGGTGTGGCTGGTCGGCCCGGGAGCGATCCTCGGCTGCCTCTACCTCTTCGCCAGCCTGCCTACCAAAACGATCCTGTGGTGCCTGCTGTGGAACGCGTTGGGCATCGCGATCTATGCGGTCTACGGGCGACATCGCGCGCTTCTGGGGAAGAGCCCGCGCCCATTGCATTAGATCAACCCTGACCGTCGTCGCGAGGCATGGCACGCGCCGCCGCGATCCAGCTCCGGAGGCCGAGCTGGACTTAGCTAAATCACGTGACACCGTTATGTAGCCCACCTACATAACGGTCATGCTCCGGCTGATCCGCTTCATTCTCGCCTCGTTCCCCGTCCTGGCGTTGAGCTCGCCGCTCCTCGCCGCCGACACCCAGGTCGCGGTCGCCGCAAACTTCACCGAGCCCGCCAAGCAGATCGCGGCGGACTTCGCCAAGGCGACCAGCCACCGGGCGATATTGTCGTTCGGCTCGTCCGGCGCATTCTATGCGCAGATGACGCACGGCGCGCCGTTCGAGATCTTCCTGTCGGCCGATGCCGATCGGCCGAAGAAGGCCGAACAGGACGGCATCGCAATGCCCGGCACCCGCTTCACCTATGCGATCGGACGGCTTGTCCTCTATTCGATCGATCCGGCATTGGTCGACCGGCGGGGTGCGGTGTTGAAAGGCGGCAATTTCGCCAGGCTTTCGATCGCCGATCCGATCGCCGCGCCCTATGGACTGGCCGCTGTCCAGACGATGCAGAAGATGGGCGTGTACTCCGCCATCGCGCCGAAAATCGTCAAAGGCACGTCGATCACGCAGGCCTATGATTTCGTCGCGACCGGTGCCGCTCCGCTCGGCTTCATTGCGCTCAGCCAGGTCGTCACCATCCCCGGCGGCTCGCGCTGGCTCGTGCCCCAATCCTTGCACGCTCCTATCGAACAGCAGGCCATCCTGTTGAAGGTCGGCGCCGGCAATCCGGCGGCAAAGGCATTCCTCAAATATCTGCGCAGCCCCGCCGCAATCCGCATTATCAAACGCTACGGCTACGAAACGCGCTGACGTCTGGGGATAATGTGATGGACTCCCCGATCGGCGTCGTGCTCGCCACCACGGCCGAACTGGCACTTGTCACTACTCTGTTGCTGTTGCTGATCGCGACGCCGCTCGCCTGGTGGCTGGCGCGCTCGCGTAGCTGGTGGAAGGAGGTCGCGGGCGCGCTCAGCGCCTTGCCGCTGGTGCTGCCGCCGACCGTGATCGGCTTCTACGTCCTGATCGCGCTCGGCCCGGCAAGTCCGCTGATGGTGCCGCTCCACTGGTTCGGCATCCGCACGCTCGCCTTCACCTTCACCGGGCTGGTGATCGGCTCGCTCTTCTATTCGCTGCCGTTCGCGGTGCAGCCGCTGCGCACGGCGTTCGAGGCGGTCGGCGAGCGCCCGCTGGAGGTGGCGGCGACCCTCGGCGCGGGCCCGCTCGACCGCTTCCTTACCGTGGCGGTGCCGCTCTCACGGCGCGGCTTCATCTCGGCCGCGATCCTGGTGTTCGCGCATACGGTCGGCGAATTCGGCGTGGTGCTGATGATCGGCGGATCCATCCCGGGCCAGACCGAAGTCCTGTCGACGCGCATCTACACCTTGGTGGAAAGCCTGCAATATGGCGCCGCGCACCGCATCGCCGCGGGCCTCGTCGCCTTTGCCTTCGTCAGCCTGTTCGCTTTACTGCTGATCGAGCGCCGCGCCGCACGGATCGCCTTATGACTGGCCAGGTGGAAGCACATTTCAACGGCACGCTGGGCGCGCTTGTACTGGACGCCCGCTTCGCCGTTCCGTCGACGGGCGTGACCGCTTTGTTCGGCCGCTCCGGATCGGGCAAAACCACCATCCTGCGCTGTCTCGCCGGGCAAGAGCACATGACCGGCCTGCTGCGGGTGAATGGTGAGACCTGGCAGGACGAACGCCATTTCCTGCCGCCCGAGCGCCGCCGCGTCGGCTTCGTCTTCCAGGGCGCCAATCTGCTGCCGCACCTCAGCGTCCGCGCCAACCTCGCTTACGCGGCCCGCCGTGCGCACGACCCGCTCCCGCTCGCCGAGATCGTCGACCGCACCGGGATCGCCGCTTTGCTCAATCGCATGCCGGCCCGCCTCTCGGGCGGCGAGGCCCAGCGCGTCGCCATCGCCCGCGCCTTGCTCATCCGGCCGAAACTGCTGCTCCTCGACGAACCGCTGTCCGCGCTGGACAGCGAAGCCAAGGCCGAGCTGTCCGACTATCTCGCGGCCCTGCTGCCGCAGCTCGCCACGCCATCGTTCTTCGTCAGCCACAATCCCGATGAAGTCGCCCGCCTTGCCCATCGCCGCATCCTGATCGACAATGGCCGGGTCGTCGGCGGAACGTCCGACCCCTTGTTGTCCGTCCGCTAAACGAGAAGACCCTTATCGTCAGGCGTGGCAGGCGCCTCGCCGATCAGGACGCCACGCCCAGCTGCTGCAGCATGAAGGACTGCCATTCCGCATTCTGGCGAAAGCGCTCGAACCGCCCCGATTTGCCGCCGTGGCCCGCTTCCATATTGACCCGGAAGACCAAGGGATTGTTGTCGGTCTTGCGCTCGCGCAGCTTGGCGACCCACTTGGTTGGCTCATAATATTGCACCTGGCTGTCCCACAGCCCGGTACCCACGAACAGCGCCGGATAGTCTTTCGCCGTGACATTGTCGTAGGGCGAATAGCTCAGCATATAATCGTAATAGGGCTTCTGCGCCGGGTTGCCCCACTCGTCATATTCGAAGGTGGTGAGCGGGATCGACGCGTCCAGCATCGTCGTCACCACGTCGACGAACGGGACTTGCGCGATGATTACCCTGTAATCGCCGGGCGCCATGTTGGCGACGCCGCCCATCAGCAGTCCGCCGGCGCTGCCGCCCATTGCCGCGACGCGATCGCTGGAGGCATATTTCTGCGCCACCAGATAGCGGGTGACGTCGATGAAGTCGGTGAAGCTGTTCTTCTTATTGAGCAGGTGGCCGTCGTCATACCAGCCGCGCCCCATTTCCTGGCCGCCGCGGATATGGGCGATCGCATAGACCACGCCGCGGTCGAGCAGGCCGATCCGCCCCGCATCCACCGCCGGATCGGTCGAATTGCCGTAGCTGCCATAGGCATATTGGAATAACGGCGCGGTCCCGTCGCGCTTAACGCCCTTGGCATAGACCACCGAAACCGGGATTTTCGTGCCGTCGCGCGCGGGTGCCCACAGACGTTCGGTCACATATTTGGCCGGGTCGTAACCCGGCACCGGCGCCACCTTGAGCACGCGCCGCTCGCCGGTCCTGGCATTGACCTCATAGGTCGTCGTCGGGGTGACGAGCGAACCATAGGTGTAGCGCACCCACGGCGTCGCCGGCTCCTCGTTCACGTCGAGCGCCATGCGATAAGCCGGCTCGTCCGCTTTGACCGGCAGCGACCTGCCGGCATCGCTCAGCAGCCGGATCATGCGGTTGCCGCCTTCGCGCTGGTCGATGGCGACGAAGCCCTCGAACGGCTTGAAGCCTTCGATGAAGACGGTGTCGCTGGCCGGCGTCAGGTCGCGCCACGCGGCAATGCCCTGCGCCAGCGCGCCGTCGGCGACCGTGACCAGCTTGTAATTCTTGGCATCCTTGTTGGTGCGGATGATCCAGTGGTCGCCGATATGGTCCGCACTGTAGCGGAATTCGCGCACGCGCGGCGCGACCACGGTGAAGTTGGCCGGGGAGGCAACGGGGGCGCAGCGTTCCTCGTCGCTGACCGTGCTTTCGACCGCGATGCACACGAACTTGTCGTCGGTGGTGCGGCCTATCCCCATCTGGAACGTGTCGTCCTTCTCCTCATAGAGCAGCCGGTCGCTGGCAGCCGGCGTGCCCAGCACATGCGCCTTCACCTGATAGCCGCGCAGCGTCACCGGATCCTTGGCGATGTAGAGGATCGTCCGATTGTCCGCGGCCCACACGAGGTTCGGTTCGACGTTGGATACGGTGTCGGTCAGCACCTGCCCGGTAGCGAGATCCTTGACCTTCAGCACATATTGCCGACGCCCGATCACGTCCTCCGCCCACGCGACGAGGCGGTTGTCGGGGCTGACCTGCCAGTCGCTCAGCGCGAAGAAACTATGGCCCCTGGCCATCGCCGGTTCGTCGAACAACAGCTCGGCCGGCGCGGCCTTGTCGCCCTTGCGCCGCTCGAAAATCGGATAATCGGCACCGGTCTCGTAACGCGACGCATAATAATAACCATTGTCGAGATAGGGGACCGAGCTGTCGTCCTGTTTGATGTGGGCGACCGTCTCTTGATACAAAGTCGCCTGCAGCGGCTTGAGCTTGGCCAGCTGAGCGTCGGCATAGGCATTCTCGGCGGCCAGATAGGCCAGCATCTCGGGGTTCTTGCGGGTGTCGTCGCGCAGCCAATAATAATCGTCCTCGCGCGGCCCGTTGGGCGACGTCACCTGGAACGGCTTCTTGGCGACGCGCGGCACCGGCACATCCTGCGCAACCGCCCCGCTCGACAGGAGCAAAACCGCACCCGCCCATATCATCCACCGCGCCATGATCATCCCCGCCAACGCCGATATGTGCCGGACATAGCCTGACAACGAAGCCGCGCAACAGCTTCGCGTCCTTCAGGAACCGCGATACCCACGCCACGTTGCGGAAGGGAGGGAACCCAGCCAGCCACGGCCCGATCCGGAGATGTATCATGGACCAGTTCAGCGGCGGTTGCCTGTGCGGCGACGTACGGGTGCGGGCCGACGGACGACCCTATCGCGTCGGTCTCTGCCATTGCCTCGACTGCCGCAAACATACCGGATCGCTGTTCCACGCATCCGCGATATTCCCGGAGGATGCGGTCACGATCCAGGGCGAGACGCGCGACTATCTCGGCCGCTCCTTTTGTCTTCGCTGTGGCTCATCCGTCTTTCAGCGCGACGGTGACGAGATTGAAATCAGCATCGGCGCCCTCGATACCCCGAACCAACTCATGCCAAGCTACGAATTGTGGACGCGCCGCCGCGAAGCCTGGCTCCCGCCCTTCCCGCTAGCAAACCACTATGATGGCGATCGCGACCCCGGCAGCCGGTTCGAGGATTAGCCGTTGACCGAACCACCTGACCCCGACGCTCGGACATGGTCGGTCTACTCGGTGGCCAGGATGATGTGTGAAGCCTTGATCAGAGCCTGCGCGGATGTGCCGATACCCAAGTGCAGCGCGTCGCCGCTTTCGCGGGTGACCGTGGCGGTAAGCGTCTTGCCCTGGCCCAGATCGAGCACGATCTCGTCATTCACCGCGCCCTGGTCATGACGGATGACGGTGCCGGACAGGCAGTTGCGCGCCGAGGTGCGCAGCCGTTCGGCGCCGGGCGCGAGGATGACGAAGCTCGACTTGATGAGCGCCAGTGCTTCCCGTCCCGGAGCGAGGCCGAGATCGGCGACGCTGTCGCCGGTGATGATCGCGACGAGCAGGATCCCGCCGCCAATGTCCAATTCGACCTCGGAATTGACCGCCCCCGGCGTCACCGATCGGACGATCCCGCGGAAGGTGTTGCGTGCGCTTGTCCTCAACCCGAGCCGCCAGATCAACCCGGCCGGGTCTTCGCCCTGTGCCAGCACGCCGTCCAGCCGCTCGATCGCTTGCGCCAGCTCGCTCTCGATCGCGCGATAGGCGGCCAGCACGGTCTCCCCCGCCGCGGTGATGCGCGCCGTGCCGCCGGCGCGCCCGCCCGGCTGCGCCTCGACCAGCGGCCGCTCGAACAGATTGTTGAGCGCCTGCACCGCGTCCCACGCGCCTTTATAGCTGATACCCGCTTCCCTGGCGGCGGCGCTGATCGACCCGTGCTGTCCGATCGCCGCGAGCAGGGCCAGCCGCTGCGGGCCGGCATTGCCGGAGGCACGCGTGAGTTGCAGGATGGCGCGGGCGCTGTCGGTCATCGCAGACCGTCATAGACCAGCTTCGCGCCGATCAGCAGCATCAGCCAATATATCAGGATGTAGAAGCGATCGGCATCCACCCGCCGCACCAGCCACACCCCCGCAAAGGTGGCGGGGATTGCGATCGGCAGCAGGATGAGGCTCGCCAGCAGATGGTCGCGCGTGAACTGGCCAAGGGCGACATAAGCGGGCACTTTGATCCAGTTGAGCGCGGCGAAAAAGATCGCGGTCGTGCCGACCAGCACGTCGCGCGGCAGCCGACGGGGCAGGACGTAGATCTGGAAGGGCGGCTGGCCGGCATGGGCGATCTGGCTGGTGATGCCGGACGCAACCCCCATGGCAAAGCCGAACCAGCCTGGCGGATCGGCCGGCGCCGGAATCCTGCCGCCGCGCTGCAGCCACAAGCTCCGGATAGCGAAGAGGATCGATATCGCGCCGAGCAAGACCTGCATCGCGCCTTCCGGCACGTTGGCCGCGAACAGATAGGCCAATCCGACGCCGAGCGCCGCCCCCGGAAGCATCAGCGCGATGATGCGCCCGTCCCACGTCCGGCGGAACGCCCATACCCCGACCACATCCTGCGCGATCAGGATCGGCAGCATGATCGCGGCCGCCTCCACCGGCGCCACCACCAACGCCAGCAACGGCGTGCCGATCGCGCCGACGCCCGCAAAGCCGCCCTTGCTGAGCCCGAGCAAAAGCACCGCCAGCCCGCCGGCGGCGAGGAACCAGGGATCGTGCAGCAACGCCATACCGCGCCTGTCGCCGCTCCAGCGCGGCGGAGCAAGCCTGCCGCTGGCACAGGGAGCTAGCCTGGCCTAAAATGCCGTCATGCCCACGCGCCCGATCGTCGTCGTCGCCCAGCCCCATCTCGCCCGGCTGATCGGCGCGCTCGAGGGGCGCTACGAGCCACTACCCTTATGGGAGGAAGCCAGCCGGCCGCGCCTGGGCGAGGGACGCGCGCTGGTGGTGGCGGGCGAGTTCCCCCTCGATCCGGCGCTGATCGGGGCGATGCCGCAGCTCGGCCTGATCGCCTGCTTCACGGTCGGCTATGATGGCGTCGACGTGCCGGCGATGCGGGCGCGCGGCATCGCCGTTGCCCACGCCCATGATGCCAATGACGAGGATGTCGCCGATCACGCCATCGGCCTGATCATCGCCCATCGCCGACAGATCGTGGCCGGCGACCGAGCCGTGCGCAATGGCGGCTGGACCAGCGGCGCCAAAATGCTCACCCGCTCGCTCGGCCACGCCAGGATCGGCATCGTCGGCATGGGCAGCATCGGTCAGGCGTTGGCGCGGCGCGCGGAGGCGATGCGAATGCGCGTTTCGTGGTGGGGTCCACGTGCTAAGCCGGATCTTGCATGGCCGCGCCTCGACAGTCTCATCGCGTTAGCCGAGAACAGTGACATCCTGGTCGTCGCGGCGCGCGCCGATAGCGGCAATCGCAAGATGATCTCCGGAGAAATCATGGACGCGCTTGGGCCGGACGGATTGCTCGTCAACATCGCGCGCGGCCAGTTGATCGACGAGGACGCGCTGATCGCTCGCTTGCGCGACGGGCGCCTCGGCGGGGCGGCGCTGGACGTCTTCGCGCAGGAACCGACACCGTCTGCGCACTGGGCAGAGGTGCCCAATGTCGTCCTCACGCCGCACACCGCCGGCGCGACCGACGCCGCCGTCGCCCGCATGACGGCGATGCTGATCGCGAACCTCGACGCCTTCTTCAGGGGCGCGCCGCTGCCGACACCCGTCCCCTGATGGCGAAGCGTGCCGGCGGGGTTGCCCCGCCGGCGTGCCTCATTTTGCCGGTGTAGCAGCGGGGGCAGGAGCCGACGCCGCGCCTGGCGGCGGAGGCGGCGGCGGCCCATTGCCAGGCGGGGGCGGCGGCGGGCCATCGCCGTGGCCGTGGGGCGGGCCGTGACGATCCGGCGGTCCGCCGAGCGGCCCGAGGGCGGTGACCTTGCCGGCGGCATCGACCAGGAACGAGGCGTGGAGCACCCCCCGGTCGAAGCGGCCCTGCGCCGTGAGCGGCGCGCCGACCACCGCCAATGCGCGGCTATCACCTTCCCGGCCGGTGTCGACCAGCGCCCGGGCACTGCCGTCATCCACGACCAGTTTGTTGCCGAATATTTCGGCGACGCGTCCGCGCACGGTCACGATGCCGCTGTCGGAGGACAGGCTGCGGATTGCGACCGGCTTGAGCGGCGCCATCTCGATTGCGGGTTTCATGTCATGGCCGACGACGGCACCAGCGACGCCGCCGATGGCGAGGATAGCGGCGGCGCCGATGGCGAGCACAGTCCGTGGCGGCAAAGCCCGCCGGCGCGTTGCATTTTCTGGGGTGGGATCGTTCATGCTATCAACTCCTCTGCTTAGGCGGCCTTTCTACCCGCCTTCCGCTATCGCCCACTGAACCGCGCCGTTCAGATTGGGTTTAGCGGGTCGGCCTAATCGGGGCGTTCACCGGCGGAGTTTCGACCTATGCGCGTGCTGCTGGTGGAGGACGATGTTGATCTCGCGAACAGCATCGCCCGCGCGCTACGCGCCGAGCATTTCGCGGTCGACGTGGCGGCCAACGGCGAAGATGGCGGGCATCTCGGCGCGACCGAAGCCTATGACGCGGCGGTGCTCGACCTGGGCCTGCCCAGGCGCGACGGCATTTCGATCCTTGCCGAATGGCGCGCGACCGGGCGGATGCTGCCTGTCCTTATTCTGACCGCGCGCGACGCCTGGTCGGACAAGGTCCAGGGCTTCAAGGCCGGTGCGGACGACTATCTGGTCAAGCCGTTTCGCGTCGAGGAACTGGTCATGCGGCTGCGCGCGCTGGTCCGGCGCGCCGCCGGTCACGGCGCCAGCATCCTCCAATGTGGGCCGGTGACGTTCGACGCGCAGACCGGCCAGTTCGAATTGCACGGGCTGCCGTTGAAGCTCACTGCGTTCGAATGGCGCGTGCTGTCCTGCCTGATGCTGCGCAAGGAGATCGTGGTCGATCGGATGGACCTGCTCGAACGGGTCTATGAACAGGATGCGGATGTCGATTCCAATTCGCTGGAGGTGATCGTCGGCCGCCTGCGCCGCAAGATCGGCGCCGAGCGGATCGAAACAATACGCGGCCGCGGTTATCGTCTTACCGGGGATCAGCCATGCGCTTGATGCCGCGTTCGCTGTTCGGTCGGCTGCTCGGCACGGCGATCGTCGCCGTCATCGCGGCGCTCGCTTTCGCCGCCTTCGCGATTGGCAATGTGCTGGAGCATTTCGTGATGCGCGGCCTCGATGACCGGCTCGATGCCCAGATTGCGATCGTCGCGCGCGCGGTGCGGCCGGACGGCAGCGTCGATCCCGTGCGGGCGATTGATCTTCCGCCGTTCGATCGTCCAGGCAGCGGCTGGTCTTGGGAAATCCGCGCGCCCGGTGGACATCTGCGCTCCGCCTCGGTCGGTGGGGGCGAGATCGCGCCACCGGGGCCGTTGCCGACACCACCGCACTGGCACGACGTGCCAAGCCCACGGCCATTCGATGGCCGCGACGCGTCCGGGCTCAGGATCCATGGCCGGGTGGCGAGCGTGCCGACGACCCGAGGCAACGCCGAAATCCTTGCGGTCGGTCCGCGCGCGATGATCGAGCGTCCGCTACGCGCCGCGATGGCGCCGCTGTTGCTCTCCCTCCTGGTGCTTGGCGCCGCGCTGGCGCTGGCGATCCTGGTTCAGTTGCGCGTCGGGCTGCGTCCGCTGGTTCGTCTGCGAGCCACGCTGGCGGATGTGCGCGCGGGGCGTCGCACGCACGTTGACGCCACCGAACCGAGCGAGCTGCTTCCGCTGGTTGAGGAATTGAACGCGTTGATCGATGCCAATCGCAGCGCGCTGGTGCAGGCGCGCGGCCATGTCGCGAACCTCGCCCATGGCCTCAAGACGCCACTGGCGGCACTGCGGCTGGATGTGGACGCTATGTCGCAACCGCTTCTCGTCCGTCATATCGACCGGATCGATGCACAGATCCGGCATCATCTCGGACGCGCACGCGCCGCCAGCCCGGCCGGCGCCGGTGCCGGCGTCACCAAGCTGGCGCCGCACGTGATCGACCTGGCCGATGCACTTGGGCGCATCCACGCCGAGCGCGCAATCCGGGCGAATATCCTCATCGACGATGCGCTCATGGTACGCTGCGACCCGCAGGATCTGGACGAGATGGTCGGCAATCTGCTCGACAATGCCTGGCGCTGGGCACGTCGCGAAGTCGAGATCGTGGCGACCGACCAGGGCCGCATGGTGAACCTCAGGATTAGCGACGACGGTCCCGGCATATCCCAAGCCTTGCTGAGCGCCGCAATCGAACCCGGGCGCCGCCTCGATGAGGCGGGCGAAGGCCATGGTTTCGGCCTCTCCATCACACGCGAATTGGCGGAGCTCCACGGCGGAACGCTAATGCTTGCCAACCGCGTAACTTCCGGTCTGGTCGCGACCCTCTGCCTCCCTTCCGGGATCTTATGACTTACTCGCACGTACCATATGCTGCAGCGCAACAAAATTCTTGCGGTTGACGTATAGGTAAGGCAAACTTGGTTTATGGAATCGAGCAAGCTGGTGCTGGAGGCGATCGCGCTCCGCAAATGTATTGAGGCGACTTATAACCGCGCGGCGGTGAAACTGGCGCCGCACATCCTCTATACCAAACATGGCGAGTTGTTCGTCGATGCGGTGACCGTCGAGCGCGAGGGGCGGCCGCCGAAGGAGACGAAGCTCGGCACGTTCAAGCTGGCGGGCCTTACCATCCGTGAGATCGTCAGCCGTACTTTTCAGCCGGAGCCGGTGTTTAACAGCGCCGATCCCAAATATGCCGGCGCGACCCTGTTCGCGGTCGAGGCCTAATCGACCAAGGCTATCGACGGACCGACACTATTCGGTGCGAGTTCGGAAATTGCTTAGGCATGTCCCCGTCTGCCGGGCGAGGCGGCCATGCTGCGGGACGAGCGGCTCCGTCGGCACCGGCATGGGGACCCGCTGCGGCATCGGCACGCTCGGCGGATAATCGTCATCATTGTCCGCAGGCTTGTGCGGCGGGCCGGACCTTGGCTCGAGACCGTAGTGGCACGTCGACACATGTGCCGGGAATAGCCGCCCCATCTCTATCTTTTCTCGCTCATCTGCCAATCCTGGCCGGGCGGCTTGACCATCGCTTCCCCGCAAATACGGCAGGTCGTGACGAACGCCGCGCCTTCCCATCGGCTCCCGAGCAAATCGGGCACATGCCGCTTCAGGAGCGAATGGAGATTCATCCGATCGCCTTGTCGCTGGGGCTTGCCGCGATAATGACCGGGGCGCTGCCACCTGGAGCAGCGTAACCGGCAAAGATGTCCGGTGCCACGCCACCGGGTACCATATTGGACTCGCGCGGTCCCTCACCCAGAAGGCCGAACATTATTGGCGCGATTTGCAGGTCCCCAATCCGATAGGCGGCATCCAACTCAAGCCGGAGCAGCTCAGGCGCGCCTGGCTCAGGGAAAGTGGGCATAATAGCTCCTCGTAGGAGCGGGAGCGCGAACACTCTCTCAGTCGCTTCTTGCTCGATCAAGATGAAGCGATGACCCACATATGGGCCCGGCCAAGCGTCATTGCGACACATTCCTTCGCTAGGCGCCGCCCGGTCAGGGCTTGATCGTCGCCGACATCGGTAATTGCATCACGCGAACATGATCTTGGTCTTCGATGAACAAGGTCACATGAACAGTTGAGCAGCCATGTTTGAGCTCATCGGCGATGATGTCGGCGCCGGCACAAACCGCCTCCTTGCGCGCGGCCTCCTGGTCGACGCATTCGCGCCCAACCTCGTCCGCCAAAAAGCCTTCACCATTTTCGAGGTGGATATAAAAACGCGGCATGGCGTCACAAACCCCGATGCCCCGGGTCGTTCCATCCGAATTGGCGGTACCGGCGCGACCGCGCGATCAGATGGACGGCGATTGTCCCGGCGAAGCCGCGCCACGCGGATGGATCAGCGCGACCTTGCGCGCGCCCGCCCAGATTTCGACGGCATCAGCATGATCGAGCCGCTCGGCTTCCGCGCACGCCTCGGCGTCGGTCGCGACCGTCACGATCTCGGACCGCGTGATACGCCCTTCCCGGTTCAGGAAATAGAGCCGATAATCCTGCACTGAGCCCCCGGCGAGAAGCGTAACCCCGTCTGGGCACGCGATGTCGGCAGCGCCAAGCGCTACCGACGAACAGCTCTCATAGCGCATCCCCGGGAGAGCGCATTGCCTTGGATCAACCCATTGCCGCGCCGTGGGTGCGCCGGCGGAAGGTGTGTGGCGGGCCGATGCGGCCCGCCATCATATTCTAACGTCGACCGCGCAGCGTGTTGAGGATCGCCACGCCGACCACGCCAAGCAATGCCGCTGCCGCGAAGGGGCGTTTGCGGGCAAAGCCCTTGGCCTGATCGACCAGCGGTCCGACGCCGCCGGACAGCGCTTCGCTCGCGGCACCATAAGCCTTCTGCGCCTTGCCCGTGAGCTGATCAGTCAGACCCTCGCTCTGCAGCGAGCTATTGCCGGTGAAGTCGCCGGCAGTTTCCTTGACCTTACCGGTAAGATCGCGGCCCTCGCCGCTCAGCTGATCGTCGTTCATCGGTTTTCTTCCCATTGCCCACGCCGTGATAGCGCAGGTCGCGACGCATCAACGGGCGGGGCCGTCTTTCTATCCGCGTGCCGTCCAGTCGCGCACGCTGCGCCGTGCATCCTGCACGAAACGCGACCGGCGTACCGCCCACAGGAATAGACCGCCGATTACCCGGCCCGACGCCCGCACCGGCCGGCGAAACTGGATCAGCAAAACGACCCGCGTTTCATTTGTATCGTTCGCCACTTCATGTTCGAACGTATCGTCGAATATGAGCGCCCGTCCTGCCTGCCAATGCAATCTATGATCGACGACCCGCATCCAGCAGCGCGCCTCGTCGCGCGGTACGCTGAGGCCAAGGTGGCAGGTCATGATCGCCTTGGTAACGCCGACATGGGGCGGAATGTGCGTCCCCGGCGCCAGTACCGAGAAAAAGGCCGAGTTCAGGCCGGGTACGGCACGGAGCAAGGCATCGGTGCGGGGGCAACGCCGGATGTTCGCTTCCTCGCGATAACCGTAACCGTAGAGAAAGAAGGAACGCCACTTCTTGGGCGGCGCGATGTCGCGATGATCCGGCGAGATTTCCGCGAGCGGAGGTACGGTCTCCAGGTCGTGGAGGGCGGCCGCGGCCTCGCGCTGGATCTCGATCCAATGGTCTTCGAGCGCGGCAACCCAGGGAAAGTCGCGAACATCGTGCACTGGGCGATCGGCGACTTGTGAGCCGTTGGCGACGATCCGGTTGACCATCGGCTGGAGCTGCCGTCCGAGCCGCATCCACAGCGGCTGGCGCGGTACCAGGGCGGCATTCGGCGTGGCCGTCCGCTGCGCCACATCGTCGACCATATCCTCGCCTCGCGGAAGCAACTCCGACACTCGACCGTCATCCCATTCCACAGCGCGCGGCGAGCATCTTTAGGTTCGGCCAAAGCCCTTGGCTAGCCATGCGCCAGCCCGCGACTATTCGCGCACGATCGTCCCACCTTTGATAACCAACCGCACATCACCGACCGCGGTCACGTCGCGCGTAGGATCCCCCGCCACCGCGACGATATCCGCCAGCAGACCCGGCCTGAGCGCCCCTACGTCGGTAAGATGAAAGATGCGGGCGTTACCGGAGGTGGCGGCAGTGAGCACCTGGATCGGCGTCATTCCCGCGCGCTGCATCAGCACCATCTCGCGGCTATTCTGGCCGTGCGTGAAGACGCCGACGTCGCCGCCGACGCACATCGCGACACCTGCGGCCAGTGCGAGCCGGAAACTTTTGACATTCTCCTCGACGGCCGGCGGTGCCGGATCCTGTCCGTTCCAGCCACGATAACGCGACACCGCATCCGACGCCGCCAGTGTCGGGCAGAGCGCGATCCCCTTGTCATGCATCGCGCGGAAGATTTCGGCCGTGCCGCCATAACCATGCTCGATCGTATCGACGCCCGCGGCGATCGCGCGGCGCATGCCCTCGGCAGTGGCGGCATGCACCGCCGCCAGCCGACCCGCATCGTGGGCCGTGGCGGTGCCCGCGGTCAGTTCCGCCTGCGTTAGCGTCGCCCGGCTCGGTTCCTTCGGCATATAATGATAATCGGCATACATCTTCACCACGTCCGCGCCGGCGGCGATCTGATCGCGCGCGGCACGGACCATCTCCTCTACACCGCTCACCTCCTGGGCACCCTGGGGCACCTTCACGCCCGGCTCGAACCCCTTGGGTCCATAGGCGCCCTCGGCCACGATCGCGCGTGCGGCAACCAGCAGGCGCGGACCCGGCACGATCCCTTGGTCGATCGCCTGCTTGAGGCCGACATCGGCATAGCCCGCGCCTTCGGTGCCGAGATCGCGCTCGCTGGTGAAGCCGGCCATCAACGTGGCGCGCGCCTGGACGACCGCGCGGGCGGTGCGCAGCGCCAGCGGCTCGTGCAGCACCTGATCGTCCCAGCTGGCCTCGTTATAGGGGTGCAGGAACAGGTGGCTGTGGCCTTCGATCATGCCAGGCATGACGGTATCGCCCGGCAGATCGATCACCCGCGCGCCGGCCGGCGTCGCCAGATGCGGCCCGACGGCGGCGATGCGCTCACCCTCGACCAGCACTTCCCACCCGGGATGGACGGCGGTGCCGTCGAAGACGCGATCGGGCCGTAACAGGGTCGCGGGGCCGGCCGCGAGCAACGGCGTGGCGATACCGAGCATCAGCGCACACAAAGCCTTCATCACTCGCCTCCCTTGTCGCCCGGATTTTCGCGCGCGATACCGGGCCATGGATAAAGCGACAGGACGGCTCCGCAAGATCATCCCGCTGATTGTACTGGCGTTGGCCACGCAGGCGCATGCGGCCCTGCCCGAGATGGCAAGATGGCGGGCGGAAGCCGCCCGGGTGACGATCACCCGCGACGATTGGGGCATCGCCCATGTCAGCGGCAAGACCGATGCCGACGCGGTGTTCGGCGCGATCTATGCCCAGGCGGAAGATGATTTCGCCCGGATCGAAGCCAATTACCTGACCGCGCTCGGCCGCACCGCGGAAGCGGAAGGCGAGAGTGCGATCTGGCAGGATGTGCGCCAGCGCCTGTATGTGGATCCTCTCGACCTGCAGGCCCGCTATCGTGCCAGCCCGACCCGGCTGAAGGCGCTGATGGATGCGTGGGCGGACGGACTGAACTATTATCTCGCCACCCACCCGCAGACCCGCCCCAAGGTGCTGACCCGGTTCGAACCGTGGATGGTGCTGAGCTTCACCGAGGGCAGCATCGGTGGCGACATCGAGCGTATTTCGCTCACCGAACTCAAAAGCTTCTACGGCGGGAAGCTTCAGACGAAGACCGCGCTGGAAACCGGCGCCGAGCCGCAGGAGCCGCGCGGCTCCAACGGCATCGCGATCGCTCCGAAGAATACGGTCGACGGCCATGCCCTGCTGCTGATCAACCCGCACACCAGCTTCTATTTCCGCTCCGAACTGCAGATAACCAGCGGGGAGGGACTGAACGCCTATGGCGCGTCCACCTGGGGACAATTCTTCATCTACCAGGGCTTCAATGAGCAAGCGGGCTGGATGCACACCTCGTCCGGCGTCGACAATGTCGATGAGTTTGCCGAGACGATCGTGCGCCGGAACGGGAAGATGTTCTACCGCTACGGCAAGGCACTTCGCGCCATGACGATAGTGCCGATCACCGTACGTTATCGCCGGTCGGATGGCAGGCTCGATGCGCTTCAGGTCGTCACATTTCGCACCCATCACGGGCCTATCGTGGCGTTGCGTGACGGCAAAATGATCGCCGAGGCGTTGATGTGGAAGCCGGTTCCCGCGCTTGAGCAGAGCTGGTTGCGCACCAAAACCAGCGATCTTGCCTCCTATATGAAGGTTGCGGGGCTGCAGGCCAACTCGTCAAACGACACGCTTTTTGCCGATCGGAAGGGCGAAATCGCCTATCTCCACCCCCAGTTCGTACCCATTCGCGACGCGCGTTTCGACTATACCAGGCCGGTCGACGGATCGGATCCGGCGACCGATTGGAAGGGGCTGCACACGATCGCCTCGCTGCCCAATGCGATCAATCCCCGCGTCGGCTGGGCCAAGAACACCAATGATTGGCCATGGACCGCGGCGGGGCCGGACAGCCCCAAAGCGAAGGATTATCCGCGCTATATGGACCAGACCGGCGCCAATTGGCGGGGCCCGCATGCCGACCGCGTGCTCACCGGCGTGCACGATTTCACGCCTGAAAAGCTTAGGAAGGCGGCGTTCGACAGCTGGCTGCCCGCCTTCGACACGCTCATCCCGCAGCTCCTCGACGCTTATGACGCGCTTGCGGCGAATGATCCGCAGCGCGCGGCACTCGCCGAGCCGATTGCCTTGTTGCGCGGCTGGGACCATCGCTGGAGCGCCAAGTCGGAGGCGACGACGCTCGCCATCTTCTGGGGCGACACCTTGTGGCCGCAGGTCGGCGCCTTCGCCAAGGCGGAACGGATGAACGTCCCCGATTATATCGCGCAACGCGTGTCGCCGGCGGCCAAGCTTACCGCGCTCGCCAAGGCGAAGGACCGGCTGGTTCGCGACTTCGGCCGCTGGCGCGTGGCCTGGGGCGAGGTCAATCGCTTCCAGCGCCTCGACGACAGCATCGATCCGCATTTCGACGACGCCAAACCGAGCCTGGCGGTGCCCTTTACCTCGGCCCAATGGGGGTCGCTCGCCTCGTTCGGAGCCAAGACCTATCCGAACACCAAGCGCTATTATGGGTCGAGCGGGAACAGCTTCGTCGCCGTGGTGGAGTTCGGACCCAAGCTACGCGCCTGGGCGGTCACCGCGGGCGGCGAGAGCGGGGATACCAAGTCGCCGCACTTCAACGATCAGGCGCAGCGTTATATCGACGGCAATCTCCGCCCGGTCTATTTCTATCCGGATGCCCTCGCCGGTCACGTCGAACGTCGCTATCGGCCGGGCGAATGATCAACGCGGACGATCTGCCGATGCTTCTCGACCCCAGCTACCCCGCCCGGAACCCCATCGATGCTGCTTGATGTTGGCGAGGCGGCCCCGTCGTTCCGCGCCCCGACCCTCAACGGCAATGCCAATTACGGCTTCGACAGCGTCGCTGGCAGGCCGATCGTGCTGCTGTTTCTCGGCAGCGGCGGATGGGGGCCGAGCGCGGAGGCGCTGGCCTTGCTCGCGCGCAACGATCATCTGTTCGACGACGAACAGGCGGCTTTCTTCGGGGTCACGGTCGATCCGGCCGATGCGGCGACCGGGCGCATCTTCAAGCGCTTGCCCGGCATACGCTGGTTTCTGGATTATGAGGCCAAGGTCTCGCGCACCTATGGCGCCGCCGCGGCGGACGGCGAAAAAACCCACTATCTGCCGCACTGGCTGCTGCTCGACGAGCGGCTGCGCGTGGTGCAGCGCGCCGCGATCGGCGACGGCGCGCTCATTTTTGACGGGCTACGGGCATTGATCGCGCGGGGGCAGGATCAGAGCCATGCGCCGGTGCTGGTGGTGCCGCGCGTGTTCGAACCCGAAATCTGCCGCACGCTGATCGGCCTCTACGAGAAGAATGGCGGCCGGGAATCGGGCTTCATGCGCGAGGAGAATGGCCTGACGGTGCGCAGGACGGATGACAGTTTCAAGCGGAGGTCCGATTACGACATCGAGGATGAAGCGTTGAGATCGACGTTGCTGCACCGCCTGCGCCGGCGGTTGACGCCGGAAATCTACAAGGCATTCCAGTTTCACGCGACGCGCATCGAACGCTGGATCGTCGCCTGTTACGATAGCGAGAGCGGCGGCTTCTTCCGCCCGCACCGCGACAATACCACGGCCGGCACCGCGCATCGCAAGTTCGCCTGCACCATCAACCTGAACGCGGAGGATTTCGACGGCGGCGAGCTGCGTTTTCCTGAATTCGGGCAGCGCACCTATCGCGCGCCGACCGGCGGCGCGGTGATCTTCTCCTGCTCGCTGCTGCACGAGGCAACGGCGGTCACGCGCGGCAAGCGTTATGCCTTCCTGCCCTTCTTCTACGACGATGCGGCAGCACGGTTGCGCGAGCGGAACCAGGCGCAGCTGGAACCCGGCCTGAACACATACCGCATGAGCCCGCCGCCCGAAGAGGCGAAGACCACAGCGGGCTAGGCCGCCTCCGCCGCATATTGCCGCAGGGCGTCTGCAAGCGCACCGTCGCCCACGATGATCGTGCGTTGGAGGTCAAGCCATCCCGCCATCAGCGCAAGCTCTTCGCTCAGCCGCTCCGGCAGATCGGGCGGCGCGCCCTCCTCGCGGTGCACATTCTGCACGAGCAGGGAATTGTCCTGCCGATCGGCCTTGAGATCGACGCGTGCCGCGATCTTTCCGTCGAGCAGGAAGGGCAGGACGTAATAGCCATGGACGCGTTTTTCTGCCGGGACGTAGATCTCGATCCGGTAACGCGTGCCAAAAATCCGCTCGGTCCGCGCCCGTTCCCAGATCAGCGGATCGAACGGCGCCAGCAGGGCCTGACCCGTGATGCGGCGGGGGATTCGCTGATCGGCGTGAAGATACGCTGGCTTGCTCCATCCCGCGACGTGCATGGGCCGTAATATCCCGGACTCCACGAGCTCGGCGATACGCGGATAGGCGTCCTCTGGCTTGAGCCGGAAATAGTCGCGCAGGTCGCCGGCCGTCGCGATGCCCAGCGCACGGGCGGACCGTTCGATCAGGCCGCGCTGCGCGTCGGCCTGGGCTGGCGTCGGCATGTCCAATACCGCCCGCGGCAGTACATTCTCGGTCAGGTCATAGACGCGTTCGAAGCTGTTGCGGCGCGTCGCAGTGGTGATCTTGCCCGACCAGAACAGATATTCGAGCGCCTGCTTGGTCTCGCTCCAGCCCCACCAGCCGCCCTGCCCGCGTGTGTCGGCGATGTCGGATGCGGCGAGCGGGCCGTCGGCGGCGATGCGCGCGAGCATGGCCGCAGCCTCGGCCGCGCGTTCGCCGGCGAAGGGCTTGATGTTCTGCCAGACGCCGATGCCGCGCTCGGCGCGCGCCATTCGCCAGCGCAGCAACGGGTGAAGTTCAAGCGGCAGCAGGGACGCTTCATGCGCCCAATATTCGAACAGACGACGCTTGCTCTTCGCGCCCCATGCTGCCTGGTCGAGCAGACCGCGCGGATAAGGGCCAACACGCGAAAAGAGCGGCAGATAATGCGCGCGGACGAGCACGTTGACGCTGTCGATCTGGTGGAGCTGGACGCGATCCAGCACGCGCCGGAGGTGAGCTTGGGTGAGCTGCCCACTGGCGCGCGCCTGGCCGAATCCTTGGGCAGCAAGCGCAATCCGCCGCGCTTCGGACGAAGAAAGCGTGTCCTTCAGCTTTCCTCGTCCTCCTGCTCGGTCATCTCCATGAAGCTGCGCGCGGCATCGCGATCCGCTTCATCCTTGAAAGCGACATCAAGATCCGGCGCAGCGCCCAGCATGTAGAGCAGAGCCCACATCCCGAAGCGACGTCCACTATCCTTCTCGAGCCCCAGATCGACGCGCATCTTATCGATCCCCGCGAGAAGCGCGGATTCGGGCACGGTGGAAAGGTCGTCGGTGCCGAAATAGCGGCGCAACTGATCGTCAAAATCCATCGTGCGATCCTAGACCGACAGTATCAGGGCGCAAGCAGAACGCTGCCGGCATGGGCCGCTCAGCGATCGGGATCGGTACTGCCGCGCACCTTGAGCGCATAATCGAGCGAGCGGCGGAAACCGACGCTGGTCTCGGCCTGCCGATAATAAGGATCGGTCAGCATATCGACCGCGGCCGCAGCCATCGCCGCCTTGGGCTGATGGATGGTGGTGAGCTGGGGCCAGGCCAGCCGCGACGTCGGCGCATCGTCGAAGCCTCCGATCGCCAATTGCTCGGGCACGTTGAGGTGATGCTTCATGGCGATCATCAGCACGCCCAGGGCCATGTCGTCGTTGCTGGCGAATACGGCCGTGGGCGGCTCGGGCGAGGACAGCAATTTCTCGCCCAGTTCGACACCCGAACGGACCGAGAAATCGCCTTCCAGCACAAGCGCCGTTTCGACGTGGAGATTGGCCGCAACCATCGCCTCGACGAAGCCGGCATAGCGCTTGCGCGACGCGCTGTGCGCGGGATCGCCCTTGATGAAGCCGATCCGTTTATGGCCGCGCGCGATCAGGTGGCGGGTCATCTCCGCCGCCGCCGCCTGCTCGTCCATGCGGACGAAGCCCGACCGGTCTTCAGCGCCGCTCGGCGAAATGCGGACATAGGGAATTTCCGCCGCCTCCAGAATGTCGAGCACCTTGCCATCATCGCACAGCGGCGGCGTCAGCATCACCCCGTCGAGCCGTAGCGTCTTGACGCTTTCGGTCAGGTCCCGCGCCCAATGCGGGTCGGCCCGGTCGATCGGCTCGACCAGCAGATGGTAGCTGCGCTCGCGGCAACGCTTGAGCGCGCCCAGTTGCACGTCGGCGGCATAGCCCGACGCTGGATCGTCGGTGAGAAAGCCGAGCAGGTAGGAGCGCGAGCTCGACAGGCTGCGCGCAAACGCATTCGGGCGGTAGTCCAACTCGCGCACCACGCGCAGCACTTCTTCACGCTTGTCGGCACGGACGTGCGCCTCGCCGTTGATGACGCGCGATACGGTCTTGGCCGAGACGCCCGCGCGAGCCGCGACATCCTTGATTGTTACCACCGTCAAATTCTTGCCCCCCGGCATTGCCGCGCGAAGGCGGCTATTCCTAAATAGCATGCGGCCGGCAGCATCAGCGATGCGGTCAGGCCAACCCGGTCGGCAAGCAGGCCGGTCAGCATCGGCACGACCGCGCCGCCGACCACCGCCATGCACAGCAAGGTGCCGCCCGGCGTGGCGAGTTTCGGATCATCGGGTAAAGCCAGCACATAGATCGTCGGGTACATGATCGAGTTGCACAGGCCGACCGCCAACAGGGCGATGCCGCCGAGGCTGCCCTTCACGGTCGCGGCGACGATCGCCAGCAGGGCAGCACCAATCGCTGCGAGCATCAGCAACGTCGCCGGGCGAACGCGACGCATGGCGTAGGCGCCGGCCAGGCGGCCAATCATCGCCCCGCCCCAGTAAAGGCTGACAAGCCGTGCGGCATTGACCGGCGCGATGCCGAAGACCTGCGGCTGGACAAGGTAATTGACCAGTAAGGTCCCGATCGCGACCTCCGCCCCGGTATAGACGAAGATCGCCCCCGTGCCGGCAAGCAGGCGTCGATCGGCGAGTAAGGCCGGCCAGTCGAGCCGGCCGCCGATCGCGTCCGTTCGAACCAGTGGCTGCAGCAGATTGCGACGGGCCAGGAAAGCGATCGCGAGCCCGCCCAGCAAAAGGATTGCGAACAGGAAGGGGGGCGCGATCTCCGCCATTGCCGCTCTGCCGGTCAGCATTGGACTGCCCAATATAAATGCCGCGCCGACGAGCGGTCCAGCGACCGTCCCCACCGAGTTGAACGCTTGCAGCAGGTTGAGCCGGAACGCGGCGCCTTCGGCATTGCCGACCACCGCCACCACCGTGTTCGCAGCGATCTGGAGAAAGGTTATCCCCGCCGATAACGCCAGCAGCGAGAATAGCAGCAGGCCGTACGTGTGCATCCCATGGGATGCCACGAACAGGCCGCATGATAGCGCCATCACAGAAAGACCGGTTGCGGCCGAACGCATGTAGCCGATGCGCATGATCGTCATCGCTATCGGAATAGCGAACAGCAGATAGGAGGTGTGGAAGGCGAACTGCACCAGCAGCGCGCGCGAATAATCCAAGCCGTAAAGCAAGGTGAGTCGCGGCACGAACAGGCTGATCACCGATGACAGGAATCCGCCGATGAAAAACACACCGATCGACAGCCGGAATAGCCGGCCGGCGATCAGATCGGTTGAAGCGACGGCATCCATCGCGGCAATCTTTAGCTGCCGCCAGCCGGCTTGCAACGTTTTGCCTGATTTATTTGACATCGATGTCGGATAAGGCCATGAAGCCTGCCAGTACTTCCTCTCCGGGATATCCCAACCCCCCCGCTGATTATTCAGCTGGGCTGACGGCCACCGCGGTTCCGCGGTGGCCGTTCTTTTAGTCCGCGGTGGTGCAATCTTTCACAAAGTGGCGATTTGATAGTGCTAGGCAGAGCAAGGCCACCGCATCAAATCCTGTTAGCGCTAACTTCGGTTTCGTTGACATCGATGTCGATCATGCTACGGCCGGCTTAAGCAGGAAAACACTGCTTGTCGACGAAACGGCGGCCAGGGAACGGCTCCGTATAAAGGGAGGTACTATGAACGGCTTCGGGCTCTCGCCGGCGCTTGCGCGCTCGGCTTCTGCAATCGCCATCGCCACCTGTCTCGCGCTTCCGGGCGCGGCGTTCGCGCAGACCGCGAGCCCCGCAGGCTCACCCACCGATGCCCAACCGACCACTGTCGCGCCTGCGACGGCGCAGCCTACCCCCGCCCAGGCGGCTGGCGCCGATATCGCGGACGAAGTCGTGGTGACCGGCATCCGCGCCTCGCTGGAACGTTCGATCGCCATCAAGCGCGATTCAACGGGCGTCGTGGATGCGATCTCGTCGGAAGATATCGGCAAGTTCCCCGACACCAATCTGGCCGAATCGCTGCAGCGCATCACCGGTGTGTCGATCAATCGCGTCAACGGCGAAGGTGCGACAGTCACGGTCCGCGGCTTCGGCCCGCAATATAATCTCGTGACACTGAACGGGCGCCAGCTCGCAGCCGCCAACATCACCGTCGTCGGTGGCGACCAGAATGGCGACGGCGCAGGCGGCTTCGACCGTTCGTTCAACTTCTCCAACCTCGCCGCGGAAGGCGTGAAGACGCTGGAGGTCTACAAGACCGGCCGCGCCGCGATCCCGACCGGCGGCATCGGTGCCACGATCAACGTGGTCAGCCGCAAGCCGCTGGACGCCCGCGAGGGCGGTTTGACCGGGTCGATCGGCGCCAAGGCCAATTACGACACCAGTGCCGACGATTGCGTGAAGTGCGGTTCGAAGGTCACCCCGGAAGTTTCGGGCGTGCTCGGCTGGACGAACAGCGAGCAGACGTTCGGCGTGTCGGTGTTCGGCAGCTACCAGAAGCGCAACTTCTCGGTCCCCAGCGTCGCGAATAACGGCTGGAACATCGTCCCGATCGCGGACTTCATGACGCCGGGCACCTACATCACCTCCACGACGGTGGTGAAGAATGCGCCCACGAGCGGTTATGTCGGTATCCCTGACGATTTCCGCTATCACTTCTCCGAAGACCGGCGTGAGCGGATCAACGGCCAGGCATCGATTCAGTGGAAGCCGACAGACAATCTTCTGATCACCGCCGACGGCCTGTATGCGCAGGACAAACAGTCCGAGCGTCGTTCGGATACGTCGAACTGGTTCAACCGCCCGTTCGACCAGGTCACGTTCAACAGCAATCCGGGTGTTGCGACCGCCATCTTCCTGCACGAAGTCGAGTCGGGCTCGACCAAGGATAGCGGTGCCGAACAGGCCTATCGCGCGCAGAAGGGCACGCTCAAGGATTTCGGCCTGAACGCAAAATGGGATGTCACGGATAATTTCACGATCTCGGCCGACGCGCATGTCAGCACGGCCTCCAGCTCGCCGGATAATCCCAACGGCGTCAGCTCGACCGCAGTTGCGATCAGCTCGCCAATCCTGTCCCAATATGGGTTGGACCAGACCAACGGTTTCCCGCAGCAGCAGATTTCGATCAACGATGCCGCCAAGGGCAACAATAACGGCGTCTGGGACGAAGGCGATCTTGCCACCCAGCAGAATCGTCAGTTCGCGTCATGGCAGCACCAGAATCTGAAGGAAGGCCGGATCGATGCCGGCTGGGACTTCGGCGGCGGCAGCCGGTTCGATTTCGGCGGGGACTATCGCAAGTCCGACGTCACGCAGCGCCAGTATAATACGATCCAGACGCTGGGCGACTGGGGCAACGCCAATCCGCGCGACGTGATCCAATATGCGCCCGGCCAGGTGAAGCAATTCTGCACCGCCTGCCAGTTCCACCACAATGATCCGGCGGCAACAGGGGCCGGCCTGGTCGGATGGCGGACCCAGGATGCGACCAAGCTCTACAACTCTCTGTTCGACGCCTATCAGAAGCTCGGCCACAACCTTCGCATCGACGCCAATGTGAACAACAGGGTGAAGGAGAATATCGCGGCGGCCTATGGCCAGTTCACCTGGAAGGGCCAGTTCGGCGACATGGATGCCAGCATGGTGGCGGGCGTGCGGTATGAGCGGACCACTGTCCACTCAACGTCGCTCCAGACCATCCCGACGGCACTCGTGTGGCAGGCGGACAACGACTTCACGATCCTGCAGTCCGCGGATCAGCAGCCGATTACCGCCAAGGGCAAGTATAACAACCTGCTCCCGTCACTGGATTTCCAGCTCAACTTCACCCCGAATCTGGTCGGTCGCTTCTCGTTCAGCAAGACGATCTCGCGCCCGAATTACGGCGACCTGTTCGCAGCGACCACCGCCGCACCTCCGGGCCGTCCGACAACCTTGGGCGGAACCGCAGGCGGCAACGCGCACAATGCGGATCTGCAACCGCTGATCTCGGACAATTTCGATCTGTCGCTGGAATGGTATTTCAAGCCGGGCAGCTATTTGTCAGGCGGCTTCTTTGAGAAAAGGGTCCACAACTTCATCGGCAACAGCCTGGTCAGTCAGAACCTGTTCGGTCTGCGTGACCCAACCGCGGCGACGCCCGGCAGCCGCTCCGGGACAGCCAGGACGGCGTTGCAGGGCCTGGGTTACGATCTCAGCGACGTGAACCTGTTCACCTACACCGCGCTGCTGCAGCAGAATAACAACAACACCGCGACGGCCACGAGCATATTCAACCAGAATTACGACGCGGCCGCACGCAAGCTGAACCAGGCGTTCGTCGACTCCACCTTGGCGGCGGTCGACATCGCAGGCGATGCCAACGATCCGCTCGCGAACTTCCTCGTCAGCACGCCGATCAACAACAAGGACGCCAAGATCTGGGGCTTCGAGCTCGCGGGCACCTACTTCCTTGGCAATACCGGCTTCGGCGTTGCGGCGAGCTACACGCTCGTTCGCGGCGACGTGAGCGCCAACGTGAATGCCGATCCTACCGCGAACCAGTTCGCGCTGGTGGGCTTGAGCGATACCTACAACATCACCGGCATCTACGATAAGAACGGCATCTCTGCCCGCGTTGCCTATAACTACCGCAAGAAGTTCCTGTCGGAACTGAATCGCGGCGGCAGCCACAATCCGGTGTTCACGGCCCCCTACGGCACGCTCGACGTCAACGTGAGTTATGACATCACGCCGCACATCGCGGTGTCGTTCGAAGGCATCAACCTGACCGAAGAGGGTGTCCGTACCTACGGCCGTGACAAGGTCGAGACCTTCTTCCTGCAGGAAGGTTCGGCCCGCTATCTGCTGGGTGCGCGCTTCAAGTTCTGATCGTCACATCACCGACGACTAGGGAAAGGCCGCTGTTCGCAGCGGCCTTTTTCTTTGCCCGCTACCGCGGAAACGGCAGCGGCCGACGCGCGTTGCACGTCGGTTGAAAGGAGATCGACGATGCCTCGCGGTGACAAGGATGCCTATACCGACAAGCAAAAGCGAAAGGCCGAGCATATCGAGGAAAGCTACGAGGATCGTGGCGTTCCGAAGAAGACCGCCGAAGCGCGGGCGTGGGCGACGGTTAACAAGGAATCCGGCGGCGGCAACAAGTCCGGATCGGGCCGTGGCAAGGCCGACACCCATGTCTCGTCCTCGCGCGGGGGGCGCGCCAACAAATCCGGCTCCGCCGAACAGCGGTCGGCCGCAGCCCGCAAGGGCTGGGTGACGCGGCGCAAGAACAAGGGCGCGTGAGCGCCGCCGGCGGGGCGCGCCGATGAAGATCGCCACCTACAACGTCAACGGTGTCAACGGGCGGCTGCCAGTGCTGCTTCGCTGGCTGGCGGAGGATCGGCCGGACATCGTCTGCCTGCAGGAACTGAAGGCGCCGCAGGAGAAATTCCCCGAGGCAGCGATCCGCGACGCAGGCTATGACGCCATCTGGCATGGCCAGAAGAGCTGGAACGGCGTTGCCATCCTCAGCCGGGTTGGTGCGATCCACGAGACCAGGCGCGGCCTGCCGGGGGATCCGGACGACATCCATAGCCGCTATATCGAGGCCGCGATTAACGGCATCCTGATCGGCGGCCTCTATCTGCCCAACGGCAATCCCAAGCCTGGGCCGAAATTCGACTATAAGCTGCGCTGGTTCGATCGGTTGATCGATCATGCGGCAGGGTTGCTCGAAAGCGGTCTGCCGGTGATGCTGGCCGGCGACTTCAACGTCATGCCGACCGAGCTCGACGTCTATAAGCCGGAACGCTGGCTGGACGACGCGCTGTTCGCGCCGGAGGCGCGGGCTGCTTATTTCCGGCTGCTCGATCAGGGCTGGACCGACGCGCTGCGCACGCTGCATCCGGGTGAGACGATCTACACCTTCTGGGACTATTTCCGGAATGCTTATGGCCGCAATGCCGGCCTGCGGATCGATCATTTGCTGCTGAGCCCGGCATTGAAGGCCCGGCTGGAGGATGCGCAGGTAGATGCCCATGTTCGCGGTTGGGAAAAGACCAGCGATCATGCGCCGGTCTGGATAAAGCTGCGCGATTAGGCCGAATTGGCCGCAACTTTGTCCCCACATATTATAAACTGGTTTATAGCCGCCTCACCCGTATGTTGTTTCACACCCCCGACATCCCAACACTGCGGCTGTGCAGTCTGCTTGCAACATTGTCCTACGCGACGATCTTCATCGTCCTGTGGGGCCGGCGGCGGAACGAGACTTATCTGCTGCATTGGGGCCTGAGCTCGGCCCTTTATGCCGTCGCCCTGTTCGGCTTCGAATTCAGTCAATCGGCCCTGTCGGGCGCGCTGAATTACGGCACGGTCGCGCTGTCCGATTTCCTGTTGTTGATGGGTATGCGCCGGTTCGACGGCAAGCAGGCCTTCAGGCCGTGGATGCTAATCCCCATTGCCGCAGCGATGGCGGCCGTGTTGATCCCGTTCCTTGCCATTCCCGATCGCTCGGCCGCCACAATGACGAGCCATATTGCGGGCGCGGTCGCTTTGGGCAGCTGCATGGTGGTCTGTGCTTGCGCCATCCTCGCGGGCGGCCCTCGCGATGTCGGCCTGCCGCGTAGGATCGTGGCGGTGGCGATGCTTGCCTATGGTCCGACCTACCTGATCTCCATCTGGATCGAGATACGGGGGCCGGCGGCAGGCGGCACGCTCGATTTGCTCCCCATGCTGCAGGACCAGGTCTTGCTCGGCGTGCTCAACCTCGGCCTGCTCGCGACACCGTGGGAGCGCGCGTTGCGCGAGCTGAAGGAATCAGCGCGCCGCGATCCGCTGACCGGCGTGTGGAATCGCACGGCCCTTAAGCATCGCGAGCAAGTGCTGGCGCTTCCGGCAAACAGCTTGTTCCTCATCGACATCGATCATTTCAAGGCGATCAACGACACGTTCGGCCATGCAGCGGGCGATTCCGTTCTACTTACCTTCGCGGCGCGGGTGGAGGCGCTGGCGCGGACGCGCAACGGCATGTTCGTGCGGCTTGGCGGGGATGAATTCGTTCTGGTCGCGCCCACGACCGACGATGCCGACGCGCTGACGCTGGCCGAACAGGTGCGGGCGGTGCCCGATCCCGAGCTATCGGGCCTGCCGCCTTATTCGCTCTGCATCGGCATGGCCCGGGTCCATGAGGGCGAAACCAGCCTATCGCTGGCGATGGCACGCGCCGATCGATCGCTTTACCGTGCCAAGGCCGGCGGCCGCGACCAGGTGGCGGCATAGAGCCCTAGAGACTTGGCTTGGCGACCATCAGCCACACAATCCCGAGCATTGCGACAAATGCGGGAATGCCGAACGCAAACCATAGCCGCCACAGCCGGTAATAGGCGGGCGGCAGTTCCGAACCCGCAGCCGCAGCGGCCCGCGCAAGATCGCGCATATGCTTCTGCATGGACAGAACCGGCACCCACAAGGCCCCGATAACAACGTACAGGCCAAGCGCGGCAAGGATCCATCCGGTCGAGAGCGGCCAGCCCTGCTGGTTCATCAACAACCCGCCGGTGACCGGCTGTGCGACCATGGCCGTTGCCGTGAACAGGAAATCGGCCACGACCACCGTGTCCGCAACATGGGCGATCAAGGCGGGCTTGTGGGTACGATGCGCCATCAGCATGAAGAAAGCGATGCCGGTACCCGTACCGAGCAAGACGGTCGCGCCGATCACGTGCAGCCAGACCAGGACCAGATAGGTCATCTCTTCTCCAGGATTGCGGCCGCGACCAGCGCAAGCAAAAGCGCGGGCACGATCTTCAGCAAAGGAGCGAGCGGATCCGACCAGAGCCAAGGAGCAACGAGACTGCCGGCGATGAGGTATCCGGCGGAGGCCGTCGCCATGCAGACCGCGGCAGGCCGCGCCCATGGCCGAATCAGGATCGCACAACCCAGTGCCAGGTCGGCGAACGAACAGGCACGCACCAGCAGTTCGGCATCAGCTCCACCGCCGATGATCGATGCCGCCCGTGCGGTTGCCCCCAGGCCGATCAGGCCCGACCCGATCCATAATGTCGCCAGCGCGAGCACGACGAGCGGCAACAGCCAGAAAATGCGCGCGGCAATGCGATCCTGCACTCCTGCCGGGTGAGCTGCCAGAATTTCGCGGAGCGATTGCAGTGGCGTTGGCGGAGCGTAGGAAGCTTCGACGAGCACGCCGTCACGCATGACGCGAAGAGCGGTCGAACGCAGCGGGGATCGCCATCCCAGCCACCCTGCCACATCTGCGCACGCCGCCAGCGGCAGCGCGGCCAGTGGCGGTAAATCCACCATCAAGCGTACCTTTGGGAAGCCAAGCCAGCGCCGGTGGGCTGCAATCACCTCGTGCAGCCGCAACCGCTCGGGCGCGGCCAGCGGCAATATTCGGACGGCCGGCACCAGCCCCTCGACGGCGTCCGCACTCACCGTAGCGACATCATCGAGTGCCACGCATTGAACGGGGCTTCCCCCATATACGGATAGCCCGATCGGCAATGCGGCGAGCGCCCGGACCAGCGCAGTCCCGCCATAGGCATTGCGCCCGACGACCAGCGCGGGACGCAGGATGGTCCACTCGAGCCTGCTGCGCCGAAGGTGCGCATCCGCCAACGCCTTGGTGGTCATGAAGGCCGTGCTGGCACCCGCTTCGGCACCGGGTGCCGATATCTGGACGAAGCGGCCGACCCCTTGTTTCACACATGCGTCGACCAAAGCTATGATCGCGTCGCCCTGAACCTGCGCGAGCCTGCCGCCGGCGCCATCCTGTAACGCGCCGCTGGCATTCACCACGGCGTCGATGCCGCTCAATGCGGAGGACCAGGCGTCGGAATGCAGCATGTGGCGGAGGTCGCCCTCGATCCATTCGGCATCCGGCGCGACCGAGCGGCCGATCGCGGCCGACCTTCCCCAGCCTACCACCTGGTGGCCGCGCCGCAGCAACGCGCTGCAGACCTCTCGCCCAATGAAGCCATAGCCGCCGACGACGAGGACCCGCATCGCCTAGTCGAACAGGCTGGAGACGGAGCTTTCGTCGGAGATGCGCCTGATCGCCTCGGCGAGCAGCGGGGCGATGGGCAGGATGCGGATCTTGTTCGAATCGCGGACCGCATCGAGCGGCTGGATCGAATCGGTGATCACCAGCTCCGAAAGCTGCGAGCCTTCGACCCGCGCGACCGCTCCGCCCGACAGCACGCCGTGCGTGACGTAAGCCACCACATCCTCGGCCCCGGCCTCGCGCAATGCCGCGGCGGCGTTGCACAAGGTGCCGGCGCTATCGACGATGTCATCGACCAGGATGCAGAAGCGGCCCTCGACCTCGCCAATGATGTTCATCACCTCGCTCTCGCCGGGCTTTTCGCGGCGCTTGTCGACGATCGCCAGCGGAGCATTGGCGAGGCGCTTCGACAAGGCCCTGGCGCGCACCACGCCGCCGACGTCAGGCGAGACCACCATCAGATTGCGCGTGCCGAACCGCGCCTGGATGTCGGCCGATATCACGGGTGCGGCATAGAGATTGTCGGTCGGGATATCGAAAAAGCCCTGGATCTGCCCCGCATGGAGATCGACCGACAACACGCGATCCGCGCCCGCGACGGTAATGATATTGGCGACCAGCTTGGCCGAAATGGGGGTGCGCGGGCCGGGCTTACGATCCTGCCGCGCATAGCCGAAATACGGAATGACGGCGGTGATGCGCTTGGCCGAGGCACGGCGCAGCGCATCGATGCAGATCAGCAATTCCATGAGATTGTCGTTGGTCGGGTAGCCGGTCGACTGAAGCACGAACACATCTTCGCCGCGGACATTCTCGTGAATCTCGACGAACACTTCCTCGTCGGCAAAGCGCCGCACCGAGGCGTCCGTCAGCCCGATCTCGAGATAATCGGCGATGGCGGTCGCCAGCACGCGATTGGCGTTGCCGGTCATCAACTTCATGGGCGGGCTCCCTCTCGCAGCCGGCTCCTAGCGGGACGGGTGCGCGCGGGGAAGAGCCGACGCGCGGATGCGGCCAGTTGCGGGGCGCGAACTCCCGCTTGCTGCCGTCCGTACTTGGCGAAAAGGCTCTTCTCTGTCACTCCTGTGTGGTGACGGGGGCGTGTCATGGCGACAATAACGGCGAACGGCTGGACCTATCCTCGCAAGGTGCGCGATCCCCTGCTGGCGGGCGCGGGACTGCTGCTGTTGCTGCTCATTGCCGCATTCGGGCGTCATCTCAGCCAGCCTGCGGTGGTGCTTGGCCCGTGGATGATCGTCCACCTGCTGACGATCATTCCGGCGGTGCCGATCGGTGCGGCGATGCTGCTTCGGCGCAAGGGCGACCGCATACATCGCCTGATCGGGCGGATCTGGGCGGCACTGATGATGGTCGCGGCCGTGTCCAGCTTCGGCGTGCACCAGCTGATGGGGCATCTCAGCCCGATCCATATTCTGTCGGTGATAACCCTGTTGGCCATTCCCCGCGCGATCGTCGACGCGCGCCGTGGCCGCATCGCGCGGCACCGGCGAACGATCACGATCGTCTATGCCGCCTTGGTGATTGCGGGCTATTTCACGCTGATCCCGACACGCCTGCTCGGCGGTTTCCTGTTCGGCTAGACGACGCGCCGCTGGAATAGCGCGGCGGGAAACGGCTAAGGCGGGCCATGGCTTCAGTCGTTACGCGCTTCGCACCCTCCCCCACCGGGCGGCTGCATGTCGGCAATATCCGCACCGCGCTTCATAATATGTTGTGGGCGCGCAAGCATGGCGGACGCTTCCTGCTGCGGCTTGACGATACCGATCTCGCGCGTTCGACCGCGGAATTTGCAGACGCGATCCACGCCGATCTCGCTTGGCTCGGCCTCGCGCCCGATGCTTCCTTCAAGCAATCGGCGCGCTTTGCCTTGTATGAGGCGCGGTTCGAGAAACTGCGCGCGGCGGGCCGCGTCTATCCGGCCTACGAGACCGCCGAGGAGCTTGACCTCAAGCGCAAGATCCAGGCGGGGCGCGGCCTGCCGCCAATCTATGATCGCGCCGCGCTCGCGCTGAGCGATGCCGAGCGGGCAAAGCTGGAGGCGGACGGCGTCCGCCCGCACTGGCGCTTCCGGCTCGATCATGCGGCGATGATCGTTTGGGACGACCTCATTCGGGGCCCCCAGCACCTCGATCCCAAGCTGCAGTCGGATCCGGTCATCCGGCGGGCCGACGGTAGCTGGCTCTACATGTTGCCAAGCGTGATCGACGATATCGACATGGGCGTGACGCACATCGTGCGCGGCGAGGACCATGTCACTAACGCCGGGCTGCAGCTGCAGATGTTCGCGGCGCTGGCCGCCCCCGCCCCCGCCTTCGCTCATGAGGCGCTGCTGGTGGGGAGCGAGGGCAAATTGTCCAAACGGCTCGGCTCGCTCGGCGCCGACGCATTTCGCGAGGACGGCATCGAGCCGCTCGCGCTCAATGCGCTGCTCGCCCGCATCGGGACGAGTGACCCGGTCGAAGCGGTCGCGGATATCGCGCCGCTGATCGAGGGCATCGACTTTGCCCGTTTCGGCCGCGCGCCGGCGCGGTTCGACCTGGACGAATTGCGCAATCTCAATGCGCGCACGATCCACATGATGCCCTACGAACAGGCCCGCGAGCGCCTGCCGGACGATATGAGCGAGGCCTTGTGGCTGGCGGTTCGGCCCAATCTCGCCACCGTCAGCGAGGCGGCGGCATGGCTGCAGGTGGTCGAACACGGGATCGACCCGCCCGCCAGCGATCCCGCCGATCGCGACTATCTGGTCGCGGCGGCCGAGGCGGCGCGCACGATCGAATGGGGGGACGATCCCTGGCATGCGTTGACGGGCGCGCTGAAGGCACAGACCGGGCGCAAGGGCCGCGCCTTGTTCCTGCCGCTGCGGGTGGCCCTGACCGGCCAGGAGCATGGGCCGGACATGAAGGCGTTATTGCCTTTGATCGGTCGTGCCCGGGCAGTCGAACGGCTGGCGTGCGCGGCGGCAGGCTAGGACTGGCAACCTTCCATTCGAAGGCTTATCTTCCGCCCATGGCAGTCTTTCCTCGTCCAGCACATCCGCGCGCCGTCATCGCCGATGTCCGGCGGCTATGGTCAACCAGCACGCGCCGCTACAAACTCGTGTTCGGCGCCGCCGCGATCGGCGTCACGTCGCTGCTTATCACGATCTTCATACTGGAATCGCGCTGGGGCGTGCTGCCCGAGGGCCCCCAGGTCGTCTATGTATCGGACTGGCCCGTCACGCGCACCGACGCCGAAATTAAGGCACAGCAGCGGATCGACGCGACGGAGAAGCGCAAGCTTGCCGACGAGCGGCGCCGCCAATGGCAGAAGGTCGATCGCAACCTGGACAGGCTCGGCTTCTGAGCGCCGACCAGCGTTTCATGGCCGCCGCGCTCGCGATCGGCGACCGCGGGCGCGGGCGGACCGCACCCAACCCCAATGTCGGCTGTGTGATCGTACGCGACGATCGCGTGATCGGGCGTGGCTGGACCCAGGCCGGCGGGCGTCCCCACGCCGAGGCGATGGCGCTGGCGCAGGCCGGCGCGTCGGCCGAGGGGGCGACCGTCTACGTCACGCTGGAGCCATGCGCGCATCGCAGCGTGCGCGGGCCGGCCTGTTCCGAGTTGCTTGTCGCGGCGAAGCCGGCGCGGGTGATCGCCGCACTGACCGATCCCGATCCGCGCACTTCAGGTGAAGGCTTTGCGCGCCTGCGCGCGGCAGGGATAGAGGTAACCGAAGGCGTCCTGGCGGCGGAAGCCCGGCGCAGTATGGCGGGCTTCCTCACGCGCAAGGCACTGGGACGGCCGCACGTCACGCTGAAGCTGGCCATGTCGCTCGACGGCATGATCGCGCGCGCCGACGGCGAGAGCCGGTGGATCACCGGCGATGCCGCGCGCGCACATGGCCATCTCGAGCGCGGTCGTCACGAAGCGATCCTCGTCGGGCGGGGCACGTTCGATACGGATGTGCCCCAGCTCGGCGTGCGACTGCCCGGACTTGAAGAAAGAAGTCCGCGCCGCATCCTCCTTTCCAGGTCACCCCAACGCAGGCTGGGGTCTATGCCTGCTGAGGCGAGCGACGCCGCCGGCGGCGGCGAAGGGGGGGAACGGCAGGATTGGATGACGATTGCGTCGCCGTCGGAAATCTCGAACCTGGAGGGTGTCGATCATCTGATGGTCGAGGGCGGCGCACTCACCGCCTCCGCCTTCCTCGCTGCCGACCTCGTCGACCGCCTGCTACTGTATCGCGCGCCGATCCTGATCGGGGCAGGCAAGCCTGCGCTCGGGGATATCGGCCTCGCCTCGCTTGCGCAGGCGCATGACCGGTGGAAACGGACCGACAGCCGCATGCTTGGCATGGACCGGCTCGAAGTCTACGAGCGCGCCTAATGTTTACGGGCATCATCACCGATATCGGCCGCATCACCGGCATCGAGCATCGTGGCGATCTGCGGCTGCGCATCGGCACTGCGTACGAGACGGCCAGCATCGATCTCGGCGCGTCCATCGCGTGCTCGGGCGTGTGCCTGACCGTGGTCGACAAGGGGGCGGATTGGTTTGCCGTCGAAGTCTCGGCGGAAACCCTGTCACGCACTGCGGGCGAATGGTCGGAGGGGACGTCACTCAACCTGGAGCGTGCCTTGCGTGTCGGGGACGAGCTGGGCGGACATATCGTCACGGGCCATGTCGACGGCGTCGGTACGATCGTCGAGGTCACGCCGGAAGGCGATAGTACGCGCGTCGTGGTCGAGGCGCCGGCCGCGCTCGCGCCCTATATTGCCGCCAAGGGCTCGATCGCGCTCGACGGTATCTCGCTGACCGTGAACGAGGTGTCGGACCTTCCGGGCGGGGGCGTGCGCTTCGGGCTCAACATCATTCCTCATACCCAGCAGATGACGACCTGGGGCGATCTCGCCCCGGGGCGCCAGCTCAATATCGAGATCGACGTGCTCGCGCGCTATCTCGGCCGGATGGAGCAGTTGCGCCATGTCGTCTAACCCGAATGTCGCGCGCTTGCGCCACGCCTTCCTCTCGACGCCAGAGGAGGTGATCGAGGAAGCGCGTAACGGCCGCATGTTCATCCTGGTCGACGACGAGGATCGCGAAAATGAGGGCGACCTCATCATTCCCGCGCAGATGGCGACGCCGGACGCGATCAACTTCATGGCGACGCACGGCCGTGGGCTGATCTGCCTCGCGCTCGCCAAGGCGCGGGTCGAGCAGCTCGGCCTCCCGCTGATGAGCCGTCACAACGGCACCCGTCACGAGACCGCCTTCACCGTTTCGATCGAGGCGCGGACAGGGGTCACCACCGGCATTTCCGCCGCCGACCGCGCGCGGACCATTTCGGTCGCGATCGACGCAGGCAATGGGCCTGAAGAGATCGTCACGCCCGGCCACGTCTTTCCGCTGGTTGCGCGCGAAGGCGGCGTGCTGGTGCGCGCAGGGCATACCGAGGCGGCGGTGGACGTCGCGCGGCTGGCGGGGCTCAACCCTTCGGGCGTGATCTGCGAGATCATGAACGACGATGGCAGCATGTCGCGGCTCGACGACCTGGTCGCCTTCGCGCAGCGCCACGGCCTCAAGATCGGCACGATCCGCGATCTCATCGCTTATCGCCGCCGCCACGACCATCTGGTCGAGAAGCGCGCGACCACCCGGTTCACCAGCCGCTGGGGCGGGGAGTGGAATGCGATCAGCTTCTACAACAAGGCGACCGGCGACGAACAGGTGGCCCTGGTCAAGGGCAAGGTCGATCCGGCCAAGCCGACCTTGGTGCGGATGCACGCGCAGGCTTTGTTCGCCGACATGTTCGGCGAGGAAGGCCCGCGCGGCGCGCTGCTCGCCGGCGCGATGGAGATTATCGGCAAGGAAGGGACCGGCGTCATCGTCGTGCTCAACCGGCCGATGGTCGGCGGACTGCTGAGCCAGGTGGTCGCGGCGAAGGGGAGCGCAAACGGCGCGCCCGACCCCGAGGAATTGCGCGATTACGGGGTCGGTGCGCAGATCCTGACCGAGTTGGGTGTACAGGACATGATCCTGCTGACCAATTCGCACCACACATTGGTGGCGCTCGACGGCTATGGCTTGTCGATCGTCGGCGAGCGGCCCATCCCCTGTTCCGAGAAAGAGGCCTGATGGCACGCTTCCTGATTGCCGAGGCGCGCTTCTATGCGCAGCTCAACGACCTGTTGCTCGAGGGCGCGCGCGGCGCGATCGATGAGGCCGGCCATCATCACGAGACGGTCACCGTCCCCGGCGCGCTCGAGATTCCGGCGGCGATCGCCATGGCGGCCGAAACCGGCCGCTATGACGGCTTCGTCGCGCTCGGCGTGATCATCCGCGGCGAGACCTATCATTTCGAAGTCGTGTCGAACGAAAGCGCGCGCGGGCTGATGGCGCTGACGCTGGACGGCATTCCGATCGGCAACGGTATCCTTACCGTCGAGAATGAGGCCCAGGCGCTCGCCCGCGCGCGTCCGACCGAGAAGGACAAAGGCGGGGAAGCCGCCAAGGCGGCGATCGCCATGCTGGAGCTGAAGCAGCGTTTTTCCTGACGCAACCGTCGTACCGGCACAGGCTGGGATCCATTCCGCGGCTCAACGCAACTCTCGATGGACCCCGGCCTGCGCCGGGGTGACGGTTGTCATGGCAGCCCCCTAATCCGCAAGTGATGGCAGCGGGGCGCTTCAGAGGTAAGAAAGGTCCGCGTCAGGCTGGCTGCTCGAACGCCGCTGCGATATCGATCTTCACTTCGTCCGACACCAACGGAATACCGTAATTGACCCCATATTCGCTGCGCTTAAGCGTCCCGGTGGCGGTGAAGCCAACGGTGCGCTTGCCCCGCATCGTGCCCGCACCGACGAAGCTCGCGTCGAGCCGCAGCGGACGCGTGACACCGTGCATGGTCAGGCGCCCGTCGATCGTCGCCTTATGACCGTGGACGGTGACGCGGTCGGAAACGAACGTCATCGTCGGATATTTGGCGGGATCGAAGAACATCGATGAGCGCAATTCGTCCGTCAGCTTCGCCACCGGCGTCCAAGCGCTGGCCATCGGCACGCTGATCGAAACGCTGGCCGACCCGGGTCGGGCGGGGTCAATGGTAAGCGAGCCGGACGCATCGCTGAACGATCCGCTATAGGGCGTGAAGCCGAGATGCATGACGGTGAAGCGCACCTGAGTGTGCCCAGGCTCCACCTCGTAGCGACCGGCGACGATGCGGCTGGCGTCCGGCTTGCCCGGCGGCTCGGTCGGCATCTGCGCCAAAGCGGGCATTGCAGCGAGAGCGAAAGCGAGCACGGCGATACGCATGAGGCGGCTCCTGTTGAGAGGAGAACTGGATGGCCCACGCATGTGGCGGTGTCAAAGCGATAGAGGAACAGGATGCGGCAAGGGTCTGCGCTGGCTTGCAGCCGGCCTGGTCGCGAAGCATCATGGCCGCCGTGATTTGGCGGCAGATCGCCACCATAGCGGGAGGCAGTGCGTGCGAAAGCTGGACCTATTGCTCGTCGGCGTGCCGGTTCTCTGGTTCCTCGGCATCTATGCCCGGACCGGCCAATGGCCTTACCTCGCGCTTCCGGCTTCGATCATCCTCGTCCTGCCGCTCATATTCTGGCTTCGTCGGCGCGATCGAACAGCGAGCGAGGATTGATCGGCGAGTGGCCCAAGCTTTACCCCGGACGCTGTCGCCGGAACGGGCGTAGCAGGCGACGTGGAAGGGCTTATTCCTCGCCCATCCTGAGCGCGGCGATGAACGCCTCCTGGGGGATGCTGACGGACCCATATTCGCGCATGCGCTTCTTGCCTTCCTTCTGCTTGTCCAGCAGCTTGCGCTTGCGGGTAGCGTCGCCGCCATAGCATTTGGCGGTCACGTCCTTGCGCATGGCCGAAATCGTCTCGCGCGCGATGACCTTGCCGCCGATCGCCGCCTGGATCGGGATCTTGAACATGTGGCGCGGGATCAGATCCTTGAGCCGTTCGCACATGCCGCGACCGCGCGCTTCGGCGGTGCCACGGTGTACGATCATGCTCAGCGCATCGACCGGCTCGGCATTGACCATGATGCTCATCTTGACGAGGTCACCCTCGCGATAGCCGATCTGGTGGTAATCGAAGCTGGCATAGCCGCGACTGATCGATTTGATCCGGTCGTAGAAATCGAACACGACTTCGTTGAGCGGCAATTCATAGGTCACCTGCGCGCGGCCGGCGACGTAGGTCAGGTTCTTCTGGACGCCGCGCCGATCCTGGCAAAGCTTGAGGATCGAGCCGAGATATTCGTCCGGGCAATAGATTACCGCCTCGATCCAAGGCTCCTCGATCGAGCCGATCCGGCTGGGATCGGGCATGTCGGCCGGGTTGTGGAGTTCGATCTCGCCGCGATCGTGGGCGAGCTGGATCTTGTAGACCACGCTCGGTGCGGTCGTGATCAGGTCGAGATCATATTCGCGCGTCAGCCTTTCCTGGATGATCTCCAGGTGGAGCAAGCCGAGGAAGCCACAGCGGAAGCCGAAGCCGAGCGCCGCCGAACTCTCCATCTCGAAGGTGAAGCTCGCGTCGTTGAGGCGCAGCCGCGAGATGCTCTCGCGCAATTTGTCGAAATCGGCGGCGTCTACCGGGAACAGCCCGCAGAACACGACCGGCTGGACGAGCTTGAAGCCCGGCAGCGCCTCGGCGGCGGGGCGCTTGGCGTCGGTGATCGTGTCGCCGACTGCGGTCTGCGCCACTTCCTTGATCTGCGCGGTGATAAAGCCGATCTCGCCGGGCCCGAGCTCGGTCAGTTGCTCGATCTTGGGGCGGAAGCAGCCGACGCGATCGACCAGATGCTGGGTGCCGCCCGCCATGAAGGCGATCTGCTGGCCCTTGCGCAGCGAGCCATCGATGACGCGCACGAGAATGACGACGCCGAGATAGGGGTCGTACCAGCTGTCGACGAGCATCGCCTTCAGCGGCGCGTCGATGTCGCCCTTGGGCGGCGGGATCTTGGCGATGATCGCGTCGAGAATCTCTTCGATGCCGATGCCGGACTTGGCCGATGCCAGCACCGCCTCGGATGCGTCGAGGCCGATCACTTCCTCAATCTCCGTGCGGACGCGCTCGGGCTCGGCGGCGGGAAGATCGATCTTGTTGATGACCGGGATGATCTCATGATCATGCTCGATCGATTGATAGACGTTGGCCAGCGTCTGCGCCTCGACGCCCTGGGCGGCGTCCACCACCAGCAACGCGCCTTCGCAGGCGGCGAGACTGCGGCTGACCTCATAGGCGAAATCGACATGGCCCGGCGTGTCCATCAGGTTGAGCTCATAGCCCTTCCAGTTGAGGCGCACGGTCTGCGCCTTGATGGTGATGCCGCGCTCTTTCTCGATATCCATATTGTCGAGCACCTGGGCCGACATTTCGCGCGCCTGCAGGCCGCCGGTAGTCTGGATAAGCCGATCGGCGAGCGTCGACTTGCCATGATCGATATGGGCGATGATCGAGAAATTGCGGATCTTGTCGAGGGGAGTCATGGCGCGCGCCTAGCAGGCGCGCGCGCAGGCCGCAAAGGTGGTGGTGACATCGGCGTAGGGCGGCCCGTCACGCCATGCCGTCATTCCAGCGAAAGCGGGGTCTCGTGTGGTGGCCACCTTCTGAGATCCCAGCTTTCGCTGGAATGACGAGAGGGACGGCGACGCTTACTTCTTGCGCGGCTTAGGTGACGGCCCCGCGCCGGGCTCGGCATCGTAGCTGGTCGGCGCGGCGCCGGGGTCCTTGGCTGCGGCCAATTCCGCCTTCAGCGCGGCGACCTCGTCGCGCGCGGCGGCAGCCATCGCCTTGACCGCTTCGAATTCGTCGCGGCTGACGAAGTCGAACCCGCCGACCCACGATTTGAACTTTTCGCGCGCACCTTCTTCGGCTTCGCGGCCCATGCCAGCGACGGTGCCGGCGAAACCGTTAGCCATCTTCACCAGGTCTTCGAAGAATTTGTTCTCGGTCTGCATGCCGGCGACTCCTGAAGTGTGTTAGTCGGCTAGATGGGTGGCGGTCAGACGTTTGGCAAGTTCAGCCGTACGATCGCGCCGTTCAGCGCCGAGGCTAATAACAGCCAGCCGAGATAGGGCAGCATCAGCAAGGCCGCCGTCGGCTGAACCCGCCAGAAGGCTACCGTGGTCGCGGCCGCCGCGACGAACAGGATCAGGATGATCGCCAGCCCGACGCGCGCCTGATGCATTCCGAAAAAGACCGGCGACCAGGCGAGGTTGAGCACGAGCTGGACCGCGAACAGGGTGATGGCAAGATTGCGCAACGGGCTCTGCGTCTCGATGACGAGGCCGAGCGCCACGCCCATCAGGATGTAGAGCGTGGTCCAGGCGACGGGGAATGCCCAACCGGGCGGCATGAAGCTCGGCTTGGCAAGCCGGTCGAACCAGGCATTGCCATAGCCCGAATTGCTGAGCCAGCCGGACGCCATGCCGAGCAGCAGGATGACGGGGACGGTGAGCATCCACGCAGACAATTTCATGCAGCACTTCCTCTTTTCGCCGCGAGCAGGAATTCGACATTGCCCTCGGGCCCGGTAATGGGGCTGCGTTCGATCCCGCTAACGGCCCAGCCGCGTGCTTCGATCCAGTCACGAACTTCCGCGCAGACCCGCTCGTGCACGACAGGATCGCGCACCACCCCGCTTTTGCCGACCTCCTCGCGCCCGGCCTCGAACTGCGGCTTGATCAAAGCAACGAGCCGCGCGTCGGGCCTGGCGAATTCCAGCGGCCGATCGAGCACCTTGGCAAGGCCGATGAAGCTCGCATCGCACACGATCAGGTCGATCGGTTCCGGGATTTCGGCGGCGGTGAGATTGCGGGCATTGGTTTTTTCCAGCACCACCACGCGGTCGTCCTGGCGCAGCTTCCATGCCAGCTGGTTGGTGCCGCTGTCGACGGCATAGACCCGCGCGGCACCGCGCGTCAGCAGCACGTCGGTGAAGCCGCCGGTCGAGGAGCCGACATCGATCGCGACGGCGCCGCTCACATCCCAGCCAAAATGCGTCAGCGCGTGATCCAGCTTGATACCGCCGCGCGAGACCCACGGATGGTCGCGCCCGCGCACGTCGAGCGCTGCGTCCGGTGGCAGTTGCTCGCCCGCCTTGGCGAGCTTGCGTTCGCCCGCGAACACCAATCCGGCGAGGATGAGCGATTGCGCGCGCGTACGGCTCTCGACCAGGCCACGATCGACGAGCAATTGATCGGCACGGATGCGCGGAGGCTTCATGGAGCGGGTGGTAGCCTAATGGCGCGGGGGGTGCATCTGCCACGTCGCGTGGGACCATAAGGTCGGACCTGGATTGCTTCGCCGCTGCGCGGCTCGCATTGCCGTAGAGTGGACGGCGTCATTGCGAGCGCAGCGAAGCAAGCCAGGCCGGCCGGCAAAATGCTTGCCAAGCTAACCCCAGCGTGATTCAAGCTAACCGAAATGGTTAAGGCGATCCGCGAATGATAACCTGTATCCGCCAAGTCCGTAATGCCAAAGGGCTCACCCTGCTGGATGTCGCTAAACGGTGCGATCCGCCGACGACCGCCCAGACGATCGGGCGGCTGGAGACGGGAACGCGCACCGTCAGCGTCGGCTGGCTCAACCGAATTGCCGGCGCTCTCGGTGTGGAAACGGCGGATCTGGTGCGGTTGCCGGACAAAGCGGAGCTGCCGGTCGCGGCATTGCTCGGCAGCGACGGCGCTCACGCGCCGGGCAAGGAATCGTCCGCGACCGCGCCCCAGCCAGGGCCGGGATGGGTCGCGATACGCGTCGAGCAAAGCGTCGGCGATTACCGCGCGGGCGATACGATCTGGTGCGAGCGGATCGAACGCGACGGGTTCGGGCGCGCGCTCAATCGCGACGTGCTGGTACCGCGCCCGGGCGGCCGCCTGGCGTTCGGACGGCTGATCGGACTGGAGGGCTCGAAATTGCTGCTGCTGCCGCTCGCCAGCGGCGGCCGGCAGACGGTGATTGCCGATGCGCCCTGGCTGGCGGCGGCACGGCGGGTGGTGCGGGAGCTTTAGGCGGCGAGGCAAACATTCAGTTCGTGCGAACGAATTGGTGATGATTACCCTTAATCCGGCCCGCAGGCGCGATCGTCTCCTTCCTCGCACGCGGCGAGCCGGCGGCGCCATTCTTCCCGCGCGCGCCGATAAGCGGCCTGGGCATCGCGATAGCGATCGACGGCATCGGCATTGGCGCCGTTGCGGCGGTCGACCGCGGCGGCGGCATTACGGTTGAGCTGTTCGGTGCGTGCGCGATCGGCGCGGTGCTCGGCATCCTCCTCCGCCTGGGCGAACACGACGGAGGGCAGGATGGCGATGGCCAGGGCAAGCAAAGTCCGCATGCGCGAACATTGGAGAGGCCGCGCTTGCTCCCGCCTGAATGTCAGATCAGCGAAACGCCATCGACGTCGATCAGATCGGGCCCGACATAGGTGCCCACCAGCTTCACGCGCTTTTCGACCTCGTCGATCGGCGTGCGCCGCAGGTCCAGCGTGAAGCGGCCGCCGACGTCGCGGCGTAGGTAAAAGCTGCCGCCATCCCGCAGCAACAGCCCGGTTTCCTCAATTTTCTGTCCGATTTGCATGATATTCCCTTAACGCGACAGCGGCGCTGTCGGCTATTGCGAAGCGTGCAGCGCGCCGATCGCGGCGCGCACTGTTGCTCCCGCGCGACAATCTAGAGCAATCGGTGACGGAACCTTGCCGCCTCCGCCTCGCTTTCAGCGCGGGGGACATGCCTCCCTCGACCGGAGGATCCACCTTGGAAATCACGCGGCTCATTCTCGACGACCATGCCGAACAGCGCCGGCTGTTCGCGATGCTCGACACGATCGACCGGACGGACATTGCCGCGCTCGGCGCGATCTGGCGGCGCCTGCGCGCCTTGCTCGACACGCATGCCGAGGCGGAAGAGCGCTTCTTCTACCCCGACCTGCTCAAGATCGGCGACGGCGCGGCGGATGCCGACAGCGCCGCGGATGAAACCAAGGATGCCATCAAGGACCATAACGAGATTCGCGACACCGGCGCGGCAGTGGACGAGGAGGAGATTGGCAGCGACGCGTGGTTCGATGCGCTCGACGCCTGCAACAAGGCCAATGGCGACCATATGGCCGAGGAAGAACGCCAGGGGCTAGCCGACTTCCGCCGCCATGCCGATCTGCGGCTGAGCCACGATCTGGCCGTGCGCTTCGCCGCGTTCGAGGCCGAGCATCTGACCGGCGTGGCACCGGTCAACAAGAATCCGCGCGAATATGTGGCGGAGAATAGCCTGTAATAAGCGAGGCTGTTCTGTCGCCTGCCCGCGAGGCGACTGCATCAATTCCATATCCATTGCATAGGAAATCTTTCTTTCCCCCCGATGCGTGACCGGCAAGGAGGCTGCGATCGACCAGCGGGGAATTGACCATGCGGAAATATGTGATCGCGGCCATGACTCTGGCGGCGTGCTGGGCATCGGCCGGCGCGGCGACCAACCTGCTCAATGTCAGCTACGATCCGACACGCGAACTTTACCAGCAGATCAACCCGCTGTTCGAGGCGGCGTGGAAGGCGAGGACCGGGCAGGAACTCGACATCAAGCAGAGCCATGGCGGGTCGGGTGCCCAGGCACGCTCGGTGCTCGACGGCAATCAGGCCGACGTGGTCACGCTGGCACTGGCGAACGACATCGATCAGCTCGCCGACCGGGGATTGGTGGCGGCCAATTGGCAGAAGCGGCTTCCGCTCAATTCGACGCCTTATTATTCGACGATCGTGTTCCTGGTGCGCCACGGCAATCCCAAAGGGATCCACGACTGGAGTGACGTGGTGAAGCCCGGCGTCGGCGTGATCACGCCCAATCCCAAGACCGGCGGCGCGCCGCGCTGGACCTATCTCGCCGCCTGGGGCTACGCGTCCAAGACCTATGGCCAGGCCAAAGCGCGCGACTTCGTCCGGCGCCTTTACAAGAATGTGCTGGTGCTCGACAGCGGCGCGCGCGGATCGGCCACCACTTTCATCCAGCGCGGCCAGGGCGATGTGCTGCTGACATGGGAGAATGAAGCGTTGCTGGCGGTCAAGCAGGCACCACCCGGTGCCTATGAGATCGTCTATCCCTCGGTCTCGATCCTGGCCGAGCCGTCGGTCGCCTGGGTCGACAGGAATGTGGCCGCCCACGGCACCGCCGCTCCTGCCCAGGCCTATCTGCGTTTCCTCTGCACGCCAGCTGCGCAGGAGGTGATTGCCCGCAATTTCTACCGGCCGCGCAACGCCGCGGTGCTGCGCAAATATGGGCGCCAGTTCCACGACATAAAATTGTTCACCATCGACAAGAATTTTGGCGGTTGGCGTCGCGTGCAGGCCGCCCATTTCGTCGACGGTGGCGTCTACGACCAGATCGTTGCCGAGAACAACCGCTAGCGCCCATGCGTTCTGCGGCCATGGAATAGTTTGTAAAGTAAAGGGAATGTCATGAAGCTTCGTCGCCTGGCGCTGACCGCCGCCACCTCCGCCCTCGCTATGGCTTATGCCGGCTCAGCATTCGCGCAAGACGCGCCGGCGCCTGCCGTAACGCCGCAGGACGCGACCGATGCCACCCAGGAAATCGTCGTGACCGGCACGCGCACGATCGGCCGCACCCGGCTCGACACCGCCTCGCCGGTCGACGTGCTGAGCAACGCCGCGCTGACCCGCCAGGGCACCACCGAGCTCGGCTCGGCGCTTGCCACGGTTGCGCCTTCGATCGATTTCCCGCGGCCGTCCGCGGTGGACGGCACCGACGCGATCCGCCCGGCGACGTTGCGCGGCCTCTCGCCCGATCAGACGCTGGTCCTGATCAACGGCGTGCGGGCGCACACCTCCGCCCTGCTCAACATCAATGGCTCGGTCGGGCGCGGCGCGGCCGCGGTCGATCTCAACACGGTCCCGACGGTGGCGCTCGACACGATCGAGGTGCTGCGCGACGGCGCGTCCGCCCAATATGGTTCCGACGCGATCGCCGGCGTGATCAACCTGCGCCTGCGCCAGGCGCGTTCGGGCGGCGGCGCCAGCGTCAATTACGGCTTTTACGACACCGACGTGAACACCGCCCGCGGCGACCGCCACGTCTCCGGCGAGCATACGCTGAGCGCGTCCGCCTGGCAGGGCTTCGGCTTCGGCAGCGATGGCTATGTCACGATCTCCGGCGAATATCTCGATCGCCGCCCGACCAACCGCGCCGATTACGATCCGCGCGTCACGCCGACGCGCATCACCGGCCGCTTCGGCGATCCGGAATCGCACCAATATACCGGCTGGATCAATGCCGGCACTTCGATCACCGACAATTTCCAGCTTTATGGCTGGCTGGGCTATCAGGAGCGAAACAGCGAGAGCGCGGCTTTCCCGCGCCTCCCGAGCGCCGCCGGTGCCGTCAGCGGCATCTACCCCAACGGCTTCCTGCCCTTCATCCACACCAATTCGCGCGATCTCAACAGCGCGATCGGCATCAAGGGCGACGTCAGCGGCTGGAACGTCGACGCCAACATCAGCTACGGCCGCAACCGCATTGCCTATCAGACGCGCAACTCGGCCAATTATGCCTATGGCAACAATTCGCCGACCGATTTCAAGGACGGTGCGCTGATCTACGACCAGCTCGTCGGCGGGGTCGACGTCTCGCGCAAATATGATGTGTTCCAGTCGCTCAACGTTGCCTTCGGCGTCGAAGGACGACGCGAGGGCTTCAAGATCACGCCGGGCGAGCAGGCCTCCTATGGCTATCCGACCACGGGCGCGATCGCCGGCCAGGCGCCGGGCGCGCAGGGCTTTGGCGGCTTCTCCCCGCTCAACGCGATCGAGAAGCATCGCGAGAATGGCAGCGCCTATGTCGACCTTGAGGCGCAGGTGAATGACAAGTTCCTGGTCGGCCTCGCTGGCCGTGCCGAGGATTATTCGGACTTCGGCTGGACCGCCAACGGCAAGCTGTCGTTGCGCTACGACTTTGCGCCCTGGTTCGCGCTGCGCGGCACTGCTTCGACCGGTTTTCGCGCGCCGGCATTGCAGCAGCAATATTTCACGTCTGTTGCCTCTGTCATCGTCAACGGATCGCCGATCCTGACCGGCACATATCCCTCGACAGCGCCGGTCGCGGGTGCCCTGGGCGGCAAGGCACTGGACCCTGAAAAGTCGACCAACCTCTCGCTCGGAACGGTGATCCGCGCGGGCGGCTTCGACCTGACGGTCGACGCCTATCGCATCCACATCCGCGACCAGCTCGGCCTGTCGGAGAATATCCAGGCATCGTTCAGCCCGCAGGTGGCGAGCCTGCTCGCACCCTATAACGTCTCGGCGGCACGCTTCTTCATCAACGGGCTGGCGTCGACCACCAAGGGCCTCGACGTGGTCGCGCATTACCGCTGGCGGCCGGCTACCGCGGGCACGTTCGACTTCACGGTCGCGGGCAACCTCAACGATACCGACGTGACCAGGGTGCCGACCTCGATCTCGACGCTCAATCCGGCGCCGACCCTGTTCGCGCGCAGCCGCATCCTGACGCTGGAGGACGGCACGCCGGGCACGAAGGTGACGGGTACGATCGATTGGGCGCTCGCCAATTTCGGCGCCACTGCCCGCGTCACTTATTACGGCAATGTCGTCCAGCCGGGCACCACTCCGTCGGCCGACGCCTTTACCGGCAGGCGCGCGATCGCCGACCTGGAATTGCGCTACCAGCCGAAGAAGGGCGTCCAGCTGGCAATCGGCGGCAGCAATCTGTTTGACACCTATCCGCGCCAATATCCGGCGGCGCTCAATTCGACCGGGGTGGTGGGCTTCCCCTATTACTCGCCGTTCGGGTTCAACGGCCGCTATCTCTACGCGCGGGCCGGCCTGAGCTGGTAGGGCCAGTAGCAGCGGACACAGGAGGCCCGGTCGTCGCGACCGGGCCTTTTTCGTGCCCGGCTGGTTGCGACAATTTGCGACAATTTACCCGCCTCGGCGACAAGGGCTTGCGACAAGCCCAGTCCATTTAGTCCTCAACGCCGATTGGTGGCGTCGATGAGGAGAAGACAGATGAAGAAGTTCATTCTTGCAGCCGTCGCTGCTTCGGTGATCGCCGGCCCGCTGATGGCGCAGTCCTATGGCGGCCATAACGACCGCAGCCGCTACGAGCAGAGCTACAACGATCGCGGTCATGACAATCGTGGCAACGACCGCCGCAATGACAATCGCGGCCAGTATAACCGCTACGACAATCGTAACCACAACCAGTATCGCAGCTGGAACCGTGGTGACCGTTTCGACAGCCGCTACGCCCGCAACTACCGGGTGATCTCGAGCCCGCGTTACTATCGTCTGCACGATGCGCCGCGCGGTTATCGCTGGGTCCAGTCGGGCAATGATGCGCTGCTGATCGGCATCACCACCGGCGTGATCGCCTCGGTTCTGGCCAATGCGATCAACTAAGCCACAGCAAGGCCCCGGGGCGCCAAGCCCCGGGGCCTTCGCTTTTGTCGGCGAGGCGGCGCCGGCCCGCACCCCCACCCGACCTCCCAGTCAGTGTATTCTATGGGAGGTCGGGTGGGGGTGCGGGCCGGTGCCGCTTCCACGGAAGTGGAACAAACTCTAGGACCAATCGCGTGACTGACCAACCGCATATCCTTCTGGTCGACGACGAGCGCGACATCCGCGATCCGCTTGCCGCCTATCTCGCCAAGAACGCGCTGCGCGTCACCAAGGCGGACAGCGCCGCCGCCGCGCGCGAGATATTGGCGGTCCATGCGATCGACCTGGTCCTGCTCGACATCATGATGCCGGGCGAGGACGGCCTGTCGCTCGCGCGATACCTCCGCGCCACCACCCAGATCCCGGTGATCCTGCTGACCGCGAAGAGCGAGGAGATGGACCGCATCCTCGGGCTGGAGATCGGCGCCGACGATTATGTCACCAAGCCCTTTTCGCCGCGCGAACTGCTCGCCCGCATCAAGGCGGTGCTGCGGCGAACGAGCGGCGGCGGGAGCGAAGTTCATGCGCCGGACGCGCAGGGCTTCGCCTTTGCCGAATGGATCTTACGCACCGGCGAGCGCGAGCTCGTCGGCGTCGACGGCGTCGCCGTGCCGCTCTCGACGGGCGAATATAATCTGCTTCACGCCTTTGTGACGCATCCCAAGCGCGTCCTGACGCGAGACCAGTTGCTCGATCTCAGCGTCGGGCGCGAGCTCGCCGCGTTCGAGCGCAGCATCGACAATCATATCAGCCGGCTGCGGCGCAAGGTCGAGGCCGACCCGGCCGATCCCAAATTGATCAAGACGATCTGGGGCGGCGGCTACATGCTGGCGGCCGATGTGCGGCGGATATGAAACGCTTCCTGCCGACCAGCCTTGCCGGTCAGATGGCGCTGCTGCTCGGGCTGGCGCTGCTGGTTGCACAGCTCGCCAATTTTGCCCTGATCCTCAACGAGCGCCAGAAGCTCGGCCTCGCCCAGAGCGAGGGACCGGCGATCATCACCTTCGCCACCGTCGCCGACGATTATGGCGATGCCGCGCCGATCTTCCGCCAGGCGGTGATCGAGGACCAGAGCCGGCGCGGCGCGCGTTTCGCGGAGGCAGCGCAGAGCGGCATTGGCGAGAGCGAGCGTGACACCGCGCTGGAGACCCAGATTGACGCCGCTTTGGCCAAGGCGGGCGCAACCGCCCGATCGGTGCGGGCAGCGCGCGGCCCCGGCACCGACGTCAATCCGCGCACCGGGCGGCGCCGCGAGGTGCCGCCCGACATTCAGCTGCTGCGCATCGCCGCCCAGCAACAGGACGGAAAATGGCTCACCGCACGGATGGCGACACCCCGGCGCGATCCCCTGCTGGCGCTGCGGCTGGGCGCGGCGACTTTGCTGCTCTATCTGCTGGTGCTGGGCGCGACGATCTGGATCGCGGTCCGGATCGCGCGGCCCTTGCGCGACCTGACCCGCGCCGCAGGCCGCTTTCAGGGACGGGACGAGCCGATCGCGGTGCCCTCACGCGGGCCGGGCGATGTCGTCCGGGCAATCGAGGCGTTCAACGCCATGCGCCACCGCGTGACCGCTTTGCTCGACGAGAAGGATCATATGCTGGGCGCGATCGGCCACGATCTGCGCACGCCGCTTGCCTCGCTGCGCATCCGGGTCGAGTCGATGGAGCCGCGGGAAGAGCGCGAAGCCGCGATCGCCAAGATCGAGGAGATGACGGCGATGCTGGAGGACATATTGGTCCTCGCCCGCACCGGCCGCGCGCGCGAAACCGCGCGCGAGGTCGATCTCGCCGCGCTCGCCGAAGCCTTGGTGGAGGAATATCGCGAGCTCGGTCAGCCGGTGTCTTTTGTCGAGTCGGCGCGGCAGGTGGCGGCGGTCCAGCCCGATCTGATCCGGCGGGCGTTGCGCAATCTGATCGACAATGCGGTCAAATATGGCGGCAGCGCCCGGGTTTCGGTTGCGCGCACGGCTGACGGCGTCGCGGTCACGGTGGCGGACGAGGGGCCGGGCATCGACGCCGCCGAGCGCCAGCGCGTGCTGCAGCCATTCCAGCGGCTGGAAGGTTCGCGCAATCGCGGCACGGGCGGCGCGGGCCTCGGCCTCGCCATCGCCAGCAGCGTCGCCGAGAGCCATGGCGGACGGCTGATCCTGGCGGACAATGTGCCGCGCGGACTTAAGGCGTCGATCCTCCTCGCGACGGAGCCGCCGACGGAAGCCTGACGGGGCCGGGCCTGTGGATGCGCAGCGCCAACCCCAGCCACAGCAGGCCGATCCCCCAGCCCGCGAGCACGTCGCCAGGCCAATGCACCGCCAGCGCGACGCGGCTCCAGCCGATGATCAGCGCCGCGAGGAAAGCGAAGAACAGCGCCGGCCTGCCGCCGACGAGGATGGCGAGGGCGAGGCAGGTCATCATCGTGCCGGCGCTGTGCGAGCTGGGGAAGCTCCACGACTGCACCAGCTCGAGCCGGTCGATCACCGGCGGACGCGGGCGCATGACCAGCAGCTTGAGCCCCTCTACGCCGAGCCGGCCGCTCGCCACGGTCGCGAACAGCCAGAGCGCATCGCCGCCGCGGTGGCGCAGCACCAGCACGAGCATCGCGAACAAGCCGATCGGCCCCATCACCAACAGGCCACCCAGCGCGGAAAGGCGCACGACGCGCGGCGTCCATAAGGTCCCGGTCAGACGGAACAGGCGGTGGAGCGGCAAATCCCACCCCGCCTGCCAGCTGACCACGCCTGCGATCAGCAATATCAGGCCGGCGATCATGAAGGCCGAGGATGTGCGGTTGTGGGTCACCGCGATCCTGTCTCACATCATGCGCTTGCCGACCAGCCGGACTCGGGCTTTACCGGGCTGATGGCTGCCGCGTGGGCGGCTCGATCGTTGGGAGGTTATCGTTGAGCGCGCCCGCCATCATCCTTCGCCGCTGGCTATCCCGCATCCGGACCGCGGACGAAGCCGCCTATATCGACTATATCGCACAGACCGGCATCGCCGATTATCGCGCGACCCCGGGCAATCTCGGCGCGCAGATGCTGCTCCGCCCGCTCGGCGACGGGACGAGCGAAGTCACGACCTTAAGCTGGTGGCCGGACATGGACGCCATTCGCGCCTTCGCCGGGGAGGATGCCGAAACCGCGCGTTACTATCCCGACGACGACCGCTTCCTGCTCGATAAGCCGGAACGGGTCGAACATCATCGGGTGGTGGCGGGGATTGTCCTTGGCGGAGAATAAGGATTGCCTGCATTGCTCGAAAACCCTTCGACAGGCTCGCTGTTCGGATAGGATGTGGCCGAACCACTCCATCGAGACTCAATGAGGGCGGGAGTGCGCAGGTATTGACGGAGAGAGAGATGCGCTCAGCAGTCTTGGCTGTGACACTTACGGCGTCACTTATGCCGCTCCCGGCCATTGCTGCGCGGTCTGAGCCGACGAGTTGGGGTCGGGCGGGGATCACGATAGAGCAATATCGGCGGGATGCAGTCGAGTGTGGCAGGACCGGCCATTACATGAACGTCAGCGACACACAGGGGGCGAAAGTCCTCAAGAAGGCGAGCCGCCAACTTGAGAATAACGAGACCAACCTGCAGGCTGCAGCCAGCATGGCCTCGGGGATGCAGCCCTCCCCTGAGCAGGCCGCGGCGGCGACGAGCAATCTTTACGCCATCACTGTCCAGTCCGCGCGCATCGTCGAGCAAGCTCGCCCGGATGAGCAGATCAAGGAGGTGGGCGATATCATGCGGAGTAAGGTGGACCAGTGCCTACTTGCACGCGGCTACGTGCGCTTTCGGCTTACGCCCGAGCAGAGGACCAGGCTTCAGCATCTTCATCTCGGCTCTCCGGAGCGCCACGATTACCTGTTCCACCTGGGTACTGATCCAGAGGTGCTGCAGGCTCAGAAATACTGATCATGCCGCCAGGGCATGAGGCTCCTTAGCGAGCGGAACCGGCCGCGTTAGCGCGTGAGATCAACCGCTGTCTTTAATGGTGGGCGGTGACGGGCTCGAACCGCCGACCCTCTCGGTGTAAACGAGATGCTCTACCAACTGAGCTAACCGCCCGGCAGCGCCGAAGCGCGCGGGACGTGCCTGTAATCGGGATACAACCGTGCGGCAACCTCTCACGCGGACCTGAACGTGAAGCTTGGTCCCCGGCCCGGCGCCGCATAGACCGGGCCATGGCCACAGCTTCATCCTCCCCCGCCTGGCGCCGTGAAGCGGGCGCGACGATGCGGCTGGCGGCGCCTTTGGTCCTCACCAACCTGACGCAGGCGGCGATCCAGGCGACGGACGTGGTCCTGCTCGGCTGGCTCGGCCCTGCCAGCCTCGCGGCGGGCGCGCTGGGTGCGAACCTGTTCATCGCCTTCCTGGTGTTCGGAATGGGATTGGTCACGGCATCGTCGCCGCTGCTCAGCCGCAAACTTGGCGGCATGCCCCACAGCGTGCGCGACGTGCGCCGCACCGTGCGCCAGACAATGTGGGCCGCGCTGACGCTGGCGGCGCCGGTGCTGGTCATCCTGTGGCATGCCGATGGGCTGCTGATCGCGCTTGGCCAAGATCCGGATTTGTCGCGGCAAGCCGCATCGTTCGTGCGCGCGCTGGAATGGGGGCTGGTGCCCGCGCTCTTCTATCTGGTGCTGCGCTCGTTCGTGGCGGCGCTGGAGCGGCCGGTCTGGTCGCTGGTGATCGGCGCCGCGGGCGTGCTCTTCAACGCATTCATCAATTATGGCCTGATCTTCGGGGCGTTCGGCCTGCCGCGGCTCGGCCTGATCGGCGCTGGTATCGGCAGCACGATCACGCAGACGGCGATGTTCGCCGGGATGGCATTGGTCGTCCTGCTGCATCCCCGGTTCCGGCGGTACCGGCTATTCGGGAATTTCTGGCGCGCCGACTGGATACGCTATCGCCAGGTGTGGCGGCTGGGCGGCCCGATCGCGATGACGCTGGGGCTGGAGGTGACGGTGTTCAACGCCGCCGTATTCCTGATGGGGCTGATCGGCACAGCGGCCTTGGCGGCGCATGCGGTCGCAATCCAGATCTGCACCTTCACCTTCATGGTGCCGCTTGGACTGGCGCAGGCGGCGACGGTACGGGTCGGCCTGGCCTCGGGACGGCGCGATGCGGGCGGGATCGCGCGCGCCGGCTGGACCGCATTCGTGCTGGGGGTAGGCTTCATGGCGCTGACCGCATGCTTGTTGTGGACCGTGCCGCGCCCGATCGTCGGCCTGTTCCTCGACACGCACGATCCCGCCAACGCCCCAGTAATCGATCTTGCCGTCGCCTTTCTGGGTGTCGCGGCGATATTCCAGATTGTCGATGGCGCGCAGGCGGTGGGTGCGGGTATGCTGCGCGGGCTGCAGGATACCAAAGTGCCGATGTTCTATGCGGGCTTTGGCTATTGGGTGATCGGGCTGGGCGTGGCGATCGCGCTGGGTTTCCACCTTCGCTGGGGCGGGATCGGTATCTGGATCGGGCTGGCCTGCGGGCTGGCGGTGGTGGCAGTCTTGATGATCGTGCGGTGGATAAGGCGCGTGCGATTGGGCCTGGAGAGCGGCGTTGCGTGATCCGCCTGCGGGAGGATTCGGAAAGGAGCTGATATGACAGCGGATCGAACGAGCCTGGCACCCTGGCTGACGGTCACCGACGGCGAGGCGGCATTGCGCTTCTACGGCGAAGCATTCGGTGCATCGGTCGTCTATCGACTGGAGGGGGCGGGAGCCGGCGTGGTCGCGCGGCTTTCGGTTGCCGGGGCCGAATTTTGGATCAGCGATGGCGCAGCCGGGGGCGACCCGTCGGTGCTCGGTGGTGGATCGGTGCGCATGATCCTGACCGTTCCGGATCCGGACGCCGCTTATGCGCGCGCCATCGACGCGGGCGCACGCGCGGTATTCCCGGTCGGGGAAGGCCATGGCTGGCGCCTCGGCAGGCTGACCGATCCGTTCGGGCTGGATTGGGAAATTGGCCGCCCGCTCGATCCGCCCCCTGCCTGACCGCGCGGATGCCTACCAGCGGGTCGGCTTGGGATTGCGCTCGTCGAAATCCATCTGGTGCCAATAGGGATAGGCCGGGTGGCGCCGGCTGGCGTCGTCGAGCAGGGCGAGATGCGCGGCGTCCAGTGTCCAGCCGACGGCGCCGAGATTCTGGCGCAGCTGATCCTCGGTGCGCGCGCCGATCACGATATTGTCGACCGTAGGCCGCGTCAGCAGCCACGCGAGCGCGATCTGACTGACGCTCTTACCGGTATCGGCGGCGACCTTGTCGAGCGCATCGACCACGTCGAACAGATAATCGTCGTCGATCTTCGGTCCACCGACCGCGCCGCCCTGTGCGATCCGGCCCTCGCCTAACGGCTGCCCGCGACGGATCTTGCCGGTCAGACGCCCCCAGCCGAGCGGGCTCCACACCATCAGGCCGACGCCCTGATCCAGCCCGAGCGGCATCAGCTCATGCTCGTAATCGCGGCCGACCAGCGAATAATAGCCCTGATAGGCGACGTAGCGCGCCAGCCCGTTCGCCTCGGACGTGGCAAGGCTCTTCATCATCTGCCAGCCAGAGAAATTGGAGGCGCCGATATAGCCGATCTTGCCGGCCGTGATCAGATCGTCGAGCGCGCGCAGCGTTTCATCGACCGGCGTCAGCGCGTCGAAACCATGCATGAAATAGAGGTCGATATGATCGGTGCCGAGCCGCCTGAGGCTGGCCTCGACCGAACGCACGAGGTGGAAGCGCGACGAGCCGATATCGTTAGGACCGTCGCCCGACCGGAAAGTCGCCTTGGTCGAAATGAGGGCGCGATCGCGCTTGCCCTTGAGCGCGGCGCCCAACACCTCTTCCGAGCGGCCCTGCGAATAGATGTCGGCGGTGTCGAACAGCGTCACGCCGGCATCCAAGCAGATGTCGACCAGCCGCGTCGCCTCCTCTGTCTGCACGGCACCCCATTTGTCGAAAAATGCGTTGCCGCCACCAAACGTGCCGGTGCCGAAGCTGAGCACGGGAACCTTGAGACCGGAGCGGCCGAGCTGGCGATTTTCCATGGGGAAGCCCTTGTGCGGAGGAATGGGAGTGGGCGGCAAATGGGGTATGGTGAAGGCGGTTCAAGGCCTGAACGCCAGCAAGCGGCTCTCTCTTAGGCGGCGACGCCGGTGATGCTGAGCGCGACCGCTTCGGCGACCTTGATGCCGTCGATCGCGGCGGACAGGATGCCGCCGGCATAGCCCGCGCCTTCGCCGGCGGGGAACAGGCGGGCGGTGTTGAGGCTCTGGAAATCCTTGCCGCGCGTGATGCGGATCGGGGATGAGGTGCGGGTCTCGACGCCGGTCAGCAGCGCATCGGGATGATCGTAATTGGCGATCTGGCGGCCGAACACGGGCAAAGCCTCGCGGATCGCGGCAACCGCATAATCGGGCAGGCAGGTGGCGAGATCGGTCAGCGTCACGCCGGGCTTGTAGGAGGGCGTGACCTCCCCGAGCGCGTTCGAGGGCCGGCCGGCGAGGAAATCTCCCAGCCGCTGCGCCGGCGCCCTGTAATTGGAGCCGCCGGCAACGAAGGCGCGCTCTTCCAGCTCGCGCTGAAGCGCGATGCCGGCAAGCGGATCACCCGGATAGTCACGCGTGGGATCGATGCCGACGACCAGGCCCGAATTGGCGTTAAACTCGGCACGCGAATATTGGCTCATGCCGTTGGTAACGACGCGGCCCGGCTCCGAAGTCGCCGCCACCACCCGCCCGCCCGGGCACATGCAGAAACTATAGACGGTGCGCGAATCGGCGCAGTGATGCGCCAGCGTGTAGGCCGCAGCGCCGAGATCGGGATGGCGCGCGCACGCGCCGAAACGGGCGCGGTCGATCCACGATTGGGGATGCTCGATCCTGACGCCGATCGAGAAGGGCTTGGCTTCGATGTGGACGCCGCGCTCGTGCAGCATCGCGAACGTGTCGCGCGCGCTGTGGCCGACCGCGAGCACGACATGGCTCGCGTCCAGCACCTCGCCGTCGTGCAATTTCAGGCCCGTCAGGCGCCGCCCGCCGTCAGGCGCGGTGTCGATCACGACATCCTCGACCCGATGCTGCCAGCGATATTCGCCGCCGAGCGCTTCGATCGTGGCGCGCATATGCTCGACCATCGTCACCAGCCGGAAGGTGCCGATGTGCGGGTGCGCCTCGGTCAAAATCTCCTCGGGCGCACCGGCGGCGACGAATTCGGTCAGCACCTTGCGCGACAGGAAGCGCGGATCCTTGATCTGGCTCCACAATTTGCCGTCGGAAAAGGTGCCGGCTCCGCCCTCGCCGAACTGGACGTTGGATTCGGGGTCGAGCTCGCCGCGTCGCCACAAGCCCCACGTATCCTTGGTCCGCTCGCGCACGATCTTGCCGCGGTCGAGGATGATTGGGCGGAAACCCATTTGAGCGAGGATCAGCCCGGCAAACAGACCGCATGGGCCGGCGCCGACGACCACCGGTCGCGGCGCAGCTGTCGGTGCACGCGCGACGAAGCGATAGCTGGTGTCCGGGGTTGGGCGCACATGCGGGTCGCCGGTGAGGCGCGCCAGCACCGCCGCCTCGTCCCGCACGGTTACGTCCAGCGAGTAGACCATCAGGATCGCCGACTTCTTGCGCGCATCGTTGGCGCGCCGCGCGATCGCCAAATCGATCAGCTCGGTTGCGCTGATGCCGAGCCGCGCCATGACGGCATTGCGCAAGGCTTCGGGCGCATGCCCCAGGGGCAGCTTAAGATCGGTGATGCGGAGCATGTCCGCGCAATTAGCCTGATTGATGCGCGACTGCCATGCGGCGCGTAACGGAACTCCGGCCTCCGCCGCGCCGTTGGCTGAGCGGGAGACGAGCATGACCACGAAACACGAGCCTCAGCACCACCGGGACGACGAACTGCAGAACGCAACCGTGCGCCGCGGCGGCGAAGCGGTAGGCGGGGTCGCGCCCCGGCCGGGCGATCCGACCAGCCCGGACCTTGCCGACGCGAGAGCCGAGGCGCGGGACAAGGCGCAAGCCGGGCGTGGCCTCGGCGACGATGACGACGCATCCGTCATCTGATCGATTGCGTAACGCCCGATATTGATCGGCCCGAGGTGGCTAGCGCGGCCAGCCAGGCGTCCGTGCGCGGTCTTGGCCCGCGCTTAACTCGGCCTATTGAGCGGTCCGTCTGGCTTGATATCACCCGGTGACCTTGCGCGCGGGACAGCGGCACGCAATCTGCAGGCGATGCACGCCAGCCAGATACAAAGTCTGATCCTTGCCCGGCTGGTCCGCTCCAGCGGCGGCACGCGCCAGCATTGGCGGCGCGCGATTGGCGAGATCCGCGTCTATTCGATGAAGACCCATCCGCATTGCAATTGGGACGTCTATGCGGCGGGCAATGCCGCCGACGTGAAGGCGGTCAACGCCGCGGTCGACGAAATCCGGATGGATCATCCCCACATCACCGGCTGAGTGTCGCCGATCCTAACGTGGAAGTCCGGGCACAGCTGAGCCCGGCGGCGGCAGCTGCTCAATCACCCAGCTGTGATTCTCGATGATGATCGATGGCACTTTGCGGCCGGCGGCGTCGCGCGACGGGGCGAAGCGGAAGCGCTGCTGGATCAGACGGCAGGTGAGCGCGTCGAGATCGCCATTGCCGCTCGACCCGGTGACGACGCACTCGCCCACCCGCCCGTCAGTGCCGACCCGGTAGCGGACGGCGACCGTACCGCCCTCGCCGGCCTCCGCGATCGCGCGTGGGAAATCGGAATCGCTGATCCGCCCGCGGATCCGCCGCGGGGGAATACCGCCGCCGCCACCTCCCTCGCCATCGCCGCCCAGTCCGCCACCGCGCCCGTTGCCGGCGCCGCCGGCGCCCGTGCCCGGCCCGGGCAGGTCCGACGCCCCTGCAATCGGCGCGACGCCGGGGCCTACTATTGGCGCCGCGAGGATCGGCGGTGGTGGCGCGAGCGTGATCACGGGCGGTGGGGCGACGATGTCGGAAGGCGACGCCGGCAGGTTGCGGGGAGCGGCGGCGCCGGAGCGCGCCTTAGCCTTGAGCGGAATGACGGGCGGCGTTGAACGGAGCACCGGCGGCTGGAGGTCAAGCATGGTTACCGGTTGCTCCGCGCGCGTGGTGAGGCGCCCGCTAAGTCCCAGAAGCAATGCAAGCCCGAGCGCGGCCTCGATCAGGACCACGCCGGTGCCCGCGACGAGGCGATCGCGCGCGAGACGCGCCACGCTTGCCGGACCTATCCGCCGGCGGCGCTCACCCGCCACACCGTCTTGCCCAGATCGTCCGCCACCAGCAGCGCGCCGCGTGCGTCGGTGGCCAGACCGACCGGCCGGCCATGCGCGGTGCTGCCGCCGGTTACGAAGCCGGTCAGCACGTCGATCGGCTTGCCGTTCGGCCGGCCATTGGCGAACGGCACATAGATTACCTTATAGCCATTGAGAGGCGCGCGATCCCAGCTGCCATGTTCCCCGACAAAGGCACCGCCGCGATATTGCGGCGGCATGGTCGCGCCGGTGGAAAAGGCCATGCCGAGCGGAGCGACATGGCTGCTTAGGCCGTAATCGGGCACGATCGCACGTGCGACGAGGTCCGGCCGCTGCGGTTTCACACGCGGGTCGAGATGCTTGCCCCAATAGGAATAGGGCCAGCCATAGAAGCCGCCATCCTGCACCGACGTCATATAATCCGGGACGAGATTGGGGCCGAGCTCATCGCGCTCGTTCACCACCGCCCACAATTTGTGGGTGGTCGGCTCCCATGTCAGTCCGTTGGGATTGCGCAGGCCGGTGGCGAACAGGCGATGCGCGCCGGTCGCGCGGTCGACCTCCCAGATGCAGGCGCGCTCAATCTCCGCGTCGATACCGTTTTCGGTGATGTTGCTGTTCGAACCGACGCCGACATATAGTTTCGTGCCATCGGGACTGGCGAGCAGGCTCTTGGTCCAGTGATGGTCGATCGCACCGGCGGGGAGATCGGTCAGCTTGACGCCAGGCTCGGTGATCCTGGTCTGCCCGGCCGCATAATGATAGCGGACCAGCGCGTTGGTGTTGGCGACGTAGAGATCGTTGCCGATAAGGGCGATGCCGAACGGCGAGGCCAGATGCTCGAGAAAGACCGAGCGTTGATCGGCAATACCGTCGCCATTCGTATCGCGCAGCAAGGTGATGCGGTTGGGCGCCTTGGGACCATCGGGGCTGGCATGGCCCTTGATGATGCCCATCACGAAATCCTTGGGGCGATTGACCGGCGCATGGGGGCCGTCCGATTCCACCGCCAGCACATCGCCGTTCGGCAACACGTAGACCGAACGCGGGTGTATCAGCCCGCTTGCGAAAGCCTGGACCTTCAGGCCTGGTCCGGCGGTAGGCACCTGACCGCTGGTCCATGGCTGCGGCGAGGCGATCTTCATCGGCGGGAGCAGATATTGCTGTGGTTCGGGCAGCGGCGGATTGGGACCATATTGGCTTTCCGGGCCGGCGATCTGCTTGTGGCACGCGCCGAGCGCGAGCGCGGGCAGCGCCGCGCACAGCATCAGGAAAGAGCGGATTCGCATGGCAAAATGTCCTTGTTCGCTCAGGCGGGAAAGGTGCGGCGCACGGCGATGAGGCTCAGACCCCAGGTAATGAGCAGCACCAGCACAGTAAGGACCGACAGTGTCAGTCCCGTCGGCACGACCGAGGTGTAGGCATCGCGGCTGTGAACGAAGGCGTTGAACAGTGCGAGAACCAGCGCGATCGCATAGCCGATCCTGAGCGTCATCGTCGGCCAGCGATTCTGGCCGAAGGCCTGGACCAGTCCGACGGCCACGAAAATGCCCGCCGCGATCAGGCCGATGGTGAGCAGCCAAATCGAGAATGTCTCCCACGTCATATTGGCGGACCGCGCGTAAAGAATGTCGGTGATCAAGGTCACGATGAAGCAGGCTGCGGGGAACGTCATCAACCCGGGAAAGAGCGCGCGAGGCGCGTCATTGGCGGAAGCGGAACGATATGATGTCGGCATGGGCCAAACCCCTGAAATCTCTACGAAGCGCTACGCGTGGGCTCCGGCTCGGTTCCGGGGAGACGAGTCCATCAGCAGTGGCGCCGCGGAACCCGGCGCGCTCCACTTCGTTGGAACGTTTCATGAACATGGAGGCGTCAAATGTCTGAAGCGGTCCACAACCCCAAGCTCGAGCAGCACCCCGGGTCGAACACCGAGAAGAACCCCGACAATTGGGTTTCGGGCGACGATCCCATCACCGGCGCTCAGGCATCCTATCTCACGACTTTGAGCGAGGAAGCGGGCATCGATCCGCCAGCGGCGGATATAACCAAGGCGGAAGCATCGAAAAAGATTGACGAACTCAAGGCCAAGCTCGACCTTTAGCGGCGATTAATATGAGCAGCGCAAAGCAAAGGCAGGTCTGGTCACAGACCTGCCAAGCATTGCCATCACGGCATCCAAGCGGGAACTCGCCCCGGCTCAGCTCGTTTGGCGCATATCATTTCAGCAGGAGATTTTATGCGTAGCTTCACTTTTGTGATGCGCGGTCTGTGTGCCGCCTCGGCTCTCGCCCTCACAGCGACGCCTGCACTGGCCGGCAAGCATGACCGCGCCGAGCAGGCGATCGCCGAAGCTCGCGGCAAGATCGACGCCGCCAACAAGGTCGGCACCGCGAGCGAAGCACCGCATGCGACTGCAGCGGCCGAAGCGGCGCTGAAGATGGCGCGCGAGGATCTCGCGTCCGGGCACAAGGAGCGCGCGATCCAGGAAGCGATCCGTGCCTCGCAGCTCGCCGATACCGCAATCGGCCAGGCCCAGCAGAACCGGGCGGCTGCCGATCAGGCGCAGAAGGCCGACGCCGCCGATGCCGCCGCAACCGCGCAACAGCAGGCTGCTGCCGCCAATGCGCGCGCGGACTCGGCCGAGCAGGCTGCGGCTGCCGCCGCCGCCGATGCTCAGGCGGCGCGTAACGCTCCGCCGATCGTCGTCGCTGCCGCCGCGCCGGCGCCCACCACGACCGTGACGACCGAGACGACGAAGCGCACTGCGGCAGCCGTAACGACCGCGCGGCCGGCGGTACGCAAGGCGCCCGTTCGCACGACCACCGTGCGCTCGCGGCCGGTCGCGACCCAGACCACGAAGACTACCGTCACAACCACGCCCAATTGAACTACACGGCGGGGCGCGGCTTAACAGCCTGCGCCCCGCCGCTCTTGGAAGATGGCGGCGACAAACCTGTTAGCCGGATTTACTCCCCGTGCCTGAGGCGCGGGCGATCCTTGTTAGACTGATTTCTCGGCCGCTTTTCGGCTAGCCACCGGGACGACCTGGGCTGACTTAGCAGCCTGCGCGGCGATGATCGCGCGATTGTGGCGTTTATTTGCGGTGCGCAGCTGGCCCATATCATGTCCCGTCGTGTGAGAGTTGGTCACCGCGTCGGTTCAGTCGGTATCAGTCAATCGCGATAATCGGACATGGTCATGATCGGGGCAGACTGACAAGGCTTATCGCTCCCCCGCCCGACGCTGCACGCACCCTAGGACGCAGCCGCGCGCGTTCACGCAGGCACAGGGGAAGGCAAGATCCCGCCGGGCTCCCGCCTCTATGAAATCCGATCAGCCTGACTTGGCCGGGCATTCGCCAAGGCGGCGGCCGGACGATGTTGCGTGGATCGTCACGGTCTGCCCGCCGGGCATACCCGAGACGGTGGATGTCACCTCATTGTCGAAATGGGTGGATGCATAGTTGCCGGACATCACAGTTTTGGACTGGCCCGGCATGTTCGGCATCTTGCACGACATGGTCGCGTTCATCTTGCCGTCGTTCATCGTGAACGTGTCGAACTTGCAGTCCCCGGCGCCCTTGCCGGCGAACAGATCGCCAGCCGGCTTGGCCGCCTGCTCCGGAGTGATGCAGGTCGAAGCCTTTTGCGCCTGCTGGGGCGGGTTAGAGCCAGCAGGCATGCCGGGAATTTCCATCTTGTCGATCAGGAAGCTCATTTCCCACTGGCCGGGCTCGATCTTGACCGCGCCCTTCGCAGAATTGGCAACGGTTTCAACCGAGGCGTTCTTGAGCGAGACGTCATCCGCCTTCTTGCCGCAACCGGCGAGCATGACGGCGCCGGCAAGTGCCGCGACCGAAGCCAGCTTAATCGAACGCATAATGTCTCCCATGATGGCGATTGCTCTGACCAGTAGAGGACTGGTACCGCATAAGAGAACCAATGATCCCAGCGTTTGTTGCTGCCAGAGGATCGGCGATTTCCGCGAGCCTGGACTAAGCGCAATTGCGTTGCCGTAAGCCTTTGAGCAGCGCGGATTTTATAGATGTTAAAGGCAGATCTGCGGGGCAATCCGCTCGTCAGGCCGCGAGCCGGTCCTTGCGCATCCGGAGCGTGGCGACGAGCCCAGTGGGCTGCCAGTCATAGTCGATCGAGCCGCCCAGTTGGCTGGCGACGCTGCGCGCGATCAACTTGCTGCCGAAGCCGGTCATGTCCGGCTGTGCGGACACGGCCGGGCCGCCAGTTTCCGCCCAGATCAGCTCGACATCCGCATCGTCGGCACGGCTGGAAATGTCCAACGTGCCCTCGGCTGACGACAAAGCGCCATGCTTGACCGAATTGGTGGCAAGCTCGTGCACAACCATAGCCAGCGTCGTGGCCGTCCGCTCGCCGACACCCATTCTGGGCACGGCAACCCGGATACGGCCGGAGAAGGCCGCAGTATCGTCATATGGCGCGAGCAGGATGGACAGCAGGTCTCCAAGCAGAGCGGCCTTGCCCTGCTGACCCGGCAGCGGCCGCACGAGATCGTGCGCCCGGCCAAGCGCGGTCAGACGCTGGGTGAGTTCGCGCGTCATATCGGCGATAGAGCCGGCGGAGCGCGAGGTGAGCTCGGTGAGGCTGGTCGCCAGCGCAAGCAGGTTCTTGACGCGATGGCTCATCTCGCCGGCAAGCAATTCGCTTCCCTCCTCCGCCTGCTTGCGACCGGTCACATCCAGGAACACGCCGAACATGCGGCGGTCGACGATGCCGGCATCCGCGCCCTGCCCACGCGCCGAGATCCACCTTACGTCATTGCCGATGATGATGCGGAAATCGATTTCGTAGGAGCCGGCAACGGATCGAGTGGCGATGAAGGCGGCGCGAACCCGATCGCGGTCGGCGGGATGGATATGGGCCGAAAGCTCTTCGAACGAAACCGATGCCGCCTCCGGCAGGCCCCACAGATCAAATCCCTGCCGGTCCATGGCGAAGCCGTTATCGTCCACATTCCACGACCACAGCGCCACGCCGGCCGCCTCAACCGCAAGGGCAAGGTGCGCGGAACTCCATACCAGCTGCGGCGACGTATCAGACATGTTGCCGCCCCCAATGCGGCCACAGGTGACGTGGGCGCGTTCGCGCGAGAGGGCAAATGGATTCGCCTGCTGCTATGGGCGGTCCCGCGGACTAACGCTCTGACGTTGGTCGTCTCGCAGATGGATGTACGCTATATGGACATTCATGTGGCGTCCTCCGTGGCTGCGCCGGAGGCAAGGAGCCGGTTGGCCGCCCAACGTTCTTCCAATGCTGCGACGATGCGATCCGTCTGGCGGCGTTGCTCTGCCAGCGCATCGGCAGCGCGGATCAGGTTGCGGGTGACGTCGACCACCGATCGCGCCGGTGGGAAAGACGCTCCCATCACGCGGCATCGTAGCGGGAGTCGGCGGCGTCGACATTGCCACGCGAGACCAGCGGAGGCCGCGAGCCCCGCCCGTGGAAGATCACGCGACGCCCGGCTTCCAGTTCCGCAGCGCGAGCGATCGGCGAGAGCCTGTCCAAATAGCGTCGGTAGGCGCGGGGTCCCCATGCGAAATATTGCTCGCCGGCGCTGGGCTCTTCATCCAAACCCGCCGCGGCCAGGTAAAGACCGGCGGCGAGCAATGCCGATGGCATCGAAACGTTGGGCCTGGCCTGGCGTTGCGCAGCGACCGCCGCTTCGTCGATGCGATCGCACAAGGCAGCACGAATCGCCGCCAAAACAGGCTGTTGCAGCATGGAACCCCCTCCGCGATGCCCCGATCGTGCCAGGCTGGCGAGTCGGTGGCGTTCCCGTTATGTACTCACAGAACGTACGATTTGTCAATTGCTTGTACGTTTTCTAGGTACGCGATCCGTTCGGAGGCCCCGGCGCCGATCACCGCATGATCGACGGCTCTTGCGTCTTAGTTCTGTTTTTGTTCTCATGAGCGTATGGATCGAATCGAAGCCCGCCGGATCTCGGAAGTCCGCGTTGATTCGCCGCCCTGGGCGCGGCTCGGGCTGGCGATCCGGGACGAGTGGATGCGCCGAGCGCGGCTGGCTGCCTTGCTGCCTTGCTGCGAAGTTTATCGACCGATGGGAGAGGGACGCTCCGCCCGAGCCCGATCAGCCTGGCTTTCTCTGAGGAGATGTTGGCGCTTTTCCGATGCGGGAACGCGCGGGGACATATGGCGAGAGCAGCGCGCCTCTAGCCGATCATATCATCCAGGGTGAGGACGCGGTCCATACGCTCGACGCGGCCCATCTCGATGCGGAAGGTCTGGGCCGGATTATATTGCTCGAGCTCGACATAGGACGCCGTCTTGCGGACGATCGTCTTGATCAGAACCGAACTGGCGCGCTCCCCTTCCACCTCGTCCGGGGTGCGCAAATAGATGACCGCATCGTCGCCGACCGAAGGGCGCTTGCGGCTTTCGACGAACACGGTCTCTCCGTCGCGAAAGCGCGGATGCATCGACGAACCCTGAACGTAGAGACCATAGACATCGGCGCGGCCGTCTAAAATCTGCGGGCGGCGCTTATATTCGACCACCTCGCCACGGTTGAGCGTGGTCTGCTCGATCGCCTCGCCATTGACGATCTCGTCTGCCCCCAGAGCGGTACCGTAAATGGGAAGATCGCGATTCATTCGATCGGAGCTGGCGCCTTCCATCCGGAACGGCGTTGCGTTGCTGTCGGTGACAAGGCCGGTCAGGGCCAAGACTTCGGCACGCGTGATCGGCGGATCACCCTGTCCTTGCATCGCATCCGCAAAGCGCATCGCGACCTCGACGCCGAGCGGACTGTCATAATCCGGATCGGCGTAACGCTGAATGCTGGACGCGGCTGCATAACCCGCTTTCGCTGCCAAGGCGCGGAGGGAGAGGCCCGCCCGATCCCGCAGCCGGTTAACGGCGCCGCCGGTAGTTTCTTGATTCGCCATGTACGTCCATATGGGACAAAAAACGTACGCAGTCTAGATTGACTTTTGTACGTTTATGCGTACGATCTGGCGGCGATTCGAGGACAACATGAATCTTTCCAACGCCGCAGCGCATCCAGCGGGTGCGCACGCTTGTGCGAACTTCTGCAAGACGAACTTCCGCTCGATCCGGGGAACCGGCCGGTGACGCAACTACTTGTGCGGGTCCGCCTGTTCGATGGCCGTCCCAATCGATATTCGCGTTCGCAGGCTCCCACCCCAGCGGGATCAATAACGACGTGGCTTCGAGGGCCGGGTGCTCTGCGCCGCGATGTCTGCGGCGGATCCGTCACGCGTCTGGTCGGCGCCGGCGGTGCTCGACGTGTTATCCGCAATCTGGTTGAGTTGCTCGGTCGTGGTGGCGTTGGTGTGCTGCATCGACGTATCGCTGCCGCATCCCGACAGGCTGACGAGGAGCGCCAAACCGCCCGCGCCCGAAATATATCGTCCGGTCATGGCCATCATCGCGCACCCCTTCGTGGTTCTTGCGAGCCTAACGCATGGAACGCCCGCGGGTGGGCCAAACAATCTCAACATTTTGCGACCATCCGGTGGAGGATCGCGGCATGATCGGGGCGGCGGTGCTCGATGCCCTGCTTGCTGCGGGCGCTTCGGCGGAAATGATCGTCGAGGCGGTCAAGGCGGCAAATCGCGAAACGGAAACGCACAAGGCAGAACGGCGCGCCAAGGACGCTGAGCGCCAGCGCCGGGTGCGCCGTGCACGCCGTGCACGCCTTGATGGCGACGCGTCACACAGCATCGCCGTGACTCCGCAGGACAGTGCGGACACTCCCCCCGATGAGAATAAATCTAACCCCCCTCTTCCCCAATCCTCTGACGAGGATTGGCCCCCGGCACATGGCGCGGTTTCAATCGAGCACAGGGTGGTGGCAGCCTGGAATGGCGGTGCGGCGCCCGCCGGCGCATTGCCGTCACGCGGGCTAACGGCGCGGCGGCGGCAATCGCTCAAGGCGCGGATGAGCGAGCATGGCGAGGCGGCGGTTTTCGAAGCCATCGCCCATCTGGCGGCGAGCCCTTTCCACTGCGGCGCCAATGATCGCGGCTGGCGGGCAAGCCTGGGCTGGCTGCTGACGTCACCGGAAAATTTCCAGAAGATGCTTGAGCTGGCCCCGCCTCCCGCCGCGCTGCCGCCGAGGATGAGTGCGACCGAGCGTGCCGCGGCGGCCGAGCGCTCGGCCGCCCTGTTTGAACGCATGGGCCGTTCTGACGAGGCCGCCGACATGCGGCGGACGGCGGCGAGCCTGCGCACCACCAATAGCCAGGGAGAGACGTGATGGCACAAGCACGACGCGGACGGCCGCGCAAAACCGGCGCGCGCAACAGCAAGGGTCGGCTGATCGCTTTGCCCGACCGAGGCAACGATGTTGTGCAGGCGCGGGCGGCACGCTTTGCCCGATTTCAGGACGGTAAGGCCGATCAGCAGGTGACCGATCAGATCGGCCGGGCCTGGGCGACGGGCCTGCTCGAGGGACATGGCTGCGACGCGGCGATCCTGCGCGACATCGGTCGGCGCTACGGCAGCCTCTATTGGCATGAATTTGCGGCGATGGCCCCCAACACCGGCGCGCTCGAGCGGCGCGATCGCGCGGCGGCCAACGATAGCGGCGAGGATCGCGCAGGCGAATATTTTCGCACGCTCGACACACTAGCCCGCACCGCTGGACGCGACGCGGTAGCGGCGATGCACAGTTTGTGCGTCGATGGCTGGTGGTTTCCCGACACCGATCAACCATGGGTCGCGCGGCTGATCAATAAAGCGATAGGGGATGCAAGCGGGTGCACGCGGGGCGAACCGGCGAACGTCGGCGATCGCGTAAAGCTGAATGCGGCGCTGGAGGCGCTGGTGGCAATGGTGGAAGGACGGCGGAGGGACGGCACCCGGCCATGACGGCCGGGTGCCTTATCCATTAGCGGCGGTAGCCGCGGTCTCCGCGATAGCCGCGATCATCGCGGTCATGGCCTCGGCCGCCACGGTAATGGTCGTACCCGCGGCGATTCCAGTCACGATGACCCCGGCCATAATAGCCGCGATCATAGCCGCCGTAATTATAGCCGTATCCGCCATAATAAACGGGCGTGTAGCCGTAGCTGTAGCCGCCGCCATAATAAGCCGGCTCGTAATAATTGGGCCCGCTATCATAGCCATAATAACCGCCGCGGTTGTAACCGTGGTCCGAAGCGATCGCGGCGCCGACACCGAGGCCGACGATGCCAGCAACCAGCGCGGCATTGCCGTTGCCATGGTGACGATAACGCGCCTCTGCCGGTGCGGTTACAGCAAGGCTGCTGCCCACAAGAACAGTCGCGGCGACGATGCCTTTGAAAACCGCACTCATATTACTCTCCTACACGGCCCTGAATGGGTTGCGCTGTTTATGGCCCTGGAGGGGTTAACGACTTGGGAACGACATTGGCAGCATATATTCAGCCGGGAGCGGCCATCCGCTTGATCTTGCAAGGTTTAAGCTGTGCCCAATCCTGATGCAGCTGCCCAAGTCCCCGTGCCTGCAACTCTCGCCGCTTGCCGTAGCGTTCGTCCGATCAAGGCGGCAAAGGGGGTTGGGTGTCGGGCTAACGTGCGGATGTGAATGTCGATCGGAATCAGCTTCATCGTCCTGTTGGCCGCGCTGCTCCATGCCAGCTGGAACGCGCTGCTGCGCGCGGGCACGGACAGGCTGTGGTCGATGACCGTGATGTGCATTGCCATCGCGCTTGTCTGTGCCGTGCTGGTCTTCTTCCTGCCGCTACCGGCGCGGGCGAGTTGGGGGTGCGTGATTCTGTCGGCCTTGCTCCACATCGGATACAACCTGTTCCTCGTGCGGACATATCGCAGCGGCGATCTGGGCCAGACCTATCCAATTGCGCGTGGCTCCTCGCCTTTGCTGGTGTCGCTTGGCGCGGCACTGTTCGCAGGCGAGCTGCCCGACGCAATCAGCCTGGCAGGCGTAGTGCTCGTATCCGGCGGGATCCTCTCGCTCGCTTTTCAGGGCGGACGGATCGGGCGCGACAGCCTGCCTTATGCGCTGGGCACTGGATGTTTTATTGGCGCTTACAGCGTGACCGACGGAATCGGCGTGCGACTGTCGGCGACACCCGCCGGCTACACAATTTGGATGTGCCTGTTGTGGGGCGTGCTGATGCCGCCCGTCTATGGTTTCATGCGCGACTGGCGCAGCCTGATCCGCTCGCCGAGGGAGACAGGGATCGCGGCGGCCGGCGGCGTGGTCTCCTTGGTCGCTTATGGGATCATCATCTTCGCGATGTCGCTCGGACCGATGGGCCCGGTATCGGCGCTGCGTGAGACCAGCGTGGTGTTCGCTGCGCTGATCGGCCGTTTCTTCCTGCACGAGCGGCTGACCGCTTATCGCATCGCCGCGTGTATCGTCGTAGCAATCGGCGCGATCTGCATCGGCCACTCCGGCGCGTCCATAAGGCCTCCCAGTTCTGGCACCTCACCCCGGCCCGCACCCCTCTGATGACGCGACATGCCGCACCAATTGACGCCACTCACTTTTTAGACTAAGTCCACCCCATGGAAGCAACGCTCTCAGCAACCGACGTGCCGACGTTCGATCTGCAGACCTTCGCGCGGGCCGAGGATCGGGCGCGGTTGTCGGCGGTGGCGATGAGGGGCTTCCGCAATTTGTGCCGCCATTGGGGATTGAGCAATGCCGAGGCGGCGGCGTTGCTGGGCGTGTCCGAAAGCACATGGGACCGGATCAAGCGCGGCAGCTGGGGCCAGCCCTTGTCGCAGGACCAGATGACGCGCGCCTCGGCGGCGATCGGCGTCTATAAGGGCCTGCACCTGTTGTTCGCCGACGGGATGGCGGATCGTTGGCCGCGGCTGGCCAATAATGGCCCGATCTTCGGGCGGCGCAGCCCGGTCGAGGCGATGGTCGAGGGCGGCATTCCGATGATGCTGGAGACGCGGCGCTATGTCGATGCGGTGCGCGGCGGCCTGTAGCTCCCATGATCGAGGGACTGACGGTCACGCGCGTGGCGCTGGCGCGTACCGTGCGTCTGGTGACGAGCGCGCGGCTGCGCGAGCCGGTGCTGCTGGGCCTTGGCGATGCGGATGACATGGCGGCCCTGGCCGAGATCGAGGGCGCGACCAGCAACCGGCTGATCGCGCAGGCGCGCGGCGCGGGCGCGGTCCAGCCTTATGAACTGGTCTATGGCGTGCCCCACGCAGCGCACATCAATGCCGCCTTCGCTTACGCCAAGCCGCGCGCGCCCAATCGGTTCAACGGCGCGGATCGGGGGGCGTGGTATGCCGCGCTCGAGGTGGAAACCTGCCTGGCCGAAGTGGGCTTCCACCTGACCGAGATGCTGGCAGCGACGGGCGTGTTCGAGGCGACTGTGGACTATGCCGAATTGTTCGCGAGCTTCGCCGGGGAATTTCTCGACCTGCGCGCGCACCCGGATCATGCGGCGCTGCACCCCGATCCGGCGGTCGGATATCCGGTCGGCAACGCGATCGCGGCCGAGGTGCGCGCGGCAGGGCTCAACGGGGTGCTCTATCCGTCGGTACGCCATCGCGGCGGCACCTGCATCGCCGCGCTGGTGCCGCATGCCGTGCAATCGGTGGCGCAGGGCGATGTCTATCGGATGGCATGGCATGGCGCTCCGCAACCGACAGTGGACAGGATCGGCTAGACGCCCCCGCTCAATCCTCGCCCCTCTCGATCGCGAGGCCGATGCAGGTGACCACCGCGCTTTCGAACGCCACCTTGAGATGCGCGATCGGGCCGAGCAGATCGCCGATATTGTCGGGCAGATCATTATGAAAGGGCGGCAGATCGATGAAGCGATCGAGCGGCTTGTCGCCAAGCGCGAAATCGAACGGCCGCACGCGATGACCTTGCGCGCGCAGGCGGGCGGCGAGCCGTTCGATATGGCGGCGCTGAAAGGCGACAGAGGGCCAATGATCGATCGTCGGCCCATCGTCGCGGATGTTGAATTCAGTGGTGTGCACCGACAGGCCGCCGGGACGTAACGTCGCCAACGAATTCTCGATAAAGCGCAGGCCGTGGTCGATCGAACCGAGATGTTCCAGCGCGCAGATCGACCAGCAGAAGTCGAAACCGCGCAGATCGTCGGGAATCGCGTTCATGTCGACGACGCGCAGAGCCACGTGACGATCGAAATCGGGGCGGCCGACCAGATGCGGCATGAACGCGGATTCGGCGGAGGCATATTGCCCGGTCTCGATCCAACCCGTCCCGGCAGCGCAGACGGGGGACTGATCGGTCGCGGTGACGGAGACGCCATGCGCGGCGAGATAGCTGGGGATCGGCTCGGTCCCGCAACCGAAGCCGAGGCCCCGCGCGCCCGGCCGGATATGGCCGCCATCGTACAATGCCTGCAGCACGAAGCATAATTCCCAGATCTTGCGGTGGAAGACGACCGGGATGCGCAGCTCGTTGCACCAATGCGCCACCCAATCGCTTTCGATCGCCGCCTGCGTCGACAGGCTGTTGGGGAGGTTCATTCGCCGCGGCCGGCTTGGCCCGGGGGGCGGCAGCGCCGCGGCGAGTTCGCGCGCCAGACCATAGCCCATCTGCTTGATGTTGAGGCTCAGCGGTTCGATCGCGTTGGCGATCAGCCTGAGCTGGTGGAGGTTGGGCTGGCCGGCGGAGGTGGACAGCGACAGCAATTCGCCAAGCCGCTGATCCGCGATCTCCCGCGTCTTGCGGCGCAATCTGCCGAACATTTCATTCCCCCCACCGTCACCACATCGGACCGGAGGGCGCTTGCAAGGCGTGGCAGGCTTGTGCGACTTGCTCTTCGTGAACCGGCAAACGGGCAGCCGGGCGAACCGCGCGGCCGCCAACCGCAGCGCAAGGTGGGCTTGGGGCATGGCTTATCCGATCGGCAATGCGCATCGCTGGGCGAGGCTGCTGGGCTGGACGACGCTGGGCGGACTGCTGTGCGGTTTCGTGGGACCTTATGGCAGCTTCATCGGCAACCCGATCAGCCGGCTTTGCTTCTGGGTCGCGGTGTTCTGGGCCGGGACTTTCATCCTGTGGCCGAGCGTCACCAGCGCCATCGCCTTCGCCGAGCGCAGGCATTTGCCGGCCTTGTTTGCCGGCGCGGGCACGACGCTCATCGCCTGCATCCCGCTCGCAGCATTTGCGGCTTTGATCTGCAGCCTGTTCTGGCCGGTCCATGCTTCCGGCATCAGACCCCACGAATGGTATGTGCTGACATTGATCCTGGCAGCGCCGTCGGTGGCATTGGCGCTGTGGCTCGAGAATTTCCGGTTCGCGGGTGCGCGAAAGGCGGTCGCCGGGCCGGTCCGCGCCGGCGCGGCGATCGAAGCCGAGGGCGTGGAAAGCGCGGCACGCCTGCCGGAGCGGCTGCTGGACCTGGTCCTGTGCCTGCAGATGGAGGACCATCATGTGCGGGCCTATACGAGCGCGGGATCGCAGCTTTATTTCGCGTCGATGCGCGATGCGGTGAACCAGCTTGGCGCGCGCGGCCTGCAGGTGCACCGTTCGTGGTGGGTGGCGCAGGCGGCCGTGCGCGGCGCTGCGGGGGACAGCCGCTCGCTACAATTGAAGCTCAGCAACGGGATCGAGGTGCCGGTCGCACGGGCGCGGATCGCCGCGATCCGCGCCGCCGGCTGGCTCGACCCGTTACCGGCCGTGCCCACGAGCCAGCCTCATGCTCAGCAAGGCGCAGCCTGGGGAACGGCGCGCTAGCAGCCGCCGATCGAGACCGCGTCGCGGAACGGTACGCGCATCACCTCACGCCGTTGTTCGTCCTCGACGATGATGCAGCAATCGAGACAGATGGCGCCGTTGAGGATTTCACTGCTGAGGATGAAGCGCGCATCCTTGATCGCAATTTCGCGCACCGCGGCCAGATCCAGATCGCGGCCTTCTTCATCCCGCACTACGGTGCCGCATTCATGCAGATTAAAAAAATACAGGCTCACGCTGGCATCCTTTCGAATCGCCCTGCGGGCATTTGCCACGAAAAGTAACCCCGTTTCACGATTATAGGTTGCGTCCGCCCAGAATAATCATGTTCCTTCCATAGGTTGTAGACCCGACCGACGCGGTGCTGCACGCTGGCGGCCGGGGCGACGGGAGCGCTTCAGAGCAGATATCGCCTTGGAGAAATCGCATGTGCTTCTCGCCCACGGCGAGCTTCTTCGCCGGCGGTGCGCTGGCCTCGATCGGCGTGGCGACGTTGCGCCATGTACGCGAGCCGAGGACCTTGCTGTTCGCATCGATGCCGCTGTTGTTCGCACTGCACCAGTTCACCGAGGGCGTGGTGTGGCTCGGCCTGAACGGTACGATCGGGCCGGCTGGGCTGCACCGCGCGGCATTCCTGTTCACGCTTTATGCCCAGGGTTTATTGCCGACGCTGATGCCGGCGGCGGTGGCGCTGATGGAGCCGCCCGGGCGGCGGCGAACTGCGATATGGGGCCTCACCATGATCGGCGCGGTGGTGAGCGCGTGGGATCTGTACGGCCTGCTCTGCTACCCCAGCCGGGTGTTCATCGATCATCACATGATCGCCTACCGCAATCCGCTGACCGGCAATTTCGGAATATCGCTGTTGTATATCCTGGCGACGTGCGGTGCGCTGTTGCTGTCGAGCCATCGCGTGGTGCAGTGGTACGGCATCCTCAACATCATCGGCCTGACGATCGTGCAGCTGGTGCGCGAATATGCGTTCGCGTCGGTATGGTGCTTCTATGCCGCGGCGCTGAGCGTGATGATCTACTGGCAATTCCTGCGGCAGCGGATCAGCGTGAGCATCGTCCCCGCCGGCTGAGGCGGTCGCGCTTCCCTTCTATTCGGTGGTTATCGGGAAGCGGCGGGTGCATCACGCGTCGGTCAACCTGGATATCCAGCCCCATGCCATTCGTCAGCGTCACCCGCCTGAGAATCCGCGCGCTGCGGTTCCTGCCCGCCTTCTTCGTCCAGACCATGCGCACGCGCAGCCAGGTGGCGGCGGCACCGGGATTCCTGGACGGCGGGCTGTTGCCCGACCGGCAATGGACGTTCTGGACGCTGACCCTGTGGGACAGCGCGGAAAGCATGCGTAGCTATATCACGACCGGCGCCCACCGCATCGCTATGCCCAAGCTGATGGAGTGGTGCGACGAGGCAAGCGTTGCGCATTGGGATCAGGGGGCCGCTATCCTGCCCGGCTGGGCCGACGCGGAAGCGCGCATGCGGAGCGAAGGGCGACCGTCCAAGGTGCGGCATCCCAGCCCGGACCATGCCGCGATGACGTTGCGCCGGCGCGCTTGAACCGCGCCACGCGGATCGCACCGAACGGCAAAGGCTGAACATCGACCAAGCGTCGGATCCGCGGCTTGCTTCGCGGTCGCAGGCGGCTAGGCTGCGGCCATGCCCGGCAACACGCTCGATACCGCAGCTCATGTCGTGCAGCTCGCGCTGACGCCGATCTTTCTATTGGCGGGCATCGCCTCGCTGCTCAATGTCTTCACGACGCGCTTGGGCAGGATCGCCGACCGGGCGCACGGGCTGTTGGGCGACCCGCATTGCGACCGCACCGAGCTCCGACGGCTAAATCTGCGCTCGCGCATCCTGGACGCCGCGGTGCTGTTCGCAGCCTGCTCCGGCGCGCTGACCTGTTGCGCGGCCCTGACCATGTTCCTGGGGGCGCTCCAGCAGGTGGCGTGGGGAGCGGTGTTGTTCACCGCGTTCGGCGGCGCCCTGGTTTGTGCGATCGCCGCGCTCGCCGCCTTTTCGATCGAGACGATCCTGTCGGGCCGGACGATCCGCGACAAGGTGGACGATGCCGCCGAAGCACTCGACCGCTAAAACGTTCGTGAAGGTGGGGGTGCGGCCGCCGACGCTCCTAGGGCTGTAATCGCGCCGACGACCGCAGGGGGGCTTTGGCGCAGGGCGCATGAACCGGCACCCAACCGACGTTGCAGCACACGTTCATCTTATTATATTCGCACGCATATTTCAGAATCAATCAGTGTGAGTGAACATTCCGCGAGAGTGAGCCCGCGCTGGCGGAAACCAGTATTATGCTTGGGTGTTGTCCCCCGCGGAGGGGCATTGATGAGGAGCCGCATGGCGACGAACGACGACGATATTTTTGGCGCCGCCATCGCCAAACTCGAACGGCTAGCAAAACTCGACGATCAGGACAGGGCCGCCATCCGGGCGCTGCCCTGCGATGTGCGGTCCGTGCCGGCCAACAGCGTGCTGGTGCGCAACGGCGAGGAGACGACGCAGTGCGCACTGCTGCTGGGCGGCTTTGCCTGCCGCCAGCGCGCCGCGGGCGACGGCGGCCGCCAGATCGTGTCTTTCCACCTGCCGGGCGATATCGTCGATCTGCAGACGGTGATGCTGCCGCGCGCCGATCATGACGTGCAGACGATCACCCCAGCGAAGATCGGGTGGATGCCGACGACGGCGCTGCGTGCCCTGATACGGGAACGTCCCAATGTTGCCGACGCATTGTGGTGCGATACGTTGATCGACGGATCAATATATCGCGAATGGGTGCTCAATGTCGGCCGGCGGAGCGCGCGCGCGCGCATCGCCCACATGCTGTGCGAATTCGCGGTACGGGCAGCCGCCGGCAGAAGCGCGCCGGACCGGATCCAATTGCCGATGACGCAGAACGACATTGCCGACGCGACCGGCCTGACGCCGGTCCACGTCAACCGCATGTTGCAGGAACTGGACCGGATGGACGTGATCGTGCGCGACAAGCGCGACATTCGCATCACCGATTGGCCGGCGTTGCAGCGCATCGCCGACTTCGACGCGCGCTATCTGCACGCAGTGGCGTGACGCGGCCGAGCAAGAACCGGCTTGACAAATTTGTTCTCGTTATGTACTGCAATATTTGAGCAGTAGGATTGCGCCTCGACCGGCTCAGTTCGACTCCATGATGTGGAGAATGCGATGCCGCAACCGGTCAAAACCGATTATTTCGGGCTCGTTTCAAAATATCTTTCTCCGCTTGGGCCGCGGCCTGCGTCCCCTCCCCGTCAGACGCCCTCAGGCGGCAAACACGGCGTTCTTGGCAGGATCAATGCGGTCTTATCCGCCGAGCCGCTGCGCAACCCATTGTTCTGCAACGTCGCCAGGAATTTCTGGACGGGCGTGGCCAACGTTGCCGGGACCACGCTCAACACACCGACCGAGCGCACGATGATGCGCCGTTACTTCGGAGGCGGCGGCGGCGCCTACCGGCTAAGCCCGGCGGAAATGAAGGCTGCGATCGACCAGTACCGTACATATGGAGACCATGTCGTCAGCGGGCGGAAATTCCCGATGGCGAATGGTGCCTATCGGCGGAACGTCAATTTCACCGGATCCTATGGTGCGGATGAGCTGGACGGGCTGCTCGGCACGGCGACCGGCTTTTTCGACAAGGACGACCGGCTGACAGGAATTCGAGACACGTTTGATTTCGATGCTGCACCGAGGGAGGTCGGCTTGGGTAACGGGCGGCTGGCGCGCGCCGCCAATGCCGCCGCCAGCCAAGCCGTCTATCTGGCGCAGCGCGATGCCAATATCTTCTGTCCGGGCAGCAGCAACCCGATCCGGATCACCGGAGGCAGCGTGCGGTGAGCAGATCGTGGGTCGAGCTGAGAATCTTCTTTTTCGTGGCGCTGCCGCTGTTGTGCGCCCTGCGGACGGTTGAGCGTATCCACATGCTGTTGCTCGAGCCGATCGATGTCCAGCAGAAGATATTCGGGCGGATCGTCGCCTATCCCTGGCAGTTGCGAAACGCCGATATCTTCGTGTCGCCTGAGATCAACATGTACTGGACGTTCGCGCAGCCGAACGTCCCCACGCCGCCGAAGACATGCCTGCCGCCCGATCCGCGCTGGCCCTATGACGGTCTCCCGCCCTGCGGCCATGAGAACGGCGAGGGCGGCTATCTGAGCGCCAATTGGGGCAATGGACAGCTTGAGATTAGCCAGGTGGAAATACGTCGGGATGACGACGGGGCGGCCGGCAATGATTGAGGCGATACGCCGCATAAAGTGGCTGATCATTTTGCGCTGGATCGCGTTCACGATCGGGGCGGCGCTGCTGACGATCGAATGTTACGACGCGTTCGTAACGCCGCGGATCGACTGGTTCTGGATAGGGCTGGCGATCTTGCAGATTTACGTTTGTCGGCCGCGCAAGCGAGCGGTGACTGCGGCGACAGAGGTTAGCTGACGGCGCCAACCTGAGCAGCGCGCGCCGACAGCATTGCGGAGACAGGGAGCTGGCGGGCCCGCCGCGGCGTTTCTGCGGCAGCGAACCCTATGGCTTGGTGGCGAGCGGCACCGAGCCCTTGATTGCCTCGGCTTCTTCGGCAGACAGGTATCGCACGACCCATTTCGGATAGCCCTCCGCCGTCACCTCGATGTCTGGCAGGGCGATCGGATCGCTGCCGGTCTCGACCCAGCCGGCGCCATAGCAGCGACCGCAGATGACCCGCTTGCAGCGGAAGCTCACCAGATCGATTTCGGAATTCCACTGGCCATAGCCTTTGCAGACCGGGCATTCGGCATCGAGCGTGCCGTTCCTGGGCTGGAGCGGGATGATGTCGAAGGCGTGCGGGCTGTCGGGGCCGTTACAGACGATGATGTTGCTGGCGTGCGGCATTTTGGATGAACGTCGCTGGCAGTGGGAGGTTCACTTAATCATGAGCCGCCGACGTCTTAACGGCGTGGGGATGCGGCTTTATTCTTGACAAATCCGTTCTTGTTATGTACCGCGATATTTGAGCAGTGGGACTGCGCAAAGGCCCACCCATCCGGCGGGCTTCGTGCCTAGCCTGGGCTGACGCGCGACGGACGGTCGGCCGGCAAGCTCAACGATTTCAGGCCGATCCGGGGACATGAGATGCCTGATAAGGCTCGGTGCCGCCGCCGGCGCGCATGACATAATCCCCGATCACCACAAACGCCAGTCGCAGAACAGGTGTTAATCCAAGCGTGCGCGTTTCGCTTGGTATAACTGCGCAGCTAAAGCTGCGCCAGTAGCTTCGCGTCTGCCTTATCAAGCAGCTTTACCTACCTTTTCCCACTCGAGTAACTCGGAGTAGTACGATGAGGTACTTAACACACCTATTGTTCCATAACATACCAAGCCTCCTTCTAAAGCTTCTTTTTGTTTTCTTGGTAGTCGCTCCGCCAGTAGCGGCCCAAAACCGCCAGCAGGTCATGTCTGCAGGTGTAGCGCCGGCCGCAGTTTCTCCAAGCATCGGCGCGAATATGCTTCAGGTGACCAATTTTTGCAGCGGCACGCAATTGACCGGCCAAGCGGATGCCACCGGATGCATTCAGACAGCCGTAGATTCAATATGCAACAGCAACGCCGCCACCATCCCGGGACCTGGAGGAGTGCTTTCCTTCGCGGCAGGGATTTATCGGATCGACGGGACCGTTCTGCTGAAATGCTCTGGCCTCGAACTGGCCGGCGCCGGCGCGGGCGATCGGTACCCGCAGATGCCGCCCCCAGACGGCACGGGCAACGGAACAGTCGGCAGCGGCACGGAATTTGTCGCCGGCCATCGCACCGATGATTTAGCGATGATCAAAGCGCTGGTGGATAATAGTTCACATCTTCCGAGCCCAAACGGACCAAACAACTTCGCCAACGGCCTATATATTCACGATATTACGATGGTGAACAATTTCGGATCGGTCAGCAACGGGAGGAGCGGCGCCTTTCTTGAGATCAATTACTGGCAGCAGGTGCTCGTTGCGCGGGTCAACATGTATGCTCCCTGCATAGGTGCCAAGGTCAACGGCGGTTTTTTCGTAACCTTCGAAGACGTCATGATCAAAAGCTATGAGCCCACCGTTTCAGGGGGCCTCAGCTGCGCGGCGTTCCGGCTTACCGGTTCGGTAGCAAATACTTATTCCACGCTAGACGTCGTTGCCTTCAACCGGACCATGGCAAATGCCGGCTCTCATTCGGTTTGCTACGACGTTCAAGATCGCGTTCAGACGGTCTGGTGGACGAACACCACCTGCGAAACAAACGGGTATGCGCTGAAGTCTAGCTGCCCCACAATGAGCAGCCCACTTTATTGCCCTGGCTTCTTCACGTTGCACGATTTTGAAGCGGAGAGTTTCGGCACCGGCGATAATATGATCGACCTGACTGATCTTGTTGACGGCTTCAAGATGTCCGACTCTTGGCTGAGAGGCTTTTACAGCGGTGCCGTGGCGAACAATCTCGTCAGTGTGCTGCCAGGTCGCTTCCCGCCCCCGACAGGTGGAAACCTCGGGGTCACCATGTCCAACAATTGGCTTAAGTTCGCAGGAGGATCTTGCCTGTATATCTCTTCCGCGATGACGACGATCGCCAATAACCATATCTACGGCTGTGGGAAATATTATCAGAGCAACCAGACGTTGTATCCCGGTGTGGAGATACGGGCCAATCGAGCTGTTGTCACCGGCAATCAGTTTTGCGGCGGGGATTGGCTCAACGACGTAACGTGGCCCATGAACGCCGGACTCATACTGCCCGGTGTGGACTACACCATCTGGACGTCCAATCTGTTTTCCTACAACACCGCGCCTTCCGGGAGCAACAATGCCTGCTCTGCCGGCATCGTCAACCAAAGTGCCGGGGGGCACAATGTAACCAGCCCCAACGTCGGCCCCTAGATCCGAGCGTCGATGCCGAAGATGGGCGGTCGGCGTGCATCGGTTTTGCCGGCGGCGAGAATGGCGATGCGACCGGGATCCACAATGTCCCGGTCGCATTGTCGGTCTTCCGCCGGACCGGGAATCTTACAACGCGATGCGGACATGCGCCGAGCGATCGTAGAGTCGAAGCGGGCCTCAGGCCGGCGCCATAGCAGCGGCCGCAGATGACCCGCTCGCAGCGGAAGCTCACCAGATCGAATTCGGAATTCCACTGGCCATAGCCTTTGCAGACCGGGCATTCGGCATCGAGCGTGCCGTTCCTCGGCTGGAGCGGGATGATGTCGAAGGCGTGCGGGCTGTCGGGGCCATTACAGACGATGATGTTGCTGGCGTGTGGCATTGCGAGTGAACGTCGCGGGCGGTGGTAGGTTCAGCGGCCAGCCGCCGATCAAGCGGCCTCGGTACAATTTGGACGGCGTAAAAGCGCACCGAGAAATGCCCGGCCGACTTTGCTCTTGACAAATCCGTTCTTGTTATGTACTGCAATATTTGAGCAGTAGGACTGCGTCAGAAAGCCCGCCACCCGGCGGGCTTTTTGCGTTTGGGGAGGGTCAGCGATGGCAGGTGCCCGAAGCGATATGGCGGGGCGGCTACTGCCGCTGAGCCGCGACCTGCATCGGCTGACCGCGCGCTGCGCGGAGCCGGCGTGGACCGCCGAGGAAGCCGAGCGGCGGATCGCCGAGGGCGAGCGGGTGGCGGCGGCGATCCGGGCGGTGTTTCGGGGAGGACCGGCATCGCCCGTCCGGCACCCGGCATGAGCACGCGGAAGCGCCAGGCGGAAACGGCACGCGAGCGGCTAAACGCCGCGCTCGCCGACCATCTGATCAACGACTTCACGGCCTATGGCGCCGAGGTGATCGCCAATCTGCGCAACGAAAAGCCCGCGGACTATCTGAAGATGGTCACAACGGCGTTTCAGAGCGAGAGCGCGCGGCCAATCAGCCGGGCGCCGAGCAGCAACAGCGCAGGCCGACATTCCATGCGCGCCTATAATTCACGCCCCGTACCGGAAGAGCTGCGGATGTCGCCTGAACTCGAAGAGGTCCTTCGGCTGACCGGCGGGTGACGGACCAGGTGCTGATTCACCAGGCCGCTGGATGGGGCCCGGCCTTCGCCGGGGTGACGGTCATGGAAAGCCCTGACCCGGGGCGATCTCGATATTCCGTATGCCATCTAGCTGACAAACTCGGGGGGACAGAATGACACAGAAGAAGCGTGCCGCACCGGCGTCGCCGCGCACCAAGTTGCGCGGCGCGCTGACCAAGCATCTCGTCACCGATTTCGATGCGCATGGCGCGGAGGTGATCGCCAGGATGCGGGCCGACAAGCCGGTCGATTATCTGAAGATGATCACCGCCATGTTGCAGCAGGAGGACCCGAATGACCCAGCCTCCGGCCCGACCTATCACGTCATCGAGCGGCAGATTGTCACGGCTCCACATCAAGACGGCTAAGCCCTTCCATCCCCTGCTCGCCCCTGCGCGCGACAAGGCGGCGTGGGGCGGGCGCGGATCGGGCAAGTCGCATTTCTTTGCCGGGCTGATGATCGACGACAGTCTGCGCCATCCCGGTGAGAATGGCGGCGAAGGGCTGCGCAGCGTGTGCATCCGCGAGGTGCAGAGGGATCTGGCGCAATCATCCAAAGCGTTGATCGAGGCCAAATTGGCATTGTTCGTTCTCGGCGAGCGCGACGGCTTCAAAGTCTATCGCGACGTGATCCGCACGCCCGGCGACGGGCTGATCGAATTCCGCGGCATGCAGGATGCGAATGCCGAGAGCATCAAATCGCTGGAAGGCTTCAAGCGGAGCTGGTGGGAAGAAGCGCAGGGCGCGACCCAGCACAGCATCAACCTGTTGCGGCCAACGATGCGCGCGAGCGGCGCGGAAATGTGGTGGAGCTGGAACCCCAGGCGCAAGGCCGATGCGGTCGACGCGATGCTGCGCGGGGCGGAGCTGCCGACCGGCGCGTGCGTGGTGGAGGCGAACTGGCGCCACAATCCGTGGTTCACCGCCGAGCTGGAGCAGGAGCGGCAGGATTGCCTGCGCATCCAGCCCGACCAATATGACCATATCTGGGAAGGCGGCTATGTGAGCGCGACCGCCGGCGCCTATCTGGCGCGGCCGCTGGCGGCGGCCAAGGCGGAGGGGCGGATCGGCAACGTGGCGTTCGATCCGCTGCTGACGGTGCGCCTGTTCTGCGACATTGGCGGCACCGGCGCGCGGGCGGATGCCTTCGCCTGCTGGCCGGCGCAATTCGTGGGCCGCGAGATACGGGTGCGCGATTATTACGAGGCGGTGGGGCAGCCGTTGGCGGTGCACCTCACCTGGCTGCGCGCCCAAGGCTATGGCCCGGAGCGCGCGGAATTCTGGCTGCCGCACGACGGCGCGACGCAGGACAAGGTGTATGACGTCTCCTACGAAAGCGCGCTGCGGGCCGCCGGCTATCGGGTGACGGTGGTGGCCAACCAGGGCAAGGGCGCGGCGTCGGCCCGGATCGAGGCGGCACGGCGGCTGATGCCGAGCGTGTGGTTCGACGCGGACACGACCGCGGGCGGGCGCGATGCGCTCGGCTGGTATCATGAGAAGAAGGACGATGTGCGCGGGATTGGCCTGGGGCCGGCACATGATTGGTCGAGCCATGGCGCGGACGCGTTCGGGCTGATGTGCATGGCGTATGAGGCGCCGATGGCGAAGCGGCGGATTACGTATTCGAACAGGGGGATTGTTTGAAGCGCGACGCTAACTCTGACTGCGCATCCGCTGCCCAACCGTTGCCAGGCTATAGCGCTTCCACGTCGGCTTTTAGATCGCAGCATTTCACGTCGGTGCCCGAGCCCCCGCGCTCACTCGTCGTCAGAGGGAGGTTGAAATGCTGCTACAGAATCGACTTCGTCGCCGCGGAGGGCTTGTCTTTAACGGCGGCCGCCTCCCGGCAGCAATCGCTCCGCGCTCCGCTAGCGGCGCCCTAATTGACGGCGCTCTTGATTACCTAACATTGGGTATCGACGATCATTTGTTTGCGGGAGCCGGCGCATTTTATGACGCTTATCACGGCAAACCCATCTTTGATTCATATCGGCATCGCGTTCAAGCGCAGCACGAACTGGATCGGCTCGATGCAAAGGAGCACCCGGTCGCCCGCGGCTGGGGCAAAGGGTTGGGCGCAGCTCTTCAACTTGCTGGTTCCGGTGGCCTCAGCGTCATCGGACGAGGCGGCGTTCGTCTGGCTGAGACCGCACCGATCATCGCCAAGGAACTGAAGACGCTCGCTGGCGCCGGAGGCCTGGCAGGTATCGGCGGTCAATATTTAGCGGACCCTCACAGCACGCTGGGCGACTATGCTGGTGCAGGGCTAGGTGGAGTGGCTGAAGGTCTGATGGCCCCGCGGGGCCAGCCGGGCCAAGCAAGCACGGTAGGAGGATTCGTAAGCTCGTTGGCTCAGGACGCGTTTAACGGGCGAAGGCCATCGCTTCAAAAAGCGCTGGAGAACGCATCAACGGCAAGGCTGTGGGGATCAGCAGGCGGTGCGGCCGGAAGGAGGCTTTTCGAAAGGCTCCCTGGTCAGCAAATGGCTAAAGCGGACCTCGCTGCAATGCCTCAGGGCTACAAACCCCCGCTCAATAAAGAAGAGATCGGCGAAAGCTTGTCTAAAGCGAGAATCTGGGCCGCCGGCGACACGGTCCTGCCTGGAAAGAAGCAGCGTGTTTTTCTGAAGGGCGGTGGGAGCGTCATTCCCGATTTCAGCTTGGCCTCCGGAGTGCGACGGGAATCCAAAGCCGGCATATCGGCTCGCCTGAAGCGATGGCAACCCAAGGCTAAACAGCAATTGGGCGACAACTTTCTAGTCGACCATTTCCTGCCACAAGACATGGGCCTCCTTCACGGATACCCTGCCGGCTTAGCTGGATACCATTTGCAAGACGAGTGGCAGCGCCGAGAGCGAAACTTGCGGAATTAGGGCCGATCGCACGAAGTCAGGTTGGGCAGAAAGCGTGCATCACCAAGCTAACCGTTCCCTGAGTGTATTGTTCCTGTTATGATCTGAGTTCCCGCTGGCCGGGCATCGTCCGCCGAGCACTCGTGCGCGCTGAGGTGATTAGTGATCGATGCTCTTCCGCCGCCGGAGATACTGGCCGGCCTGAACGGGCCGGCCACGAGGTGCGTGATCAGTTATCAATATACCTACCCCGAAGCAGGAGATGTGACGAGCGCGCGGTGCGGCAACCGCCGGTATCTCATTGCCCGCGATTATCATGGCGACAGCGTTCGGCGGCTGAACGGTTGCGCGGTGATGGTGATGACCGAAGGGGTGCGCTTTCCACGGCTGTTCCATGTCGACAATTGCCGCGGCCCTTTGCAGGCGCGCGAGGTCGGCAAGGTGTGGACGCGGGAATTGCTGGCGGCGGGGCGGATCGCGCCGGCGCGGCTGGATCGGGTGATCTATTATCCGCTGGCCGGGCGGCCGGCATGCTACCGGGTTTCGATTGCGTTTACGCCACCGGGGAAGCGGACGAATACGCCACTGGATGAGCGATCGGCGATGCGGTGCGATGGTGGGGCAGGCTTAGCGTCGTAAAGGCGAATTAGCCTGGCCGCTGAGTGGACCCCGGCCTGCGCCGGGGTGACGGGGCCAGTGTTGCCTAGCCGGGCCTTAAGCTTCCGGCGCGTGCGGGAGAGGGCGGGCGGTTAACGGCCGTCTCGCCGAATGAAGCCGACGAGCGCGCGGACTGCGACGAATATCAAGGTTACGGCGATGGCTGTCGGAAGCGCAACGTGGCTGAGAAAGCCCTTGTGGCAGTTTATGTCCGGAGCGCAGTCACCCAATGCGTCACCGACGATCAAGACGGCGAACAAGGGCGCTCCGAGCAGGGCCGCAACGCCGCAGCCCCACATCCCACCGACGCTCGGTCCTCCGCGATATTGGTTGTCGCTCATGGGACGAGGCTGCACCGGGGGGGGCGGTTCGAGCAAGAACATGTCTGACCGGGCGAGGAAGAGCGGTGCTTCGACTTCGCTCAGCACGAACGGCGGTGGGGCGGACGCGCTTCCGGACTGGACGCCTCGCCGCGGAATGGATCCCGGCCTGCGCCGGGATGACGGCTTTAGGCGAGGTCCGTGCCACCCCGAGCCGCCACTGTGCCGAGGTGGTCGATGCAGTTGAGGATCTGCGCCTCCTCCTGAGGCCCCAGCCTTCGCTGGGCGACGATAATTTCTGAAAGGATCGTTCATGGCGACCATGCCCGACGCAATCACGCATGCCGAGCTTGCCGCCCTGCTGGCGGAGGATGAGCGGCTGGCCTTGTCGTTTCGCGACAGCACGCTGGCCGAGGAGCAATCGGTGGCGATCGATTATTACGAGGCGCGGCCGTTCGGCGACGAGGAGGAGGGACTGAGCCAGGTAGTGACGCCCGACGTCGCCGAGGTCGTCGATTATATGACGATCAGCACGTCGCGCACGATCGTCGCCGGCGACCGCGTGGTCGAGTTCGAGAGCGCCGAGGCCGAGGGCGAGGCGGCGGCCGAGGAGGCGACGGCGGCGGTGACCTATAGCTTCATGAAGGGGCAGGACGGCTATCGCGTAATCCACGACTGGATCCAGTCGGGCCTGATCGAGAAGATCGGCATCGCCAAGACCTGCGCCGAGACGCATGACAAGGTGGTCAAAAGGCGCGGGCTGGTAAGCGAGGACCAATTGGCGGCGCTGCACGGCAATGGCGCGGAGATATCGGCGGCGACCGACAATGGCGACGGCAGCTTCCTGATCGAGGCGGTCGAGCGGACGCAGGAAGTGCGCTTCGTTGATTATCCGATCCCATCGGAGGAATTCCTGTTCGCCAGCCGCACGCGGCACGAGGATGACAGCGACTATCTGTGCCACCGATCGGCCAAGAGCGTGAGCGACCTGATCGCGATGGGCTTCGACCGCGCGCTGGTGGAGAGTTTGCCGGCGGACAGCATGCCGATCCGGCTCGACATGCGCAGCAATGCGCGCTGGCTGGACGAGACGCAGATCGCGCCGTCGACCACGCGCAAGCTGTGGCTGCGCGAGGAATATAAACGCATCGACCTGGACGGCGACGGCGTGGACGAGCTGGTCAAGATCTTCCGCGTCGACGACGTCATCCTCGAGGTGGAGGAGGTGGACGAGAATCCGTTCGTGGTGTGGTGCCCGTTCCCGCGCGCGCACCGCATGGTCGGCCACAGCCTGGCGGACAAGGTGATGGATTTGCAGCGGATCAAATCGGTGATCCTGCGGCAGCAGCTCAACGGCCTGTACCTGACCAACAATCCGCGCATGTACGTGCCGCAGGAATGCATGACCGAGGACACGATCGACGATCTGCTGATGGTGCGGCCGGGCGGGCTGGTGCGCGGGCGCGGGCCGAGCAAGCCCGAGCCGCTGTACGAAGCGTTCGACATGGCCAAGGGCATGACCATGCTGGAATATATCACCGGCGAGCGCGAGAGCCGGACCGGGATCACGCGGCTGAACCAGGGGCTGGACGCGGACGCGCTCAACAAGACCGCGACCGGTACCGCGCTGATGCAGGCGCAGGGCCAGCAGATGGAGGAATATGTCGCGCGCAACTTCGCCGAAGCGCTGGCGCGATTGTTCGCCAAGAAATTGCGGCTGATGGTGGCGGTGGGCAAGCCGTTCGCGATCCGCGTGGACGGGCAGGCGCGGACGGTGGATCCAAGGCGGTGGCCGAGCGGCCTGTCGGCGACGGCGCGGGTGGGGCTGGGCTCCGGCCGCAAGGACCAACGACTGCAATATCGCGCGCAGATGCTCGACATGCAGAAGGAAGCGCTGCCGGTGGGGCTGGCGACGCCGCGCAACATCTTCAAGAATCTGTCGGCGATGGTGCGGGATGCGGGGCTTGGCATTCCCACCGATTATTTCCAGGACCCCGCCGCCGGCCAGGGCCAGGCCCCCGCCCCGCCCGATGCGGCGATGGTCAAGGCGCAGGCCGATGCCGAGGCGCAGCGCCAGCGGCTGATGCTCGAACGGCAGAAGGCCGAGGCGGACCTGATGCTCGGGCGCCAGCAAGGCCAGGCCAAGCTGGACGCGCTGCGCGAGGAAAGCGCGCTCAAGCTGCAGCTGGAGCGCGACACCTCCGCAGCGGAGGTCGCGCTGGCGCGCGACAGGGCCACCGCCGAGGCGGCGCTGGCGCGCGAGCGGATGGCGATGGAGTTCAGCCTGGCCGAACGCCGCTTCGAAGCGGAGCAGACGGGGTCGCGACGGCGCGGCTGCGGGCGGCGTCCGCCAGGCGATATCGCGCCGCTGCGGCAGGGCGGAGCGCTCGACCAATGAACGAGGACCCGATCCACCGCGGTGCGCGCTGGCAGGCGTTTTACGAGGAGGATGGCGGGTTGCGCGAGGTGCTGGCGACGTTGCGCCGCGCCTATTTCGACCGGGCCGCCGATCTGATGCCGAGCGACACGGCCGCTTTGCTCAAGCTGGGCATGGCCGCCAAGATCGTCGACCAGATCGAGGCGCACGTCACGCACATCGTCAACGCCGGCAAGCTGGAACAGGCGGCGCAGGACCATGCCGACCGCATCGCCCGATTGCCCGAGGCGCGGCGGCGATTCCTGTAACGGCTGGTTTTCAGGCCACGATTTGCCCTACAATGGAGCACCGCTGGGGAGTCGGGGGCTGAAATGTTGATGATCATGGCGCTGCAGGCGGCCGTCGCCTTCGCCCATCCGCCACAACGGTTGAGCGACAGCGGGCGCATCACGTTCGAGGATTATCCGGCCAAGGCGATGAAGCGCGGCGAGACCGGCATCGTGTCCGCCGTGCTGCATATCGGGCCTGACGGACGGGTCGATCGCTGCGCCGTGACCGAAAGCAGCAAATCGGTATCGCTCGACAGCGCGACCTGCACGCTGGCGCAGACGCGCAGCCGGTTCGAGCCGGCACGCGACGCCGACGGCAAGGCGATCGCGGGCGAGTACCGGCTCGCCATGACCTGGACGATGGAGCAGAACCAGCCGCGCGCGCGGATCTATGCCAAGACCAGGGTCGCAGCGCTCCCGCCCGGCTATGTGCAGCCGGTGAGCCTGATGGTGGTGTTCGGCCAGGATGGGCGTGCGCTGGAATGCGAGATCATGGCCTCGAGCGGGAATGGGCAGACCGATGCGGCAGTGTGCGGATCGGTGACGCAATCCTTGGTGATCAAGGCGCCGAAAACCGCCTCGGCCGAGCCTGCCGCCGGGGTGCGCTATTACATCATGTCGCTGATTCCCGATCAAGGCACGGAAGGCGCGGCCAAGCATTAAGACCGCATGAGAAAACGCAGCACGGCCGAGAAGGCCGACATTTCCGTGGGCGATGCAGTCGCACCGGGGCGGAACAGCCTGTTTGTCCGGGCGGCGGGAAAGGCCAGCGAGCTGGCCGACCAGCCTCCGCTGATCACGATCTGCGCGATAACGTTCGCGGCGGGGCTGATCCTGGGCAACGGACGGCTGGCACGTGCGGGTGGCCGGATGCTGGCGGCCGAATTGCTGGCGACGGAAATCAAGAGCGCGGTCAAGCACCGGATCGATCGCACCCGGCCGTTCGTGCGCGCGAATGGCGGCCGCTACAAAGCGGAGAAAGGCCACGCGCACGCCAGCGCGCTGAACAGCTTCCCGTCCGGCCATACCGCCGGCGCGGTGGCGGTGGCACGGGCCTATGCGCGCGAATATCCGGAGCGCGCGGCAACGGCCTATGGCATTGCCGCGGCGACGGGCGCGATCCAGATTCCGCGCGGCAAACATTATCCGAGCGACGTGCTGGCGGGCCTGGCGGTCGGGCTGGTCGCGGAGGCGGGCGTTTATCTGGCGGAGCGGCTGATCGGGCGGATTGCCAAACACGACAAAGCCAAAGCAGGGGCGCTTGAACCATAAAGCTTTGCCCAAATACAGATCGTTGCCGGGCCGTTGGAAACGGATAGGGGAGAAGACGATGCTTATCTCCTTCGTTCCGCCAGCGCTTAGGCATGGGTTGTTGAAAATCGCGGCCGCAATCGCATTGTTATGCGCGCCGGCCGCCGCCGGGACGGCCGAGCGAATCCTGTTCGTCGGCAACAGCTTCACCTTTGGCGCGGGATCGGCGGTGAAAACCTATCGGCCGGATCTGGTGCACGATCTCAACCGGGACGGCGTTGGCGGCGTGCCGGCGCTGTTCAAGCGGTTCGCCGAACAGGCGGCGCCAGGGTGGGACGTAAGCCTGGAGACGGCGAGCGGGCAGGATTTCGCCTTCCACCTCGCCAACAAGCGGCCGCAGCTAGCCGGCGCGTGGGACGTGGTGGTGCTGCAGGATTACAGCACGCTCGACAAGGTCCGGCCGGGCGATCCGGCGGCGCATGTGCGCGACGCGGCGCGGCTGGCGACAATGTTCAAGACCGCCAACCCAAGGGTGCGGGTGCTGCTGGAGACGACCTGGTCGCGGGCCGACCTGACTTACCCGGCGGGGACACCGTGGCGGGGCAAACCGATCCGGGCGATGACCGACGATATCGCGCGCGGCAATGCGCTGGCGATCGCGGCCAATGGCGAGCTGTTCGCGGGCACGCTGCCGGTGGGCGAGGCATGGTTGCGGGCGATGGACCAGGGCGTGGCGGACCCCAATCCCTATGACGGCATCGCCTTCGGCAAGATCGATCTGTGGACGTGGGACCATTATCACGCGAGCGCTGCGGGCTATTATCTGGCGGCGCTGGTGATCTTCGGCCGGGTTACCGGCGTGGATCCCCGGACGCTGGGAACGCGCGAGAAAGCCGCCGACGAAATCGGGCTGAGCCCGGCCACCGCCGTGACCTTGCAGCGGATCGCGGCGGAGGAACTCAGCAATGCGAGCGGCACCCGCGCAGGGCGCTGAACCGATCGTTTACTCGAGCCTGAGGCCGTAGCGCACGGCGCCTAAGCCGATCGCGAAAGCGCTGATACCGCCGGCGTAGCGCATTATCGGATTGGCGGCAGCGTACAGCAGGACGCCGCCCAGAATTAGCATGGCGACGCCGAAGGCGAGCGTGCGGGAATCGATATTCCTCATCGCGCCTCCCCGTCGCCGTCACGGGGACGGTCCACAGTACCGTCGTCGCGAATGGCCCGGCGCCAACGCAGCGCGGCGGCAAGCAACGCAGCGACGGCGACGACCAGACGGAACGCTTTTTCGGAATCGGTAGCCGCGGGCGGCAGCACGAACAGCACGAAACCAGCCACCAGCACCATCAAGGCTGCGATCAGCGCGGCCTGCCTGTTCCTGATGCGCATGCGCGTCCCCTTTCGTCGAACCGATTTCGTAGCCCCTATCCTTTTCCCAACGCAACCAACAGGAGATGCGCATGGCCGATCTGCAGCATGATGCGGAGGCCTCCGCACCGGCGTCCGCGGACGACCGGGTCGAAGATTTCGCGGAGTTCCTCGACCAGCTCGAGGACGAGCGCGAGGACGAGATTTCTTCAAACGAGACCGGGCAGGAGCCCGGCGAGAACGAGCAGGACCAGGCGGCGGAACCGGGCGACCCGGCCATCGCGCCGCCAATATCCTGGGACAGCGACGCCAAAGACTTGTTCGAGCAGCTGCCGCCGGACCTTCAGACGAAGGTCGCCGAGCGGGAAGCCCAGCGCGAACGTGCCCTGCAATCGGCGACGATGGCGGCGGCCGAAGCCAAGCGCAACGCAATGGCCGAAGCCAATGCCGCCTTTGCCGAGCAACAGCGTCTCTATGCCGCCCATCTGGAGCAGATCGCGGCCAATTATTCGCCGCAGCGCCCCGATCCGGCGCTGTTAGCGGAGGACCCGCAGGCCTTTTACCAGCTGCAGGCGATCTACGAGAGCGAGGCGTCCCAACATCATGCGCTGACCCAGCGGGCCCAGCAGGCGCAGGCCGAAGCCAATCAGCGCGACATCATCAACCACCACCACGCGCTCGCGCAGGATCATGCGGCACTCGGCGCCCAACTCGGCGAAGACTGGACCGGTGGCAGAGTCGCACGATGTGGGTGAATATCGTTGCAACGCTTTTCGCGCTGCTCGGCACAACCAAGCTGCTCCCCGCCGGTATCGACCAGGATACGGTCGTGACGGCAATCATGGGCGCGGTCGCCGTCGCCAACGTCGTACTACGGCTCACCACCAAACACGTCATTGCATAACCGACTGAACGCCGATGTGGAGCAAGCTGATCTGGACCGTCGCGGCCGTACTGGCGGCGGCGGTCCTTGCCGTTTTGGGAGAGCGGACGATCGCGGCCTATGGAGAGGCGCGTTATCACGCCGGCCTGGCCGATGGCCAGATGCGGCAATTCCCCGAAGTCCTGGCAAGCCACGTCGCCGCCGCCCAGATAGCATTGGAGGGGCGCGACCGCATCATCGATGCCGACGCACGCCACGCCGCCGAGCTAACCCGCATTTCTACGCTCGCCCGCCGGTCCGACCAGGAGCTATATAGCTATGCCGCGACTGCCGCCGGTGGTGCTGACTGCCTTGATGCTGAGCGCGTGCGTCACATCGAAGCCGGTCGCGCCGCTCTCTTTGTCCAGCCCGGCTCCGCCCCCCGCGATGAGCCCGGACCCGTGCCTGCCGACTCCCTTACCGAAGGGAATAATCGGCGGAATGAGTAGAGCCAGCGCGGAAGCTGCTATCCGCAATGGAGATTTGGACCTCGCGCGCTGCCGAGCAGACCGTGATCGCTATCGTACCGCATGGCCGGCGACCGGTCGCGCAGACTAGCCGATCTACCCTCTCGAAGAGAGACCCTGGGTCGATACTGTCGACAGGCCCTTGTACAGACTGCTTTCCGACGACATCTCCAAACCCAATGTCCTCGCTTACCCCCAGCCTGCTCGCTTATGCCGGGATCACGTTCGCTGCCTTGATCGTGATAAGCTTGATGACGCGGCGCATTCCAATCATCGGCACTCTCCTGCGGCTGGCCTGCTGGGCTCTTCTGCTGGTGCTGCTATTTGGTACCGTGCAACAACGGCAGATGTTCGACCCCACATTCGCGCATCTCACCCGGATATTGCGCCTGGACGGCGGCGAGCAGCAAGTATCCGGTACGGAAATGCGCATCCCGATGTCGCCCGATGGGCACTTCTGGGTTCGCGTCACGATTGACGGGGTGGAACGCCGGATGCTGGTGGACAGTCGCGCGACTTTCACCGCGGTGTCGGAGACCACGGCAATCGCAGCCGGACTGAAACCCACGCCAGCATTGTTCCCGGTAGTGCTGAAGACCGCCAATGGCGCGATCACGGCCAGAACGGCAACCGCGTCAGAGCTGCGCCTTGGTAACATAGTCGCGCGCGACCTGGGAGTGGTGGTTTCACCCACTTTGGAACAGACAGAGGTCGTCGGGATGAACTTCCTATCGCGTCTGCAAAGCTGGCGGGTGGAGGGGCGAACACTGATCCTTGTGCCCCATCACCCGCAGCCGCTGAATGAACAAGCGCGATCCAAGGATTAGCTGCAACGGCGCTTAGTGGCCGTGCGAGTAGCGTGCACGATCGGCGCGCCCGTAGCGGATCATTTGCTCGCCTCGTGCGTCTTTGCCGCGCCCGTGTTGCTGGGGGAGTAAGAAATCATGAAATTTTTGTGCATGTTAGGCTTTCATCGGTGGCGGGCTCCGGCGCGGCATGACGCGAGTACGTTTGCCCGCTGCACTACCTGCCGGTCGCCCGCCCTGTTCCGGCGCAGGCCTGCACCAATGGTCTGATGATCGCCGCGCCTGCGGAACGATGGCAACCTTAAGCCCTTCTGGCCGGTTAAGGACCCATGAGTATGAGTAGCGACGCGTATGCCGGAAAGAGGCGCGATGAGGCGCAGGAGCATCGCGTCGTAGCGGTGGGCCTGCTAACAGAACATGACCTTTCGGTCCTGGGTCAGGGTTTCCGACGCATTTATCGCATCGACGACGGGCACAATTTTCATCAGCTTCTTGCCGCTATCGACGCCGCGGAGCGCGATTTACACCCGTAAGATCACAATTTTATCGCCGATCAGGGCGTTGGTCCGTAGCCGCGAGCCTCCGCAAGCCAAATCCCGGCCGCAGCATTATCTTTCATCAAATGATAGATTCCATGCAGATTGGCGGTAGGATCGCAATGCGATGCCGCCATGACGATGCGCGTGCCGACTGCAAGCGGCGCGCCTTGCGCAGGCAAATCAAGACGGCCGAATTCATCGCCGGTGAACCCATAGACGCTATCGGTAGGCGCTCCCCTCATCACGGCCGGCCGGCCGCTATCGGTAGCGATCGCCTTGATACCCGCGTCGATCGTGACCCATCCCGCCTGGTTGGCGCTTACAACAGTTGCGTGGACGGTAAGCGCCAATTCGAACGGGCCGGCGCCGCCCAACTCGCATGCGCCATAATCCTGATCCATGAAGACGTAGGAACCAGCCTGCAGCTCTGTTAGCAGGCCAGCATCCGCATCGATGCCATGCGTTCCGGTTCCCCCGCCGGTAACAACAGCCGGTTGCAAGCCGGCGCTAGTCAACGCGGATATCGTTCCGGCAAGGCGGATGTTGCGCATACCGATCGCCGCTCGCCGCGCGGCCAGCGCCGGAATGTGCTGTTCTCCCCCACAGTAATATTGGATGCCGCCGAAGCGCAGGCTGGCGTGAGCTGTGATCGCCCTGGCGAGTGCCACCGCATCAGCCGGGGACGCCACACCGGTTCGCCCCATGCCCGGATCGATATCGACCAATACGCTGAGCCGACCTTCCGCTGGGAGCGCGGTAGCCAGTGCGGAGAGGAAGGCCGGATGATCGGCGACCACCGCCAAATCCACACCGCGCTCCACCAGCGCCGCAACACGCGCGATAGCCTGCGGACCTGCGATCGGCGAGGTCAGCAGGATAGATGGCGCCGCGCCGGCGAGCTGTTCGGCCTCGTACAATGTCGCACAGCAGATACCGACAGCCCCCGCCTGCGCCTGCAGAGCTGCCACCTCCCGACTTTTGTGAGTTTTTGCATGGGGTCGCAATCGCAGGCCGCGGTCCTTTGCGAACTCCGCCATCCGAGCCACATTGCGACGCAACGCGTCGACATCCAGCACCAGGCATGGGGTTGAGGGAAGCGCCATCGTCAAGGGATGGCCGGGATCGAACGCGTGCGCAATCCCGCCAAGCACGAGGCCAAACGATGAATTCCGCCACCGCGACAAATTGACCATCCGGGCTTACGAAATGGCAGGCTTAGCCTAGGTTAATTGACGCTGCGCTATTCCGAGACAATGCAGCTGCATTGTTTGGGAAAGGCCGTGCCGCATGATGATCGTCGAGACGGAGTTGAAGCCGAGCGGCATCCACGGAATCGGCATCTTCCTGCTGCAACCGGTGCGCAGGGGCGACCTGATCTGGCAATATGATAGCCGTATCGATCGGGTCTATACCAAGGATGAGATTGCCAGCTTGCCGCCCCCAATGCAGGCTTACCTGCATACATATTCCACGTGGCATGCGCAGACCGGTTTATGGGTGCTGTGCGGGGATAACGGTCGCCACTTCAACCATTCGGAAACGCCCAACACGATTTCGGATGGCATCGCTTTTGGCCGAGACTTCGCCGCAGACAATCTGCCGGAGGGGACCGAACTTACCTCGGATTATCGCACGATCTGCGACAGCGTGCGCACCAACGGTCTGACCTTCTAGCCGAAAAGCCCGAGCTGTTCGAGCGCGGCAAGATCCGTCGCGGCCAGACGATCGCCAATGTCGCGCCGATAGCGCGCGTTAGGGATGGTGATCCGACCTATGTGCGCATAAGCGAGCGCCTGCGCCGCCGCGACCGTCGGCGCGACGGCGGTTATTACCATGGTCCAGCCATATACGCCGCTGGTGACGAGGCCACCTGGTCCTGATCCGATCTCCCCGAAATGGAAATGACGACGTTCGGCTTCGTCGAGGCTCGGATCGAGCAAAATTGGCAGCCCGACCGGGGCGGACACCTGATGCCGCGAATAAGGAAAGGGCGGCGTCGTCATGACAACCCCGACCGCAAAGCCGGGGTGATGCGGAAAGCGCCCTCCCACGCCGTCCAGCATCTGTCGGAACAGCAGACCCCAGGAGAGAGCCTGCAGCGGCTCCAGCACTGCGAAGCCCGGATATCCAAAGCGGCAGGTGAATTCGAGCGGCCAGATGCCGCGTGCATTCACGATGGTATTGAGGTTGATATAGCCGACGTGGCCGCGCCCGCGCAGATGCGGCTCCAGCCGCGCAAGCGTGCTTTCAAAGAAATGATCCGTGCGATCATAGGTGGCCACCGTGCCCATCTCTCCGGTGAGTTCTCCGATATCGCCGGCGAAGAAGCGCTTATGCTCCCAATCTAGGCAGGCCGGGGTGAGGAAATGCTCGCCATCGAAGTAGGCGCCGATGCCCACTTCGATCCCCTCAAGATGCTCCATAAGGATGAAGCGTACCTTACCCCGGTGCGCGACTTTATGGACTAGCATCGCACGCACATCACTTCCGTCCGCCAGTTCACCGACGTAGGTGTCGTCCGCACTATGATCTGCGCCACTGAATTTAAGGACGTAACGTGCCGGGTTCGCCGCGATAAAAGCACCGGCCTCCGCTGCGCATGAAAATTCCCACACATGGCCGCGGGGGAAGCCTAACTCGGCCAATAATTGCTGCGCAAAGGCGCGGTCGTTCTCGAGGCGGTCGCCATAGGCGCTGCCGCCGATGACCTGAAAGCCGTCCCGGCGGAGATCATCCTGCAGGGCACCAAAACCTTCGGACACGCTTTCGAACAGGATCACGCCGTCCCGGCCGGCAGCGCGCACCCAATCGAGTTCGGCTCGCCAATCGGCGACCTGGTCGATCAAGCCGGCAAGCGTCCCTTGTGCCAGCGGTTCCGAGATGGCCACGCGCACCTCGTGCCCTTCGGCCAACAGCCGCAGGTACAGCGCCGCCAGATCGCAGGTTTCGGTAACACCGAGAAAACGCATAATTACTCCCTGGGCCTTGCTTGCGCGATCGCCCGCGGTGCGGCAATCCCGCTCTATGGAAACCCCCACATTGGCGCGCGCTATGCCAGCCGACGCAGCGCTGCTGGATTTGCTGCGCCTGCTCAAGCAGCGAAATTATACGTTCGTGACGCCAACCCCAGCGACGCACGCGCGCGTCCTGTCACGACCTGACCGGCAGGTTGCGCACACCATAGAAGACGTGCTCGGTTGGAGCCTGCCGTTTCAGCCCGGGGTCATGCCGCCCGATCTTCTAGAGTGTCTGGCGACGGCAGACATGCTGGAAGCAGCCGCGAGCGGCCAGCGCAGCCGAATCCGCGTCTCCGCCCTTCGCGGCAAGCTTTATCTCCACTCGGCCTATCCGACCGTCACGCAGGAGGCGGTTTTCTTCGGACCAGACAGCTATCGCTTTGCCGATCTGATTGCGCGCGAACTTTCGTGCGAGGCGCCCGCAGCGGATGCCCGGATCGTCGATATCGGCACTGGCGCTGGCGCCGGCGCGATTGTCGCTGCGACTGCCTGTCCGGACGCGCGTGTCACGATGACCGACATCAACGCCCGGGCGCTCCGCTTCGCGCGACTTAATGCCGCCGCGGCGGGGGCGCGGATCGATATAATCGAGACCGCGGGACTGGAGCGTGTGGACGGCCCAATCGATATCGCCACGATCAACCCGCCATATATCGTCGATGACGGCGCACGCACCTATCGCGACGGAGGCGGAATGCACGGCGCCGAATTGTCGCTCGAACTGACGACGGCTGCGCTCGACCGGGTGGCGCCGGGGGGGCGCGTTATCCTTTATACCGGCAGTGCAATTGTGGGCGGGCAGGATGCGCTGCGCACGGCTCTTGCCCAAAGGGCCGCCAGCGCCGGCTGTTCTCTCTGTTATCGAGAACTGGATCCCGACGTGTTCGGCGAGGAACTGGATGGGCCTGCTTATCGCGATGTCGATCGTATCGCGCTTGTCGCGGCGACGCTGCGCAGGGGGCCATAAGGCGCCGGCCGTACGCGTCTATTGCTGGAGAAACCCGAAGCCCATGCGCCCGACCTGCTGCATATAGGCTGCCATGCCGTCCGCGGCCGTGTCCGAAAGATCGATGAAGATACGCCTACCGTCATGCGGATCGGCCGTGCGAATGAAAACGCCCTCGTCGGTCAACCGCTTGATCCAGCGGAGCGCAGTGGTGGGCGGCACCGCCGCGGCGATACACAAGCTGGAAACCGCTACTGGCCGCTGCTCAAGCCGCGCATGCAGCAGATCGAGCAACATGTCCCATGCCGGATCGGCGAACAAATCCGCGTTGAAGAATTGCTCTCGCATCCGCCGGGCGCGCATGATCCCGCGCAACGTGGCGAGCATCTCGGCGCGCGCAGTATCGCGGCGATCGGGCTGGGCACGCCGATCCGGCTGCTGGCGGCGCTCCAGCACGTTCGGCGGCGGCTCATCTGATTTCGGCTGGGACAGCTTGGCGAGTGCCCGGGCGATGCGATCGACCTCAGCACTCAACTGGCGCAGCTGTGGCGAACCCTCGTCGGCAGGCTCGCTCATCAGGCGCGACGTCCGCGCTGCGCGGCGTGCGATAGCCGCAGTTTGACGCCCCCTTGCGACATGAGAGAGAGCCTAGCGGCACTCGACCCGAGGTGGCCGTAATTTTGAACCATTTCGGATTGACCAATGAACGCTACGACTAAGACGAACAAAAGGATATAGTCCGTATCGGATTAAAGGCCAAGAGAGGGCTCGAATGCGCCTGCCCGGCTGGAACGAAAGGCAAAAAATCGCTGATCGGCCGACCGACGGCGACCTGGCGCCCGTACGCGCTAGTGGGCCATCGCCTTGACGATATCCTCGACCATCTTCTTGGCGTCCGCGAGCAGCATCATGGTGTTGTCGCGATAGAAGACTTCATTGTCGACGCCGGCATAGCCTACGCCCCCCATGCTCCGCTTCACAAACAGCACCGTCTTGGCCTTCTCCACGTCAAGCACGGGCATGCCGTAAATGGGAGAGCTCTTGTCGGTCTTGGCTGCGGGATTGGTGACATCATTAGCGCCGATCACGAAAGCAACATCGGTTTGCGCGAATTCCGAGTTGATGTCCTCCAGCTCGAACACCTCGTCATAGGGGACATTAGCTTCGGCGAGCAGCACGTTCATATGGCCGGGCATCCGACCGGCGACGGGATGAATGGCGTATTTCACCGTCACGCCTTGCGCCTTCAGCTGATCCGCCATTTCCCGCAGAGCATGCTGAGCCTGGGCGACCGCCATGCCGTAGCCTGGGACGATGATGACCTGCTCGGCTTGGCTCATCAAGAAAGCCGCATCTTCGGCCGAACCGCGCTTCCACGGCCGATCGATCGCGGCGGCGCCGGCGGCCCCGCCGCTATCCCCACCGAAGCCACCAGCTATGACCGAGATGAAGCTGCGGTTCATGGCGCGGCACATGATATAGGACAGGATCGCGCCCGACGAGCCGACCAGAGCGCCAGTGATGATCATCGCGCTGTTGTGAAGCGTGAAGCCCATCGCCGCCGCCGCCCAACCGGAATAGCTGTTCAGCATCGAAACGACGACCGGCATGTCCGCCCCACCGATCGGGATGATCAGCAGGAAGCCGATCGCGAAGCTCAAGGCGGTGACGGTGAAGAACACCCACGGCGCCTGATCGGTAAGGAAGTAGGCGATCAGGCCAAGGATTCCCGCCAGCACGGCCAGGTTGATGACGTGGCGCGCGGGAAGCATGATCGGCTTGCCCGACATGTTGCCGTTCAATTTGAGGAAGGCGATGACCGATCCCGAGAAGGTGATCGCGCCGATCGCGACCCCCAAGCCCATTTCGATCCGGCTGACACGGTGGATGATGCCGTCCGCATCGGCGATGCCGAAAGCTTGCGGATTGAGGTAGGCAGCGCACGCAACGAGCACGGCCGCCAGACCGACGAGCGAATGGAAAGCCGCCACGAGCTGCGGCATCGCAGTCATGGCGATCCGGCGGGCGATTACGAAGCCGACGCCGCCGCCGATCAGGATGGCGACGGCGATTTCCCACAGCGAGCCGACATGATGCATGACGAGCGTGGTGCTCACCGCCAGCGCCATGCCAAACATGCCGAAGCGGTTGCCCCGACGGCTGCTGGTCGGGCTCGACAGGCCGCGCAGGGCGAGGATGAAGCAAATGCCCGCAATCAGGTAGGCGAGCATCGCCCAGGGGTTTACCGCCTGCTCCATCTGCTTCCCTTCAGCCCCTTATTGTCAGCTACACCCGCCTCACTTGGCGACTGCCGGCCGATCTTTCTTCTTATACATTGCCAGCATACGCGCCGTGACCGCGAAGCCGCCAAAGATGTTCACGCTCGCCAGCGCCACGGCAATCAGCCCGAGCCATTTGGACAAAGCGTGACCGGTGCCGGATGCAGCCTGAACCGGTGGCGCCACCACGACCTTTTCCGCCAGCGCGACACCAGTCGGCGCAATGTCCTTGTCAACGGCGACCGGCTGGGCGGGGCTGGTTGCTACTATTTTTGCAGGCAGGACCGGCAAGACACCGGCGGCACTGGCGATCAGGGCCCCGACGATGATCACGGACGAGATGGCATTGGTCACCGCCATCAGCGGCGTGTGCAAGGCGGGCGTGACAGACCAGACGACGTAATAACCGACGAAGCAGGCCAGCACGAAGATCGACAGGATCGAGATGAAGTCCATTGCGCCGTCTCCGTCAGCTCAAGAGTCGCGGGTTCACCACTTTGCCGCCCTGGGTCAGGCGGATAGCGTTGCCGATCTCATCATCGAGGACTGGCAACCCGCCATCCTTGTCCCAGAAAGCCGACAAGAAGTTGAAAAGGTTGCGGGAGAACAGGGCGCTGGTGTCGGCTGCGAGACGCGAGGGCACGTTGCGGTGGCCGACGATCTTGACGCCGTGGACCTCGACCACCTCACCGGCCTTGGCGCCTTCGACGTTACCGCCCTGCTCGACTGCAAGATCGACAATCACGCTGCCGGGGCGCATGCTGGCGATCTGCATGTCGCTGATCAGCCGCGGTGCGGCGCGCCCGGGGATGAGCGCCGTGGTGATGACGATATCCTGCTTGGCGATGTGGCTCGACACCAGCTCGGCCTGGGCTTTCTGATATTCCGGCGACATCTCGGTCGCATAGCCGCCCGACCCCTCGCCCTCGATGCCGGCGACATTCTCGACGAAGATCGGCTTGGCGCCCAGCGATTGGATCTGCTCCCTGGTAGCTGAGCGTACGTCGGTGGCGGAGACCTGCGCGCCCAGGCGCCGCGCGGTGGCGATCGCCTGGAGGCCGGCAACGCCCACGCCCATGATGAAGACCCGCGCGGCAGAAACGGTACCGGCGGCGGTCATCATCATCGGGAAGGCGCGGCCATATTCGGACGCCGCATCGAGCACCGCCTTGTACCCGGACAGGTTCGACTGTGACGACAAGATATCCATGGACTGGGCGCGCGTGATGCGCGGCATGAACTCCATCGCCAGTGCCTCGTAGCCAGCGAGGGCGTAAGCATCGATCCGAGCGCGATCGCCGAAAGGGTTGAGGCCTGCCACGATCCACGCACCCAGCTTGGCGCCGGCAAGACCCGCCGGATCGGGACCCTGCACGCCAAGGATGATGTCTGCGCCCGGCAGCGTGGCCGTGCGATCCCCGATCGTTGCACCTGCATCGGCATAGGCTTGATCGGAGATCGATGCCGCCTCGCCCGCACCCGCCTCGACTGCGAGCGTTGCGCCCAAAGCGATGAATTTCTTAACCGTCTCAGGCGTCGCGGCGACCCGCTTCTCTCCTGCCGCTTTCTCTTTGAGAACGGCGATGCGAACGGCCATGCCGCTCAGCGTGTAATCAGAAAGATGATGAGAAACGCGATAATGAAGCAGGCGATCGCGCCATATTTAAAGAGCCCGATAAAGCGCGAATAGGCCCGCTCATGCGCGGGAAGATCGATAGGAGCGCCGCTTTCGGCCATCTGTCCGTCCCCATGATTGACGTCTTTGCGCCGTGTTAGCCCGAGCCCGGACGCGCCTCAAGCACTGATCGTCCGTCGATCGGACCCCAGGCGAGTCTTTTCCGCAACACCCACAACAGGTTGAGTTGGAACACGGGGGCGGACTCCCACATCCTGTGGATAACTTTTGGTGAGACGGCCAATCTGCCCGCGCTGATCGGCTCGTATCGCTGCGTCACGGGCTTGACCGCGGACTCCGGCCGCATCCATCAGGCACGCTTCGTCCGGATTTGGGGGTTCGTTAGGTGGGTGTGCTGCGGCCGATACGGAAAGCAGATGCGCGTCCGTCGCTGGCGCTGCTTCCGCTCGATACGATCCTCACCGGGGATTGCGTGGCTGAAATGGCTAAGCTGCCCGACAAGTGCATCGACATGATCTTCGCCGATCCGCCCTATAATCTGCAGCTCGGCGGTGACCTCCATCGTCCCGAGGGTGGACGGGTCGACGCGGTGATGGACCATTGGGACCGGTTCGACAGCTTCGAAGCGTATGACCGCTTCACCCGCGCATGGCTGGAGCAGGCACGCCGTATCCTGAAGGACGACGGCACCTTGTGGGTGATCGGCAGCTATCACAACATCTTTCGGGTCGGCGCCGCGGTGCAGGATGCCGGCTTCTGGATCCTCAACGATATCATCTGGCGCAAGGCTAACCCGATGCCCAATTTCAAGGGCACGCGGTTTACCAATGCGCACGAGACGATGATCTGGTGCTCCAAGGGCGAGAAGGCGCGCTACACCTTCAATTATCGCGCCATGAAGGGGCTCAACGACGACGTCCAGATGCGCTCCGACTGGAGCCTGCCGATCTGCGGCGGCGCGGAAAGGCTGAAGGACGATGACGGCCACAAGACCCATCCGACGCAAAAGCCCGAGGCATTATTGTATCGGGTGATGCTGGCCGCGAGCAAACCCGGCGACATCGTGCTCGATCCCTTTTTCGGCACGGGCACGACTGGCGCGGTCGCGCGGCGCTTGCGCCGCCGCTGGATAGGGATCGATCGCGAAACGAAATACGTGGAGGCGGCCCGCCAGCGCATCGACTCCACATTGCCGCTCGACGAGAGCGCGATGGTCGGCGTTCCGGAAAAGGCGGCAACGCCCCGGGTCGCGTTCGGCCTATTGGTGGAGAGTGGACTGGTCGCGCCGGGCACGATTTTGACGGACGCACGGCGCCGGTGGCAGGCCGAGGTGAAGGCCGATGGATCGCTACTTTGCGGTGCGCAGGGCGGCTCCATCCACCGGCTGGGATCCATCCTTCAGAATGCGCCGTCCTGCAACGGCTGGACCTTCTGGCACATCGAGCAAAGCGGCAATCTCGTCCCGATCGACACGCTCCGGCAGAAGCATCTCGCGGAATTGGCGATCTGATTTCGGCGGGAAGGACACCCTCAGACCTACTGCCAATATCAGTCCGGTTTATCCTGCGCAGGAAGGCGGCGGCGGGGTGCGCCGCTCGCGCGTTCGGCGGGAAGGGCCGAGGGAGCCGGCTCCTTCTTGCGTTTGTAGAGTGCGAAGGCTGCAAGTGCGCCTGAGAGCGAGGCCGTCACCGCGATCTTCTTGACCCGCCCCTGCTTGTTGTGGCGCCATTCCGCGCGCACGCCCATCTCGCGCGGAATATTTGGGATCTTGCCGCGGGTGAGATCGTGCAGGACACCTTCGACCACGTTGATGCGGTCCGCCCCCATCAGCATCAGCCAATGAAACCAATGGGATTCACTGTAGGTGAATGCCGCCCGCCGGATGATGCCGCTGATGCCGCTCGGCGGCGTCGAGGTGCCGGCCACAGCCGGCCTGCGGATATATTCAATCGACTGCAGGATCTCGACCTGGGTTTCCTGCATCTGCGGCGGCGTCCAGCTGCTCTTGAGATTGCCCTCGCTGGACTGGTCGCGCATCGGATAGGTCGGATCGTTTTCGGGATCGGCATCCACGCCCCAGCCGTGGATCGCCGACGTTTCCACGATCGCGTTCATTGCCATTTCTCCTTATCCTGCATTCGGGATGAGGACGGGCTTGATGCAGCCGTCGAGCTTGGCCGCGAACATGTGATAGGCGTCGGCGACGTCATCCAGCGGCACGCGATGAGTGATCATCGCCTTGGGGTTGATGTGTCCGACGCGAACATGCTCGATCAGCCGCGGCAACAGCCGCTTCACCGATGCCTGGTTGGCGCGCACGGTCAGCCCCTTGTTCACCACATTGCCGATGGGGACCATGTTGCCGGTTGGCCCATAGACCCCGACGATCGAGACGATCCCGCCCTTCTTGACGGAGTTGATCGCCCAATGAAGCGGAATTGCGGAGCCCGCTTCCAGCTTAAGCTTGGGACCGAACAGCGTGTGGAGAAAGTTGCCCTTAGCATCGCCGCCAACCGCATCGATCGCCACATCCGCACCCAACCCGTCGGTCGTCTTCTTCATGAACACGACGACGTCGTCGACTTCCTTGAAGTTGTACACTTCGGCTGGGGCGTAATTCTTCACGAATTCCAAGCGGTAATCGAGGTGGTCGAACACGATCACGCGGCCAGCACCGAACAGCCAGGCACATCGCGCAGCCATGATGCCGACCGGTCCGGCACCGAAGATCACGACCGTGTCGCCCCGCTGAATGCCGCCCATCTCAGCCGCCTGGTATCCGGTCGGGACGACGTCGGTAAGAAGGACGGCATCGTCAGGATCCATCCAGTCGGGGATGATGGTAGGGCCCACATCCGCATAAGGAACGCGGACATATTCCGCCTGTCCGCCATCATATCCGCCGCCGGTGTGCGAGTAGCCGAAGATCCCGCCCACTGCGGTCGCCTGCGGGTTGGACTCGTGACAATTGCCGAACAGCCCCTGCTTGCAAAAGTGGCATTGCCCGCACGCGATGTTGAAGGGCACCAACACATGATCGCCGGGCTTAAGGTTCGGCACTTCGGGCCCGACCTCTTCCACAATTCCGCAAAATTCATGCCCGAAGGTCATGCCCACGCGCGTATCGGGCACCAGCCCATGATAGAGATGGAGGTCCGACCCGCAGATGCACGATCGGGTGACCCGGACAATTGCATCGCGCGGATGCAAGATCTGCGGCATCGGCTTCTCTTCGACACGGACCCTGTAAGGGCCGCGATAATTCATCGCCCACATGTCACGCTCCCTAGACGCCTAGATCGCAAACCGAGGGGGCCTCGGGTTGTTCCTGTGCAGCGCGTCCCAGTGTTAAAGAAAGCTAAATCTTTCCTGATATTTAACTTAGGATAATAGGCGCCTGCGCAGCTTGCTAAAAGTCGGCGACCGAAAGCTGCTGCCGCAGATTTCGCAGCACATCTTCCTGTACGGGCGGAAGCTCGCGCGCCGGTTTACCATGGCGGAGACGGTCGCGATCCTGCTCGGTCGGCTCGACCCGTCGCACACGTACCGCCGTAGTCCCTAGTGCGCGGATGCCGAGTTGCTCGGCCGCACCGCGGGAAAGATCGATGATGCGCGGCCCCTTGATGAACGGACCGCGATCATTGACGCGCACGATGATCCGCCGGCCGCTTCCAAGCGCGGTAACCTCGACATAGGTGGGCAGCGGCAAGGTCGTATGTGCCGCGGTGATCCAGGCAGGACGAAACCGCTCGCCATTGGCAGTGCGATTGCCCGATTCGGAGCCGTACCAGCTCGCATAGCCCAGCACGTCGTAAGAAGGGTCGGCAGCGGGTACGAAGGTCGCGCCGCGGACCTTGTAAGGCTGGCCGATCCGCACCGGTATGTCGCTCACGGGACGGAAATTACCGCTCGTGCAAGCTGCTAGCGCGAGATACGCGCCACTAGCGAAGATACCGCGCAGGGATGGAGAGCTTGCCATTGGCTCTCCCTAGACGTGCGCCGGGATGGCATAAAGGATGCCTCATCCGTCGCGCGGCTTTTCATAGCGGAGCGGGCCTCTACCGCTCTTGCCACGGCGGCCGACTTGCGTTGAGAGATAATGCGTTGTCCCTGCCGGCGGATAGGAATGCGATGCCGCACCGTCATTACGAGACCCATGCGATCAACCATCTCGGTTGGCTGCGCGCGGCGGTGCTTGGCGCCAATGATGGTATTCTGTCCACCGCCAGCCTGATCGTCGGCGTGGCGAGCGCCTCGTCGGAACCGCGAGCCATGCTGATCGCGGGCGGCGCGGGGCTGGTGGCGGGGGCCCTCTCCATGGCGGCAGGAGAATATGTCAGCGTCAGCTCCCAGGCCGATCTCGAGCGGGCCGATCTTCATCGCGAGGCGCGCGAGCTCCACGATGACCCGGTCGGAGAACACCGCGAGCTTACCGGAATCTATGTGAAACGGGGGCTCGAGCGCGAGCTCGCCGGTGAAGTCGCCTCCCAATTGATGGCGCATGACGCACTGGGCGCACACGCGCGCGATGAACTCGGCCTTTCGAAGGCCACTGCGGCGAGGCCGATCGAGGCCGCTTTGGCGTCGGGGGCCGCATTCGCGGTCGGCGCGGCTATCCCACTCGCGGCCGCGGCGCTAGCGCCGTTTGCACAGGCATCTCCCGCCGTAGTTTTGGTTTCGCTGGCGATGCTTGCCATTCTCGGCGCGTTCGGCGCGCGCACGGGCGGCGCCCCCGTCGCCCGTGCCGTAGCGCGCGCGGTGATCCTCGGCGCGGCGGCAATGCTGCTCACGATCGGGCTCGGGCGTATGCTGGGCACGAGCATATAGGCATCGTGGCGCGCCGCATCTATCTTCGTCCGACCGCCTTCGTCGATGGCGCGCAAGGGGACGCGGGGCAGGCTTTAGCGCTGGCGGGCGGTCTCACCTGGTTTTCGGCGCTCGAGCTGATCAGCGTCACGGACGGCAAGCGAACACAAACATTCGTGCCCGTTGCGCGGCTCGACGAATTGCTCCCGACGCTGGGTGTGGAGCAGAGCGCAAGGGCTCGGGCCTTACTCGTTCGGCTGACCGCGTCGCGCGCGCCCATCAAGCTCGGCGCGCACGCAATTTCCTTCGACCGGCCGCAGGTCATGGGCATCGTCAACGTGACGCCCGACAGCTTCTCGGACGGCGGCACGGCAGGCGATCCGGCAGCGCGCGCACGCACCATGCTGCAGGCGGGGGCGGCAGTGATCGATGTCGGCGGCGAATCCACCCGACCAGGGGCAAAACCGGTGGCCGAAGCGGACGAGATCGCTCGGGTCAGACCCGTGATCGAGACCCTCGCTGCTGAGGGCGCCGGCGTCTCGATCGACAGCCGCAAGGCGGCGGTGATGGAAGCGGCGCTTGCCGCTGGGGCGGGTATCGTCAACGACGTTTCGGCCCTGACCTGGGACGAGCGCGCGCTTGGCCTGGTTGCAGCGCGCGGTTGCCCGGTTGTGCTGATGCATCATCAAGGTTCGCCTGAGACGATGCAGCAGGATCCACATTATGATGACGTCCTGCTCGACGTTTATGACTGGTTAGAGGACCGGATCGAAGCCGCGGTGCGCGCCGGTATCGATCGCACCAACATCCTGGTCGACCCCGGCATCGGCTTCGGTAAGACGCTGCGCCATAATCTTGCGATCCTCAACGGACTGGCGCTGTTCCACGGCCTGGGCTGCCCGATCGTGCTGGGTGCCAGCCGGAAGCGCTTGATCGGCGCACTTTTCAACGATGCGCCAGTCGAACAACGCCTGGGCGGCTCAATTGCCGTCGCGCTGCTCGGGGCGGCTCAGGGCGTGCAGCTGCTGCGTGTTCACGACGTATTCGAAACGGTCCAGGCGCTGCGAGTATGGCAGGGTCTGCGCGACGCGGCGCTCACACCGTAATAGATTAAGCCGCAAGCGGCGATTGGTCGAAACGCGCCAGCAGGTCGGCAGCATCGTCGTACAAGGCGATCGCGCCCGACAATGTTTCTGCCGCAAAGCCTCCCGACAGCAGCGCGATCGTACCTACGCCCGCCTTGCCCGCAGCTTCGATGTCGTAGGGTGTGTCGCCGATGGCGACCGCTTCGCCCGACGCGACGCCCGCCTTGCGCAAAGCGGTCGCGAAGATATCTGGCGCCGGCTTGCTGCTCTCGACATCGTCGATGCTGGTGACCGCATCGATCAGATCGTGAGCATCCATCAGCCCGATATAATGATCGAGTTGCTCCCGCGCGGCAGAGGATGCGAGCACCACCTTTGCCCCCGTCTCGCGCACGCGCTCAAGCAACGCCCGCGCGCCTGGGAACGGTTTGGCGCGCGCGATATAATTCGCCTTGAAGATCTCGCCCTGCCGCGTCTTCAGTCTTTCCTGCTCGGCCTTGTCGCAGTGCGGGGCGAGGGCGGGCAGCAGATTATCGCCTCCCTTACCAATCTGGCCGTGGATCGCGTCGCGCGCTATCGCGATCCCCGCCTCCTGAAACGCGTCGAACCAGGCGGCAACATTAAGATCGTTGCTGTCGATCAGCGTGCCATCGATGTCGAACAACGCAGCCTTGATCCCGGCCATCAGGCAGCAGGGGCCGAAGCATAATATTCGCTAATGCGGCGGCCATAAGCGTCGTCAAACACCGGCGCGCTGTCCGGCCGGAAACTCGGCCCGCCGTCGAGCATTCGGCGATCCACCTGCACCACATAGCCGCCTTGCACTTCGTCATAGGCAAAGGCTGACCAAGGCAGGGGGTGGTAGGCCTGCCCGAGCCCGAGAAAGCCGCCCGTCGAGACGACGACATAGGCGACCTGACCACTGCGCTTATCCACCACGAAATTATGAACCGCGCCGAGCTTCCCACCGTCCCGGCCGAACACCTTGGTGCCTTCGACGCGATCAGACGCGATCAGCGAGCTTGTCGCGGGATCGGGTGTTGCACTTGGGGTGTCTTCCATGACCGCCTCAAGCCCGCGCGTCGCGGAGCTGACCGTTCGCGGGATCAACCGGATCACGGCCAAGGGCGGCACGCATGCCCTTGCGGATGCCATATTGCACCGCCCAGCCAAGCGCAAAAGTCGCCACCAATGGCGCGATCACACGGATCGCGCTTTCGGCGACGCTGCCGATGATCGCACCCTTGATGCCGCTATCACCGTCCTGGCGATCGATCGCCGCGCCGATCAGGGCGCCGAGCAGGTTACTCATGCCGGTATCTCCTTCGCTGGCAAAAGCGCCCGGCGGGTCGGCCCGGTTCCCCCAGCGAAGTAATTCATTTGACGGACAAAGCGGCGTCGGCGCTTCAGCCGACCAACGGTTCGAGCCTTACGTCGTCGAGCGTCGCAAAAAGATCGCCGAAACTGCGGCGGTGATGCCGCGTCGAGCCGAACTCGACGATAGCGTTGCGATGCGCCGCAGTGCCGTACCCGCTATTGGAATCCCAGCAATAATGGGTATGGCGCCGGCCCAGCTTTGCCATCAGCCGATCGCGCAGGACCTTCGCGAGGATCGACGCGGCTGCGATCTGCGGGACCTTACCGTCCCCTTTGATCACTGCCTTGGCGTCGCCCGAGAGTCCGCGCGGTATGTCGATCCCGTCGATACGCACCGGCGCGTCGATTTCCAGCCGGTTCACCGCCTGGGTCATTGCCTGCAAGGTGGCGTTACGGATATTGTAGACGTCGATATAGCGGGCCGAGCGGGCCGCGAACGACGCCCGGCTGACGCGCGCAATCACCGGATAAAGCTCCTCCCGCTCGGTGCGATCGATCTTCTTGCTGTCGTCCAGCCGTCCCAGCACGCCTTTGGGCAGGGCTTCCGGTTCGAACCAAACGGCGCAGACCACGACCGGACCGCACAGCGCGCCGCGGCCGACCTCGTCGCAGCCGATCACCGGCGGGAACAGGCTCGCTCGCTTGCGATAGAAGGGTCGGGTCACGGCCACGACACCACTATGTCAAAGCAGAAACGGCTCGTCACGTCCCATCCGCATGCCATCCCCGTTATCCACAGCTTGCGCGCGTCACCGCCCCGGCGCAGACAGCGCCAATGGTGGAGGATCACACGCACAGCCATGCCCGCGCGCATCGCATCGCCAAGGCGTCGCTTGGCATCGTGCTGGTATTGTTCGGCATATGGCTGAGTGCCACCTTCATCCCAGCCTTATTGTGGGCCGTGATCATCGCGATCGCGATCGACCCGCTGTATGCCCGCGCGGAAACACGCTGGCCTGGGGGGCGCAAGATCTGGCTGCCCACGCTCGCCACCCTGCTGATCGCGCTGCTTGTCCTCGCCCCGCTCACTATCGGCGTGGTCGAGGCGGCGCGTGAGGCACGTACCGTCCTCCATTGGCTGGCCGATGCGCGCGCCAATGGCCTGGCCGAGCCCGATTGGGTCCGGCAACTGCCCTTTGCCAACGAGATTTCGGGTTGGTGGCAGGACAATCTCGCAACTCCCGAGGGCACGGCGCTGCAATGGGATCGCGTGCGTGGCTCGGTACTCGGCGGCAGCTCGGAGTTAGTCGGGCGCAACCTCCTCCACCGCAGCGTCGTGTTCGCGTTCACTCTGATCGCCCTGTTCTTCCTGCTGCGCGAGCGTGACGGCTTCGTCGATCAGCTTCAGACCGCCGGCAAGAGATTGTTCGGCAGCAGCGGAGATCGCCTCGGCGCGCAATTGATCCGCTCGGTGCGGGGCACGATCGACGGACTGGTTCTGGTCGGCATTGGCGAGGGCGCAGTGATGGCGGTCTTCTATGTGATCGCCGGCGTGCCTCACCCGCTTTTACTGGGCCTGTTGACCGCCGTGGCAGCGATGATCCCATTCGGCGCGGCTGTTCTATTCGGCGTGGCCGCATTGATGCTGTTTGGCCAGGGCGCGGTCGGCTGGGCCATCGCGATCATCATCATCGGCCTGGTCGTGGTGGGTATTGCCGATCATTTCGTGCGCCCCTTTCTCATTGGGGGCTCGACCCGTCTTCCTTTCCTGTGGGTGCTGATCGGCATCCTCGGCGGTGTCGAGAGCCTGGGGCTGCTCGGGCTGTTCGTCGGCCCGGCGACGATGGCAATGCTCATCCTGCTGTGGCGCGACTATATCGCCGGCGCGGAAAAGAACCCGACGCGGCCGTTGCCCGCGGGGGACTAGACGGGAAAATGGGCGCGGCCGAGGCCATGCCCCATCGGCCCATGGCCGGCCCCTAGCCCCGGGGCGGCCTCGAGCGTGGCACGCACATAATTTTGCGCGTCTAATATCGCCTCGGCAATAGGGCGACCTGACGCCAACCCGGTGGCAATGGCACTCGACAGGGTACATCCGGTGCCGTGACTATGCCGGGTCTGTATTCGCGGCCGCGGGCCGTAGCCGTAGCTGTTCAATTCGTCGCTGATCACGTGGACGTCGTACACCTCGTCTGTCGGCAGGTGCCCGCCTTTAGCCAGAATCTGAGTGCCGGTCCGTTTTGCCAGAACCAGCGCCGCTGCCAGTAACTCCTCCACCGTGGCGATCTTGCGACCGGTGAGGATCTCCAGCTCGGGCACATTCGGCGTGACCAAGGTGGACCGCCGCATGAGCGCTTCGAATGCCGCGATCGTCTCGTCATCGGCCAGAACCGCACCCGACGTCGCCACCATGACAGGGTCGAACACGACTTGCATCGGCGGCGCCGATTCATGGCACGGGCGCTGCGGATCGAGCCGCTCGGCGAGGGCCCATGCCGTCCTGGCGCTCCCGATCATGCCGATCTTGACCGCATCGACGCCGATGTCGCCCACCACCGCATCGATCTGGGCGAGCACCATATCGGTCGGAACTGGCATCACCTTCGTCACGCCCAGCGTATTCTGGGCGGTGATCGCCGTGATCGCGGTCATGGCATGGCCACCGAGCATCGTGATCGTCTTGATGTCGGCCTGGATGCCCGCTCCACCCCCGGAATCGGATCCGGCAATGGCCAGGACTCGCGGGATCACGCCGCCTTCCGCACCGCATCGCAGATGCGGTCGACGATCTCACTCACCTGCGCATCATTCTCCCCTTCGGCCATTACCCGGATCAATGGCTCGGTACCCGATTTGCGGATCACTAGCCGGCCCGTCCCCTCCAGCTCTTTCTCCGCATCGGCGATCGCCTGCTTCACCCGAGCGTCTTCCAGCGGCTTACCGCCGGTGAAGCGGACGTTCTTAAGCAATTGCGGCAGCGGGTCGAATAGCTTGAGCATGCGGTGCGCAGGCTCCTTGCGCGTCACCAGTTCCGCCAGCACCTGCAGCGCCGCGATCAGGCCGTCGCCGGTAGTGGCGTGGTCGGCCAAGACGATATGGCCCGATTGCTCGCCGCCTATATTATAGCCGCCGGCGCGCATTGCCTCGACCACATAACGATCGCCGACCGGGGTCCGGTGAAGCGCGATACCCTGCCCCCACAGATACCGTTCGAGGCCGAGGTTCGACATGATGGTCGCCACCATGCCGTCGCCGCGCAATTTGTTGTCGCGCGCCGCCGAGGTTGCGATAAGCGCCATCAGCTGGTCGCCATCGACGATCTGCCCCTTGTCGTCGACCACGATCAGGCGGTCGGCGTCGCCGTCGAGCGCGATGCCGATGTCGGCGCGCGTCTCCAGCACCTTGGCCTGAAGCGCGGCCGGCGCGGTCGAGCCGACCTTGTCGTTGATGTTGGTGCCGTTGGGCGTGACGCCCATCTGGATGAGATCGGCGCCCAATTCCCACAGGGCATCGGGCGCGACCTTGTAGGCGGCACCGTTGGCGCAATCGATCACGACCCGGAGACCGTCGAGGCGGAGATGGTCGGGAAAGGTCGATTTCGCGATGCTGATATAGCGGCCCTGGGCGTCGTCGACGCGTCGCGCCCGACCGATCTGTTCCGCCGCGGCCAGCTTGGGTGGCGCCTCGATCGCCTTTTCGATCTTCGCCTCGGCCTCGTCGGATAATTTATAGCCGTCGGGCCCGAACAGTTTGATGCCGTTGTCCGCGAACGGATTGTGGCTGGCGGAGATCATAACGCCCAGATCCGCGCGCATCGACTGGGTCAGCATCGCCACCGCCGGCGTCGGCATCGGTCCGACCAGCACCACATCCATCCCGACCGAGGTGAAGCCCGCCGTCAGCGCGCTTTCCATCATATAGCCGGAGAGGCGCGTATCCTTGCCGATGAGCACGCGATGGCGATGCTTACCGCGCAGGAAATAGGCGCCCGCCGCCTGTCCCACCTTCATCGCGATCTCGGCCGTCATCGGGCCTTCATTGGTGCGACCGCGAATGCCGTCCGTGCCGAAATATTTACGCGCCATAAGCCAGGGATCCGATGGTTTGCGAGGCTCCTACAGCGGATCGGGCGCCGGTGGCAAAGCCGTCTGCGGTCGATTTATCAGCGCCCTCCCACGATCACCTCGTACAGCCGCCCGGCCATTGCCGCCGCCTGTTTCTCCGGGACGTTGGTGAACCCGACGAGCATGGTATCGGCCATTGCGGGTTGCCCGGTCAGTTGCGCCATCGGGAGTGCCCCCAAAAACCGCCCCTCGCCCCACGGAACGGCTGCCAACCGGCCCAGGCCTTCCTTGACCGGCAGCAGCAGATTGAGGCCGCCCGCGCCGGACATTAATTCGCTAGGCACCGCGAAGCGTGCGGCCAACGCCTCCACCAGCGCTGCGCGGCGGGACCGGTAGGCGTTGCGCATCCGTTTGATGTGGCGGCCGAAATGGCCCTGCGCCAGGAATTCGGCGACGACCGCTTGGTCGAGCATCGGGCGTCCTCCCTCCATATAGCGGGCGGCATTGCGGAAGCGGGCGAGCAAAGCCGGCGGCACGACCAGATAGCCGAGCCGCATGCCGGGGAACAAAGTCTTGCTGAACGTCCCTGCGTAGAGCACGCGGCCGTTGCAATCGAGGCTCTTGAGTGCCGGCAGCGGCCGCCCCTGATAACGAAACTCGCCGTCGAAATCGTCTTCCAACACCATGGCACCCGCCGTGTCGGCCCATTCCAGCAATTGCATCCGGCGGGCGAGCGACAGCGTCGCTCCCATGGGGAATTGATGCGCGGGGGCAACGACGCAAAGCAGGGCGTCCGAAGCGGCGGCGATTCCCGCGGCAACGTCGACGCCATCACCATCGACCGGCAGCGGGATCGGCCGGGCGCCGGCATGCTTCAAAGCGCTAACAATACGGGGGTAGCCCGGATCCTCGACCCACACACTGCCGCCACCAATGCCGAGTTCGTGCGCGACCAGCCCAAGCGTGCCCTGGAACCCCCCGGTGATGATGATTTCATCCGGGGTGCAGCGTATTCCGCGCGCGACGGCGAGGTAGGCCGCAACCGCCTCGCGCAGCTGCGGGCTGCCCTGGGCATCCGGATAGGCCATGCTCGCCGGACTCAGCGATTGGGCATGGCGGCGCACCAGTTGCGACCAAGCCTTGCGTGGGAACAGATCGAAGGATGGGACGCCGGGCGTCAGCGGCAAGAATGTCAGCGGGAGCGAAGGCGCCCGGTCGCTGCCGCCGCGGGCGGCCCGATGGGGTATAGGCTGGGAGGCGGGCTGGCCAATGTCAGGTGCGACCCGCGTGCCGGCACGGCCCGCAGTCTCGATATAACCCTCACCGGCCAGGATGGCATAGGCCATGTCCACGGTGCCGCGCGCGACTCCCATCTCCTGCGCCATCACCCTTGCCGAGGGGAGGCGAGCCCCGGGCGCCAATTGCCCATCGACGATCGAGCCGCGCACGCGATCGTAGATCTGGCGGTAGAGCGGACCGCACGGGGGAGGGGCCATGATGTTCATGGCCTAGTCGTTTACGCTCTTCCGGCAGCAAACGCTTAGCCAAAAAACAAAGATACCATCCCCCGAATCGTGTTCGGCGATCCTCGGCAGGCCGGCCAGTTATCGCTCATATGCTTTAGGAAGCGCGCCTTCCTGCGGGGTCAGGTAGCGATCGCGCAGGCGCGTTTGGCGGCTGGTCAGCGGCTGGGCGACACCATCGATCCACACCGCAACCGGTGCCGACGCCAATTCCAGCGGATCGCCATCCCATATCACAACGTCGGCGCGGCGGCCGGGCCGAAGCGAGCCAATTTCGCCATCCATGCCGATTACCGCTGCCGGTCCAGAGGTCACGGTGGCGAAAGCTGCGCCCCAATCGAGGCCGCTCATGCCCGGCACGCGCGCAATGCCGACGAGGTTGCCGGCATATTGGCGCAGGTTGCGCTGACCGCCCTCGGTGGAGACGTCGATCGTCGAGATGGCGACGGCGACGCCAGCCTTTTCAAGCCGGCCGACATTGGACTCGGTCGCGGCGGTCCGTTCGAACGCGCCGGGCAGATCGCCGAGCGCGGCTGCAATAACCGGCACGTGGGCGGCGGCGATCTTCGGCGCCACCAGCCAGCCTTCGCTTGCGCCAAGCAGCACCAGCTTGAGCGACGGATAGGCCAGCTTGAGCGACAACACCTGCAGGATGTCGCTCGCGCGCTCGACATGGACGACGAGCGGCATGCGCCCGTCGATCACCGGCACCAATGCCGCGGCATCGGTGCGCGTGATCAACGAATCCTTGCTGCGCCCCCAATCACCGCCGCGGGCGACTTCCCTGGCCTGGGCCAAAGCATCGTGGAGCATGACATAGGCTGCTGGCCGGCTGCCGACCTTGCCGGCACCATCCTCGCCCAGTTCTGCATATTGGAAGGCGCGGGCCTTCGTGACCGGCATGTCGTCGGCGCCGAGGTCGATCACCGCACCCTGGCCAGCAAAGATCGAATTGCCTGCCTCCGGCGAAACCAGCGCTCGGGTCACGCCCCAGGCGCGGTCGACCGCGATCGACTGATTGGTCGGATTGATCGCCGCGGACACGTCGATCGCGGCATTGAAAACCGATTTGCCGGCAGCGCCGTCATAGGTTTCATCGATACCTTCGCCGTCGACGATGCCCTCGCTTGTGAAACCCGCGACGATACCCGCCGCAACCCACTTGCCGCTCGCATCGATCACGGGCGCGCCGGCAGGCACCGCCACATTGGCGCCGGCCGCGACGACCCGCCCGTCACGGACCACTACCGTGCCGTTGGGGATAGGCTGCGAACCGTCACCGACCGCCACCGTGCCGCCGGTGATGGCGAAGGTGTCGGCGAAGACCGGGTTGGCAATAAGCGCCGTCGCGCAGAGCAGGAGGCGCTTCACTTCACGTCTCCTTCACCAGGCTGGCCGAGTTCGAAGTCGGATACCGGCCTGCGTTTGGGATCGTGCGCATCATAAAGCAGCGCCCCATCAATCCAGACCTTGTCAGGCCGTGTGTATACGCTGAGCGGATTGCCGTTCCACAGCACCACATCCGCCATTTTGCCGGGCTTCAAGCTCCCGGTGCGGTCGGAGATGCCGAGCGCCTTGGCCGGGTTGAAGCTCAGCCATTCCCATGCGATCTCGTCCGGAATGACGATCCCAGCGCGGCGGCCGGCAGCTTGTGCCTTGGCGACTTCCTGGTTGAGGCGCTGAATGCCATTTTCGTCGTCCGAGTGGATCATCGCGCAGGTGCCGGTCTTCTGCAGGATGGCGAGGTTTTCGGGAATGCCGTCATAGGCTTCCATCTTGAAGCCGTACCAATCCGCCCACACCACGCCGCACACGTCGTTCGCCTTGAGCAGGTCGGCGACTTTATAAGCCTCAACCGCATGGTGGAAGGCGGTCACGTGATAGCCGAACTCCTTGGCCATATCGATGACGTTGGCCATTTCATCGGCACGATAGCAGTGGTTGTGTACCAGGATCTTGCCATCGATTACGCCGGCAAGCGTGTCCATGCCGAGGTCGCGGCCGGGCGGATCGCCGCCATCCTTCTCATATTTGTCCCAGCGGCGCTTATATTCCACCGCCTGCTGCCAGGTCGCTCGATCGACCGCGATATTGCCCATGCGAGTGGAAGGCGCGCGACCCTTGCCGCCATAGACGCGCTTGGGATTCTCACCGCACGCCATCTTGAAGCCATAGGGAGCGCCGGGGAACTTCATGCCCTGAGTGGTGCGGGCATAGACATTCTTGAGCACGACGGAGCGGCCGCCCATCAGATTGCCCGATCCCGGCAATATCTGCAGCGTGGTGACACCACCATTGGCAAGCGCCCGGCTGAATCCCGGGTCTTGCGGCCAGACGCTATGTTCCGCCCAGACTTCCGGCGTTGTCGGATTGGTCATCTCGTTGCCGTCCGAGAGCGCCTTGACGCTGGGCGAAGCATAAACACCGAGATGGCTGTGCACGTCGATCACCCCCGGCGTGACCCACTTGCCCGTGCCGTCGATCACGGCCGCACCCGCCGGCGCTGCCACGCTCCTGCCGAGCGCAGCGATCTTGCCGTCGGCGAACAGGACCGATCCGCCGTCGATCCGCCCGCCCTCGCCATCATAGATGGTGACGTTCGTGATCAGGGTCGGAACGCCCGGATAGGCGCGATAGGTCGACGGGAACGGGTCGCCCGTCCACGGCTCTGCCACACGGTCCGATTTGGCGGACGCGGTGGACGAGCCGCTGCGTGGCCTGGCGCCCGGCTGGGTCGCGCAGCCCGCCAACAGGATGGCGGCAGCAAGAACTGCGAGCTTATTGGACACCGTGCATCCACTTCTTGATGATCGGAGAGATGGCGAGAAGGACGAGACCGATTAAGGCCGACACCCAACCGATCGTCCAGAACACGTTAGTATAGGTGTTGAGGCTGACCTGCAGGTTAGTCACCTGCCCGCCGACCGTTTCGACGCTCGCCACCTGTGCGACGATGCCGGCGACATATTGCGCGACCGAGATCGACAGGAACCACAGGCCCATCATCATGCCGACAATGCGCACGATCGACAGCTTGGTGACCATCGATAGACCGACCGGCGAGATGCAGAGTTCCGCGACCGAGTGGATCAGGTAAAGGCCTGCCAGCCACCAGATCGCGACCTTGAAGGTCGGCCCGGCCATCGATGCGCCCCACACGAGGAACAGGAATCCCGCGCCCACCAGGATCAGCGCCATCGCGAACTTGACCGGCACCGACGGCTCGCGGTTACGCCGCGCGAGTGCGTTCCAGATCAGGCTCATGATCGGCGCGCAGATGATGATGAACGCCGCGTTGAAGAATTGGGTCTGGCCAGCGTTTATTCGCAGGTCATGGCCAAGCAGCGTGACGATGTGCAGGTTTGTGTTGCGGTCGGCGAAGAGCGTCAGCGACGATCCCGCCTGTTCGAACAGCGTCCAAAACACGACGTTGAATACGATCATCACCATGGCGGCGAGCATCATCTGAAACTCGCGCCGGTCCCCCGCCTTGGCGGACCATATCAAGATGCCGGGCACGGCAATGATGAAGGTGCCGAACAGCAATTTGCCCATCAGCGAAAGTGACGCGATGTAGCCGAGGAGGCCCGATCCGGGCACCTGCGGCTCTGCATTCATCAGATTGACGTAGAGGAAGTAGAAGATCGGAACGACACACAGCGCTCCGATATAGATCGGAATGGCGCGGTTCGGCCCCGCCCGTACAGGCGGATCGCCATAGCCATTGAGCTTGCCGCCATCGAACTGGATCAGGCTCCAGGAGAAAGCCATGCCGATTGCGGCGAGGCCAAAGCCGGCCCACCAGCCGACCGTCTCCGCCAGCAGCGGACACAGCAGTTGGGAGAAGAAGGAGCCGAGGTTGATGCCCATGTAGAAGATGGTGAACCCGGTATCGCGTCGTCGGTCGCCGACCGCGTAAAGCTCACCCACCATCGTCGAGATGTTGGGCTTGAAGAAGCCGTTACCGACCGAGATCATGCTGAGCGCTGTGAGCAGGATCATGACATAGAATGGGTTGCGGTCTCCGCCAGCGACCAGCCCGTCCTTTGGCAAGGACCGCGCCACGGTGGCGCCGTCCATCAGCGCGATCGAGCCGTCGTCATTTCCCTTGATGCGTAAGAGCTTACCGTGATCGACGAGATATTGCGTCTCGGTGCCCGCGACATTCTCGATCTGGACGTCGTAACGCTGGCCCTCGATCGTCGCGAACGGCTTGGCGGCGGGGCCGCCGAAGCACAGCACGAAATAGCCGCACGACATTAGGATCGCGCCGAACTTCACCGCGCGTTTGAAACCGAGATATTGATCCGCGAGATAACCGCCGATCAGCGGCGTCAGGTAAACCAGCGCAGTATAACCGCCATATAGACCGGTCGCTTCACGGTCGCCGAACACGAAATGCTTGGTCAGATAGAGCGTCAGCAGCGCCCGCATGCCGTAAAAGCCGAAGCGTTCCCACATTTCGGTGGTGAACATTCGCGCGAGCTGGCGGGGGTGGCCAAACCAAGTCTTCTCGTCGGCAGGGTTGATATGGCTGATATCCGGCTCGGCAGGCGAGGCTTCGGTCGGGGTCTCCATGCGGACCTTTCAAATAGACGGGCGCTCGATGCGCGATTGCGGCGGAGACTAGCTGCGAAATTGCGCGTGGGAAGAAGATTGTTGCGCAGACTGGGCGCTGGTAGCGCAGACGGCATGCCCCAACTGTTCAACGACCTTTCTTCCCCCGCAGCACTGATGGCAACGCGCCGTTCGGGCAAGCCACGCGACATGGCCGCACCAGGGCCGACGCCTGAGCAGATGACGCGCATCCTCAATGCCGCTACCCGCGTGCCGGACCATGGCAAGCTTGCTCCCTGGCGCTTCGTGGTGGTGCCAGCCGATCGGCGCGAGGCGCTGGCAGCATTGCTCGAGCGCGCCTACCGAGCCGAACGGCCCGACCCCGGCAAGGTCGAACTTGAAGCGGTCCGGCAGTTCGCGATGCAGGCCCCAGCGTTGGTGGTGGCCTTGTCGGCCCCGGCCCACGCCAGTCATATTCCGATCTGGGAACAGGAATTGTCGGCGGGCGCTGCCTGCATGAACCTGCTGGTCGCGACGCATGCCGAAGGGCTGGTCGGCGGCTGGCTGACCGGATGGGCCGCCTATTCCGACATTGTCCGCGATGCCTTTGGCGTGCCCGGCGAGCGGATCGCGGGCTTTATCTTCATCGGTACGCCGACCCGCGAACTCGACGAACGGCCGCGCCCCGACCGGGAGAAGGTCATCTCGGAATGGCAGCCCTAAAGCCCCTGTCCATTCCCGGACAGAAATACGGCAGCGATCCTTGCTTATCCCTGCCGCACTGTGTTACCACAGCATAACGCAATGGCCACATCCGATCGCCCTGTATATCTTCGCCTCCGTGACGAAATCGTTGCGATGATCCTCGACGGGCGAATCCGCGAGGGCGACGCGCTGCCATCGGTCCGTGCCTTTGCCGCCGATCAGGGCGCCAACCCGCTGACCGTCGCCAAGGCCTATCAGTCCTTCCAGGAAGATGGCCTCGTCACCGTCCGCCGCGGTGTCGGTATGTTTGTTGATCAGGGTGCCACCCAGCGGCTGCGCGCCGCGGCGCGCTCCCAATTCCTCGACGAGGAATGGCCGGAGATCGTATCGCGTATCCGCCGGCTGGATATAGACCCTGCCGAATTGATCGACCGCGTCACCGCCTGATTTGGGCGATAGCCGCAGCTTTGCTAGGCGCGGCGGGGTGATGACCGCCCGCATCCTCCCCTTCGATGATATTGCGATCGCCGAAGCCGCACGCCTGATCGCCGCCGGCCAGCCCGTCGCCGTGCCGACCGAGACGGTCTACGGGCTCGCCGCCGATGCCACCCGCGGCGATGCGGTCGCGGCAATCTATGCCGCCAAGGGGCGGCCATCGTTCAATCCGCTGATCGTGCACGTGCTCGATCTCGCCACGGCCGAACGGCTCGCCGATATGCCCGAAGCCGCGCGACGCCTGGCCAGGGTATTCTGGCCAGGACCCTTGACCATCGTGGCACCTATCAAGCCCGGCGCGGGCATCGCCACGCTCACTACGGCAGGTCTGCCGACCATTGCGCTGCGTGTGCCGGCCCATCCGGCGATGCGCGCCTTACTGACGGCTACTGCGAGGCCGCTGGCGGCTCCATCGGCCAATGCCAGCGGGACCATCAGCCCCACACGCGCGCGGCACGTATTCGGCTCGCTCGGCGCTGCGATCCCGCTGATCGTCGACGCCGGCCCCGCGTCGGTCGGGCTCGAATCGACCATCGTCGCCATCGGCGCCGATGCGATCCGCATCCTCCGCCCGGGCCCGATCACCGCAGAACAGCTTGCGGAGGTGGCGGGCCTGCCGATCGACCAGGGTACATCCACCGCGATCGAAGCACCGGGCCAGCTGGCGCAGCATTATGCGCCATCCAAACCGCTCCGCCTGAACGCAGATGCAGCGCGCGACGGCGAATGGCTCATCGGCTTCGGCGCCATCGCTGGCGATGTTTCGCTGTCGCGATCCGGCGATACACGGGAGGCCGCCGTTCGCCTATTCGATCTGCTCCACCTGGCCGACGCGAACGAGGCCGCCACGATTGCGGTCGCGCCGATTCCCGATGTCGGCCTCGGCGTGGCGATCAACGACCGCTTGAGACGCGCCGCCGCCTGATCACGCTGGAATTTCGCAAGACCCATGGACCGCGCGGGGCGTTGGGGCGTAGCTGATGGCAGGTAGGATTTCGGAGCTGACACCATGGCGAAGAAGCGGGATGTTGCCCATTATGACGGGCCAGCGGGCGGGATCGGTTCGCTGACCGGCATCGCCAAAATCTACGGCAAGGAATGGAACAGCCCGTCGATCGCGGCGACGCTGTACCGGCAGAATAAGCCGGACGGCTTCGCCTGCGTTTCCTGCGCCTGGGGCAAGCCGGCCAAGCCGCACCCGTTCGAATTTTGCGAGAACGGCGCCAAGGCCACTTTGTGGGAGCTGACGCCACGCCGCTGCACGCCCGAATTCTTCGCTAACCACACGCTGACCGAATTGCGCTCATGGAAGGATTACGATCTCGAACAGCAAGGTCGCCTGACACACCCGCTGCGCTACGATCCCGCCAGCGATCGCTACGTGCCCTGCGCATGGGAAGAAGCGTTCGCTGCGATCGGGGCCGAGCTCAAGGCGCTCGATCCGAAAAGCACCGTCTTTTACGCCTCCGGCCGCGCCAGCCTGGAGACGTCCTACCTCTACGCTTTGTTCGCGCGACTCTACGGCCATAACAACCTGCCCGACAGCTCCAACATGTGCCACGAAACCACCTCGGTGGCGCTCAAGAAGCTGATCGGCGCGCCGGTCGGCACCTGCATCTTCGACGATTTCGACCATTGCGACGCCATGTTCTTCTTCGGCCAGAATACCGGCTCCAACAGCCCGCGCTTCCTCCATCCGCTGCAGGAGGCGGTGAAGCGCGGCTGCAAGATCGTGACCTTCAATCCGATCAAGGAGCCCGGGCTGATCAAGTTCATCAACCCCCAGGATCCCGTACAGATGGTGACGCAGCGCGCGACGCCGATCTCGTGCCAATATCATCAGGTCAAGGCGGGCGGCGACATTGCGGCGCTCGTGGGCCTCGCCAAGCACGTGCTCTCCGCTGACGACGCCAAATGGGCGGCGGAGAAGGTCCACGTCATCGACGTCGACTTTATCAAACAACATACGCACGGCTTCGACGAATTCGCCGAGCGCGTGCGGGCGACCTCGTGGGAGGAGATCGAGGCCGAATCCGGCTTGACCCGCGCCGCGCTGGAGGAAGCGGGACAGGTTTATGTCGAAGCTGAGAAGACGATCGGCATCTACGGCATGGGCCTGACCCAGCATGTCCACGGCTTCGACAATATCGCAATGTTCGTGAATCTCATGCTGATGAAGGGGAATATCGGCAAGCAGGGCACCGGCATCTCGCCCGTGCGCGGCCATTCCAACGTCCAGGGCCAGCGCACTGTCGGCATCACCGAGAAGCCGGAGCTGGTCCCAAACGAGCGCCTCAAGGCGCTGTTCGGCTTCGATCCGCCGATGGAGAAAGGCACCACGACCGTCGAAGTCTGCGAGGGTATGATCGACGGCTCGATTAAGGCGTTCATCGGCCTCGGCGGCAATTTCATTCGCGCGGTGCCTGAACAGGGCAAGATGGAAGCGGCCTGGCCCAAGCTGCGCCTGACCGTGCAGATCGCGACCAAGCTCAACCGCAATCACCTCGTCAACGGAGAGATTGCCTATCTGCTTCCCTGCCTCGGTCGCATCGAGCGCGACATGCAGGCCGGCGGCGAGCAGGTGGTGACGATCGAGGATTCCCTGTCGTGTATCCACGCCTCGCGTGGCAAGCATAAGCCGGCGAGCGAGCATCTCCGCTCGGAACTCGCGATCGTGTGCGGCATCGCCGCGGCGAGCCTGCCGCCCAACCCGAACGTGCATTGGCAGGAATGGGCCGGCGATTATGCCAAGGTCCGCCAGCTGATCGAGCAGACCTATCCCGAGATGTTCCACGATTTCGAGGAGCGGATGTGGCAGCCCGGCGGCTTCTACAAGGGCAACAGCGCGCGCGAGCGCGTATGGAAGACCGAGAGCGGCAAGGCCGAATTCACCACGCCGACGCACATGGCCGCGACCGGCGTGAAGGATGCGCCTGGCCGCTATCGCCTGATGACGCTGCGCTCGAACGACCAGTTCAACACCACGATCTATGGCTATGACGATCGCTTTCGCGGTGTCAGCGGGACGCGCCACGTCGTGCTGATCAACCCCAAGGATATGGACGCCGCCGGCCTCAAGCCCGGCCAGATCGTCAAGCTCGTGAGCGACGCGGAGGATGAGGAGGTGCGCGAGGTGGACGGACTGCGTGTCACCCCGTTCGACCTGCCCGATGGCTGCCTCGGCGGCTATTATCCGGAGATGAACCCGCTGGTCCCGCTGTGGTATCACGATCAGGAATCGAAGACGCCGGCCGGCAAGGCGGTGCCGGTGCGAATCGCGACCAGCTAGGCGCGAGACTGCATTACTGATCCAGGTTACAAAAGCGCAGCTCGTGCGTTGCATCTCCGCGCTTTCGGGAAAGGGCCGATCACGGCCGGACCGAGAGCGGGAAGAGGAGCATATTCATGAAGATCAAACTCGCAGCCTTTGGCGCGATAGCGACCATCCTGGCCGCCGGCCCCGTCAGCAGCGCCGACGTCGTCCGCCCCGAAGCGGGTGCCGGCTGGGTCTATGTCGGCACGACCCATGCCCAGCATATGAACGACCATGACACGATCATCGTTACCGGCCCGCACACCAATTTCCGCGCACTGCAGGTCCGCGTAACCGACGCGCCGCTTCACATGCAGCGGATGATAGTGACTTATGACAATGGCGAGCCGCAGGACATCCGGATCCGCTTCAACATCCCCAAGAATGGCGTCAGCCGTGCGATCGCGCTGCGCGGCGGCACGCGTTCGATCCGCCAGATCGATTTCTGGTACGATACCAAGGGGTGGCTGCGCGGCACCGCCAACGTGACCGTCTTCGGCCAGCATTGATCCATGCCGATGGGGCCAGCCCGGGACAATAACCGGGCTGGCCTTCGGCTTCAGTTAGTGAGCATGCGTCAGCCGCTTGGTGCGAAAACGCGCCAGTACTTGGCGCGCCGCCGCCCGGAAATCGGCGGCGTTGGGGCGGTGCCGGAACAGCTGATCCTTCACCGCCAGCCGCCGTTTCTTGAGATCGGTCAGGCGCAGGCTGTCGGGGATGCGTCGCTGCAGCTCGCGCCGGATCTCGCGATTGAGCATCCGGTGGGTGGCGATCAGGCGTTCGATAAGCGAGTTCATCATATCCTCCTTCGAAGTGACTTCGATCGAGGTCTCGATGGAGTGGGAGGGCATAAGCCGTCCGAACCTGCACCGAGCTTGCTCGATGCGGTCCGACATCACGGGGCTTGATAAGCCGCCGCCAGAGGGGCCCGGTCCGCACACCCAATTTAGCTCGCCAAACTGTCAGCCGGATGAATAGGAGGCGACTTTTGCCCGGGTCGTCGCCTTTGCAGCTCTGATGGTCGCGTGCCGCGGCGGCGCTGACAGTCTTTCCGACGGTCTTTCTCAATCCGTCGCGATCGGGTTGCAGCACGCCACCACGCCGCCTAGGCGAGTCGCCGATGCGTTTGGCGTCCTTCCTGCCTTTTTCGGATCTCGATCGGCCAGCCGCGCGGCGACGTGCCACGTCGCTGCTGCTGACCATCCTCGCGCATCTGCTGTTGCTGCTCCTGCTGATCAGGCTCGCGCCGCCGCACTTTGGCTTGCCCAAGGGCGATAGCCGGCTGACCACCTTCACGGTCGCTCCCGAGGCGCAGGAGGAATCCGCCCCGGCAAAGAGCGCGGCCAAGAGCCGGCAGGAAACCCGGCCCGTCACGCCCCCGCCGGCGGCGCCGCCTCCGCCGCCGATCAAGCTCCCCACCACAGCGGCACCCTGGGTGCTCACACCCGGTCTGGAAAAATTCGACGTGCGCCAAGTGCCGCAATCGCCGCGCAGCGAGCAATTGAGCGATGCAAGCGCGACCGACGCCTCAAGCGGGGATGGCGCCGGGCGCTCGGATCGGCCGGTCGCCTATGGCAGCGCGGGCCAGCCGCTCTACGAAGCGCAATGGTATCGCGAGCCGACCGACGCAGAACTCGGCTTCTATCTGAAATATACAAGGCCGGGCCCTGGCTTTGGCATGGTCGCCTGCCAGACGATCGCGCGCTATCATGTCGATAATTGCGAGGAGCTCGGCGAGACCCCCGGCTCCGGTTATGCCCGCGCGGTGCGCGAGGCTGCGTGGCAATTCCTGGTGCTTCCGCCACGGATTGGCGGGCGCATGATGGTCGGCAGCTGGGTTCGCATTCGCATCGACTATACCGAGCGCAAGGCGGCCTCGCATTGACGCGGTCGCAAGCACATTAGCGCAATTGGCTGTCTTTGCTGCCTCGCCGGTTGATCGCCGAGAAGACGGTCTTGCTGTCCCGCTGAGACTGGCATTTGACGCAGGTACGTACGCCCGGCAGCGCAACCCGGCGGCCTTGCGGAATGTCGTCGCCGCATTCGTCGCAATATTGTGCGCTTTCGCCCGCCGGGATGCGCGCGCGGGCGCTGATCACCGCGTCCAAAATCGTATCGTCGATCTGGTCCTGCACCGCACCATCGCGCGTCCAACCACCGGCCATGTGAGCTCCAATCTACGGCAACCTACTGCAGTAGATAGGAATTCCACCGGCTGGTTCCAATCACCGCGGGGCGCGGCTCAGGACTTGGGCTTGGTATAAGGTACGAACTGCCCCAGGCCGACGAAGCCGTGTTCGATACGCGAGCCCTGATCTACCAGACGGATCGTATCGATCCGGCAAAGCCGGTCGCTATACGTCTTACTGACCAGTATATCGTCCCGCCGCAGCGACTCCGCGCCGATCGCCGGACGATTCACATACAGGGTCCGGCCGTCTTCATAGACGATCGCCGTGCCATCATAGACCTGACTGGATTTGGCGCCGCGCAGGCTGATGCAGTCGACCGGTTTGCCCGGGATGCGCCCTTCCAGCGCCTTGGCGAGCTTGGCCTCGCCGCTTTCGGAAATCCGCGGCGCGGCGCCGGCGGGCAGCGCGACGCCGATAACCACCAGCGCCGGCAACAATTTCAAGAACTGGACCATGACATCATCTCCCAGAGGTGGCCGCGCTCTTACCGCACGCTGGCTGAACCGCTGTTGACCACTCCCGGGCAGCTCAATTCTGCGGGGCGGGCGGCCGCTTCAGCAGCGTACCCGCCCATTCGATCTCGCCCGCATCCGGCGCCGGCTGTTCGGGCGCGTCGCTGGCGATCTTGGGCGCGGGACCATCAAGGTTGAGCCCGGCAGCCTCGGGCTCGCTGCCCTGCACACCGCCGACATCCTCGGTCATTTCGTCGTCTGGTTCGTCCGCCATGATGTTTTCCTATCAGAGAGACGGAGAACGCACGGCCCGCCGGGCGGATGCATCAAGCCGGAGCCGCCGTCCTGATCACCGCCACGTAGCGAACAGGCCGATCGCGGCGGCGGCCATGACCGCGGTTGCCAGCCACCCGACCGCCCGCAGCACTGGCGGCAGCCGGAAATTGCCCATCACCGCCTTGTTGCTGGACATCAGCATCATCAGCACCATCACGGGGCACGCTACGACACCGTTAATAACGGCGCTCCAGAACAAGGCCTTGATCGGATCGATCGGGCTGAAATTGAGCAGCACGCCGAGCAGGGTCGCTACCGCGATGCAGCCGTAAAATGCCTTGGCGCGCCCAGGTTTGCGGGCAAGGCCGACATGCCAGCCGAACATCTCACCCAAAGCATAAGCGGACGATCCGGCAAGCACCGGCAGAGCGAGCAGGCCCGTGCCGATAATGCCCAATGCGAACACGAAGAAGGCGAAGCGCCCGGCAACCGGCCGCAGTGCCTCGGCCGCCTGCGCCGAAGTCTGGATGTCGGTGACGCCATGCGCGTTGAGCGTTGCCGCCGTGGTCAGGATAATGAACAATGCGACAAGGTTGGACAGGCCCATTCCGACATAGGTATCGACGCGGATCCGCCCGAACTCAGCGCGTGCCTGCTCGGGCGCGCGCTCCAGCGGTTTGGCCGCAGGCCGCTCGCGTATCTCCTCGACCTCCTCCTCCGCCTGCCAGAAGAACAGATATGGGCTGATCGTGGTGCCGAGGATCGCCACGACCGCCGTCGAATAGGCGCCCGAGCGGGTAATCTGCGGAACGACGAGATTATAGCCGACCGTCGCCCAGGGAATGTGCACGACCAGTGCGACTGCGACATAGGCGAACAGCGACACGGTCAGCCATTTCAAGACCGATACGTAGCGCGAATAGCGCGAGAAGACTTCCAGCAAGACGGTAATCAGGCCGAAGCCGGCGACATACAGCAAGGCCGGGCCGCCGATCAGCAGCTTGAGCCCCGCCCCCATCGCGCCGAGGTCCGCACCGAGGTTGATGACGTTGGCCACCACCACCAGCAGCACGATCGCGTAGCCAATTCCCGCCGGATAATGATGCTTCAGGTTGCCGGCAATACCACGCCCCGTGACGCGCCCGATCCGCGCACTGATCTCTTGGATCGCGCACATCAGCGGCCAGCTGAACAGCATCACCCAGCTCAGGCGATAGCCGAATTGCGCGCCTACCTGGGAATAGGTGGCGATGCCGCTGGGATCGTCGTCCGAAGCCCCCGTGATCAGGCCAGGGCCGAGCACCTTCAGAAGCTTCGGCCGCTCGGGCTGTTTCACATCCTCGTGCGGATTGGGTGCTGCCGGTTCCATGCCTGGTCATCCGGCGGCGAAACGAATTTGTCCACCGCCGATTGCGGCGACGGCGACAACCCGGTCACACCTCTCTGTCGGACGGCAGGCCGATCGGCAGGATTGCAGAGCCGGCTCAGCCGACCTTCGCGCGATCCTGTTGCCGCCAGGCGATCACGCCGACGATCGCCAGCACCGCCCCCAGCCCGATCAGGAACATGCCCAGACCGCCGCGGCCCACTTCGCTGTTGTTGGCGGCACTAATCGTACGCGCCGCTTCATTGGCATCGGTGGCGGTCATGCCGGTGGCGAACGCCTTTTCCTTACAATGCGCGATCATCTCCGCGCCTTGATCCTGCATCCGCGCCTCGCACCGCGCCACGATTGCGGGATCCGCTTCGGCCGATACGCTTCCCATCGTCAGGACGCCGCCGACGGCCAGTAACAGTAGGCCGATGACCAGTAACAGAAGCGGGCTTTTCTTCATTATTTCCTCCGCGGGCGTCAATTCCGACCTCCTAACGTCGGAAGCGCGGAAAGTGCCCCTCCCGTTCTGATCGCCGCCTTTCTCTGTTAGCGGGCGAGCCATGATATAGCCCTCCTATGATCGTTCGCTTGCTCGCTCTCACCCTCCTCGCCGTAACGGCAACGCCCGCGTCGGCCGCGGTCGGCGACCCCACCGCCGCCGCGCTCGACCGCTGCCTCGACGATCCCGGCAACGCCTCCACGGCGGCGCAGACCGATTGCGAGGGCCGGGCGGCCCACGATTATGATCGCCGCCTTAATGCCGCCTATCGCGCCCTGCTGAAGGGACTTCCCGCGCCGGCGGCGCAGCGCCTGCGGGTGGCGCAACGCGCCTGGCTGGCATTCCGCTCGGCCGACGCCCAGGCCCGCTCGACCCTCTATCAAAGCCGGCAGGGCACGATGTACGTACCGATGCAGGCGCATGGCGACGCCGCCGTAGTGCGCGATCGGGCACTTCAGCTCGAAGCCTATTTGCGGGCGTTGCGCATCGAAGGGTGACGCGGCCCATGCTTCCCGAACCAGCCTGTCGCACTATAGCGCTTGGTCGATGAAGACCCTGCTCGATCCCACCAACGCCCTTGCCCGCGGGCTCGCCGCAATCCGCACGCAATATAAAGTACCGCCGGTCTTCCCCGACGCGGTTGTGGCCGCTGCCAACGCGGCGGCTGAGCGCACGCCCACCCAGCATGTCGATCGCACCAACATGCCGTTCGTCACGCTCGATCCTGCCAGCTCCACCGACCTCGATCAGGCATTCTCGATCGAGCGCAGCGGCGAGGATCTGCTCCTCCATTACGCGATCGCGGATGTCGCCTGGTTCGTCGACGATGGCGGCATCATCGATGCAGAGGCCTGGACTCGCGGTACCACGATCTATCTGCCCGACGGCAAGGCACCGCTTTATCCGCCGGTGCTGAGCCAAGGGGCAGCCAGCCTGTTACCGGACGGGCCGCGCCCTGCGGTGATTTTCACCGTGCGGGTTGCAGACGATGGCGGCGTCCGCCTCGACGGCGCTGAGCACGCGATCGTCCGCAGTCGGGCCAAGCTGGCTTATGACAGCGTCCAGGACGCCGATCTGCCCCCGGACTTCTCCGCTTTGTCGGACCGCATTCAGGGCGCGGAGGATCGCCGGGGCGCGTCGCGCGTCGACCCGCCCGAGCAGGAGGTATCTGCCGCCGGCGATAGCGACTTCCAATTGCTGTTCCGTCCACGCTTGCAATCGGAAGATCGCAACGCAGCTTTGTCTCTGGCGACCAACCTCGCCATCGCCGACGCGCTCGAGGCGCATCATACCGGTCTGTTCCGCGTGATGGCCGCGCCCGACGAGCGCGCGGTGCGCCGGCTGCGCTACACGGCGCGCGCCTTCGGCCTGGTATGGCCGGCCGAGGAATCGCTAGACCAGTATCAGCGTACGCTCAATGGCGCCGATCCGAAGCAAGGCGCCTTCATGCTGGCGATCCGGCGCGCCGGGCTGGGCGCCTCCTACGCGCCCTATCGCGACGGCGTGTTACCCTGGCACGCGGCCATGGCTGCGACTTATGCCCATGCCACCGCGCCGCTGCGCCGTCTCGCCGATCGCTATGTGGTGCAGGCCGCGCTCGCCATCGCTAACGGCCAGCCCGTGCCCGATGTCGTGGCGCAGGCCTTCCCGAAACTTCCGCCGGTGATGGCACGCGCCGATGCGCTCGGTGGGCAGATCGACCGGGCGGTGATCGACCTTGCCGAAGCGGTGATGTTGCGCAATTGCATCGGCAAGTCGTTCGCTGCCATCGTCACCGATGTCGACGATCGTGGCGCGCGTATCCAGTTGCGTGACGAACCCGTGGTTGCGCGGGTCGATGCCCACGGCGTCGAGCCTGGCAATGCAATCGGCGTGCGGCTCACTTCCGCCGATCCCGATAAACGCACGATCAGCTTCGAACGGGTGGGCTGAACGCACCTGCTGCAACAGCAAGTCTTGCATTCGCGCCGACTTCCCGCTCTCTGCCGCATCACAGGCGCATGCGCGGCAGCGCTCGGCAGGGGCAGGAGAGACATGCCGGTTAGATTGGTCCGCCCTCCCCGCTTCGGCGACGCACGGGGCTGGTTTTCGGAAACCTACAGCCAGGCGCGTTATACCGCGCTCGGCATCGATAGCGCGTTCGTGCAGGATAATCATTCGATGTCGCGCGACGTAGGCGTGCTACGCGGCCTCCATTGGCAGGCACCGCCTTACGCGCAGGACAAGTTGGTGCGTTGCGTGCGGGGCGCGATTTGGGATGTGGCGGTCGATACTCGCCGCGGCTCGCCAACCTTCGGACAGTGGGTCGCAGCCGAATTGAGCGCCGACAACGGCCATCAATTGTTCGTGCCGGCTGGCTTCGCGCACGGCTTTGTCACGCTCGCACCCGGAACCGAGGTCGAATATAAGGTAAGCGCACCGTATGCACCTGACAGCGAGGGCGGCGTGCGCTGGGACGATCCCGGCCTCGCCTTGCCCTGGCCACTGCCGGCGGGCGGCCCGATCCTGTCTCCCAAGGATGAGACATTGCCCGATCTGTCCGAAGCCATCAGCCCGTTCGACTATGACGGCCGCCCGCTCGAGCCGATCGACGCATGACCGTACCCAACCCGTTGCGTATCCTCGTCACAGGCGGCGCCGGCTTCATCGGCTCGGCGCTGGTGCGCCATCTCGTGCGCGATACGCCCCATTCGGTGCTCAACCTCGACAAGCTTACCTATGCCGGCAACCTTGCCAGCCTTGAGCCGATCGCCAACAGCCCGCGGTACCGTTTCGTCCAGGCGGATATTTGCGATGCCGCTGCAGTGGCCGCCGCGATTGCCGGTTTCCGCCCGCAGGTGATCACGCACCTCGCCGCCGAAAGCCATGTCGATCGCTCGATCGACGGCCCGGCCGACTTCATCCAGACCAATATCGTCGGCACCTTCAATATGCTGTCGGCGGCGCTGGAATATTGGCGTGGACTCGATGCGGAGGCCAAAGCGGCATTCCGCTTCCACCATATCTCGACCGACGAGGTCTTCGGCTCATTGCCCGATGGCGGCTTCTTCACCGAAGAGACGCCCTACGATCCGCATTCGCCATATTCGGCGTCGAAGGCGTCGTCCGATCACCTCGTCCGCGCGTGGCACGACACCTACGGCCTGCCGGTGTTGATCACCAATTGCTCGAACAATTACGGGCCTTATCATTTTCCCGAGAAGCTGATCCCGTTGATGATCGTCAAGGCGTTGGCGGGCGAGAAATTGCCGGTCTACGGCGCCGGGCTCAACGTGCGCGACTGGCTGTTCGTGGAGGATCATGCGCGCGCGCTGACTCGCGTGTTTGAGGCCGGCACTCCGGGCGAAAGCTATATTATCGGCGGCCGCTCGGAGCGTACCAACATTGCCGTTGTGACGCGCATTTGCGAAACGCTCGACCGCCTGCGCTCGCGTACCGACGGCCAATCCTACACCTCCCAGATCGACCATGTTGCCGACCGCCCCGGCCATGACCAGCGCTATGCGATCGACCCCGCCAAGATCGAGCGCGAACTCGGCTGGAGTGCGCAGGAGAGCTTCGACAGCGGGATCGAACGCACCATCCTTTGGTATCTCGCCAATGAGAGCTGGTGGCGTCCGCTGGTCGAGAAAAAGGGCGCGGTCGACCGCGTCGGGCTCAACGCCTGATGGGACCGATCCTCGTCACCGGCGGCTCAGGCCAGGTCGGCAGCGCGCTGCTGCGGCTGGCGCCGTCGGATATGGAAATGGTCGCACCAGGCCGTGCCGAACTCGATCTGGCGGATCACGCCGCGCTCACCGCCCTCGTGCAATCGCGGCCGTGGGCGGCGGTGGTCAATAGCGCCGCTTACACCGCCGTCGACCGCGCCGAGCATGACGTCGTCGCCGCCTGGCAAACCAATGCGCTCGCTCCTGCCGCGCTCGCCGCCGCGACCGCTGCGGCTGGCATCCCGATCATCCAGCTCTCGACCGATTACGTATTCGACGGCTCTGCGCCCGGTTTCTACGAGGAACAGGACCCCGTCGCGCCACTCGGCGTCTATGGCGCGTCAAAGGAAGGCGGCGAACAGGCGGTCCGCACCGCCAATCCGCGCCACATCATCCTGCGCACCGCCTGGGTCGTCAGCGCCACCGGCAGCAATTTCGTCAAGACGATGCTCCGCCTCGGCGCCGAACGCCCCGAATTGCGCGTCGTCGCCGATCAAGATGGTTGCCCGACCTCAGCGGATGATATCGCGCGCACGATTTCTAGCATTCTAGGGCAGCTGCAGAGCGGTCCTTACGGCACCTATCATTTCGTCAACGCTGGCGAAGCCAACTGGCACCAATTGGCCGAAGCCGTGTTTGCCCGCGCCGCGCGCCATGGCCGCGCCACGCCCTCGATCCTGCCGATCGCGACCAGCGATTACCCCACGCCCGCGGCGCGGCCCGCCAATTCGCGGCTCGCGACGGCGAAGATTGCGCGCGACTTTGGCATTAGACCGCGGCCATGGCAGGTGGCAGTCGACGAGATCGTCGACGCGCTGGTGAGGGAAGCGGAAGAATGAAGGGCATCATCCTCGCCGGGGGCACGGGCAGCCGGCTCCATCCGGCGACGCTCGCGATCAACAAGCAATTGCTCCCGATCTACGACAAGCCGATGATCTATTATCCGATGTCGGTGCTGATGCTGGCCGGCTTGCGCGAAGTGCTGATCATCTCCGCGCCGGAATATCTGGAGAATTACCAGCGGCTGTTCGAGGATGGCAGCCAGTTCGGCATCTCGATCAGCTACGCGATCCAGCCCAAGCCCGAGGGCCTGGCCCAGGCCTTTCTCATCGCCGAGCAATTCCTTGCCGGCGGGCCCGGCGCACTGGTGCTAGGGGATAATATCTTCTTCGGCGCCGATCTTGGTCCGCGCATGCGGCGGGTGCGCGAGCGCACGCACGGCGCCACCATCTTCTCCTATAGGGTCGATCACCCGGAGGCCTATGGTGTGGTCGAACTCGACGGCGATGGACGCGCCGTTTCGATCGAAGAAAAGCCGACGGTACCCAAGTCGCATTATGCCGTGACGGGGCTCTATTTCTACGACGCGCGGGTGTGCGAATTCGCGCATCAGGTCCGCCCGTCCGCGCGCGGCGAGCTCGAGATTACCGACCTCAATCGCATGTATATGGAGCGCGGCGAACTGTTCGTGGAGCAATTGTCGCGCGGCCATGCCTGGCTCGACACCGGCACGCATGACAGTCTGCTCGAAGCCTCCGAATTCGTGCGTACCGTCCAGCACCGCCAGGGCATGCAGATCGCCTGCCTCGAAGAAATCGCGTTCGACTGCGGCTTCATCGACGCGGCCCAGCTGCGGCGCCGCGGCGAAGTTTTCGCCAAGACCGGCTATGGCCGCTATCTGCTGCAATTGGCCGACGAACATGGCTGACGCGGCAGATCTGCCGGCGCGCGCTCACTCGTAACGCAACGCCAGGATCGGGTTGGCACGGGCGACCCGGAAGGCATGGCTGGCAATCGTCGCAACCGCGATGGTGAGCGCCAGCCCGCCCGCCAGCAGGAACGGCACCGGGCTGAGTGCGATGCGCTCGTCGAACTTGTTGAGCCAGTCGCGCATCACCCACCAGGCCACCGGCCAGGCGATGATATTCGCGATCAGCACCGGTCGGCTGAACTGCCACACCAGCAGTTGGACGATGTCTCGCGTGCGCGCGCCCAGTACTTTACGAATGCCGATCTCCTTGGTGCGCCGCTCGGCGGTGAAGGAGGCGAGACCGAACAGGCCGAGACAACCGACCACCACCGACAGCAGGGCGAACCCGGCGAACAGCTGGCCGCGCGCCGTATCCACCTTATATTCGTTGCGCAGGATATCGTCCGCGAAGTCGCCCTGGAACGGCACCTGCGGCAGCAGCCGGTCCCACACACGCTGGACTTCGTCGCGCAGGACATTGGGCGCGATTCCCGCATAGCGCACATCGACATGGGTGAACCCGTTCTTCGCCATCAGGTACATGATCGGCTGGAGCGGATCGTGCATCGAACGGAAGCGGGCATCGCCGACGACGCCGATAATCGTCACGGGCACTATCCCGATTTCCCTGAGCGTGATGCTCGCCCCCAGCGTCTTACCGATCGCCTCCTGGGGCGAGTGAAAGCCAAGCCGGCGCGCGGCGCTTTCGCTGACGATGATATTGGCGCCGCGGGCGGCAAAGGCGCGTTCCGCCTCCATGTTGACCGGAAAAGGCGTGGTTGCGTCGTCGCGCGGACGAAGCTCGTCAAAGTCGCGGCCCGCCAGCAGCTTCATCCCCATCGCCCGGAAAAAGCCCGCCTGGACTGTATAATTGCCGAGGTTGATTGACGACGGATTGCCCGGCAGGAACACGCTGGTCATGCTGTTATTGTTGGGCTGCAGCGCAATGCCGGTCGCGGCCGCGGCCTGTACGCCGGGCAGCCGCCTGATTTGATCGACCAGCCGCAGCACCTTCGTGTCTACACCTTGCGAATCGATGTTGCGGACCTGAAACAGCCCCGCGCGCTGATAGCCCTGGTCTGCGGTGCGGGCGTAGAGCGTTTGCGCATAGATGATCGTGGTGCAGATGATCAGCGCGATCGAGACCGCGAACTGCCCGATCACCAGCACGTTGCGCAACTTGCCCGAGCCTTGTGCGTCCGCCGCCGATTTGTTGGCGCGCAGCACGCTCGCCGGCTCGAACCGCGACAGGTAGAAAGCGGGATAGGCCCCGCCGGCCGCCCCGACCAGCAGCACCAGCGCGATCAATTGTGGCAGGACACTGTCATAGCCGAAATAACGCAGGTGGATGTCCGCATTGAGGAAGTTGTTGAACGGTGGCAGCAACACTTCGACAATGGCCAGCGCGATCAGCATCGCGATGCCCGCAACGAGCATTGATTCGCCGATGAACTGCGCGATTAGCTGCCCGCGCGTCGCGCCAAGCACCTTGCGCAGGGCGACTTCGCGTGCGCGCTGCGAGGCGCGCGCGGTTGCGAGGTTGGTGAAATTCACGCACGCCATGCCCAGCACCATCAACGCGACCAGGCCGAACGTCAGGACGGTACGCTTGTCATTGGTCGGGCGGATGCCGAACCGCTGGCCCTTGCCGAGGTGGACGTCGCGCACGTTTACGAGCGCGAAATCCTGCAGGTCGCCCTCATTGATACGCTCGCCATTGGTGATCTCGTCGGGGATGTTGCGCTTCTTCCAGGCGGGCAGCTGGGCATTGATGTCCTCAACCTTCACGCCCTCGCGCAACCGCACATAATACCAGCCGCCCTGGCTGCCCCAGCTGGTCATGAATGTGGGGAACTGGCTGAACTCCGTGTTTGGCTCGACCCGTGCGACGATATTGGCGGCGAACTGGCTGTTCTTGGGAATGTCCTTGAACACCCCCGTGATCCGATAATCGGTATTGCCGCTGTTGAGCACCAGCGTCAGCGTCTTGCCGACAACATCGACTGTGCCGAAGCGGCGGATCGCCTCGCTCTCGCTGATCGCCAGCGAATTGGCGTCGTCCAGCGCGCGCGCGGGATTGCCGCGTATGAACGGGAATTTGAGCACGTCGAAGATATTGCCGTCGACGATCCGCACGTCCTCGGTCTGCTTGGCGACGCCATTCTGCAATATCACCGGCTCTTCCGAGCGAACGTAGACCAGCTTTTCGACCTGAGGGAAGTCCTTGGCCAGCGCACGGCCCGCGACGAACTCCGTCATCTGCATCGGCATCGCTTCGTTGCCGCGCGCGTCGCCGCGATAATAGGTCTGGAATTGATACGCACGATCCGCATCCTTGAGCGCGGCGTCGTAACTTAGCTCGTAGCGGACATAGAGCAGGATCAGTACCGCCGCGGCGAGGCCGAGCGCGAGGCCGAAGATATTGATGAAGGCATAGGTCTTGTTCTTCGCCAGCGCGCGGAGACCGACCGTGATGTAATTGCGGAGCATCTGCTGCCTGCCTTTCGATCCTGTACCTTCAACTCTGGTTCGATGAGGGTCCCGCTCCGCCCGGCACGCCGGAAGGGACGCGGGGCGAGACCCTCACCCGCCCCTCCGCGCTGACGACGGAGGGGTATTCTGTCACGCCGCGCGCTTACGCTCCGCCAACACATGTCCGTCGAGCATGTTGACGATGCGCCCGGCATAATCGGCGTGGCTTGGGGAATGGGTGACCATCACCACCGTCGTGCCCTCGCGATTGAGGGCCTGCAGCATGCGCATCACTTCCTCGCCATGCTGCGTGTCGAGATTGCCGGTCGGCTCGTCCGCAAGGATCATGTCGGGATTGCCGACCACCGCGCGCGCCACCGCCACGCGCTGCTGCTGGCCGCCCGAAAGCTGGCTTGGCCGATGATCCGCGCGGTGCGCCACGCCGACCTTGTCCATTACAGCATCCACTCGTGCCCGCCGCTCCGCCCCGCCGATGCCGTGATAGAGCAGCGCAAGCTCGATATTCTCGCGCACCGAAAGCTCGTCGACCAGATTGAAGCTCTGGAAGATGAAGCCGATGTGGCGCTTGCGTATGTCGCTCAATTTGGCTTCGGGCAGCCCCGCCACCTCATGCTCGCCGAACCGATAGGAGCCGGACGACGGGCTATCGAGCAGACCCAATATATTGAGCAGGGTCGATTTGCCGCAGCCGGACGGGCCCATGATCGCGACGAACTCGCCATCTAATATATCGAGATCGATCGCGTCGAGCGCGGTCGTCTCGACCGTGTCGGTGCGGTAGACGCGGGAGAGATTGCGCAGCGTCAGCATGAAACATTCCCCTGATTCATTGTGAGATATCCAGCCGATCCTTGTCGGCGAAGCCGGTATAGGGTGAGGTGACCACCTTCTCGCCGGGCTCCAGCCCGTCGAGCACTTCGATGAAGTCGGTGTTTCGGCGGCCGAGCCGGACCTGGCGCTTGACCGCGCTGCCGCCGCCTGGCGCGACCACGAACACCCATTGACCGCCGGTATCGTTATAGAAGGCGCCGTTGGGCAGCAGCCGGGCCGGTGCCGGATCGCCGAAGGTCAGCTTGGCCTGGAGCGTCTGGCCGCGCTGGATGCCTTGCGGCTCGGGTCCGACGAACCACAGGTCGGCCTCGAAGATGCCGTTCTTCACCTGCGGGAAGATCTTGGCGACCTTCAGTCGATAGGTCTTGCCGGCATAATCGACCGTCGCGACCTGGCCGGGCTGCACCCGGCCCAAATAGAATTCGTCGACCTGCGCGCGCAATTTGTTGCGCCCCGGACTGTCGATTTGGCCGATCCGCTCGCCGCGGCTCATGCTCTCGCCGACTTCGATCGCAAACGAGGAAAGCTGGCCGGAGACCGGCGCCCGCAGGTTGAGCTGATCGAGATTGCCGCGCGCGATGCCGAGCGCGGCCTGCAACGAACGGGCGGTCGCGCGCAACTGCGTCAGCTGGCTGGATTGCAGCCGCCCCTGCGTCGACTGGGCAGCACGCACCTCGCGCAGCTTCTTCTGCTGGAAGACGAGATCGTCCTTGGTGTCGCCGAATACCTTTGCCGCGACGAAGCCACGCTGCGCCAGCGGCTGCTGCAGGTCGTACAGGCGCTTGGCCTTGGCCAGTTCGTTTTCCGCCTGGGTGACGGCGCGCTCATTTTCCGACAGGGTCTGCGACAGGCTGAGCTCGGTTACGCGCAGGTTGTTGAGCTGCTGCGCCACGTCGGTCTCAGACCGCAGGGTCGCAAGCTGAAGGTCGGCATTGGACATCACCGCCAGCAGCTGGCCTTTCTCGACGAAGGCGCCGTCCTCGACGACCTTCTTTTCGACCCGGCCGCCTTCGACCGCATCGAGATAGACGGTGAGCAAGGGCGTCACCAGCGAACGCAGCGGCAGAAAATCGTCGAACGTGCCGTTGCGCACCTCGGAAATGGTCAGCCGGTCGGCGGGCACGGTCTGGCGGTTGCCATGCGGCGCCAGCCACCATGCCAGTGCGAGCAGCAGCAAAATAACCGCGCCGGCGGCGACCAAGGCCCAGCGCGGCAATTTCCTGCGCGCAATGACCCGGTCCATGCCGGTCGCCAGCGTGGCGCTATTGGCCTCGGATTGAATACGGACGACGCTCATCGCCTTACCTATGCAGCGTTCGTGCCAGGAGCTTTACATGGCTGTTCGAAAAACGCCGGAGGCTGTGCACGCGACTGCCTGTCCGTTTCCGGACAATTCTGTGTCCATTGCCGGACAGGCGGCCTAGTAGCGGCATCAGCGTGCCGCCACCTGGATGAGGCTGCCACGCACCGCGCGATTCAGGTCGGCACGGGCCTGGCTCATCGTCGCGCGGCGGCAGGCCGCAATCAGCGAGAGCGTGTTGTAATCGGACCAGCAGACCGCGCCGGCCGCCGTGTGGAGGCGCGCCTCCACCGCCGCACGCCCCGCCGGCGAGGTTAGATCGAGGTCGCCATAACGGACATGGCGGCTCGCCGCTTGCGTCGGTGTCACAGCCAATATTGTGACGCTGGTTGCGAGCAGCGCCCCGGCGAGCGCGAAGGGAGACAGGCGGATCATGATCGAGACTCCTCAATGAGACGGCTTCATTGCCGCACGGATCAGGAGCATCGTCCGTGCCAGAGCGTTAAGTCTTTCTCCCAGAACGGATATTCTAGAAAGGTGCCTCCGCACCGCGTTACGAGCCTGCGCAAATCCGGACAGATGCCGTTCGCGAGCGGACAGTCTTGGCACGTTTGTTGATAGGTGAAGCGCCGATGGCTACCACGGCCATTGGGGAGTTAACATGGCGGACAAACCCGCATTCGACCTGTGCGTCGTGATCGACGATGATGCTGACATATTGCTTGCGGCGCGACTGCTGTTGCGCGAACTCTTCGCAGAGGTCGTGACCACGCCTTCGCCGGCGCAGGCGATGGAGGTGATAGCCGCGCGCTCGCCGGACGCGATCCTGCTCGACGCCAATTTCGTGCGTGGCGCCACTGACGGGCGCGAAGGATTCCTCTGGCTTGGGCGCATCTTGGAGAAGGATCCGGACGCGGTAGTGGTGCTGATAACCGCCCATGGCGGCGTCCAGATCGCGGTCGAGGCGATGAAGCAGGGCGCGACCGATTTCGTGAGCAAGCCTTGGAATAATGAGCGCTTGCTTGCGACCGTGCGCACCGCCGCCTCGTTACGCAGTTCCCGCCGCGCGACCGGGGTCGAGAAAGCGCGCGCCCAGGCGATTGCCGCGCCCGCCGGGGAGATTCCGCTGTTGGGCAGCAGCGCCGCAATCCGGCGCGTGCTCGCCTTGGTCGATCGTGCCGCGCCGACCGAGGCCAATGTCTTGATCACCGGCGAGAATGGCACCGGCAAGGAATTGGTCGCCCGCGCGCTGCACCGGGCGTCGCGCCGGGCCGACAAGGTGATGTTGTCGGTCGACCTCGGCGCGATTGCCGAGCCGCTGATCGACAGCGAATTGTTCGGCCATGTCAAAGGCAGCTTCACCGATGCGCGTACCGATCGCATAGGCCGCATGCAGGCCGCCGACGGCGGCACCTTGTTCCTGGATGAAGTCGGCAATCTGCCGCTTCACCTCCAGCCGAAATTGCTGACCGCGCTGGAGCAGCGACAGATCACGCCGGTTGGTGCCAACAAGCCGCTGCCGATCGACATTCGCGTCGTCTCGGCCACCAACTTGCGGCCTGAGCAGATTGAGGATCCCCGCCAGTTCCGCACCGATCTGCTGTTCCGGCTCAACACGGTCGAAATCGCACTGCCGCCGCTGCGCGAGCGAGCGGAGGACGTGCCGCTGCTGCTCGAACATTTCCTCGGCTTCTACGCGCGCAAATATGGCAAGCCCGCCCGCGCTTTGCCCACCTCGATATTGGCGGCTTTGTCCGGTTATGATTGGCCCGGCAACGTCCGGGCGTTGCGCCACGCCGCCGAGCGCGCCGTTATCCTGGCCGAAGGCGATACCTATGCCCTTTCGGATTTTCCGCTGGCACGTGCGGCGCCCGCGATCCGGATCGGCGCAGAGGCGGCTCCGCCCGCACCTGCCGCCGATCCCGGCCTGCATCTCGGCCGCGCCGAAAAGCAGATGATCGAGCGCGCGCTTCAGAAGCATGCCTATAATATCTCCACCGCCGCTGCCGAACTCGGCCTGACGCGTGGCTCGCTCTACCGGCGCATGGAGAAGCATGGGCTTTGAGAGGAACTTCGCCGTCGGCTTCGGCTGGCGGCTGCTGCTCCTGCTGGCGGCGATCGCGGGCTTCGCTTTGTCCTGGTGGCAGCCGGGGCTGGGGGCGGCCCGGCTGCTCGCCGCTTTGCTCGTCGTCGGGGCGACATGGAGCCTGTGGTATTATATCGGGCGCACCAATCGCGAGATTGCGCGCTTCGTCGAAGGCTTGCGCTACGGCGATTTTAACCAGGGTTTCGGGCGCACCGCCGGCGGCGGCTTCGACGAGCTTGGGCAGGCGCTTGGCGATGCGATGCGCCAGTTGCGCGCGGAACGCGCCCAGGCGAGCGACGAGGCACGCGTCCACGCCGCGCTCGCCGACGAGGCGCCGTCCGCCTTGCTGCTGATCGACCAGGATAGTCGCGTCACTTTGGCCAACAAGGCGGCGCGCAAGACATTTTATCGGCTGGCAGGCACGCGGGTCGAGGATTTTGCCCCTTATGGTGCCGAGTTCGTCGCGCTGCTGCACGCGGGCGGCGAGGCGGGGTTCCGCAAGGTTACGCCGCTGCGGATCGACGGTGTGGTTCAGCGTGCGATGGTATCGCGTGCGGCGCTGGACCGGCTCGGACGGCCGCTCGCGATCGTGGCGGTCCAGCCTATCCAGCAGGAATTGTCGGCGGTCGAGCTCGCCGCCCAGGCCGATCTGGTGCGCGTACTGACGCATGAGATCATGAATTCGATGACACCCGTCGTCTCGCTTGCCGAAAGCGCGGCGCGCCTGATGGGCGAGGTGGCGCATGGCGATCCGACGATCGACGATGCGCGCATGGCGGTCGAAACACTCGCGCGCCGCGCGAGTGGCATCATGCATTTCGTCGAATCCTATCGTGCCTTCAGCCGCGTGCCGGTGGTCGAACGGCGTCGCTTCGCGGCGGCGCCGTGGGCGCAGGAACTGGTGCGCCTGTTTGCGGCATCCGACGCCGGGCGGAACGTGCCGCTCGACGTGGCGGTGGAACCCGAAGACCTCACCATCGATGCCGACCCCGATCTGCTCGCGCAGGTGGCGATCAACCTGCTTAAGAACGGGGCGGAGGCAGCGCGCGATCATGGAGCGACGCCCCGCGTGGCGCTGGCGATCGGCCTGCTACCCGGCGGGCGTACGTTGATCACGGTGCGCGACAACGGCCCCGGGATCGCGCCGGGCCTGGCCGACGAGATCTTCCTGCCGTTCTTCACCACCAAAGCGGGCGGCACCGGCGTCGGGCTCAGCCTCGCCCGCCGCATCCTGACCGCCCATGGCGGCACGATCGCGCTGGGCCCGACAGGAAACGGCGCCTGTTTCGAGATCGTGATTTGATGGGCGCTTCGCCGGTTATCCCCCGATCTGTTCCTACGTCGATCCGGAGAGATTGTACGAAGTGTCCTGCATTGCATACCGCGCGTCGCGTCGTTGATGACCGGTGATCCCTATCCCGTAACGCCGGACGGACGCTATTTCGTGGTGCGCGGGAGGCTTTGGCGGAAGACCAACCCGTCGCTTTCGGAGCAGGAACGGGTCGCGCTGGTGGCGGATCTGATGAAGGCGCGGCGGGCGCGTGACCGCCCCGGCGTGGATCGCGCCAAACGTGCGCTAGGAGAACGCGGGTCAGTCTGGTGGACGGATGGCGCGCCTGACTACAACCGGCGAATGGCACGCAACACGCCTTATGCGGAATGGTTCGCTTCAACGCAGGCGTAAACCACCTTAGCCGTCACAATCGGTCTGCTCGATGGACGTTCTGTCGTGGCTGTCCTGTGTCGGCCGAGCCCCAGGAAACGTAGCCGTCGTTCGACATATATCCGAGAGCTTGGTTGCCCTTGAACGTCCCCAGCGATGGGCCCAGGGGAATCCGCCTTTGCGGCTAAGGTTGGCACGATCCGGACCATCACGAGTTGGAAAGCTGATGACTGGCGCGACGAAGCGCCTGAGGGGAAGGGCGATGGCAAAGCACGAGCTGTATGACGATGCGAGCAGTGTGAACGCCAAAGGCGGCGAGGTTTGGGTGGACGGCCCCGATGGCGTGGTAGTGTGGCTGACGCCGGAGGCGGCGATAGAAACGGGCGGTCGGTCGAGCGATGCGGCCGCCAAGGATGCGGGACAGGGATATTGAAGGACGCCGCGCGGTGACAAGCAACCCGAATGATGCACTTCGCGCCTTCGACGACGAAACCCTGCTCGACATGTACGATCATGCGCATGAGACCGGCGACGCGCATTGCGACGCGATCGCGGCAGAACTGAACGCGCGTGGGATCGTAGTTAAGCCATGTGGCCACGCCCACGCCTTTCGCGACTGATCAGCAAGCACCGGACATGCCTGCCTCTTCTCGGCCGGTCATGCGTTAAGGCGTGATCTTTGGCGCAGTGGAGGCTTCCTATGCACAAATCCGTTGCTCTGTTCGCCGTGACCGCGGCTGTAATGTCGGCCCCTGCGTCGGCTCAAATTCAACCGGACTTCACGCAAATCGGTGCGGCGGTGAACGCCATAGCCTTCCCGGTCACCATGAACATGTGCAATGCGGGCCTTTGCGGACCGCAGAAGGGCACTGCAGGTGTCCGCGGACGGCCGGGCAAGGCGGCCGCGGGCGCGCGCGGCGGGCCGGCAGTGGCGCCGAACGGGCCGGCGAGCGTCGGCATGTATCAGCCGAGCGGCGCGCTGGCCCGCGAAGCCGTGGCGGCCTATGTGCAACGCGTCCGCCGCACGAATCCACAGCTGGCGGATCAGGTTGCGCGCGAGTTCGGCAAGCGTGATTATCAAACGATGTATCGGCAGCTCGTCGGCGACGCCGGCTTTCGTTCCGATTCCGTTTCGGACGCCATGGCCGCCTATATGGCTGTGACGTGGGTGATCGCAAACGGCTTCACCCACGAACCTTCGCGCGCGGAGGCGCTCGGCCTGCGCCGTCAGTTTGCGGCGCGGATTGCCGGCAACGCGCTCGTCCTTGCCAATCGGGCGAAGCTCGGCGAGGAACTGAAGCTGCTGATAGTCACCGTTTATTCGGGTTTCAAATCGGCACAGACCGAGGGAAATCAGCGCCAATATGCCGATGGCGTGACGGCGATGATCCGCAAGCAATATGGCGTGGATTTGCGTGCGGTTCGACTAACGCCAACGGGGTTCGTGGATCGCTCCTGATCCCCGCTTCGCGCTTGAGCCTGCATCGGTCAATCGGCGCGTGTGGATGATATGCCTGATATCCGGGTCCGGGGAGGCCGGTCCGTCCGACATCAGCACCGGCCCTTGCATCAATCGCTGATCCAAGTATCGCGCCACTGTGCGCAGTCCGCTTCGAAGCATGAAGGTAACCGACCGCTGGTTCAATCGGCTGGTTGTGGCGGCCGTCTCGATCGGCTTCCTGGCGCTGATCGCGGCTGGCTTCGCCGCGACCCAGGCGATCCTGCAGAATCAGGATCAGACTCGCTGGGTCAACCATACCTATCAGGTGGAACGCGCCATCTCGCGCTTCCGCGTGCTCGAGGAGCGGCTGGAGGCGGCCCGGCGGGGATATCTGCTGCGCAACGAACATGGCCTGTCCGCCACCTTCACTGATACGGCGAACGAGATCGGCCCGGCGCTTTCGGAAATTCGTCGGCTTGTGGCTGACAACCCGCGCCAGCAGGAAAATGTCGCTTTCCTTACCGAATTGTCGCGCCAGCATATGCGGACCCTGGCACGCTCGGTCGCGCTCGTCAGCGCCGGGCGCCGCGCCGAAGCGGTCGAGACGTTCAACCACGATTCCAGCCTGCCCATGATCCGCGCCATCCGCGAGGGTGCCGATCAAATGCTGGCCGAAGAGGATCGGCTGCTCACCGTCCGCAACGCCGAGCAGCGGGCGAGCTTGCTGCGCTTCTTCATTATCCTCTCTGCGTCCGGTGCACTGTTGCTTGTGGTGGCGGGAGGATCGATCTGGATCATCATCCGCTACACCAATGATCTGACCAGTTCGCGCGACGCGCTCACGGCACTCAACGCCAATCTGGAAGGCGCGGTGCGCGAGCGGACCGCCGACCTGCAGCGCGCCAATGACGAGATCCAGCGTTTCGCCTATATCGTCAGCCACGATCTGCGTTCCCCGCTCGTCAACGTAATGGGGTTCACCGCCGAACTCGAAGCCGCCAGCAAGCGGCTCAGCGCGATGATGGACCGTGTCGAGGCGCGCGCACCCGATATCGTCGATGCCGAAGATCGCCTGGCAGCGCGTGAGGATCTGCCCGAAGCGATCGGCTTCATCCGCACCTCGACCCAGAAGATGGACCGGCTGATCAACGCCATCCTGCGCCTGTCACGCGAGGGCCGCCGCCCGATCACGCCGGAGCAGCTCGACATGGATGGGTTGATGGCGGCAGTAGTCGGCACGCTTCGCCATCGTATCGACGAGCTCGGCATCGAAGTGACCATCGCGCCGAGCCTGCCCGGCCTGACCAGCGACCGGCTGGCGGTCGAACAGGTGATGGCCAACATCGTAGAGAATGCGATCAAATATCTGCAGCCGGGGCGCCCGGGCCGGATCGAGATACGCGGCCAGCGCGAAGGGGCGCGCGCTACCTTCGAAATCGCCGACAATGGCCGCGGCATCGATCCGAAGGACCATGAGCGGATCTTCGATCTGTTCCGCCGCTCGGGCCAGCAGGACCAGCCGGGCGAGGGAATCGGGCTCGCGCATACGCGCGCATTGGCCTATCGCCTCGGCGGGACGATTAACGTGGAATCAGAATTGGGTAAGGGTGCGACTTTCCGCATCAATCTGCCTATCCACTTTGCGGGTGATCAAGGGGCGATGGCATGAACAATCAACAGCCGGTCAACATCATCATGATCGAGGACGATGAGGGGCATGCCCGCCTCATCGAAAAGAATATCCGCCGCGCCGGTATCTCGAATGACATTCAGCATTTCACCGACGGCACGTCGGCGCTCAACTATCTGTACGAGGATAGCAACGGCCCAACCCACAACGGCCCGGCGCTGATCCTGCTCGACCTTAACCTGCCCGATATGAGCGGCACCGACATCCTTACCCGGATCAAGGCCGAGGGCAGTTCGCTCAAGCGCACCCCGGTCGTGGTGCTCACCACCACTGACGACAAGGTTGAAATCCAGCGCTGCTACGATCTTGGCTGCAATGTCTACATCACCAAGCCGGTCAATTATGAGAGCTTCGCAGACGCCATCCGCCAGCTCGGCCTGTTCCTATCGGTGATCCAGGTGCCGGACCTGCCCGAGGCCTGATGGCGCCGACCGACGAAGCCCCCTGCATCCTTTATATCGACGATGATGATGGTCTTCGGCGGTTGGTGTCGCGCGCGCTCGAACGGCGCGGCTTCCGCGTCGATGTCGCAACCGGTGGCAAGGAAGGCGCGGCTATGGCCGCCGAATATGGCTATGATCTGGTCGCAGTCGATCACTACATGCCCGGTCAGGACGGCCTGACGACGCTCCAGCAATTGCGCAAGCTGCCCGATCCGCCGCCGGTCATCTACGTCACGGGCTCGGAAGAAAGCCGCGTGGCGGTCGCCGCCCTTAAGGCCGGCGCGATCGACTATGTCGTGAAGACGGTCGGCGAGGAGTTTTTCGACCTGCTCGCGCGCGCGATCGAGCAGGGACTCGCGCGAGTGCGGATGCAGGCCGAGAAGGAACGCGCCGAGGAGCAGTTGCGCGAGAGCAATGAGCGGCTGCAGGCGATGCTGACCGAGGTCAATCATCGCGTCGCCAACAGCCTCCAGCTCGTCTCCGCCTTCGTGCATATGCAGGCGCGCAGCGTCGGCAATGAAGAGGCCAAGACCGCGCTCGCCGACACCCAGCGCCGCATCGCTGCGATCGCGCAGGTCCATCGCCGGCTCTACACCGGCAATTCGGTCAACAAGGTCGACATGGCCGAATATCTGGCGTCGCTGCTCGAAGAGATTGGCGACACTTGGTCGACACCGGAAGGGCCGCGCGCGCTGACATTGTCGGCCGAGCCGATCGAGCTCGGCACCGACAAGGCGGTCGCAGTCGGCGTGATCGTCAACGAACTCGTCTCCAACGCCTGCAAATATGCCTATGCGGCGACCGCGACCGGTGAGATCAGGGTCGAGCTGCGCGCCGACGGCGACAAGTTCATGTTGCGGGTTGAGGATGACGGCTGCGGCATGCCCGCCGATGGCTCGATCAAGGGCACCGGCCTTGGTTCGAAGCTGGTGGGCGCAATGGCGGCGACGCTTAAGTCCGCGATCGCCTACGATACCGCCTATAACGGTGTGCGGGCGACCTTGGTCGCCGCCGCGGCCTGACTAGGATGCGACAGGCGTCGGGGACACTGGAGATCGCGACTTCCGGCCCGCGCCTGTACGAATTTACGCGCGACGTGGCCCGCTGGGTCGGCGAGCAGGCCATTAGCCAAGGGCTGCTCACCATCTTCTGCCGCCACACCTCGGCCTCTCTCCTGATCCAGGAGAATGCCGCGCCCGAGGTGAAGGACGACATCGTTGCCTTCTTCAGCCGCATCGCGCCCGAGGATCGCAGCCTCTACGCACATGACGATGAGGGGCCCGACGACATGCCTGCCCATCTCAAGACAGCTTTGACGCAGGTCTCGCTCACCGTCCCGCTGGTCGACGGCCGCCTTGCGCTCGGCACTTGGCAAGGCATCTATCTGTTCGAGCACCGCCGCCAACCCCATCGGCGCAGCGTCGTCCTCCATCTTTTAGGCGAGTAAAAATCCACCACCCCTTGGGCGGATTCCTGCTTGTTATCGTCTAAAAAGAGCTAAAAATGCTCTGCTAATCAGGAAGCTCTTCATTTTGGGACATGGCCACCGGCCCCTTAAACCCCTGCGCAACCACATACCATTCGGACGAGTCCTTGCGGCTCGCCGCCGGCTTGGCGTGCTTCACGGTCGTGAACATCCGCTTCAGCATCGCCACGAGCGTGCTGTCCGCGCCCCCGGCCAGCACCTTGGCGACGAACGCCCCGCCCGGCGCCAGCGCCTCGCCGACAAACTCCGCCGCCGCCTCGACCAGGCCCATCGTCCGCAAATGATCGGTCTGCTGGTGGCCAACCGTGTTGGCCGCCATGTCCGACAGGATCAGGTCGGCCTTGCCGCCCAGTTCGCCGGTCAGTCGCGCCGGCGCGTCGTCGGCCATGAAGTCCATCTGAAGGATCACGACATCGTCGATCGGGTCGGTTGGCAGCAGGTCGATGCCGACGATGCGCGCCGTTGCCGAGCGCCGCCGCACCACCTGGCTCCACCCGCCAGGCGCAATGCCGAGGTCGATCACGCGCTTTGCGCCCTTGAGGAAGCCGAACCGTTCGTCCAGCTCCAGCAGCTTATATGCCGCGCGGCTGCGATACCCCTCCGCCTTGGCGCGCCGGACATAGGGATCGTTGAGCTGCCGCTCGAGCCAGCGCGTCGATGCCGACGTACGCCCGCGGCCGGTCTTGACCCGCACCCGTCCGCCTGATCCGCCGCGGCTCATGAAGTTGTGAACTCGTGCGCCATCAGCGTCCGCAATATGCCCTCCCGAATGCCGCGGTCGGCGACGCTTAGCCGCTCCGCCGGCCACAGATCGAGGATCACCTCCAGGATCGCGCAGCCCGCCACCACCAGATCGGCGCGCTCGTTGCCGATACAGGCGAGCCGCGCCCGCTCCTCGACGCTCATACCCGCCAGCCGCTGGCTCAGGCCGCGCATCGATCCTGCCGGTACGATCAGCCCGTCGACCGCGCGCCGATCATAATTGGGCAGCTCCAGATGCAGGCTGGCAAGCGTCGTCACCGTCCCGCTCGTCCCGAGCAAGCGCCCGCCGTCGCCGACGCCCCGCGCCTTGAGGGTGGCGGCGAACGGCGCAAAGGCCTCCGCCACCCGCGCCCGCATCCGCGCATAGGCGGCGCGCAACTCTTCCTCGCTATCGCCAATATGCGGCTCGCTCTCGCTCAGCGACACCACGCCCCACGGTGCAGAGAACCAGTCGCCGACATGAGGCGCCCCGCCGCTTTCGCCATCGAGAAGCACCAGCTCGGTCGACCCCCCGCCGATGTCGAAGACCAACGCCGGGCCAGTGCCGGGCTCGAGCAGCGCGTGGCAGCCGGTCACCGCCAGCCGCGCTTCCTGCTCAGCGGTGATGATCTGCAGTCGGATGCCGGTCTCGGCGAGCACCCGTGCCACGAATTCGCGACCGTTGACGGCGCGGCGGCAGGCTTCGGTCGCGACCGAGCGTACCAGCGTGACGTTGCGCCGCTTCAGTTTCTCGGAGCAGATCGTCAGCGCCGCGACCGCCCGGTCCATCGCAGCGTCGCTCAGCCGGCCGGTTGCCGCCAGCCCTTCGCCGAGGCGGACGATCCGCGAAAAGGCGTCGATCACGACGAAGCCGTCGCCGGCGGGGCGTGCGATCAGCAGCCGGCAATTGTTGGTGCCCAGGTCCAGCGCCGCATAAGTGCCGCGCATCGACGACGCCCGCGCGGTGCGGGACGGGGGCGCTGCGTCGCGGCGGGATCCGCCGGCCGCCTGCGTCGCTTGGTGCGCGCGCTCAGCCATTAGCCGTCTCTTATATTCTCCGGAATCGGCACGGGGCCGCCGGTACTTACGACCTGATTAGTCCGCACAGGCCCTACCGGCAAGGGCGCGACCCGTCCCGGCTAGTGACCGCTGGGTCCAAGGCGCGACTGCGCGTTGACAGCGCAAGGCCGCTTGCTTATTTCGCCGCCTCCGCTGCTGCCCTGTCGTCTAAAGGTAAGACTACGGACTCTGACTCCGTTAATTGAGGTTCGAATCCTCACGGGGCATCCAGCGTTGTGCGATATCCGCCGATAAACCGAAGCTCGTCGCGCAGCCTCTAGACCATGGCTTCCAGAACCTCGCGGACGCGATGGAGGCGGGCATGTTCGTCCTCGATCCGCTCCTGCAGGATCAGCCGGTCGTTCTTGGCCACTAGGCCGAGCCCATCCGGGTCGCCCGCAAAGTCGCGCCGAGGCGTTAGCGCGATCCCGCCTGGACCGGCATCGATTCGGGCCAGTCGCGCGGAGCGCGCCAGGCAACCGATGCGCACGACCGCGATCAGCGCCTCCGCGTCGGGCGGAAGTGCACCGAACCGATCCTCTAGCTCCTCCTCCAGCGCATCGAGCGCCGCCCCGTCCTCAATCCGCGCAAGGCGGGCATAGAGCGCGACGCGGATCTCCGGCTCGGGAATCCACTCGTCCGGAAGCCGGCCTGAGAGGCTCAGGTGGAGCTCGGGCGACCAGCGCTCCACCGTCTCGCCCCGTGCCTGCCTAAGCGCCGACTCGAGCAGATGCTGGTACAGCGCCACGCCGATCAGCTTCATATGCCCGGCCTGGGCATCGCCGATCAGGTCGCCCGCGCCGCGCATGTCGAGGTCGCGCGCGCTGATGGCGAATCCTGCGCCCAGCCGGTCGAACGCCTCGAGCGTACGCAGGCGCTGGAGCGTGCGATCGCCAATTTCATGCTCACCGTCCGTGACCAGCAATATCTGCCCGCGCCGGCTCCCGCGCCCGACGCGGCCGCGCAGCTGGTGCAATTGAGCAAGCCCGAAACGATCCGCCCGCCACACGATCATCGTATTGGCGCGCGGCACGTCGAGCCCGGCTTCGATGATGTTCGTGGCGAGCAATACGTCCCCCTGCCCGTCCGCGAACCGCACCATAGCCTCGTCCAGATCGGCCGCCGGCATCTTGCCATGTGCCTGCACGATCCTGAGTTCGGGCGTGATCCGGCCGAGCCGCTCGGCCAGACCCGCCAGGTCTTCGATGCGGGGTGCGACCACGAAGCTCTGCCCGCCACGCGCCTTCTCTCGCATCAGGGCGATGCGCACGCGCGTCTCGTCGAAGCGATCGACGGTGGTGCGGATCGGCTGGCGGCGCGATGGCGGCGTGGCGATAATCGACAATTGCTGCAGGCCGATCAATGCTGTCTGCAACGTGCGCGGGATGGGCGTCGCGCTCAGTGTCAGCACGTGGATGCTGCCGTCCCCCCGCAACTTGGCTTTATCCGCAGTGCCGAAGCGCTGCTCCTCGTCGATCACCACCAGTCCGAGCGACCGGTAAGCCACATCCCTCCCACGCACCGCTCCGGTGCCGATCACGATGTGGATGGAACCGTCTGCCAGGCCCGCCTTGACCGCCTTCTTCTCGGCCGGCGAGGAAAGACGGGAAAGTCCCGCCACCACCACATCCGTGCCGGCAAAACGGCGCCGGAAACTTTCAAGATGTTGCCGAACCAGTACCGTTGTGGGCGCCGCCACCGCGACCTGGCCACCGCCAAGCGCCACGATCGCGGCCGCGCGTAACGCAACCTCGGTCTTGCCGTAGCCGACATCACCAATGACGAGCCGGTCCATCGGCTTGCCCGAAGCGAGATCGTCACGGACGGCCGAAATCGCGCGTGCCTGGTCGCTCGTTTCGGTAAAGGGAAAGCCGGATGCAAAGCGCTCGTATGACGCCGGGTCGGGTGCGAAGACAGGCGCGGTTAGCGCTGCCCGCTGCTTTGCCAGCGCGGCTAAAGCGGTTGCGCTCTCAGCGATGGCGGCGTCGATCGCGCTACGCCTTTTCTGCCAGCTGCTGCCATCGAGCTTGTCGAGCGCCACCGCGTCCGCATCGGCTCCATAGCGCCACAGCCTGTCCGCCGCTTCGACCGGCACCAACCGCCGCGCCTTGTCGGCATGTTCCAGGATGATGGCGTCGCCGTTCTCGCCACCGTTGCCGCTCGGCATCGGCTCGAGCCCCGCGAGGCGGGCAATGCCATGATCTTCATGCACCACGACGTCGCCGATGCGCAGATCGGTCATGTCCCCCAGCATGTCGATCGATCGAGTGGCGGTGTCAGCGTCCAGCACCGCCCGGCTCCCCAGCAGGTCCGCCGAGGCGACGAGCAGCATGCCCGGACGCGAAAAGCCCGTCATAATCGGCATGTGCAGGGTCGCGACCGCGCCGGGATCGAGTGCCTGCGCCTCCGCCCAAGTCGAAAGGCTATGCACCTCCACGCCAAAATCTAAGGCAAGCCGGCGGCGGATGAAGCGCAGGTCACGCGCACCACCCGCAATGACGAGTCTGGCGCCGGCGGCCAACGCCTTACGGGCGAAGCGCAGGAATGCAGCCCATGGTGCGCTACGCTCCACGAAGCGCGGCACGGACTCGCTGTCATCCTCACTCCAGTCGAGCGTATCCCAGCCCTTCAGCGCTGCGTTCCACCTATCCTCGGACACGGCCATGGAGGCGCGCGCGCCCAGGCGGACCGCCTCCGCCGCCAGCGCGAGAAAGCGATCCCGTCGCGAATGCGCCTTGGGATCGAATATGATGCGCCCGGGCTTAAGGTGGGCAAGCAGGCATGTGCCTTCCCCGACCGGCGGCTCCGCGGCGCGACCTACTTCAACGCGCGCAAGCTCCGCTACAGTTCGCTGGCTCATCGGATCGTAGGTTCGCAGCGAGGCGACCTGTCCATCAGCAATCTCGATCCTGACCGGCAATTCCGCGTCGGCGGGAAACAGGTCGATCACCTCGCCGCGCACCGCGATCTCGCCAGGCTCGTCGATCCGGTCGTCGTTGAAATAGCCGATGCTGAACAGATGCTCCGAGAGCGCGGCGACGTCGATCGGCTCACCGGGTGACAGCAGTGGCGGCGCGGCCGAAAAGGATTCAGGCGGGGGATAAAGCCGCGCGGTTGCTTCCGCGCTGACGATGCAGGCTAACGGCTGACGATGCGCTTCGCACGCGGCAATGTGCAGCCGGCGTAGGGCGGCGGCGCGGCGACCGGCATTGCTCGGGCTGGCCGGGGCATCGTCTCCGGGCAGAGCATCGCTCGACGGTACATGGACTATTGTATCGGTAGTGATCGCCGCCACTGCCGCGGCGATCGCTTCCGCATCCCGCTCATCGGCGGCGACATAGACGATATCGCCGGTACCGATCGCTTCCGCGATGCGCGTGGCAATACGCGCCAACGGCGCCACAGCCTTGTTTTCATCAGGCATGGAAATCCTCCCGGCTGGCGAACGTCGCGCGCTCGAAAAAGCTGCAGCAGGAAAGCGCAAAGTCATCGCCTGGCGGCGATCGTCTCGATCTTCGTTCTAGCTGGCCCCGGCTCGCGCTTGGTCAGCCCGTTCCCATCACGCTGCTTGGCTATTGCGGGAAGCAGCGTTCGGCGCGCGCGATGCCCGGGCCTGTCTTTTGGCCACGGCGAACCTCGATCGTTGAGCCCGTGCCGAACGGGGCGATGTACCAGGCCAGCAAGGTCGTTCCCGCCTCGTTTCGCGACAGCATCACGATCTCATGCTCGCCGCGAAACTGCATCACCAGGTTGGGCATCGTCGCCTGGAGACAGCTCGCAATTTTCCCGGGGGCATCCACACTGGTATATTTGCGCATGATCGGACGGTCCGGCTTGCGCTGCTCCATCACGCTGGAGCTGGCGCAGCCCGCCAGCAACAGGGCGCCTACCAAATATATTCTGGTCATATGGATCCCCTGTTAGGCTGCACTGTAAGAGCCCTTGCGCGCCGGCAGCGTTTAACGTCAGCCAAATTGCTTGGCCCAGATGAAGTCCTCAAACGGCACGTCGCCCACCAAAAAAATCTGGCGATAGCCGGTCTCGGCGTAGCCGCGCCGCGCGTAAAAACGCTGCGCGCCGTGATTGACCGAATAGACGCACAGAAACAGGCGCGCGGCACCCCGCGCCTGCGCTTCCTCTTCGACAGCCGCGAGCAACTTCCCTCCCCAGCCGCCCGACTGCCATGGGCCGAGCAGATAGATGCGCTTCAGTTCCCGATCACTCGATTCGGTCGGGCAATCGAGCTCCGGTGGAGTGAGCAGGGCGTAACCGATCGGCGCTCCGAGCTGGGTCTCCAATATCCATGCAGCGCACGCCGGGTCGGCCAGTGTCCGGCTATACCAGTCTCGCGAATGATAAGCCTCGACATGCGCAACGAGGGCATCGCCGGGATGATCATGCGCGAAGCTGTGGAGAAAGGTGGCCCCCCCGAGCAGCGCGAGCCGAGCCGCATCTTGCGGTACGGCGCGCCGCAGCACCGGCTCGCTCATGCGTAGTCCGGGCCCAGTTCGGGATCGAGATCGCGGGGCCGGACGAAACGGACGAGTTCGCCCGCATCCGCATCGACATCTTCCCAGCGATCAACGGCAAAGCTCAGCTCGGCGAGGCTTGCCGTTGGATATTTCACTGCGACCTCGCCGCGCGGGCTGCCCTCGTCACGGCTCGGCACCAGCATCAGCGCGAGCTGTTCCAACCCGGGATTATGCCCGACCAGCAACAGGCTCTCAGCTTCGGGCGGAGCGGCGTGGACCACGTCCAGCAATTCCCCCGCCGTCGCCAGATAGATGCGCCGCTCCCACTGCGGCGAAAGTCCGGCGCCATAACCGGCCTCGACCTCCTGCAGGGTTTCGGCGACGCGCGTTGCGGGCGAGGCCACCACCGCGTCGAAGCGCAGCCCGGCATCGCGCATATGTCGGCCGATGGCGCGCGCCGCACGGCGGCCCTTGGCGTTGAGCGGCCGATCGAAATCGCGCGCGACCATGCCGTCGTCCCCCGATTTCGCATGCCGGAGCAGCGTCAGCCGCTTCATGCCCTAACCCTTCGCTTCCTCGCCGGCCTCCTGATGGCGCAAAGATGCGACGGAAGGAAGTCGCGATGCGACGCGGTTCACCGCTTCTTGCAGCGTGACGCGCGCGATCGTGACGCCCGACGGAAAAGCGTCCAGCAGCCGCGACGGCGTTGCCGATGAGAGCAGCACGAAAGTACCGCGATCGCCCGCCCGGCGGATCAGGCGGCCGAACGCCTGCGCGAGGCGCGCGCGGACAATACGGTCATCATGTGCCGTGCCCCCGCCGGCGGCACGGCGGGCAGCATGGAGCACTGTCGGGCGCGGCCAGGGCACGCCTTCCATCACCACCGTTCGCAGCGATTCCCCCGGCACGTCCACCCCGTCGCGCAAGGCATCGGTGCCAAGCAGGCTGGCGCGCGGATCGTCCCGGAAGATATCCACGAGGGTGCCGGTATCGATCGGATCGACATGCTGCGCGTAAAGCGGCAATCCTTCGCGGGCGAGACGATCCGCAATACGGGCATGGACCGCACGCAGCCGCTGGATGGCGGTGAACAGACCAAGCGTGCCGCCGCCCGACGCCTCGATCAGCCGGGCATAGGCGCCGGCGAGCGCGGCGGTGTCGCCCCGTTTGATGTCGGTGACGATCAGCACCTCGGCCTGTGCCGCATAATCGAATGGGGATGGCGCCGCGAAGCGCATCGCCGCGCGATCGAGATGGACCGCGCCGCTGCGCGCCTCCGCCCCCGTCCAATCCTCGCCGCCGCGAAGCGTCGCCGAGGTGACGATCAAGCCGTGCGCCGGCTTGAGCACGGTTTCGGCAAGCGGCCTGGTCGGGTCGAGCCAGCGACGATGCAGACCGATATCATATTCGCGTCCCTCGACCCGATCGACCGCAAGCCAGTCGACGAAATCGGGATCGGCCGGCCCGCCCAGCCGAACCAGCATCGCAATCCAGGCGGCGAGCGTCTGGCTGCGATTGACCAGCCCCGCTAGCGCCCCCTCGACCCGGGCGCGGGCGGCGCTATCCAGCCAGTCGGGCGCATCCTCCAATACCGCCTGGAGGCGCTGACGCAGCCGCGCGAGTGGTCGCACGAGTTGCTCCAGCGCTTCGACCGCGGGCGCCGCCGCTTCAATCAGGCTCACGTCTAGTTCGGCAGCATGCGTCTCGATGCCGTAGCCTGCATCGGCGGCGCTCGCCCGCGCATAGGTCGTACCGCGCACTGCCGCGAACAGCTTCTCCAGCGGGCCAAGCGGCAGATCCTCGGAAAGCCGCCCGAGCCAGCCGTCGCCCGGCAATTCGCGCGCCGCGGCCGAGGCTTGCTCGATCGCGCGGTGCCCCTCCTCGTCATAGGAAGCGAGGTCGAGCAGCCGCGCCGCCAACCCGCGCCGCCGCCCGCGCGCCTTCGATTCCGGCCCCAATATCCAACGCCGGAGCTCGATCGTCTCCTGCCCCGTCAGTGCGGCGGCAAAGGTCGAGTCGGCGGCATCGAACAGATGATGCCCCTCGTCGAACACGATCCGCGCCAGCGGACGACCTTCATCCATCCGGCGCGACCCAAGGATCATGACGAGCGCGTGGTTGGCGATCACCAGATCGGCCTGCTCCGCGGCACGGCTGGCGCGCTCGATGAAGCATTTCCGGTAATGCGGGCAGCCCGCATAGACGCATTCGCCGCGCCGATCGGTCAGCGCGGTGGAGCCGGCCCGGCGGAACAGGGTCGCCAGCCAGCCGGGCAGATCGCCGCCGACCATGTCGCCGTCGCGCGTATAGGCGGCCCAGCGTGCGACCAATTGCGCCAGGATCGCGGCGCGATTTTGGAAGCCGCCCTGCAGCGCGTCCTCCAGATTGAGCAGGCACAGATAATTTTCGCGGCCCTTGCGGACGACGACCTTCTCGCGCCGGATCCTGTCGTCTGGAAAAACACGCGCACTCTCAGCGGCAAGCTGGCGCTGAAGCGCTTTGGTGTAGGTCGATACCCAGACCGGGCCGCCCGCTTCAGCGGCATGGAGCGAGGCCGGTGCGAGATAGCCCAGCGTCTTGCCGATACCGGTGCCGGCTTCGGCCAGCACAAAGTGAGGACGGCCGGCATCTTCACGCGGATCGAAGGCGCGCGCTGCGGCCGCGGCATAGGCTTTTTGCCCTTCACGCGGCTCCGCGCCGGAGCCCACCAGCCTTGCCAGCCGCGCGAGCGTGTCAGCATCCTGCTGACGGTGCGGGCGCGGGTCGGGGCGGGGCGCAGCTTCTTCCCATTGCGGCAGACGGGCGAACAGCCAACGCTCCCCCTGCTCCGGCTTGGCGATCAGCGGGGCTATCAGATTGGCCCACGGCCAGCGCATCCGGCCGAGCGATTGGGCCGCCGTCCACGCGCCCTCCCGCTCCGGCCAGTGCGGGTTACCTAACGTCGCCAACAACGTCGCTGCCGCGGCGCGCAGGAAAGAAGCGGCGGCGCTATCATCCTCCGGCGGCTCCAACCCAAGCGCACGCGCCAGCCCCGCGGGCGTCGGCACCGCGAAACGCGCCGGATGGACGAAGGCATAGAGTTCCAGCAGGTCGAGTCCCGACAGCTCGCTTAGCCCAAGTCTTGCCGCCACCAGCGGCGCGTTGAGCAAAATTGTCGGCGTTTCGGAGACACGCGCGATCGCCTCGCCCCGCTCGAGCGCGCGTGTTCCCTCTGCGCTTGCCAGCCAGATGCCGCCATGGGTCGCGTGGAGCGCGGGGAGCGGCGGGCTCGTCTGGTTGCTCACTGGCCCTGCAGCGCCGCCACGAATGCGGCGGCATCGGGCAGCCGATCGAAATGAATATTGCCGTCGATATCCGCGCTGGGATCGCCCGGCACCAGGATCACTGCCGCCGGGCCGTTGCCCCTGGCGTCGAGCATTCCGACGATACCGCCCAACACGCGCTCACGACCAATCTCCATCAGGGGCGCCTTCATCCACGGCAGCGTCCACATGATCCGCCGATCGGTCACGTGCAGGCTGATGAAGGGCGAGCGCAGTACTGCGATCAGAAAGCCCGGATATTTACGGAGCAGCAACAGGAAGACGCCGATCACGAGCGAGGCGAGCACGGCCGTGCAGCTGATTGCAAACGCATAATCACCCGTGCTGATCGGTGCGGGCCACCAGATTGCCCACAGCAACATGATGAGGGTGAAGCCCTGGAAGCTGACGAACACCGCGGTCGTTGCCACACCGGAGGGAATCGCCCGCACGCCCGGCCGCGCGAGGTAGAAGGTGCGCTCGGGAATCGGATTGAGCCGCCGCATATAGGGCACGGGCAGACTGGCGTTGGGCCGAACACTCTCCATAGCGCTTGCTACGCCTCCACCGGAGCGGTGCAACGCCGCTTCCCACGTCTGGCCGGCTTCCCTAAAGCCGCTCGCCTGAACGCTAGTGAAACCGGGAACAAATGGCAAACGATCTGCGTGACGCCGCGCTCGCCTCCAAGGCGTGGCCCTTTGAAGAAGCGCGCAAGCTGCTGGCGCGCTATTCGGACGGCGCGCCCGCCAAGGGCCATATCCTGTTCGAAACCGGCTACGGCCCTTCGGGCTTGCCGCATATTGGTACCTTCAACGAGGTGCTCCGCACCACCATGGTGCGCCACGCCTATGAGGCGATCTCGGATATTCCTACCCGCCTGGTCGCGTTCAGCGACGACATGGACGGCCTGCGTAAGGTTCCCGACAATGTTCCCAATCAGGCGATGCTGACCGAAAATCTCGGCAAGCCGCTGACACGCATCCCCGATCCCTTCGGCAAATTCGAATCGTTCGCGCACCATAACAATGCGATGTTACGCGACTTTCTCGACCGGTTCGGCTTCGAATATGAATTCCTGTCGTCGACCGAATATTATGCAGCCGGCAGGTTCGACGATGCCCTGCGCAACGTGCTGCGTCATTATGATGCGATCATGGCGGTGATGCTGCCGACTTTACGACAGGAGCGGCAGGCGACCTATTCGCCGGTGCTGCCGATCGATCCTAAGACAGGCGTCGTGCTGCAAGTTCCCGTCGAGGTCGTCGACGCGGATGCCGGTACGATCCGCTATACCGCGCCCGATGGCGATACGATTGTCGCCAGCGCGCTTGGCGGCGCCGCCAAGCTGCAATGGAAGGTCGACTGGGCGATGCGCTGGGCCGCGCTCGGCGTCGATTACGAAATGTCCGGCAAGGACCTGATCGATTCGGTCATCCAATCCTCGAAAATCTGCCGCGTGCTCGGTGCGCGACCTCCCGAGGGTTTCAACTATGAGATGTTCCTCGACGAGCATGGCGAGAAGATTTCGAAGTCGAAGGGTAACGGCCTCAGCCTCGATCAATGGCTGACTTATGGCCCACCCGAAAGCCTGGCCTATTTCGCCTATCGCGAGCCCAAGCGCGCGAAGCAGCTACACATCGGCGTGATCCCGCGCGCGATCGACGATTATTGGAAGTCGGTGGCGGACTATCCGGCGCAGGGCCTGCCACAGCAGCTCGGCAATCCGGTCCACCACATTCACAATGGCGACGTGCCGGCCGAGCCGCTGCCCATCAGCTTCGGGCTGTTGCTCAATCTGGTCGGCGTGATCGGCAATGCCGATCAGGCGGTCGTGCGCGATTATCTCCAGGCGTATCGCCCCGGCACACAGCATTCGGCATTGGACGCGCTGATCGGCCACGCCCTCGCCTACCACCGCGACTATGTCGCGCCGACGCTGCAGCGTCGCCCGCCCACCGCCGAGGAAGCGACGGCCTTGCGCGATCTGGATGCCCGCCTTGCCGGGCTGGGTGACGTGGAGGACCTGACGGCCGCCGCACAGAACGAGGTCTACGAGGTCGGCAAGGTTCATTACGGGCAGGAACGGCTGCGCGACTGGTTCAAGGCGCTCTACGAGACTTTGCTCGGTTCCGAACAGGGGCCGCGCATGGGCAGCTTTATCGCCCTTTACGGGCTCGATAATAGCCGCCGACTAATCGCAGAAGCGCTTGCGCAAGCTGCCTGACGGATCGTTTCGGTTCCCAAAGCTTTCTCCAACCCTATGACAAATTTGAAAATGACGATTCGCGCCGGGCTGGTCTGCGCAGCCCTGCTGGCGGCCGCCCCCGCCATGGCGGCGACACCGCGAGAGATGCTCACGCAGGCGGCCTTCCAGACCACTGACAAGGCGGCCGCGCTGGCCTTGGTCAATCAGGCGCTGGCCGCGGCGCAGGCGCAGCTTGCAGCCAATCCTCATGATCGCGAGGCGCAGATGCAGCGCGGCGTCGGCATCGGCGATCGTGCGCGGCTGACGCGCTCGCCCGGCGATGCCAAGATGGCGCGCCAGATCTTCGAAAACTTCGCCGCTGCCAATCCGCGCGATCCAGAAGCGCATCTCGCGATCGCGTCATGGCATCTCGATACGGTCGCATCCGGCTTCCTGGCGACGACGATGCTGGGCGCCAAGAAGGAGGTTGGCCTCGCCGCGCTGGACCGGGCGGTGGCGCTTGGCGGAGGGCGGCCGTTCTTCACAGGTTTTGCCGCGATGATGCGCATCCGCCTCAATCCGAAGGATGTCGCGACCGCACTCCGTCTGGCCGAGCAGGCGGCAGCCGCGCCGGCTCCCTCCGCGCTCGATCGGATCGCCAAACGTCAGGCACAGGCCTTATTGATTCCGCTGCGCGCGGGCGACGGTCGCACGGCCGAACTGCTCGCGCGGAAATTGCTGCCGTTCGGACGGCTCTGAGCCAAAGAAAGCCCGGGCGGTTTCCCGCCCGGGCCCCTCATACGCTACGCTACGTACAAGCTTAGAAGAAGAAGCGGTTGTTGACCTCGAGCACGCGGCCGCTGCGGACGTCGACGAGCAGGACGTCGTTCCCGTAGCGAACCCAGCGCTGCCAGCCGAGCACGGGGCGCAGATGATAGCGATACGGATCGACCCAATAGCGCTGATCGTAGAAGGCGCGGTCGAAGCGGTAGCCCACGTTGACCGGGCGGTAGCGATAGCCGCGCGGGCCGTCCCAGCGTCCGGCGCGATAGATGTTCGGGTTACGGCTGCGATGTTCGCGCCAATCGTCGCGATATTCACGGCGCGCCTCGCGCACATCCTGACGCTGCTCGCGGATTTCGCGCGGTGAGTCACCGCGGCGGATCGCACGATTCACGTCGCGCTGTTCCTCACGGATCTGGCGCCGGTCATGCCGCAATTCTCCGCTTTGGGCTTGCGCCATTGTCGGAACGATCGTGGCAACCAGAAGGCTGGCCAATATTGCTTTACGCATCGTCTACTCCTTTCCCTTATAAGTACCGACTGAGGCGCAAACGCCCCGTCAAATTCTTACCTAGCGGTGATTCGCTGAACGGGTTTCGAATGGAATAGTCAGCGTATAGAAAGATGGCCGATGCTCATTGGAGCACCGGCCAAGTATTTTCTAATAGAAAAAGCCCTGGATTACGTCGGCAACTTCCCCGGTAGTTGTATCCACCAGCAGAGCGTCGTCGTAATAACGAACCCAGCGATAAGGCCATTCGACCGGCGGCAGGCGATATTCATATGGATCGCTTAGCCAATAGTTTGACGCATAGAAAAATGGCTCAAGGAAAAACCCCCGGTAAACCGAGCGATACCCGTAGCCATAGGGAGCGTTGTAATGCCCGCGACGAAAGATATCGCGATGCGTGTTGCGCCAGCCGCGCCAATCATAACGGTGGTCGTTGCGCCAGTTGAGGTCCGGCCGGCGGCCATTGCCGCGACCGTCGCGATCCCAGCGACCGTCATTGCGCCGGTTATTGTCCCAGCGACCGTCATTGTTGTTGCCGCGATTATTGTTGTCCCAACGGCGGTCGTTGTTGCCGCGGTTACCGTCGTTGCGGCGCCAGTCGCCGGCACCGCCGCGGTTGTCGCGATCCCAGCGGCCTTCGTCACGCTGCGTATCGACCCGGCCGCTGCCGGCGTCGCGATCGCCGCGTTGCCGCCTGTCATTGCCGGTCCACCTGCCGACATCGCCGCGATTCTCGCCGCGGCTCCATCGACCGACATCCTGCTGCGGTGTGCCGGTGTTGGCCTGCGGCGGCACCGGCCGCGCATCGTTACGCTCCCGCTGGCCGCGGCCGGCTTGCCACTGGGCGCGCTGCTCGGGGGAGAAGCGATTGCCGCCGCCCCAAGTGCCGCGCTGCTGCTGTTGCGGCGCAGCCGGCGCCGAAACCTGTGGCTGCGGCCGCGGTGCTACCGCCTGGGGCGGCGTCGGGCGGACATTATTCCGCTCGCCGCTATCGAACGACCGGTTCTCCCGCCCGCCATGGCGGCCGTCCCGATCTTGCGCCATTGCCGGCATCACGACCATGACGGCCGCGGCGGCGAGCAAGGCGAGCTTCACGCTCTTCATCTCTGCACCACTCCTGCTGCGGGTGCCGAATGCGCCCGTCATTGATGGCGCTATGAACGCATGAGCGTGATCGACGGCTGAATTGATCCGTCAGCGTTCAGAAAGCTATTTATGGACAGGCGTGAGCGCCGGAACGGCGGCGGCGGCGTCGGCAGGATCGATGTCCGGCGGCGGCGCGGCGGCGATGGCGCGGCCGCCATGGCCCGCCTCGGCTGCCCGGCGGATGGCGCGGCGGATCCGCGGATAGGTGCCGCACCGGCAGAGGTTAGTGATGGCCTCGTCCATCTGCGCGTCGCTGGGATTGGGATTGCGCGCCAGCAGCGCGGCAGCCGCCATGATCATCCCCGACTGGCAATAGCCGCATTGCGGCACGCTCTCCGCCACCCAGGCCTGCTGCACCGGGTGACTGCGGTCGCTGGTCAACCCCTCGATCGTGGTGACGAAGCTGCCTTCGATCGCGCCGATCGCCACCTGGCATGACCGCCGCGCGATGCCGTCGACATGGACCGTGCACGCGCCACATTGCCCCGCACCGCAGCCATATTTGGTGCCGGTAAGGTTCGAGGCGTCGCGCAAGGCCCATAATAAGGGCGTCTCGGGGTCCATCTTGTAATGGACGGGTGCGCCGTTGACGGTGAAGCGGGTCATCGCCGCAGCCTAGAAAGAGCGCGCCCAATTGGAAAGCGCGCAGGCCGCCCCCATCTGCGGTAAATGCGCCAACCCAGCCTGTTCATCCCGCATGGCGGAGGACCGTGCTTCTTCCTAAACCCCGACGGCAGCTGCCCGCCGGAATGGCAGCCGATGCGGGATTATCTCGCCGCGATCCTGCCGTCCCTGCCGGGAAGACCGCGGGCGATCCTGATCGTTTCGGGCCATTGGGAGGAAGCCGACTTCACCGTTCATACCGGCGAACAGCCCGATCTGCTGTTCGACTATCGCGGCTTTCCCGAACATACGTATCGCCTGCGTTGGGATGCGCCTGGCGCGCCCGCTCTAGCAGCACGGGTAAAGGCCCTACTCGAGGGCGCGGGCTTCGCGACAAGCGAGAATGCGACGCGCGGCTGGGATCATGGCGTGTTCGTGCCGATGAAGGTGGTCGTGCCGAATGCCTGCATCCCGACGATGCAGCTCTCGCTGCGCGCCGATCTTGAGCCTGCCGCGCACATCCGTGCCGGCCAGGCCCTCGAATCGCTACGCGACGAAGGCGTACTGATCGTCGGATCCGGCATGAGTTTCCACAACATGCGCATGCTCGGACGCGACGTGGCGCCGCAGGCGGACCTGTTCGACGCTGGCCTCAGCGCGGCAGTCACCGATCCGGACCCCGTGCAGCGACGTACGCGTATCGCCGATTGGACGGCGTTGCCGCAGGCGCGCTTCGCCCACCCGCGCGAGGAGCATCTGCTGCCGTTGATGGTCGCACTCGGCGCAGGCGGAGACGATCCGGCCGTGAACGATCATCGCGACCATGTTATCGGCTGGACGGTTTCCGCCTTCCGCTTCGGCTGAAGGCTTGAAGAATCACCCTCGCGCTGTTAGGGGCGCCGCTTCCGACGCGGGCACTGCTCGCGGCGACAATCTTTTATTGCCGGCTGACGGACGCGCCAGCCCGACTGGAGAACTGGTTTATTTATGCAGATCATCGTTCGCGATAACAATGTCGATCAGGCACTGCGCGCGCTCAAGAAGAAGCTGCAGCGCGAGGGCGTATATCGCGAAATGAAGCTGCGCCGTCATTACGAGAAGCCGTCGGAAAAGCGTGCGCGCGAGCGTGCCGCCGCCATCCGCCGCGCCCGCAAGCTGGAGCGTAAGCGCACCGAGCGCGACCAGGCCCGTTAAGGTCTGATACTCTCATGTCCGATATAACTGCGGTTCCGCTGCGCCCCGTTGGCAAGAGCGGCGTTACCGCGCTTTGGGCGGGTGTCGCTCTTCTGCTTGCAGCCGGCATCGGCGGTGGCGTCTATGCCAGCACGGCTGCCCGCCGCGCCGCAGTGGCCTCACCGGCTATGGCCAAGTTGTCGGCGCCGGACTTTCTGGCCGCCAACGGCAAGCGCCGCGGCGTCAGGACGACGGCATCGGGCGTCGAATATCTGGTGATCAAGCCTGGCTCGGGGCCGACTCCGACGGCGGCCGATATCGCGTTGATCGACTATCGCGGCACGCTGACCGACGGCACGGTGTTCGACCTGACCAAGCCCGGCGAGCCGGCGCAGCTTCCCGTCGGCCAGGTCGTGCCCGGCTTCGCCGAGGCGATGATGCTGATGCGCAAGGGCTCGCAATATCGCGTCTGGCTGCCGCCGCAGCTCGCTTATGGCGATCGCCAGGCCGGCACAATTCCGCCCGGTTCGGTGCTGGTGTTCGACATCACCATGCATGATTTCGCGCCGATGCCTTCCGGCATGCCGGGACAGCAGCCGGGAATGTAACGGCTCAGGGCGCCGCGGCGTCCTCGGCAGCGAGCTCGCTCTTTTCCTCGAGCAGCACTTTCACCATCGCGACGATTGGATCGGCCAGGGCCAGGCCGAGGATGCCGAACAATGCGCCGAACAGAAGCTGGCAGCCGAGCACCAATGCGGGCGGCAGATCGACCGCACGCCGTGCGACCATCGGGACGACGACATAGCCGTCGAATGTCTGCACGGCGATATAGACGCAGATCGCGCCGATCCCGATATGGGTGCCCGCCGAGAAGCCTACCAGCACGATCAGAGCACCCGAGACGATCCCGCCGATGTTCGGCAGGAAAGCGAGCAGTCCGGTAAGGACGCCGAGCAAAGGCGCCATCGGCACGCCGATTAGAGAGAGGGCCGTACCGACGAACACGCCTTCGACGGCCATTCCGACCAGACGGCCTGCCATTAGCCGGCGCAAAGTCCGGCCCATCTTTTCGGAGGTGTGATAGAAATCCCGGCGCTTCTTCATCGGCAGCATCCAGGCCACGCCGCGCTCGTAGAGGCGCGGCTCCATCGCGATGAACAGGCCGAGCACGATGATCGCAAGCAGGCTGGATAGCGCACCAAGCGCGGTGCCGAGCGCGGCTGTCACCTCGCCAAACGAGCCGACCAGCTGCCGGCCAATCTGGGCAGCCCCCTGCTTGGGCGGGACCAGCCCAAGGCTATGACCATAAGAAACCACGCGATTGGCCTGGTCCATCACCACCGCACGCAGCGCCTCGAACTGGCCGGCGAGCTGGCTACCCATCAGGATGGCGAAGCCGACCAGGAAGCAGGCAACCAGCACGGCGACGATCGCCAGCCGCAGCCCGCGGCCGAGCGAAGTGACCTTGCCCAGCAGGCGCACGCCGCCATCGAGCAGCGCGGCGAACACCACGCCGCCGATGATCAACAGCAAGGGTTGGGCGAGCAGCCAGATCAGCGCGACCGCAACCGCCAACCCGATCCAGATGACCGCATCGTGGAATTCGCGGGTGGTGCTAGGCGCCGTAAAATCTGACGGGCCCGGCTCTTCGCGTGGGCGGCGGGGCACGGTTACTTTCCCGCTGCCTGGGGACGCAGGCTCGTGCCGGCGCGGCCACCACGCAGCGCGGTGAACCAGCTTACCGGGTTCCACAAGGCGCCATTGCCGTCATAGCTATGGGTCAGCAACTCGGCGCGACCACCCAGCGCCTCGATCGGGATCGGTCCACCGAGCCCGTTATTGTCGCGGGGCACCCGGCTGTCCGCCGATTCGTCGCGATTGTCGCCCATCACGAAGACGTGGCCTTTGGGCACGGTGATCTCCGCATAATCGTCATACCCCCCGGCGCCGAAATCGCCCATGTCGATCGTGTCATAGCTGACGCCACTGGGCAAAGTTTCACGGTAGCGGGGCAAGGCGCACGTGCCTTTGCCGTTTGGACCGACCGCCTGGAACTGCCGTTCCAGCATCGTATCGCAGGGCAGATTGGCATCGATCGGCAGCGTGGCCGGCGCTTCCCGCTCGCGCCGCACTGGCACGCCGTTGAGAATGATCACGCCGCCGCGGACAGCGATGCGATCGCCCGGCAGCCCGATGACGCGCTTGATCAGTTCCTCGCCGTCGCGGTCGAGCGTAACGACATCGCCGCGCTCCGGCAGGCGACCGAACAGGCGGCCACGCATGAACGGCAGAATGTGAAAGGCCGGGGAGGCATAGGACCAGCCGTAGGGAAATTTGGTTACGACCAGCCGGTCGCCCTTGATCAGCGTCGGCATCATCGATTCGGACGGGATGTAGAAGGGCCTCGCGATGAAGGTCCACAGCGCGAACACGGCCAGTGCCATCCAGGCGAGCCCGCGAACCTCATCGATCAAGCGGTTCCGGCCGTCCGGCACGGCTGGAGCCGAGGCACCGGTGGGATCGGACGCCGCCCCGCTCATCCCGCGGGCGTCTCGCGGTGGGGATGGAGGCTGGTGCCGGCGCGCCCGTGGCGCAGCGCACTGAACCAGGTGAGCGGGTTCAGAAAGTTGGTCGAGCCGTCATAGCTGAAGCTGATGAACTCGGCGCGACCGCCCAGATTTTCCCATGGGATCGGGCCGCCGAGGCCCATTTCGAAGGCCGGCACGCGGCTGTCGGCTGATTCGTCACGATTGTCGCCCATCACAAAGACATGGCCGGCGGGAATGGTCGTCTCCGGAAAGTCGTCCGGAATGCCCGGATGATAGCCGACGTCGATCGTGTCGTAGCTGACGCCTGTCGGCAAGGTTTCGCGGAAGCGTGGCAGATCGCAATAGCGCTTGCCGTCCTTGCCCGTGATCAGGAACGGCGCTTCCTGTGCACTGGCACAGGGGACATTGGCATCGATCGGGATCATCGCCGACGCAATCTGCACGCGCTTGATCGGTACGCCGTTGAGGATGATCAGACCTTCGCGCACCTCGATCCGGTCCCCAGGCAAGGCAATGACGCGCTTGATATAGTCCGAATCCTCCGTCGGCGGCTTCAAGATCACGACGTCGCCGCGTTCCGGCATTTTCCCGAACAGCCGGCCATGGATGAACGGCAAGAGGTGCATCGGCGCCGGCGAGACATAGGACCAGCCGTAAGGATATTTGGTCACGACCAGCCGGTCGCCCTTGATCAGGGTCGGCATCATCGATTCGGACGGAATGTAGAAGGGCTTGGCGATGAAGCTCCACACCGCGAGCACGGCGAGGATAAGCCAGGCGAAACTCTTAATCTCTGCCCACCAGTCGGTCGCCGGCTTGTCGGTCGAGCCTTTGGTAAGGGGTATGGTCGCTTCCGGCTCGCTCAACTCAAAATTCCTTGGCTCAGATCTTGCGCGCGTAGAGGATGACGAACGCCTGCGCCCATGGGTGGTCATCCGTGAGCGTCACATGAATGTCGACCGCGTGGCCCGGTGGCGTCAACGCGTCAAGTTTGGCCTTCGCTCCCCCGCTGAGCGCAAGCGTCGGCGCGCCCGACGCCAGGTTGACCACGCCGATATCCTTCATGAACACGCCCTGGTTGAACCCGGTGCCGATCGCCTTGGAGAAAGCCTCCTTGGCGGCGAAGCGTTTGGCGTAGGTGCCGGCGCGGGTCATCGTCCGCCGCTCGGCCTTGGCACGCTCGGTTGCCGTAAAGACCCGGTCGATGAAGCGATCGCCGAAACGGTCGAGCGAGCTCTGGATCCGTTCGATGTTGCATAGATCCGATCCCAGCCCGATGATCATCGCGCCGCATCCATCGCCGCACGCATCCTTTTCACGGCCTCGTCCAGCCCGACGAAGATCGCCTCCCCGATCAGGAAGTGGCCGATATTGAGTTCGGCGATCTGCGGGATCGCGGCGATCGGGGCAACATTGTCATAGGTCAGGCCGTGACCGGCGTGCGGCTCGATCCCGTTCTTGGCGGCGAGCGCGGCCATGTCGGCAATCCGTTTCAATTCGTCGGCGCGCGCGGCGCCGGTACGATGAGCGTAACGGCCGGTGTGGAATTCCACCACCGGCGCACCGAGCGCGATCGCGGCCTCGACCTGCGATGGGGTGGGCTCAATGAACAGGCTGACGCGAATTCCGGCGTCCCCCAGGGCGCCGATCATCGGCCCCAGCGTCTCGCGATGCCCGTCGGCGTCGAGCCCGCCCTCGGTCGTGCGCTCCTGCCGCCGTTCGGGCACGATGCAGGCGGCGTGCGGCTTGTGGCGCAGCGCGATCGCAACCATCTCCGGGGTCGCGGCCATCTCAAGATTGAGCGGCAACGCAATCCCCGCCATCAGGCGATCGATGTCGCCATCTGTTATGTGCCGCCGGTCCTCGCGCAGATGGGCAGTGATACCGTCAGCGCCGGCCTGCGCTGCGATCGCGGCGGCGCGGATCGGATCCGGATGCATTCCGCCGCGGGCGTTACGCACCGTCGCGACATGGTCGATATTCACCCCGAGGCGGAGCCCATTCATGACGGGTTTGCCCGGCTCCCCGGCTTGATCGCGGGGACCGCCGCCAATTCGGGCGGCAATGAATCGGCCGAGTAGGTCGGCACGTCGATCCGGATCAGCGGGAAGAAGGGGACGCCGAGATCGGCCTTGCCGTTCGAGCGATCGACCAATGCCGCCGCCGCAATCACTCGGCCGCCGGCCTCCTCGACCGCCTTGATCGCCTCGCGCGACGACAGGCCGGTGGTGACGACGTCCTCCATCAGCAAAACCTTTTGCCCCGGCTTGAGCGCGAAGCCGCGGCGTAGCTGGAAACTGCCGGTCGGGCGTTCGACGAACATCGCGTCCATGCCGAGGGCGCGGCCCATTTCATGCCCGGCAATCACGCCGCCCATAGCCGGCGAGACCACCGCCTGCAGCTGGTCGCGAATCTCCACCGGGATACGCGCCGCGAGTGCGTCGGCCAGCCTGGCTGCCCTGGCCGGGTTCATCAGGACGCGCGCGCATTGCAGGTAGCGCGGGCTGCGCAGCCCGGACGACAGGATGAAATGGCCTTCCAGCAACGCATCCGCGGCGCGGAATTCCGCCAGCACCTCCTCGTCGGTCATTCCTGTGGTTCCTCGGCAAACATGCTCAAAGGGCGATAGACGGGGCATAGCCAGCCTTCAACAGCTTGCATTTGCGCCCGAACCGGTGTTGAGACGGCCCCCGGGCGCGCCAGCCGCAAGGCTTCAGGCGACGCCATTACCCAAGGTCTCCAGCTGGGGAACGATCCGAGTGTTGAAGACGATCCGGGGCACCGTCCTCGCAATGTTTCTGGGGTTGGCCGCATTCGGGGCCGCCTCCGCGCCCGCCCAGGCGCCGATTCCGCAGACGGTGACGCCGAATCCCGGCCCCGCTCCGCAGAGCCCTGCGGCGCCGGTCGTGGCCGCAAAGCCGGGCGACATCGTCCATCTGGCCCCGACCCCGGGCGTCGGTATGCCCAGCGCGGATCGGATCGGCCTGCAGCCGCAATATACGGCGATCGGCCACGAGGCGGTGCGCTTCCACGACATCATCCTCGTCCCGATGATGGCGATCATCTCGATATTCGTGCTCATCCTGCTGCTGTGGGTGATCGTGCGCTACAACGCGCGCAGCAACCCCACGCCCTCGCGGACACACCACAATACGATCATCGAAATTGTGTGGACCTTGCTGCCCGTGCTGATCCTGGTCGGCATCGCCGTGCCCTCGATCAAGCTGCTGGCGCACCAATATTCGCCGCCCAAGGCCGATCTGACGGTCAAGGCGATCGGCAACCAATGGTATTGGACCTATCAATATCCCGACAATGGCGACTTCGAAGTCGTCTCGAACATGCTCAAGGAAAAGAACGAGGTTACCGGCAAGGAGAAGCCCCGCACCGACGCCGATGGCCCGCGCCTGCTCGCGGTCGACGAGCGAATGGTCGTGCCCGCCGGCGCGGTCGTGAAGGTGATCACCACCTCCAACGACGTCATCCACAGCTGGGCGCTGCCCGCCGCCTGGCTGAAGATGGATGCCGTCCCCGGCCGCCTCAACGAGACCTGGTTCAAGATCGATCGCCCCGGCGTCTATTTCGGTCAATGCTCCGAATTGTGCGGCGCGCGCCACGCCTTCATGCCGATCGCGGTCGAGGTCGTGCCTCCGGCTCAGTTCGCACAATGGGTCGCGTTCAAGGGCGGAACTATGCCCGGCCCGAAGGGCGCCGCTAATCCGGATGCGACCGCGACGTCGCCGGCAGCGGCGGCCAAGCCCGCGAGCGGCCCGGTTGGGACCGACACGCCGATCGCCGGTACCGGCAGCAAGCCCGCCACCACTTCACAGCCTGCCGTCGCGCAGAACTGAGGCCAGAGTAAATGACCGATATTGCCGCCAGCCCCAGCCACTTCCAAGCGGACCATGGGCATGAGCATCACCATGATGCGGATCACAAGCCGGCCTTCTTCGCGCGTTGGTTCATGTCGACCAACCACAAGGACATCGGCACGCTCTACCTGATCTTCGCGATCGTCGCGGGCATCATCGGCGGTGGCATTTCGGGGCTGATGCGCGCCGAGCTGGCGCACCCCGGCATTCAATATCTCGGCACCTGGTATGAGATGCTGCACGGTGCCGGCACCGCCGACCAGGCCCATCACTTCTGGAACGTGCTCGTTACCGCGCACGGCCTGATCATGGTGTTCTTCATGGTCATGCCGGCGATGATCGGGGGCTTCGGCAATTGGTTCGTTCCGATCATGATCGGTGCGCCGGACATGGCGTTCCCGCGCATGAACAACATCTCGTTCTGGCTGCTGGTGCCGGCCTTCACGCTGCTGCTCGGCTCGACCTTCTTCTCCGGCGGCACCGGGCCTGGCGCGGGTACCGGCTGGACGGTCTATGCGCCGCTTTCGACCAGCGGCTCGCCGGGACCGGCGGTCGACATGGCGATCCTTTCGCTCCACTTGGCCGGCGCATCGTCGATCTTGGGTGCGATCAACTTCATCACCACCATTCTCAACATGCGTGCCCCCGGCATGACGCTGCACAAGATGCCGCTGTTCGCCTGGTCGGTGCTGGTCACCGCCTTCCTGCTGTTGCTGGCGCTCCCCGTCCTGGCCGCCGCGATCACGATGCTGCTGACCGATCGTAACTTCGGCACGACCTTCTACGATGCGTCGGGCGGCGGCGATCCGATCCTCTACCAGCATCTGTTCTGGTTCTTCGGCCATCCCGAAGTGTACATCATGATCCTGCCGGGCTTCGGCATGGTCAGCCACGTCATCGCGACCTTCAGCCGCAAGCCGATCTTCGGCTATCTCGGCATGGCCTATGCCATGGTGGCGATCGGCGTCGTCGGCTTCATCGTGTGGGCGCACCACATGTTCACCACCGGCCTGTCGGTCGACACCAAGATGTACTTCACCGCCGCGACGATGGTGATCGCGGTGCCGACCGGCATCAAGATCTTCTCGTGGATCGCGACGATGTGGGAGGGCTCGCTGTCCTTCAAGACGCCGATGCTGTGGGCGATCGGCTTCATCTTCATGTTCACCGTCGGCGGCGTGACGGGCGTGCTGCTCGCCAATGGCGGCATCGATAATTATTTCCAGGACACCTACTACGTGGTGGCGCACTTCCACTACGTGCTGAGCCTCGGTGCGGTGTTCAGCTTGTTCGCCGGCTTCTATTACTGGTTCCCGAAAATGTCGGGGCGGATGTATAACGAGCTGCTCGGCAAGCTGCACTTCTGGGTGTTCTTCATCGGCGTGAACGTGTTGTTCTTTCCGATGCACTTCCTCGGCATGGAGAGCATGCCACGCCGCTACCCCGATTATCCCGATGCCTTCGAGCATTGGAATTCGGTGGCGAGCCATGGCTATGAGATCATGGTCGTCGGCATGGCCATCTTCTTCGTCAACGTGATCTACTCGCTGCTGGCCGGCCCGAAGGCGCCCGACAATCCGTGGGGCGAGGGCGCGACGACGCTGGAGTGGACGTTGTCGAGCCCGCCGCCCTACCACCAGTTCGAGCAGCTTCCCCGCATCGACTGACGGACAAGCACTGCATCAAGAACGAGCGCCCCGGGGATACCTGGGGCGCTTTTTCTTTGCCTGCCGATTGGCTCAGGCCAATCGGCACTGCATTTAGATATTATGCGGGAAGGCGAGCGTGCAGCGCAGGCCCGACAGGCACAGATCCATCGGCTTCATCGCCGACGGCAAGGTATCGCGCAGCTCCGGGAAGCGCCCCAGATTGGGGTCGGGCCGGACGGCCAGATCGAGCAGGATCATCCCCGCCTCGCGCACCGCGCCGAGGAAATCGGTGAGTGTCATGCCGTTCATACCGGTGCGATATTCCCGCCATTGATTGGGCGTCACCCGCGCGCGGATCGACTCCTGCGTCTGGCTGAGATGCTCCCACGCGCCGATCGGCAGATGGTGGCCCTGCGAGGAATAGAAGAGCGGATCGGCGAAGATGTGCACCCGCGCCTCCTTGTCGGGCAGCAGGGGGGCGATCGCTGCGAGGTTGGCGGAAAGGGCATCGACATGCTCGAACACGTTGTTCGACATGACCAGATCGAATCGGCCGATGTCGCCGACGTTGACCACGGTGCCCTGTAAAAACGTGAAGCGATCGGCAAGCGCGCTCATGCCGTGTTGGGCGAGCGCGTTCTCGACGAAGGCGCGCTCGCCTGAGCGCGGATCGATACCCACGACGTGCGCCGCGCCGCGCCGCAAGATCCACAAGATTTCGGTGCCCCACCCCGCCCCGATCACGAGCACGCGCTTGCCGGTCAGGTCGAGCGTACCGAAATAGGTGTCGAGGTGCCCGTCCCATTTCTGGATATAGGCGGTTACCTCACGCAGGAATTTCTCGTCGACGGCCAACTGCCCCTCCCCGGATGGATGCCGATTAGCATCGCCCGCCGGCCGCGGTAAGGCGCAATGGCTTTCGCGAACCCTCGCGCGCGCCTATAGGCGGCCCATGCCCTCCCCCGCCGTTCCGATATCACCGGTCCTTCCGGCCGAATGGCGCGATTTTCTCGCGCTGACCAAGCCGCGCGTGATGGTGCTGGTCGTCTATACCGCCTTGTGCGGATTGCTGGCCGCACCGGGCCATGTTCACCCGGTGATCGCCTTCACCGCCATCTTGTGCACGGCGGTCGGCGCGGGCGCCTCCGGCGCGCTCAACATGTGGTACGAATCGGATCTCGACGCGCAGATGAAGCGCACCCAGAAGCGACCGCTTCCCGCGGGACGGATGGAGCGTCAATCCGCGCTGCATTTCGGAGTCGCGCTCGGCGTCGGCTCGGTGCTGGTGATGGGCCTGGCGGTGAACCTGCTCGCGGCCGCCATCCTCGCCGCCTCGATCCTGTTCTACGTGCTGATCTATACGGTGTGGCTGAAGCGCCGGACGCCGCAGAATATCGTCATCGGCGGAGCTGCGGGCGCGTTTCCGCCGCTGATCGGCTGGGCCGCGGCGACCGGTCACATCGGCATCTTGCCGGTGCTTATGTTCCTGCTCGTATTCCTGTGGACGCCGCCGCATTTCTGGGCGCTGTCGCTGTTCGTGCGCACCGATTACGCCGCCGCCGGCGTGCCGATGCTGCCAGTGGTCGCCGGTCTGCCTGCGACCCGACGCCAGGTGCTGATCTATACGATCCCGATGGCGGCAGCCGCGGTCGCGCCGTGGCCGCTCGGTGAGACCGGCGCGATCTATGGCGTCGCCGCAAGCCTGCTGACCGCGTGGTTTGTGATCCTTGCGGTCCGCGTCAGCGCCAGCCGCGAGACCGATCAGGCGCTGATGAAGCCTGAGCGCGCCCTGTTCCGCTTCTCGATCCTTTACCTGTTCGCCCTGTTTGGGGCGCTCGTCGTCGATAAATTGGTGCTGACATGACCCCCGAATTCGAGCAGGAATATCGTCGTCGCCAGCAGTCGCGCGCCAAAGTGACCGCGCTCCTGCTCGGCGCGCTCGTCATCCTGTTCTTCGCGATCGCGATCGTCAGAATCGGCTGATGGCGGCCTCGCTGCCCCTGGAACGCGCCAAAAAGCGTACCGGCCTGATCATGCTGCTGCTCGTCGCCTTCATGGTGGCGCTCGGCTTCGCCAGCGTACCGCTGTACCGCATGTTTTGCCAGGCGACCGGCTGGAACGGCACGGTCAAGGAACGATTGAACGCGATCGCGCCCGGCCCGGTGGTGGGCCGATTCGTCAATGTCCGGTTCGACGCGAACGTTTCGCCCAACCTGCCCTGGGGCTTCGAGCCCGATCAATATGTAACGCGCGTCGCCGTCGGCGCCCGGCAGATGGCATTCTTCACGGCGGTCAATAACAGTGACCACGCCATTACCGGCACGGCCGCGTTCAACGTGACTCCGCCCCAGGCCGGGCAGTATTTCGTCAAGATCCAATGCTTCTGCTTTACCGAGCAGACCCTGCGGCCGCACGAGCGCATCCGCATGCCGGTGGTGTTCTACGTCGATCCGGGCTTCGCCAGGGATCCCAACGCCAACGACATCAGCGAGATAACCTTGTCCTACACATTTTATCCCATGGCGAAGCCGAAAACGGCAAGCTAAGGGGCGTTCAACACAGCCAACGGGAACCGACGAGCATGGCCGGAGCGAAGAGCCACGATTATCACATATTGCCGCCGAGCATCTGGCCGCTGATCGGCGCCTTCTCGGCTCTGGCGATGGCGGCGGGCGGCATCATGTGGATGCACAGCGCCGCTTATGGTGGCTTCGTGTTCTTCGCCGGCCTGATCGGCGTGCTCTATACGATGTTCTCGTGGTGGGCGGACGTGATCCGCGAGGCCAATGCCGGCGATCATACGCCGGTTGTGTCGCTCCACCTTCGCTACGGCATGATCCTGTTTATCGCGTCCGAAGTTATGTTCTTCGTCGGCTGGTTCTGGGCGTGGTTCGATTTCTCGCTCTTCCCCTCGACGGTCGACGTGGTCGGCGGCGTATGGCCGCCGAAGGGCCTGACCGTCATCAATCCCTTCGCTTTCCCGCTGCTCAACACTTTGATCCTGCTCTGCTCGGGCACGACCGTGACGTGGGCGCACCACGCTTTGCTGCATGGCGATCGCAAGGGGATGATCCAGGGTCTGTGGTGCACGATCCTGCTCGGCATTACCTTCTCGGGCATCCAAGCCTATGAATATGCCCACGCGCCCTTCCCGTTCAAAGGCCTGAATTATGGCGCCGCCTTCTTCATGGCGACCGGCTTCCATGGTTTCCACGTCCTGATCGGCACGATCTTCCTGACCGTGAACCTGGTGCGCGCCTATAAGGGCGCGTTCACGCCCAAGCAGCATTTCGGCTTCGAGGCCGCTGCCTGGTACTGGCATTTCGTCGACGTGGTGTGGCTATTCCTGTTCGTGTCGATCTACGTTTGGGGCGGCTGGGGCGCACAAATCGCCGGGTGAGCCCGCGCCGTTCGTCCCGGGCGATCTCGAGGGACCGGGCGAACGGATGAGTGAATGACCGAAGTGGAAGCGCCTTCCCCGATCGCGGCCGGCCTCAAGGGCTGTTGCCCGCGCTGCGGCGCGCGCACGATGTTCGCGGGCTGGATCAAGTTCGCCGATCGCTGCGCACAATGCGGGCTCGATTTCTCGTCCTTCAACGTGGGTGACGGGCCGGCGGCGTTCCTGACGCTGATCCTCGGCGCCCTGGTCGCGGCGATGGCGATTGCGGTAGAGCTGATTTTCTCGCCGCCTTTCTGGGTGCACTTCCTGTTATGGCCGCCGATCACGCTCGCGCTGATCCTCGCCAGCCTGCGCGCCTCCAAGGGCATGCTGCTGGTGCTGGAATATCGCAATGCGGCGCGCGAAGGACGGATCAGCCCCCCGCGATGAGACGCGTAATTCCGATCTTGCCGACCATCGTCGTGCTGCTGGCGGCGCTGCTGATGGTGCGGCTGGGCTTTTGGCAAATCCACCGCTTGCATGAGAAGGAGGCGCTGCTCGCCAGCTATGCGGCCAACGTCACCAAGCCTGCGTTTCCGCTCGTGGCCTTGTTCCCGGTCACCGACGATGCGCTTTACCGCCGGACCAGCGCCCATTGCCTGGAGGTGGTCGGCTGGACGACCGAGGCGGGTCGCGGGACGGATGGCAGGTCTGGGTGGCGGCATATCGCATCGTGCCGCACCGGTGCCGAAGGCCCGGGCATAAAGGTGGATGTTGGCATTTCGTCCGCGCCCGCGACCCCGCGGTGGAACGGCGGGACGGTTCGCGGCCGACTCACCTGGGCACCGAGCGATCTGCCGCTGATCGCGCGGCTCGCATCCGGGCCCGGTGCCACATCGCCGATGATCGTCAGCGAAGCGGCCGCGCCCGGCCTCGTGCCGACGGCGCAGCCGAATCCCGCCGATATTGCCAACAATCACCTGTCCTACGCGGTGCAATGGTTCATCTTCGCCGCGCTCGCGCTGATCATCTACGGCGTCGCCTTGTGGCAGAGGGCGCGGACGCGCGAGGGTCGAAGGAGCGACGGGGCGGCTTAGACCGCGCTGTTTTTGAATTCGTCATTGCGGGCGAAGCAAAGCAATCCAGCTCTAATGCGGGTCCGGATCGCGCGGCGCATTCCGCGCCTTGCGATGAGTTCGGTCGCCGGAAGCGCTTGATCGATAAATTTGCCCTAACCGGCTCCGCCCGCTAACCGGGCGGCCATGCTTTATGTCAGCACGCGCGGGCACGCTCCCGTGCTCGATTTCGAGGCGGTGACGCTCGCCGGCCTTGCTTCTGATGGCGGTCTCTATGTGCCCGAGGCTTGGCCGACCTTCACGCGCGACCAGATCGCCGCTCTGGCCGGCCTTTCCTATGTCGACACAGCGGTGGCGGTGCTGACGCCATTCGTGGGCGGTGCGCTTGCCCCGACCGAACTGCGCGCCTTGTGCGAGACGGCCTATGGGCGATTCGCCCATGCAGCGGTGACGCCGCTGGTGCAGCTCGATGCGCGCAATTGGGTGCTGGAATTGTTTCACGGCCCCACGCTCGCCTTCAAGGACGTAGCGCTGCAATTGCTCGGCCTGCTGTTCGAACGCTTCCTGTCGAGCCGCGACACCCATTTGACGGTGGTCGGCGCGACGTCGGGCGATACCGGCTCAGCCGCGATCGATGCGCTCGCCGGGCGCGCCAAGGTCGACCTGTTCATGCTCCACCCCAAGGGGCGCGTGTCCGAAGTTCAGCGCCGGCAGATGACGACCGTGCTCGCGCCCAATATCCACAATATCGCGATCGAAGGCGCCAGCTTCGATCATGCCCAGGCAATGGTGAAGGCGATGTTCGCCGACCAGGATTTCGCCGGGCGTTTCGCGCTGTCGGCGGTCAATTCGATCAATTGGGCGCGGCTGGCGGCGCAGATCGTCTATTATTTCTACGCGGCGGTGCGGCTCGGTGCGCCCGACAAGCCGGTCGCCTTCTCGGTACCGACGGGCAATTTCGGCGATGTGTTCGCAGGCTACGCCGCCGCCAAGATGGGCCTGCCGGTGGCAAAGCTGATCGTTGCGACCAACGTCAACGACATCCTCCATCGCGCCTTGTCCGAAGGCGATTATTCGGTCGGCACGGTCACGCCGACCCAGGCCCCGTCGATGGACATCCAGGTCAGCTCCAATTTCGAGCGGTTGTTGTTCGATTTGCACGATCGCGACGGCGAAGCGTTAGCGGGATCGATGCTGGGCTTCGAGACGAATCGCCGATTCAACCTGACGCCGGCGATGCGCGAGGTCTCCTCGCAGATCTTTTCCAGTGCGCGCATCGATCCGGAGGCGATGGACCTCGCGATGCGCCGCGCTGCCGAGGAATCGGGCATGCTGCTCGATCCGCATACCGCGATCGGCCTTGCCGCCGCGCATGTCGCCGATCTGCCGCGCGACGTGCCGATCGTGACGCTCGCCACCGCCCATCCGGCCAAATTCCCCGATGCGGTCGAGCGCGCGACCGGCAAGCGGCCGCCGCTGCCGCTGCGCGTCGGCGACCTGTTCGATCGCACCGAACGCTATGACGTGTTGCCGAGCGACCTCGGGGCGATCCAGTCGTATATCGCCGAACGGGCGACGGCGGCATGACCGCGCGGCTGCATCGGCTGGCCAACGGGCTGACCGTCGCCGTCGAGCCTATGGCGGGCGTGGAGACGGCCGCGGTCGGACTCTATGCCGCCGTCGGCGCACGCTCCGAACCGGCGGGCCTGGCCGGGCTGGCGCATATGGTCGAGCATATGGTGTTCAAAGGCGCGGCCGGGCGCGATGCGCGGGCCATCGCCGAGGATATCGAGGATGTCGGCGGCTCGCTCAACGCCTGGACGGCGCGCGACCAGACCGTGTTCAATGCCCGTCTGCTCGCCGCCGATCTGCCGCTGGGCGTGGAGATTATCGCCGATCTGATCCGCGCGCCCCATTTCGACGCAGACGAGCTCGAGCGCGAGAAGAGCGTGGTGCTCGCCGAACTCGGCGAAGCGCGCGACACGCCCGACGACATCATCTTCGATCACCTCCAAAAAGCGGCCTTTCCCGATCAATCGCTCGGCTTACCGGTGCTGGGCGACGAGGCCAGCATTGCTGCGATCGACACCGGCGCGCTGCGCGGCTGGCTGACCGAGCAATATCGTCCCGACGCGCTGGTTCTCGCCGCCGCGGGCAAGATCGACGAGGAGGCGCTGTTGCGGCAGGCGGAAGCGCGGTTCGGAGACATGGCGCCGGGAGCGCCGCCCGCCATTCCCGCCGCTGCATTTGCACCCGGCGTGCATCACGATGTCCGCCGCTTCGACCAGCTTCACCTGGCGCTGGCCTTCCCCGGTGTCGGCTATCTCGACCAAGACGCCTATGCGCTCGGCCTCTTTGCCGGCGTCGCCGGCGGCGGGGCGTCGTCGCGGCTGTTCCAGGAGGTCCGCGAGCAGCGCGGGCTGGCTTATTCGGTCTATGCCTGGAACCATAGCTATGCCGACACCGGCGTCTTCGGCGTCTATCTGGCCGCCTCGCGCCGCGATGGCGCCAAGGCGCTGGCGCTGGCGCGCGAAATACTCGCCCGCACGGCCGATGAAATGACTGAGGCGGAGCTCCAGCGTGGCAAGACCCAGGCCAAGGCCGGGCTGCTGATGGGCGCTGAATCGGTCCAGGCGCGCTGCGACAATCTTGCCCGCGGCATCCAGATCCATGGCCGCATCGCGCCCCTGAGCGAGGGCGTCGAGCGGTTCGATGCGGTCACGCTGGCGCAGGCGCGCGCGGCAGGGGCGAAGGCGCTTGGCGGTGGCGAGGCGCTGGCCACCGTCGGCGGTAAATTGGCAAAGGCGGCATGAGCCTGCTCACCCTCGTCACCGAACCGTGGGACGATTACGGGCTGGTGGATTCGGGTCACGGCCGCAAGCTCGAGCGATTCGGCCGCTTTCGCTTTATCCGGCCCGAGCCGCAGGCGATGTGGGCGCCCGCCAATCTGAGCTGGGAAGCCGATGGCGACTTCATCGCCGCGTCCGACGAGGATGGCGGCGGCAAATGGCATTTGTCGCGCGACGTGCCGCGCGGCGGCTGGCACATCAAGTGGGAAGAGCTGCGCTTCACGGCCCAGAATACGCCCTTTCGCCACCTCGCTTTCTTTCCCGACATGGCGCCGCAATGGAGCTGGATGCGCGATCGCACGGGCGAGGGCGACGAGGTGATGAACCTGTTTGGCTATACCGGGGTCGGCTCGCTCGCGCTCGCCGCTGAAGGCGCGCGCGTGACCCATGTCGATGCGTCCAAGAAGTCGGTCGACATCGCCAAGTCCAACGCCTTCCTGTCCGACATGACCGATCGCCCGATCCGCTGGATGGTCGACGACGCCGTCAAGTTCGCGGCGCGGGAGGTGCGGCGCGAACGGCGCTATGACGGCATCTTCCTTGACCCCCCCAAATTCGGACGCGGCCCTGATGGCGAGATCTGGCGGATCGAGGAGCATCTTCCCGGCCTGATCGCGCACTGCCGGCGGTTGCTCGACGAGAACAGTAAATATCTGGTGCTGACCGTCTATGCGGTGCGCATGTCGGCACTGGCGATCGGCGAATTGCTCAGCCAGGCGCTGGCCGATCTCGGTGGCACGGTCGAGGTCGGCGAAATGGCGGTGCGCGAGGAAGCGCGCGGGCTGCTGTTGCCGACCGCGATTTTCGCGCGGTGGAGTCGATAGCGCTTCCGACCTGCAATCGGCCTTTCGCCCGGGAAGAAGGCTAGCTGCGAGCTGCGCGCATGGCCGCACCTGCGACGAATGGCGCCCCAGCGACGAACAGCAAAGTCGTCGCGCCCAGTAATTCCAGCGCGCCGGGTCCCGTCCCAGCCCCGAAGATGAGCAGCGGCACCGCCAGCGGCAGCATCACCAAGCCGATCAGCGCGCTCGCTCCGCGCAAGCCCGCCGTCAGCGCCGCGACGGCAAGGCCAAGCGCGGCAAGACCGGGGGTGCCGAGCGCGAGACCGATCTCCAGGCGCAGCAATGTCGCAGCGTTCAGGTCCAGCAAGGCCGCCGCCGGCAAGGTCGCGACCATCAACGGCGGCCCGAAGCTGAGCCAGTGCGCTGCAAGCTTGGCGGCGGCGATCAGTTCGTCGCTCTGGCCGCGCACCATTAGCTGATCGAGCACGCCCGAGCCGAGATCCGGCCGCACCAGCCGCTCGACAGGAAGCAATGCCGCCAGCAAGGCGGCCGTCCACAGCGCGCCGCCGCCGATCCGGGCGAGCAAAGCCGCGTCCGGCCCGATTGCGAAGGGAAATAAGGTCGCCACCAACAGATAGAAGACCAAGGGCAGCCACCCCCCGCCATGAGCGAAAGCGCTCAGTAGATCGCGGCGGACGAGGGTGGCGAACGCCGTCACAAGGCAAGTTCCTGCGCATCGTCGAGCCCGAGCGGCTGGTGGCTGGCGGCAAGGACGATGCCGCCGCCGGCACGGTGCCCGGCCATGATGCCCGCCAGTGCGTCGATCGAGCCGGTGTCGAGCCCGCTCGCCGGTTCATCGAGCAGCCAGATCGGCGCGCCGCTGGCGATCACGCGCGCAATCGTCGCGCGGCGGCGCTGGCCGGTTGAGAGCAAGCGCACGGGCACCAGCGCAATCGATGCGAGTCCGACTGCCGCCAAGGCGCCCGCGACATCTTCGTCGCCGCCGCCCTCGAGCCGTGACCAGAAGGCAAGCGCGGCAAACAGGCTGAGATCCTCGTCGAGCGCCGCCGCTTCCGCCGCCAACGCCACCCGTCCCTCCCGCACGACCCGGCCCGCCGTCGGCGGGAGCAAGCCCGCCGCAATGCGCAGCAGGCTGGATTTGCCGACGCCGTTGCGCCCGGTAACCAGCGCCGCCCCGCCCGGTGCGAGCGCCAGCCGCCTGCGCTCGAACAGCATCCGCCCACCACGGAAGCACGAAATCTCGTCCAGCAGCAGCCGCGTCACCGCCCTGCCGCTTCTTCGAGCGCGTGCATATCGTTGTCGCTCAGGCCGAAATGGTGGCCGACTTCGTGCACCAACACATGAGAGACCAGGTTTTCGAGCGTCTCGCCGGTCTCGATCCATTCGTCGAGCAAGGCGCGGCGATAGAGAGTGATCATGTCGGGCAGGGCGCCATTGTCGCTGACCGACTTCTCCCCGATCGGGCGGCCGCGATAGAGGCCGGAAAGTTGAAACGCGTCCTCGATGCCAAGCGCCAGCAACGTGTCCTCGTCGGCAAACTCCTCGATCCGCAGCACGACATCGTCGAGATGCTCGCGAAATATAGCGGGAAGGCGATCGATCGCCGCGCGCGCGAGCCGTTCGATCGCCTCGGCGTCGGGCGACGTTCCCCAAGCCGCTGTTTGACCTGCCTCCATCATCCGCGACATAGAGCCTGATCGGCGGCCGTGATAGCGTTTCGCGCTTCACGGACGGCGTTAAAGCGGGCTCCACCCCATACGGGGGATAGCGACCGCGCCAGCAGGAGGGACAAGCATGGCGATCGAAGCGTTGAGCGAGACGGAACGTGCCGATGCGCTCGATGGCCTGCCCGACTGGGATTATGACGAAGGGCGCGACGCGATTCAGCGCCGCTTCGTCTTCGCGGATTTCCCCGAAGCGTTCGGCTTCATGGCGCGCGTGGCGCTGGTGGCGGAGCGCGCCGACCATCATCCCGAATGGTCCAATGTCTGGAATCGTGTCGACATATTGCTGACCACCCACGATTGCGGCGGGCTTTCCGCACGCGACATCGCGCTTGCGCAAGCGATCGACGCATTTGTCGACTAGGGTCGACAGCCGGATGGGGGCGGCGCAACCCAAGCTCGCCTTTGATCACGTCACGCGCCGTTATGACGGCGTATCGGCAGTGGACGCACTGTCGTTGCAGATCGATGAGGGCAGCTTCGTGGCGCTGGTCGGCACTTCCGGATCGGGCAAGTCGACCTTGCTGCGGCTGGTCAACCGGCTCGACCGACCCGACCAGGGCAAGGTGCTGATCGACGGCCGCGACGTGGCCACGCTCGACCCGATCGAACTGCGGCGAAGCGTGGGCTACGTCTTCCAGAATATCGGCCTCTTTCCCCACATGACGATCGCCGAGAATATCGGGATCGTGCCCCGGCTCGCCGGACGGCCGCCGACTGATATCGCCGCCGCACTCGATCGCGTCGGCCTGCCCGCCAATTACGCCGGGCGGCTGCCGGCGCAATTATCGGGCGGCGAGCAACAGCGCGTCGGCATCGCCCGCGCGCTCGCCGGAGAAGGCAAATTGCTGCTGATGGATGAGCCGTTCGGCGCACTCGACCCGGTCACGCGCGATACGCTCGGCCGCACCGTCCAGGCGCTGCACGACGTGCTCGGCCTCACCACGATCCTCGTCACGCACGATATGGCCGAAGCCTTGCTGCTCGCGGACCGGGTCGTGGTGATGGCGCGCGGCTGCATCGTCGGTGACGCGACGCCGCGCGAGATGCTTGGCGGGTTGGCCGGGCCGGGCGCGGACGCGTTAGTCGCAATCCCGCGCGAGCAGGCGGAACGACTGCGGAGGCTTGCGGAATGAGCGAAGCGCTCGGCCAGCTTCCGCCGCTGATCGCAAGCCATGTGCTGCTGGCCGCCGCCGCGCTCGCCTTGGCACTGATCGTCGGCTTGCCGCTCGGCCTGACGTCGGCTCGTCGGCCGCGGCTGGCTTCGGTTGCGGTCGGCTTCGCCAGTCTGGTCCAGACGATTCCCGGCCTGGCTTTGCTGGCGCTGTTCTACCCGTTGCTGTTGGCGCTGTCGGCGCTGGTCGGCGGCGGTGTGCCCGCGCTCGGCTTCTTGCCGGCCTTGCTGGCTTTGTCGCTGTACGCACTGCTGCCCATCCTGCGGAACGTGGTGGCCGGCCTGAACGGCATCGATCCGGCGGTGCTGCAGGCCGCAGATGCGGTCGGCATGACGCCCTGGCAGCGGCTGCGGCTAGTCGAGGCACCGCTTGCCGCGCCCGTGGCGATGGCGGGCATCCGCACTGCGGCGGTGTGGACGATCGGTGCGGCCACGCTCGCGACCACGGTAGGCTATCCCAGCCTGGGCAACCCGATCTTTGCCGGCCTGCAGATCGAACGCTGGGACCTTGTCCTTTCCGGCTGCATCGCCGCTGCCCTGCTCGCCCTGGCGACCGATGCCTTGCTTGGCCTGATCGAGCGCGGCATCGGGCGGCGTCAATCGGCTTTGACGCTCGCGGGAGTGGGCCTGCTCGCGCTCGGGCTGCTGCTGGCGATGGCGCCGCTGGTGCGGGCGCCACTACGGACCGTCACCGTCGGCGCCAAAAATTTTTCCGAACAATATATCCTCGCGCGGTTGATCGGTACGCGCCTCGAGAAAGCCGGCTATCGCGTATCCTATCGCGAGGGGCTCGGATCCGCGGTGGCGTTCCGGGCGCTGCAGAGCGGGGATGTGGACGTCTATGTCGAATATTCCGGCACGCTGTGGACCGGCGCGATGGGGCGCCACGACACGCCGCCGCGCCAGGCCATGCTCGACGGGATCGCCAAGTGGATGGCGGCGGGGCCTAAGACCGGGCTGATCGGCGCGCTCGGCTTCGAAAATGCCTATGCGCTTGCGGCTCGGCCCGGCAGCGGCCTCGCTTCGATCGCCGACCTTGCTGCCCGTGCTCCGCAGCTGACGCTGGGCGCCGATCTCGAATTCCTCGATCGGCCGGAATGGCGCGCGATCCGCGACGCCTACCGCCTGCATTTCAAGGCGACGCGCGCCTATAGCCCGACCTTCATGTATCGGGCGCTGGCGTCCGGCCAGGCCGACGTAATCTCAGCTTTCTCGTCGGACGGGCGGATCGCCGCCGACCATCTGACCGTGCTCACCGATCCCAAGGGCGCGGTTCCGCATTATGACGCGATCCTGCTCGCCTCGCCGGCTTATGCGCACGACGCTCGGTTCGTGGGTGCACTCAAGCCGCTGATCGGGGCGATCCGGGTGGAGGATATGCGGGCCGCCAATCTCTCGGTCGATCGCGATAGTGCCAAGGCGACGCCGGAAGCGGCGGCGGCCTGGCTCGACCAGAAGATTAGATCGCGAAGCGCGCCGTTACCCTGATGTCGCGGCCGGCGAGCGGCGCATAATCCTTCAGGAAGCTCGAATGGCGCCGCGCCGTCACGTCGAGCAGATTGTTGCCCGACAGGATCAGGCTGAACTTGGGATTGTCGGGGAGCGGGTGCAGGCCGATCGAGGCGTTGACCATGGTGAAGCCGGGCGTGGCAGTCTCGAAATCGCTGATGCGGTTCTGGTGATTGACCCATTCGACCTCGGCGCGGCCGAACACGCGGCCGCCGCGGGCTTCCAACCCGCCGAGCAGGCGCAGCGGTGGAATGCGCGGCGCGGGGCCGGCATCGACGATCGTGGCATGGACATAATCGGCAAGCGCGTCGGCCAGGATCTGCGTGTCACCGAAGCGCGCCAGCGTATAGGAACCCTCAATCTCCATACCGTAATAGCGCGCCTTGCCTTGCGAGGTCTGGTAGGCCGGCAGCCCGTCTTCGAGGCTACCGGTGGCGAAGTCATCCACATAATTGGAGAAGCGGTTGTAATAGACCGACGCCTCGATGTCGTAATCGCGACCATGGCCATGGAGCACCGCCTCGATGCCGTTGGCGCGTTCCTTCGCGAGCGTCGGCAGGCCGATCTCGAACGCTTCGGTGCCGGCGTGCGGGCCGTTGGCGAACAATTCTTCCGCCGAGGGCGCGCGCTCGCTGTGCGACAGGTTGAGGCCGACTTTCCACCCATCGAGCACCGTGAAGGAACCGCCGATCGATCCGGAGATCGCGCTAAAATTGCGCTCGCCGCCGAAGAATTGCGGCTGCTCCTCGCCTGGCATCGCCTTCAGCATCGCATGTTCGTAGCGCGCGCCAGCCTCGATCTTGAATTTTCCGAAGTCGAGTTGCTGGAGCGTGAATACGCCCAAATTGTCGGTGCTATTGCGCGGCAGGAAGGCTTCGTCGCCGATCACGTTGAAATCGCGATAGGAGAATTGGACGCCGGTTACGCCGCGCCATGCGCCATGCTGCGCCTGGGCGAGCTCGACGCGGCCTTCCATCCCCTGCGAATAGAAAGCGGTGCCGATCGAATTGTCTTCTTCCAGTTCGAAGTGGCGATAGCGCGCCGCGCCAAGACGAAAGCGAATCTGCTCCAGCACATTGCCGCCGGTGTCGACCGCCGCGCGCGCATCGACGCGCGTCTGCTTAACATCGAGGCGGGGCGCTTCCTGCTCCTCGCCGGGCTGCGTCGCGTAACGGACCGGAACGCCATAGAGGCTGTCATAATGGCTGACGGCGATGCCGTAATTGCCGGTCGACGTGATGACGGACGCCCCGAGGGCCGCGTCCCACGTTTTCGACTGGGTGTTGGGCAATTTGCCTTTCACGTCGGCATTGGCGGCGAAGTCGATCGCGTCATCGGGCGTGCCGACCGCTGCCGCCGAGGCGAGCGCCTGCGCGCGCAGCTCCGGCCGCAGCGCATAGCCGCCAATCCGCAGATCGCCCGACTTCAGGTAGCTGCCGTCGGCATGGAGCACGATATTGTCGGTGACTTTCGCATCGGCGGCCGCGCCGATCGAGCGTTCGTCGGCCGCGCTGCCGTAGGTCGCCTGACCCTGCAAGCGGTAACCCGACGCAGGGATCGTGCGGGGAATGCGCGTGTCGATCACATTGACGACGCCACCGATCGCTTCCGAGCCGTAAAGCAGCGCCGACGGCCCGCGCACGACCTCGATCCGGTCGGCAAGCAGCGGGTTGATGATGACGGCATGATCGACGCTGGTGCTGGACACGTCGAAGCTGCCCACGCCGTCGCTCAGTACCCGCACGCGCGCTCCCTGAAAGCCGCGCAGGATCGGCCGCGACGCGCTCGGCCCGAACGAGCTCGAGGAAACGCCCGGCAGGTGGGAAAGCGTATCGGCGATGGTCGGCCGCAGATCGCGGGCAAGATCGGTCCCGCTGATCACCGATGTGCCGGCAATGACATCCTCACGGGTGCGCGCGAGCGGTGCGGTGACGACAATTTCGTTCGGATCGGGCGGCGTAACCTCAGCGGCCTGCGCGCCCGCGAGCGGCAGGACTAACACCGCCGTCATCGTCGCCACAATCAACTTCCGCATTACGCCGCTCCTGCAAATACAGGGAGTGGGAATAGTCGGATGATACAATATATCAATACATCTTTTCGCAGATGCAGCACGCTTCGTCGCAAGCCGGCCGGGCTTGCGTGACGGCAGCGGTGGCATAGACTTGCGATATGACCGATTCCGCACCGATTGAAGGGGGCTGCCTGTGCGGCGCGCTGCGCTACGTGGCGTATGGCGCGCCGCTGTACGCCGGGCTGTGCTACTGCGCCGATTGCCGCAAGGCTTCAGGTTCGGGCTTCATCCCGTTTCTGGGTTTTGCCGCCAATGTAATTACCATTACCGGCGAGACGCGCCGGTCCGAAGTGCCGAGCCTCCGCGGCGGTATCGCCACCCGCAACCATTGCGGACATTGCGGCAGCCTCGTCTTCGGCGGGATCGCCGGCGAGAGCGACAGCATCACCATTTATGCCGGATCGCTGGACGATCCCTCTTCGTTCCAGCCGCAGGTGGCGTTGTTCGTGCGCGATCGGCCCTCCTGGGCCGAAGTTCGTCCTGGCTTGCAGGAATTCGCGACGATGCCAGACTAAGGTCAGGCCATTTGCGTCAGCACGAATGCATAGGCTTCGGCCCGCTCGTGCAGCGCTTCGAACCGGCCCGATTTACCGCCGTGGCCCGCGCCCATATTGATTTTGAGCAAAAGCGTGTTGGCGTCCTTCTTGGTCGCGCGCAGCCGTGCCGCCCATTTCGCCGGCTCCCAATAGGTCACGCGCGGATCGTTAAGCCCGCCGGTGATCAGCATCGGCGGGTAAACCTTGGCTTCGACATTGTCATAGGGGCTGTAGCTGCGGATCAGATCAAACGCGGCCTTGTCGGTGATCGGGTTGCCCCATTCGGGCCACTCGCCCGGCGTGAGCGGCAGTTCGGCGTCGAGCATCGTATTGAGCACGTCTACAAACGGCACATCCGCCACCACAGCGCCCCACAATTCGGGATCGGTATTGGCGACCACACCCATGAGCTCGCCACCGGCCGAACCGCCGTTGATCGCGATATTGCCAGCCGAAGTGAAGCCCGCCGCGATCAGCCCGTTGGCGGCGTCGGTGAAGTCGCGAAAAGTATTCCAGCGCGCCTCGGCCTTGCCCTGCAGATACCAATCGTAGCCAAGATCGTCGCCACCGCGGATATGCGCGATCGCGAAGGCCCAGCCGCGATCGAGCAGGCTCAGCCGCGCGGCCGAGAAGCTCGGCGGAATGGCGTGGCCGTAGGCGCCATAGGCATAGAGGAACAATTTGCCCGATCCGTCCCGAGGGAAGCCGATCGGGTAGACGATCGAAACGGGCACCTTGGCGCCGTCGCGGGCGGTCACCGTCAGCCGCTCGGTTGCATATCGCGTCGGGTCATAGCCTGACGGCACTTCCTGCACCTTGAGCGTGGTGAGCGCCAACGTATCGGCATCGGCCTCGTACACCGTTAGCGGCGTCACCATCGAGGAATAGGTCAAGCGATAGGCAGCCGGGGCGAATTCGGGATTGTTCGATGCGGCAGCGCTGTAGCTAGCCTCCGGAAAGGCGACCTGACGCTCGCCGCCACTCCAGTCGCGCAGGATGATCTGGTCGAGCCCTTCGATCCGCGCCGCGATCATCAGATGGCGGTCGAACGCCGCAATACCCGTGAGATAGACCCGGTCCGATCCGGCGACGACCTCCTCCCAATCTGTGGGCGCGGCCGGATCGGCGCGCGCGACGCGAAAATTCACATGCTTGTCGTTGGTGAGGATCCATAAGCTGCCATGGGCGGAATCGACGCTATATTGCCGCTTCAGCTGGCGTGGGCTGACCAGAATCGGCGCTGCCGAAGGATCGTCGGCGGGAAGCAAGCGCACCTCGCTCGTCTGGTTGTCGCCGGTTGCGATCTCGATCCATTTCCTGTCGCGCGTGCCCCCTACGGCAACACGAAAGCCTTCGTCCGCTTCTTCATACAGCACCACGTCTTCCGAAGGATCAGTGCCCAGCCGGTGCAGAAGGGCGCGATAGCTGCGCCAGTTATCATTGACCTCGGTATAGGCGACCGCGTCGGATCGCGCGCTCCAGGCGACGCCGCCATTGGTGAACGCGCTGATCGTCTCGACATCCTCGCCCGTCGCGAGATCGCGAATCCGCAGCACATAACGTTCCGCGCCGGTATCGTCCGCGCTCCACGCCATCAGTCGCCCATCGGGACTGATCGCGACCGCGCCAGCCCGGAAATATTCCTTGCCGGCAGCCTCGGTGGGTTCGTCCAGGATCAGCTGCTCATCGCCACCGGCCACTGGCCGTCTCCACCAGCGGGGATATTGGCCGCCGGTTTCGTACGCCCACCAATAGACCCAGTCGCCGTCCTTCTGCGGAACCGAGGCATCGTCCTGCTTCACGCGCCCCTTCATCTCTTCGAAGATTGTGTCGATCAGCGGCCCGTGCGGTGCCATCGCCGCTTCGAAATAGCTGTTTTCCTCGCGCAGGTAGGACAGCACGGCTGGGTCCGACACGTTTGGATAAGCAGGGTCCTTGAGCCAGGCCCAGCGGTCCTCGATCGTAACGCCATGGCGTTCGTAGGTGCAGGGCTTGGTAGGGGCGATGGGCGGCGGCGGAAGCGTCTCGGTCATGCCCGCTCTGTGGGGACGGATCGCCAGTGCCGCAAGCGGTGCATTGCGCAGGTTGCGCTCCCGCGCTTTGCCTTCATAAGGTTGGAAGGGGGGAGCATATGAGAGACGAACTCGCGGCGCAGACTGCCGCGCTCGGCGATAATGACGAGATTCGTGCCATCCTCGAAGAGGTTTGCCAAATCACGCAGATGGGCTTCGCTGCGGTCGCGCGCGTGACCGACAGCCGATGGATCGTCTGCCAGGTGCTCGACAAGATCGAGTTCGGCCTCAATCCGGGCGACGAGCTGGATCTCAAGACCACCATCTGCGACGAGATTCGACAGTCCGGCGAAGCGGTGATTATCGACCATGTCGGCGACGATCCAAGCTGGCGAACGCATCACACGCCGATGCTTTACGGCTTCGAAAGCTATGTCTCGATCCCAGTCACGCTCGACAATGGCCGCTTCTTCGGCACGCTTTGCGCGATCGATCCGCAACCGCGCGCCTTGAGCGCACCCGCTACGATATCCCGCATGAAGCGCCTGGCGCTGGCCGTCGCCGACATCCTTTCCTCATCCTGATCTAGCTCGCGAAGGCCACTCAGCCAGGATAGGACAGCGAGGGATACCAGTTCGGATCGCGGCCGCGACGGGTGAGATCGAACAATGTCCAGATCAGCGGCAGATCGGGCGCACCGCGTGGGTCCTGGCCGGGATCGGCAGTTTCGCCGGTCATCTCGCCCGCATAGAAATGGCGGACGCCCGCGTCGCTGCGCTCGAACACGTTGAGCGCGGGAATATCCGAACCGTCGGGCGCCAGACCGCCATAGGCCTGGAAGAAGGCGTCGCTGGTCGGCTGATAGAGCGGCATCGCACCCCAGCCGCGCTCAAGCTTGAATGCGATCTGCCGTTCGATCGGCGAGCCGCCGATGACCGCAACCGCGACCTTCTGGGTGAGATCGTCCGTCGCCGCCGCCAGCCCGCCGAGGAACGAGGTACACATCGGGCATGGGCGCACACGCTTGGGCCCGAACATCCAATGATAGGTGATCAGCGTGTCGTGCGGCCCGAACATGTCGACCAACCCGACCTCATCGCCATTTTCGTCGATGAAACGGTAGCCGTCGGGGACCATTCCGCCCGGCGGCAGCGCGCGGCGTTGCGCGGCAACCCGCTCTATCTGGCGGCGCAACTCGATCTCCGCAGCCAGCAATGCGGTGCGGGCGGCACGATATTCGGGGCTTTCGTTGGGCAGGCGGATGTCCACCGCACGCGCCAATTCCTCCGCGGGTGTGAGATCGGCCATGATTCTCTCCTGCCCAGGTTTGAACCTGGATCGTAGCAGACTATTGTAGCCGCATGTCCAGCTATGCCGATCGTCTTCGGGCTCTGCGCGAAGAGCTTGCCCGCCGCCGTCTTGACGGCTTCGTCGTTCCCCTCACCGACGAGCATATGTCGGAATATGTCGGCGCTTATGCGCAGCGCCTCGCATGGCTGACCGGCTTCCAGGGCTCGGCCGGGGTCGCCGCCGTCCTGCCGGCCGAGGCGGCGATCTTCACCGACGGGCGCTACACGCTGCAGGTGCGCGAACAGGTCTCGGCCGATCAATGGAGCTATCAGTCGGTGCCGCAGACTAGCGTGGCCGAATGGCTGGGCGAGCACGCGCCGAAAGGGGGCAGGATCGGCTACGACCCCTGGCTCCACACCAAGACCTGGGTGGAGCAGGCGACACGCGCGCTTAGAGATAAAGGCGCCGAGTTGGTCGCGGTGGACACCAACCCGATCGATGCGGTGTGGCCTGATCGGCCGCTGCCGTCGAATGCCAGGTTGGTGGTGCAACCCGACGCGCTCGCTGGCCGCTCGTCCGCCGACAAGCGCCAGGAGATTGCTGACTGGCTGATCGCGCGTAACGCCGATGCCACTGTCTTGTCGGCACTCGATTCGATCGCCTGGACATTCAACGTGCGCGGCGCCGATGTCGATCACACGCCGGTGGCATTAGCCTATGCGTTGGTCAATTCGGACGGCACCGCCGACCTGTTCGTCGCGCCGGAGAAGGTTGGCGAGGATGTCGCCCAGCATCTCGGCAATGCCGTACGGATCCATGCGCGCGACACCTTTGCGCCGCATCTCGCTGGCCTGAACGGCAAGAAGGTTGCCGCTGATCCCGAGCGGGCTGTCTCCGCGATCTTTGCGACGCTGCGAGATGCAGGCGCGACCGTGCTCGAACTGCGCGATCCGGCGGTGCTGCCCAAGGCGATCAAGAATGAGGCCGAGATTGCCGGTCAGGACGCCGCGCAGGCACGCGACGGCGCGGCGCTCAGTCGTTTCCTTCACTGGCTGTCGATCGAGGCACCCAAGGGCGGGGTCGACGAGATTTCCGCCCAGACCAAGTTGCGCGAGTTTCGCGAGGCAACCGGCGCGCTCAAGGATCTTTCGTTCGACACTATCTCGGGCGCAGGCCCCAACGGGGCGGTGGTCCATTACCGCGTGAGCGAGGAAACCAACCGTCCGCTCGAATTGAATTCGCTGTATCTGGTCGATTCGGGCGGCCAATATCAGGACGGTACCACTGATGTGACGCGCACCGTCGCGATCGGCGAGCCGACGACGGAAATGCGCACCCGCTTCACGCTGGTGCTGAAGGGCCATATTGCGCTCGCCCGCGCCATCTTCCCGCAGGGCACGCGCGGTAGCCAACTCGATACGCTCGCCCGGCAATATCTGTGGGCGGCCGGCCTCGATTATGCCCACGGCACCGGCCACGGCGTCGGCTCATTCCTGTCCGTCCATGAGGGGCCGCAACGGATCGCCCCCGGCGGCAGCGGCTTCGCCGGCGGCGACGAGCCGCTCCAGGCCGGCATGATCCTGTCCAACGAGCCGGGTTATTATAGGGCGCACGAATATGGCATCCGCATCGAGAATCTGGTGCTGGTCGAGCCGCGCGACGCACCGGGTGCGGAAAAGAAGCTGCTCGGTTTCCGCACGCTCACCTTTGCCCCCCTCGACCGGCGTCTGATCGACCTCGATCTCCTGACGGATGAAGAGCGCGCCTGGGTGGATGGCTATCACGCCCAGGTGGCGGCGATCGTCGGCCCGCAGCTTGATGGCGCCGCCGCCGACTGGCTCAGGATTGAGACGGCGCCGCTTTAGGATCGACGGCGAGGGGCTGTGCCGCCGGATGTGCCTCCTGCGCCCGCGACTGCGCCTTGCGGCGCCGCAGATTGGCCCGCAACGCTTCGGCCAGTCGCGCCGCGCGTTCGGGATCGTCCTTTACCATGGATGGTTCCTTGACCTTGGGTGCGGCCTTCTCCATAGGCACCCGACCCTTACGGGTCACCCCACGCTGGCCGATGCTGCCGTAGCTCAGTGGTAGAGCGCATCCTTGGTAAGGCTGAGGTCGTGAGTTCAATCCTCACCGGCAGCACCAGCATCTTCTGGCGGAAATGAATATATCCCCCTCAAGGGGTGATTGGGGTGCCGGGCCAGCGCGCCCACGCGCGTTGCGGTGCGGCCACCTTACTCCGCAAGCGAGCAGCGCCAGCGTATTTCCATGATCTCGTCGAATTGAGCCGCGAAGCGAAAGGTGCCCTCCCGCGCTCGCGCCGCAGCTGACGGGGGCTTTCATTATCGACGGCGCAGGCGACAGCCGGTCAATGCCGCGGCAAGGCGACGCGGTCGCCATCGAGCGCCTGCAAGGCCGCCAGGACGTCATCGACTGGCACGGGTTGCTCGAGATCCTCTGGATGGCGCAAGGCGGGCTGGTTCGGGATCGCGCCGGCGTCGGAAGCCCAAGAGGCAAGGATGGCGCGCTTCACCTCCGGTTCCAGCGTCGGATGGCGCGCGACGTCGAACGGGTGCGTATATCGGGACAGTGGCTGCGACATGGCAAATCCTCCTTTCCTGTCGCTCCTTCTGGGATGGCGGTTAGCCCGGGGAAATTTGGTGACTGGCCGGCACGCGTCAAGGGCCGGAGCGGACCAGGATAGGATCGTCCAGATCCTCGCCCGCGCTCTCCGCGCTTGCGTCTCGGCCGCCCGCTACCAGGACGACAGCATCCACACACACCAGCGACCGCAGCTTCTCTGCAAGCCGCTCGGCATGGCGTTGCTCGACATCGATGTGGAGGCCGATCCACATCCCGCCGCAGCTCTGACGCGCCAGGACATCCGCGGGCATCAAATTCTGCGCTGCGAAAATGCCGATGATGCGCGCGAGCGTCTGCGGGCCTCGCTCGGCATGGATTTCGATACGCGGCAACGGGGAAGATGCGCTGTACGAAAAGGCTATTGGATGTGCCGAATGCACCATGAACCACCTTGGAAACGAGCCGGGCTGTTGGGCTTGTTGGAGGCGAGCTGCCGCTCGCGCTTCCGCGCCGAGGTCAGCGCCGACCGGATTCTTAGGTCCGGCCGAAGCTGAGTCAGCGCTCGCTGGTAATTCGAATACTGGGCCGGGCCCGTTCAGCGACGGCCAGCACCGTGCGACCGGTAATCAGCCGGGCTGCGATGCCATATTGCGCGGTTGCTTGAGCCACTGATTACACCCTGCGGCGATGGCCGCGGCGTCTTCATAGCCGATCCGACGCCCATACCACAGCGAAATTTCGCCTGATTGGGCAAAATTCTCTAAAGAGAAAACCCCCTCCGCTAGGCGGAGGGGGTCGTGACGGCCGAAGCCGCGTTGGTTACCAGTTGCCGCGCAGGATGAACGAATAACGGCGATCGTTCACGAAGTAGGAGCGCGGCGCGAGGCGTCCGTCCACTGTATATTGCTGCAGCGTCTTGGTGGTCTCGTTCGTCAGGTTCACGCCCTGCACGCCGATCTTGACGTTCTTAGTGAGGTTCAAGAAGATCGACGCATCGAGCTGGCCAGTCTTGTCATTGAAGACCGGCGTGAACGGGAAGATCACGTCTGACGAGGTCAGCAGGAAGCGCGAGCGCCAGTTATAGGCCGCACGCAACGAGATCGGGCCCTTTTCGTAGAAGACCGTCGCATTGAAGTTATGCTTCGACAATTGCTCGAGCGGCAAATTGCCCTTCGGAATGGTCGATTCCGTAACCGGGTTTCCGTTGTTGAGCGCGGAATTGGGTACGCCCCGGCTCTGCAGGAAGGTGTAGTTCAGGCTCGTGCCCAGCCCGCTGAAGGCGCCCGGCAGGAAGTCGAACGTCTGCTGATACGCCACTTCGAAGCCGCGGATCCAACCCGACTTGGTGGCGTTGGCCGGACCGCGCACGCGGACCGCCTGCGTCACCCCATTGCTGGTGATGTCGCGGCTCGTCACCGACGAATAGAAGAAGTTGTCGATGCTCTTGTAGAAGGCGTCCAACGTCAGCGAACCGACCCGGGCGAAATACCATTCGAGCGTGCCGTCAAACTGCCAGGCGAGCGCCGGCTTCAGGAATGGATTGCCTGCTGTCGCGGACAGCGCACTGCTGGCAGTGTCGTAGCCCAGGGTCAGGAAGTTGCGGATGTTCGAAAGATCCGGTCGAGCCAACGCTCTCGATGCGGCGAAGCGCAGCACCAGATCGCGTGACAGGCCGAACTTCAGGTTAAGGCTGGGCAGGAAGTAATCATACTTCTGATGCGCGAGGTTGGGCGTGTTCACGCCCGTCGCGAACTGCTGCAACTGGGCGTAACCCGTAGCGCCCAAAGTGCAGACGCCGCCGGGTGTGGTAGGCGGCGTTCCCGGGGGTGCGCCCGCCGGAACCGAGGGCGCGCAGCGGGTCGCGAACGGATCCTGAACGCCCAAATTCGTCTGCGTCGGTATCTGGATCGACCCATCCGAGTCGACCTTGGAGCGAACGTAGCGGACGCCAATATTACCCTCGAGCCGTACACCGCCAAAGAGTGGCTCGTTCTGGCCGAAGCTCAGCATCGCATAGGCGTTATAGTCGCGGTCACGCACGCTCTGAATTTCGGACGGCAGGTAGGGCGTTCCAGCCACCACGCCCGCGCGTTCTGCCGCCGGAACCCAGCGGTTGGTGGACGTGGCACCATTGGTGGTGTGCCAAATATCGTTCAGGCTCTTGAAGTAGGTCGCCGCCGAATTATAGCCCTTCAGCAGATCGCCATTATAATAATAAGCGGCCGGCGGGGCGCCCGTGTCGCCGCGGAAGAAGTTATTGAAGTTGAACAAGGACGAGCGGCTGGTGTCGCCCTGGTTGAACGTCACCGGCGCGCCAGACCAGACTTCCGAGATCGCGCCCCAATTATAGGCCGTGTAACGCACCGTTTCGTCGCGATCGGCATAGCGCGCGCCAAACTTAACGTGCTTCAGGAACGAGCCGTCCTCGAAATTATACCGGACATCGCCCTTGAAGGCCCATTCGTGGCCGGTGCTGTGCTCGATATGATCCATCGCCGCACGCCAGAACTGGAAGTCCCGGTTGGCGAAATATTGCGAGTCGGTCGCGGCCGCCATTGCCGGATTCGGCGTGGCCCATCCCGCAGCGAGCGTCAGCGGCTTATGCGCCACCACGCTCGGCGTGCCGCCGGTGATGTCGACTTCCTCGTCAGCGAAGGTCGAACCGAACACGCTCATATCGAGCTGGTTATGCTCGGCATGCGTGTAATCGCCGTCGAGATTGAACGACCAACGGTCGTTCGGCGTGAACTTGAAGTTGACGCCCAGATCCTGGACCTTGCTGACTTCGTGCACCTGGCGACGCGACAGCGATTGCTGGATGCCGCCGGTCGGGACGGTCGTCGTTGCCTGGCCGCTGCTTGCGGTGCGCCAGCCGCTGCCTGGCAGCGTAATGAAGCCGCTCTCGAATACGTTGTCGGCGCCATATTGATAATTCTGGAAGGTGCCGACGGGGCATTCCGCGCGTGTCGTGGTGTTGCCGTTGGTCGCCGGGCCATTGCCGTTCTGCACGCAGCCCTTGGGGTAGGTGTTATATTCGGCAAGGTCGGGGGCGCTCTCGAACGTGTGCTCGCCCCAATCGTTGGTCGACTTGGTCGCCAGGCCCTGGACCGTCAACAGCGCGCGACGATCATTGCTTTCCCACTGCGCCGAGACCGCAGCACCGCGGCGCTTACGGTCGTAATCCTGCGTACGGAACTGGCCGCCGAGCGGCGCATAGGCGGTACCCAGCGGATCGGCGAGACCATCGGCGCCCGGCCGATTGGCAGCGCCGCAGAGGGGATTGGTCGCTGCAGCACCGCCAGCCGTCGGCAGGCCGGTGGTGTCGGTCGTGCCGGGCAGCGGGTTGCGGCAGATTGCCACGCCGGTCGAGTTGGCCGCGTTGACGGACGAATTGTCGCGCGTCTGGAAGTTGGTGATCTGGATGCCGTCGGCGCGGCTGCGCAGCCGCGAATAGGATACGTCCGCGAGCACACCGAACGTGCCGGCGTCGGTCTCCCAGGTATTGCTGACGAGCAGCGAACGGGTCGGCGACCACTTCTTGCTGAAGTCGCTATAATTATTCTCGACATCGAAGCCGAGATGGAAGCCCTTATTGTCGAACGGCTTGCGCGTGTTGAGATTGACCGTGCCGCCAAGGCCGCCTTCGATCAGCTCCGCAGTAAGATTCTTGTAGACCTCGACCGAGCCGAGCAGCTCCGAGGGAACGTCCGAGAAATTGATCGACTGGCCACCCACGCCGGCGGAGAAGGTGTCGCGGCCGTTAAATTCGGAGCGGACATAATTGAGTCCGCGAACGACCACGCCCGAACCTTCGACCGAGAAGTGATCGGGGTCGTTGGAACCGGCAAAGCGATTCATCGCGACGCCGGGAACGCGCTGCAGCGCTTCGGTCACCGAACGATCCGGCAGCGCGCCGATGTCGGAGGCTGTTATCGCGTCGACGACGGTATCGGAGTTGCGCTTGATGTTCTGAGCGTTGGCGAGGCTCTGGCGGATACCCGTGACAACGACCTCGCCCGCTTCGGTGCCCGCAGCGCCAGTGCTGGACGTGCTGGACGTGGCTGCCGAAGCGCCCGACGAGGTTTCGGTCGTCGAGCCTGCAGTACCGCTGCCCGATACCGAACCGGTCTGCGCCATGGCGGGTGTAGCCGCGGCAACGGCGCACAATGCCATTGCGGACACGCCGCACTTCAGGATCTTGCCGAACTCGGCCTGATCAGCACGCAATTCACCGGAAAAAGCTCGGAACATTTAGCACCCTCCCCTTATGACAGCGCTGACTACATCGGTCGCGCGTCTTGGTTGGCACCCGGTTATCGCTACCATTGGCCGTGCGCAAGCCTCGTTTCGACAGGACATGACAAAGGTGGCTAGCGTTGTCATTTTGCAACGCTCCATCGCAACATCGCGATGGGCGGCATGGTTGACCAGCGCTGTCGCTTGCCCGCATGATCGCGGAAAAGGGGATGGAGGATGGCCGCTTTGCGGCGAGTAGTGATTGTTGGCGGCGGGACTGCAGGCTGGATGACGGCCGCCGCGCTGGCCAAGCTGCTGCCGGGTCGTTGCGCGATCCGGCTGGTCGAATCCGAGGCGATCGGGATCGTCGGCGTGGGCGAAGCGACCCTGCCGCACATCCGCGCTTTCAATGACAGGCTCGGCATCGACGAGGCCGAGTTCATGGCCACGACGCGCGCCACCTTCAAGCTCGGCATCGAATTCACCAATTGGGGCGCGATCGGCGATTCCTATATCCATCCTTTCGGTACGTTCGGGGACGGCAAAGGGGAGATTCCCTTCCACCATTATTGGCTCCGGCTGAAGCAGGCAGGAGTCGATGTGGCGCCCCTCGAGCAATATTCCGTCGGCTGCATGACGGCGCGCCTGAACCGGTTCGCCCCGCCTTCGCGCAACGCGGAGGAACTGAGCTCTACTTTCGGCTATGCCTATCAGTTCGACGCCAATCTGTTCGGCCCGTATTTGCGCACCGTCGCCGAAGGGGCGGGCGTACGGCGCACGGAAGGCAAGATCGTCACGGTCGAACGCGACGGCGAGCGCGGCGACATCGCCTCGGTCACGCTCGAGAATGGCGAGCGGATCGAAGGCGACCTGTTCGTCGATTGCTCGGGCTTTCGCTCGCTGCTGCTGGGCGAGACGCTAAGCGAGCCGTTCGAGGACTGGTCCCATTGGCTGCCCAATGACCGCGCGATGGCGATGCCGTGCCGGACCGAGACCGCGCTCACGCCCTATACCGGGGTGATCGCCATGCCCGGCGGGTGGCGGTGGCGCATCCCGCTCCAGCACCGCACCGGCAACGGCTATGTCTATGCAAGCGCCTTTCTGTCGGACGACGCGGCTGCCGATGCGCTGCGGCAGGCCGTGGAGGGCGAGCCGCTCGCGGACCCGCGTCCGTTGCGTTTCAAGGCCGGGCGGCGGCGGCGCAGCTGGGTCAACAATTGCATCGGCGTTGGCCTCGCGTCCGGCTTTCTCGAGCCGCTCGAATCGACCAGCATCTATCTGATCCAGGCAGCGATCACGCTGCTGCTCGAACTGTTTCCCGAGCGAGAAATTTCCGACGTCGATCGCGACGAATTCAACCGCATGATCGATCTGGAATATGATCGTATCCGCGACTTCCTGATCCTGCATTACCACGCGACTAGGCGCGACGATTCGGAGTTCTGGAACTACGTTCGCACCATGTCCATTCCGGACAGCTTGGCCGAAAAGATGGAGCTGTTCCGCAGGCGCGGCCGGGTCGTCAAATATCGTGAAGGCGTGTTCCTCGATGCGAGCTGGGTCTCGGTCTATCTCGGCCAGGGCGTGTTTCCGCAAGGCCATGACATGCGTGCCGATGCGCCGCCGGCGGACCAGTTGCTGCAGGCGATGGAAAGGCTTCGTGGCGAGGTTGCCCGGACTGCCGCCAGCATGCCCGATCATCGCACTTATATAGCGCAGCATTGCGCCATGGCGGCCGCCTGATGGCTGGCGGGCGCCCCATTCGGGACATTGTCGTTGCGGGCGGGGGCATCGTTGCCTGGAGCTGCGCGGCCGCGCTCAAGCGGCAGATTGCGGACGTGAAGGTCACTATAGTCGCGACCGCCGTGCCGGACGATGCGCTCGCCGAGCGCATGGCCAGCACGCTTCCGTCAACCACCGGCTTCCATCGCGACATCGGGCTGAGCGAGGCCGACACGGTGGTGCGCGCCGGCAGCGGCTTCCGGCTCGGCACATTGTTCCAGGATTGGGGGCCGGGCGACTATGCCCATGTCTATGGCAGTTATGGCCAGCCGTTCGGCACCGCGTCCTTCCATCATCATTGGGTGCGGGCTTACCGCAACGGCACAGCGGGTCCGTATGACGCGCACGCGCCAGCCGCCGCGCTTGGCCGCGCCAGCCGCTTCACCCATCCGCACGCCGATCCGGCTTCGCCGCTCGCGGGGTTCGAATATGGCCTCGTGATCAATCCCCCGCGCTACCGCGAAATGATGCGCGCCTATGCGCTCCACCTGGGCGTTGCCGAACGCTCGGGCGAGATCGCCGAGGTGCGGCTGGCGGGCGACACCGGCTTTGTCGAGGCGCTCGTGCTGGCGGACGGCAGCCACGTCAGCGGCCATCTTTTCGTCGACTGTACTGGTCCCGCAGCGCGCGTGCGCTCCGCCCTGGACGCGGCCTATGACGATTGGAGCCGGTGGCTGCCGTGCGACCGCATCCTGTTCGCCGAGAGTGCGCCCCCCGCCGACCTCCCCACGCTCGACCACGCGGCCGCCATGGCGGCCGGCTGGCGCTGGACGAGCACCGGACCTGCGCGAACCGCACACGGCCTCGCTTATGCGTCCGCTCATCTCAGCGACGAGGATGCTGCCCGATCATTGCCGCTTGCACCTTCCGGCGCTGCGGCGACGATACGGCCGGGCCGCCGGCCCGCACCGTGGCTGCGCAATTGTGTCGCAATCGGCGATGCCGCGATCGCGCTCGATCCGCTCGAATGGACCAATCTCCACCTGGCCCACAGCGCGATCGACCGGCTGGTGGCGATGATGCCCGACCGTGACTTCGCGCCCGTCGAGCTGTGGGATTATAACCGTCAAACCGCCAACGAGACCGATCGGGTGCGCGATTTGCTCGCGCTCCATTACCGCGCGACCTCGCGGACCGAACCGATGTGGCGCGCGGTGAGAGAGGTGCCGCCGCCGGATTCGCTTGCGCACACATTGTCCTTATTCGGCGAACGGGGACGGCTGCCCTTTTACGAGGAGGAGACCTTCTCGCGCGATAGCTGGCTTGCCGTGCTGTTGGGGCAGGGGATAATCCCGCGCCGCACCGATCCGCTGATCGATTCCGTGCCGCCCGGGCAGTCCGACCAGGCCATGGCGGCGATGCGCGCCGGCATCGCCACAACCGTGTCGACGCTGCCGACGCATTCCGCCTATCTTCTCCAAATGCAGAGGCAGATCGCCCGATGAACGAGCATACCATCCAGCACATCGTCATCGTCGGCGGCGGCACCGCCGGCTGGATGGCGGCAGCGGCGATGTCACGCTTCATGAACAACGGCGTGACGCGGATCACGCTGGTGGAGTCGGATGAGATTGGTACGATCGGGGTCGGCGAAGCAACGATCCCGCCGATCATCACCTTCAACCGCATGCTCGGCATCAATGAGAACGAGTTCCTGCGCGCCACCCAGGGCACGTATAAATTGGGTATCGAATTCGTGAATTGGGGCGGGGTCGGCGAACGCTACTTCCACCCGTTCGGATCGCATGGCGAGGACCTGCACGGCATCCATTTCCATCAGCTCTATCTGCGCGAGCGCAAGCGCCGCGTGATGCAGGACATCTCCAGCTGGTCGATGAGCGGTGTCGCCGCCTCGCTCGGCAGGTTCGCACGCCCCACCGGTGAGGCCAGGTCGCCGATCAAGGACCTGTTCTACGCCTTCCATTTCGATGCCGCGCTCTATGCCAAGTTCCTGCGTAATTATGCCGAACGCGGCGGCGTGCGCCGGATCGAAGGCAAGATCGTCGCCACGCAATTGCGTGGCGAGGACGGGTTCGTGGAATCGGTCACGCTTGCCGACGGGCAGGTGATCGCGGGCGACCTGTTCATCGACTGCTCGGGCTTTCGCGGGCTGCTGATCGAGGAAGCGCTCAACACCGGTTATGAGGATTGGACGCAATGGCTCCCGGCCAACCGTGCGATCGCGGTGCCGACCGCGCTGACGGGCGAGCCCGATCCTTATACTCGCGCCACCGCGCATGAAGCCGGCTGGCAGTGGCGCATCCCGCTGCAGCACCGCATGGGCAACGGCATCGTCTATTCGAGCCAATATCTGGACGACGATGCCGCCGAGCGGACGCTGCTCGCCAATCTCGACGGCAAGACGCTCGCCGATCCGCGCCGCATCCGCTTCACGACCGGCCGCCGCACGCTCAGCTGGAACAAGAATGTCGTGGCGATGGGCCTCGCCGGCGGCTTCGTTGAGCCGCTGGAATCGACCAGCATCCACGTCATCCAGGCGGCGATCGCCAAGCTGATCGCGCTCTTTCCCGACAAGCGCTTCAATCCGGTGGAGCGCGACGAGTTTAACGATCAGATGCGCGACCTCTACGAGGATATCCGCGACTTCATCGTGCTCCACTATAATGCGACGCGACGTACGGATTCGCCGTTCTGGAACCATATGCGGACCATGGAAATCCCGGCGACGCTCCGCCGCAAGATCGACCTGTTCCGCGCGAAGGGCCGGCTGTTCCGGGAAGGCCGCGAATTGTTTGCGACCACATCCTATGTCGCGGTCATGCTGGGCCAGCATATCGTGCCCGAGGAGCACGAGCCGGCGGTCGATGCGCTCGACGAGGACAAGGTGGCGCAGGCGCTGGAGGAGATGCGGCTCGGCTATCTCGGCGTGGCCCAGCAGCTGCCGAGCCATGCCGAATTCATCGCCGCAACCGGCGCCGCACCGCCACCTCAAGCGGCACAGCCGCCGACCTTCTCCTTTGCCGACGAGAATCCGGGCTTCATGCCCTTCACCGGCGCGGGCACGTGATCGCCGACCCGATCCGGAAGTTGGTGATTGTCGGCGGTGGCACCGCCGGCTGGATGGCCGCGGCCGCGATCTCGAAGATCATGGGCGAAACCGGCATGCGGATCACCCTGGTCGAGTCCGACGAGATCGGCACGGTCGGGGTCGGCGAGGCGACGATCCCGCAGATCAACCTATTCAACGCCATGCTCGAGCTGGACGAGCATGATTTCGTGCGCGCCACCAATGCCACCTACAAATTGGGGATCGAGTTCGTCGACTGGACGCGGATCGGCCATCGCTACGTCCACCCGTTCGGCTTTTACGGGATCAACATGAAGGGGGTGGAATTCCACCACCACTGGCTCAAAGGCCGGACGCTCGGCGACCAAACGCCGCTCGACGCTTATTCGCTCAGCGTCGTCGCCGGGCTGGCGGGCAAGTTCGAGCACCCCCGCCCCGACCAGCCCAATTCGCCGCTCGCCAAGGTCGGCTATGCCTATCAGTTCGATGCCGGCCTCTACGCGCGTTACCTCCGCCGGCTCGCCGAGCATCGTGGCGTCGAGCGGCGCGAAGGCCGCATCGTCGACGTCGCGCAGCATGCGGAGACAGGCTTTGTCGAAGCGGTCATTTTGCAGGACGGCAGTCGCATCGAGGGCGATCTGTTCGTCGACTGTTCGGGCTTCCGGGGCCTGCTGATCGAGCAGACGCTCGGCGCGGGGTTCGAGGATTGGAGCAGCTGGCTGCCGTGCGACCGCGCTTTCGCCGTGCCGTGCGAGCTTGGCGGCGATCACCAACCGCTCACCCGTTCGACCGCGCGCAGCGCCGGGTGGCAGTGGCGCATCCCGCTCCAGCACCGCATCGGCAACGGCTATGTCTATTCGAGCGCGCACATTTCGGACGACGAAGCGGCGGCGACTTTGCTCGCCAATCTCGACGGGCGGCCGCTGGCCGAACCGAAGCAGCTGCGGTTCACCGCGGGCCACCGTAAGCAGGCGTGGGTCAAGAATGTCGTGGCCCTCGGCTTGGCGGGGGGCTTTCTCGAGCCGCTCGAATCGACCAGCATTCACCTGGTCCAGACCGGCATCGCGCGGCTGATGACCTTGTTCCCGACGCGCACCATCAACCAAGTCGAGATCGACCGCTACAATGAACAGACCGCGCGGGAATATGTCGATATCCGCGACTTCCTCGTGCTGCATTACAAGGCGACGGAGCGCAGCGATTCCCCCTTCTGGGACTATTGCCGCGCGCTGGCGCCGCCGGCGGCGCTGGCCGAGAAGCTTGCCATGTTCCGCGCCAATGGCCGCATCTTCCGCGAGCATGAGGAATTGTTCACCGAGACGAGCTGGCTGGCGGTGATGGTCGGCCAGGGGATCGAGGCGGGAGGCTATCATCCCGCCGCGGATCTGCTGCCGGACGCCGAGACGCTCGCCCGGTTGCGGCATATCCGGGCGGTCATCGCCGAGACGGCGCAGGCACTGCCGACGCAGGATGCATTCCTGCGCGCGCATGGCAGCTGGTCGGGCGAGGTCCGCCGCGCGTCATGAGCGGGTTGCCCGAGCCCAAACCGATCCGCGAGATCGGCGGCATCGACCGTGCCGCGTTCGAGGCGGAGGTCCGCCCGGCGCGCCAGCCGGTGGTGATCCGCGGGCTCGCGCGCGACTGGCCGGCGGTGGAGGCCGGCCGCGCATCGCCCGCAGCGGCGATCGCCTATCTCAAACGCTTCAGCCATCGCCAGCCGGTACCGGCGATCCTCGGCGCGCCCGAGATCGAGGGGCGCTTCTTCTACACGCCCGATCTGACCGCACTCAATTTCCAGCGCGGCCAGACCCCGCTCGACCCGTTCCTCGACCGGTTGCTGCGCGACCAGGGGGCGGAAAGGCCGTTCGCGATGGCGGTGCAGTCGATCCCCCTGCCCGAATTGCTGCCGGGCTTCGTCGACGAGAATGCGATCGACCTGCTCGATGCCAGCATCGTCCCGCGCATCTGGCTGGGCAATGAGATCCGGGTAGCGACGCATTACGACCTGATGGAGAATATCGGCATCGTCGTCGCCGGTCGGCGGCGCTTCACGGTGTTCCCGCCCGAGCAGATCGCCAATCTCTATACCGGCCCGTTCGAGCTGACGCCGGCGGGCACGCCGGTCAGCCTGGTCGATCTCGCCGCGCCCGACCTCGGCCGCTTTCCCCGCTTCGCCGCGGCGGCCGCCACCGCCCAGTCGGCGGTGCTGGAGCCGGGCGACGCGATCTACCTGCCATTCCATTGGTGGCACGGGGTGGATTCGCTCGAGCCGGTCAATGCGTTCGTCAATTATTGGTGGAACCCGGCACCGGCGGGCCTGGGCAATCCCTATGATGCGCTGATGCTGGCGCTGATGGCGTTGCGCGCGCTGCCCGACGACCAGCGTGGCGTGTGGCGGATGCTGCTCGACCATTATGTGTTCGGCGCCAATGGCGATCCGGTGGAGCATCTGCCGGACGCGGCGAAGGGCGTGCTGGGGCCGGTGACTCCGCAGCTGGCGGCGCGGATGCGGGCGACGCTGATCGACGCGCTCCAGCGGCAATAGCTGCCCTTGGCGGCGGGCAAGCAATGAGCCGCGGCAACTGGTTTCAAACGATACCAAGCCGCGATAAAGGTGACGGCATGGCCGCCGACTCGCTCACCCGCCCACCCGAAGCCGCCGAGGATTGGACGATCCCGCAGGAGTGGGATCGCTACACGCCCGAAGAGCATGCGGTGTGGGACATTTTGTTCGCGCGGCAGGAGGCGATGCTGCCCGGGCGCGCCGCGCCGGAATTCCTCGCCGGGCTCGATATCCTCCATTTGTCGCGGCCGGGCATTCCCGACTTTGCCGAGCTGTCGGAAAAGCTCGGCAAGGCGACCGGGTGGCAGGTGGTGGCGGTGCCGGGGCTGGTGCCGGACGAGGTGTTCTTCGAGCATCTCGCCAATCGCCGCTTCGTCGCCGGGCGCTTCATCCGCCGCGCCGACCAGCTCGATTATCTGCAGGAGCCGGACGTCTTCCACGATGTGTTCGGCCATGTGCCGATGCTCGCCCACCCGGTCTTCGCCGATTATATGCAGGCCTATGGCGAAGGCGGACTGCGCGCCATGCGCCATGGCGGGCTGGAGAAGCTGGCGCGGCTTTACTGGTACACGGTCGAATTCGGGCTGATCCGCGCCAAGGGCAAGGATGGCGGCGACAAGCTCAATATCTATGGCGCGGGCATCGTCTCTTCGCGCGGCGAGAGCCTGTTCGCCCTCGACGACCCCTCGCCCAACCGCATCGCGTTCGACATGGAGCGCGTGATGCGGACCAAATATCGCATCGACGATTACCAGCAGGCCTATTTCGTGATCGACAGTTTCGAGCAATTGCTGCGCGACACGCTCGAGACCGACTTCGCGCCGCTGTACGAGAAACTGGAGACCTTGCCCGATCTGGCGGTGGCGGACATCCTGCCCGGGGACCGGCTGATCACGCGCGGCACGCAGGATTATGCGCTGGCCAAGGCCTGAGCGCCCCTTCGGTCGAAGGCGAAAATAAAAAAACACCGGAAACGAACTTGATGATCTGGGGTCCGCGGGCTCGGAGCGGTGCGAGTTTGGGTTTGCCGGACTTGAGAAAGAGCCGTGAGGCTCGTACGCTATATGCGTACGATTGTCAAGCTTGGGCGATGGCGTTTGGCATCCCTCAAACGTCACCTAGTGCCTGAGCGGTCATGGATCCCAGCCTTCGCTGGGATGACGGTGAAAGGCGTCCTTCGATACGGGCTCTCGATACGCGGCTTTGCCGCTACTCGATCCCTACTCAGGATGAACGGGGGTTGGGTCAGGGGCGGCTATATATTTGCTATTTAGCTAAATGCCTAATATAGGCACGCCATGGATTCGGTGTTCGATGCGCTGTCGCATCCGATCAGGCGCGAGATTTTGGAGATGCTCAAGCGGGGCAGCCTGTCGGCGGGCGCGCTGGCCGACGCCTTTCCGGTGTCGAAGCCGACCATGTCGGGGCATTTCGCCAAGCTGAAGGCGGCCAACCTGATCCAGAGCGAACAGCGCGGCGCGAGCCTGATCTACAGCCTCAATCTGTCGGTGCTGGAAGAGGTGCTGCTGGGCTTCATGCGCCGGGTGGGCGCGGCGCGCGCGGAACAGGGAGACGAGACATGAAGAACCGGAAGTTGGTCCTTTGGTCGGTGGCGGCGATCGCGGCGATGCTGATCGCGGGCCTGGTCGTCGGCATGCAATTGCCCGAGACCGCGCGGCTGCCGATCCATTGGAACGTGGATGGCGAGCCCGACGGGTTTGCCGGCAAATGGTCGGCCTTGTTCCTGCCGGCCCTGTTCGCCGCGATCGTCACCGGCATTCTGGCGATCACCGCGCGGATCGAGCCGATGCAGCAGAGCGTGGCGCTCAGCAGGGGGCTGTTGCGGGCGATCTGGGTCGGCATGATCGGCGTGTTCTGGGTGACCGAGCTGGTCGTCATCAGCGCGGCGCTCGGCTGGAAGCTGGCGGTGTCGCGGGTGATATTGGGCGCGATCGGCCTCTTGTTCGTCGGAATCGGCGACCAGCTCGGCAAGTCGCGGCCGATGTACATGGTCGGCATCCGCACGCCATGGACGCTGGCGGACGCAGATGTGTGGATCGCGACGCACCGGCTGGGTGGCAAGCTGATGGTGATTGCGGGCGCGGCCTGCTGCGTGATGGCGCTGGCGGGTGTGCGGTCGGACGTGGCGTTGCTGGTCGGCCTTGGGCTGCTCCTGGCGGCGGCGATCGTGCCGGTGGTTTATTCTTATCTTTTGTGGCGGCGGTTGCCGGGGCGGCCGGCGCGGTAGGGTTCTCGGCTTCGCTCGAGCCTGTGTCTTGACTTCGCTCGACACAACGGGGGCGTGTGCTTCGATACGCGCCCTCGATACGCCCTGCGGGCTACTCGGTCGCTACTCAGCATGAGCGGGGGAAGCAGTACCTTCTTCACGGAAGGTAGCGTGGTGTAGCGTGGGCGGCGGTGCCGTGTCCAAGCGCAAGTGCCCTGCCCCGGGGCCTGACCGTTCTGGCGAAAACTTCGCCCGGGCGCCCGTTGACAGCTTAACGCAGGCTGCACATATGCGGCTTGGCACTCGCCCAATGTGAGTGCCAGCAATTTACGGCATTAGGGCGGAGCGCGGCGTGAGGCTGCTTACCCCGTCCATATTGCAGGAAAGGGACAAATATGGGTTTCCGACCGCTGCACGATCGCGTGCTGGTTCGTCGCGTCGAGGCTGAAGAGAAGACGGCCGGCGGCATCATCATTCCGGACACCGCCAAGGAAAAGCCGCAGGAAGGCGAAGTCGTCGCCGTCGGCGGTGGCCTGCGCGCCGAGAATGGCTCGATCAACCCGCTGGACGTCAAGGCCGGCGACAAGATCCTGTTCGGCAAATGGTCCGGCACCGAGGTCAAGCTCGATGGCGAAGACCTGCTGATCATGAAGGAAAGCGACATCCTGGGGATCGTCGCCTGATTTCAAACCCCAGCCACCGTTCGTCCTGAGCGAAGTCGAGGGACGCATCGGCGGGTGGGGAAACGTGCTTCGACTTCGCTCAGCACGAGCGGGGTTGGTTAGAAACTGGACCCCGGCCTTCGCCGGGGAACGAAAGAAGGATTTAGGAACATGGCAGCGAAAGACGTCAAGTTTTCGCGCGACGCCCGTGAGCGCATTCTGCGCGGCGTCGACATCCTCGCCGACGCGGTGAAGGTCACGCTGGGGCCGAAGGGCCGCAACGTCGTGATCGACAAGTCGTTCGGCGCGCCCCGCATCACCAAGGACGGCGTCACCGTCGCCAAGGAGATCGAGCTCAAGGACAAGTTCGAGAATATGGGTGCGCAGATGCTGCGCGAAGTGGCCTCGAAGACCAACGATGTCGCCGGCGACGGCACCACCACCGCCACCGTGCTCGCCCAGGCGATCGTACGGGAAGGCATGAAGTCGGTTGCGGCCGGCATGAACCCGATGGACCTGAAGCGCGGCATCGATCTGGCCGTCACCAAGGTCGTCGAGGACATCAAGGCGCGCTCGCGCCCCGTCCAGGGCACCAAGGAAGTCGCCCAGGTCGGCATCATCTCCGCTAACGGCGACACCGTCGTCGGCGAGAAGATCGCCGAGGCGATGGACCGCGTCGGCAAGGAAGGCGTGATCACCGTCGAGGAAGCCAAGGGGCTCGAGTTCGAGCTCGACGTCGTCGAAGGCATGCAGTTCGACCGCGGCTACCTGTCGCCTTACTTCATCACCAACCCGGACAAGATGACGGTCGAGCTGAACGACCCCTATATCCTGATCCACGAGAAGAAGCTGTCGAACCTGCAGGCGATGCTCCCGATCCTGGAAGCGGTCGTCCAGTCGGGCCGTCCGCTCCTGATCATCGCCGAGGATATCGAGGGCGAGGCTCTGGCCACGCTCGTCGTCAACAAGCTGCGCGGCGGCCTGAAGGTCGCAGCGGTCAAGGCACCGGGCTTCGGCGATCGCCGCAAGGCGATGCTGGAAGACATCGCGATCCTGACCAAGGGCGAAGTGATCAGCGAAGACCTCGGCATCAAGCTGGAGAGCGTCACGCTCGCCATGCTGGGCACCGCCAAGCGCGTCTCGATCGACAAGGACAACACCACCATCGTCGACGGTGCGGGTGAAGCCGATTCGATCAAGGGCCGCGTGGAAGCGATCCGTCGCCAGATCGAAAGCACGACCAGCGATTACGACCGCGAGAAGCTCCAGGAGCGTCTCGCCAAGCTCGCCGGCGGCGTTGCCGTGATCAAGGTCGGCGGTTCGACCGAAGTCGAGGTGAAGGAGCGCAAGGATCGCGTCGACGACGCGCTGCACGCGACCCGCGCCGCGGTTGAGGAAGGCATCGTCCCCGGCGGCGGTACGGCTTTGCTGTACGCCACCAAGGCGATCGAAGGCCTCAAGGGCGCCAATGACGACCAGACGCGCGGCATCGATATCATCCGCAAGGCGCTGTACGCGCCGGTCCGCCAGATCGCGGCCAATGCGGGTCATGACGGTGCGGTCATCTCGGGCAAGCTGCTCGACGGCCAGGACCACGATGTCGGCTTCAACGCCCAGACCGACACGTACGAGAATTTGGTGACCGCCGGCGTGATCGACCCGACCAAGGTCGTGCGCACCGCGCTCCAGGATGCGGCCTCGGTCGCCGGCCTGCTCATCACCACCGAAGCGGCGGTGAGCGAGCTTCCGGCCGACGACAAGGCCCCTGCCGGCGGCGGCATGGGCGGCGGCGGAATGGGCGGCATGGGCGGGATGGACTTCTAAGTCCGGACACCCTTACCGAACCACCGTACAAAGAGGGCCCGGGGGAGAAATCCTCCGGGCCTTTTTGCTGTACCAGCCGCTGTGGCAGATCGCGGCATCGCTAGTGCGGTAATCCCTCCGACTTTGGTCACCCTATTCTGCTATATATGTTACCCCATCCGGAAGATTGCGGCGCGAGGGAACAATGCTCACAAAGAAAAGCAGGCGCGTTTTGCTGCTGCTCGGGGCGGAGTTCGCAGTCGTCGCGCTCGCGTCGTCTCTTACCGTTGCTACCTACGCTGTCCTGCACCATGTACGCCCCGAAGCGGGCGGGACATATCTTCCACTTATTGGCGGCTCAGCGCTGGCTGCCATCTTTGGAGCGGTAACTGCGAAGCACCACCATATCCAAAGCCGAGTTATCAGAACGGTCACAGCTATCATTGTGGGCGTTATGACGATATTGGTAGCGACTGGTTTCCTGATTAGTTTGTTTGGTTCGTAAGGCCGTAACGCCTGCAGGCGGAGGGACGGCCCCCGCTATTCCGTTAGCAGCGCTTGCATACGTTTTGGCCGGTCGATCATTCGGGCGACCTGCGTCGCGACGCCGGCGCCGCCCACTGCCGCGACCGAGGCCAGGAACCCCGCCTCCGATCCCCCGCCCCTCTCCGCCCGCGCGATATAGTCCCGCCATACCGCGAACAGCCCATCGGGATCGCGCGCGCGGACGGCCTGGTCGAGCCACAGGTTGACGAGCAGGCCGCACGAATAGCTTGCGTCGAAATCGTGCGCGGCGAGCACGTCATGGAGCGAGCGGTTGCCCAGCCGCTTGGCGCAATCCGCCTGCGCCTTTGCGCGCTTGGCCTCCGCGAAGGCCGGCGCGGCGGCGCTTGTGGCGAGGCTGGCGAAGGCTTCGGCGCCGCCTTCGTGGATCCAGGCGCCGGTTTCGTCACTGGTGGTAACCTGGCGCTGATAGAGGTGGCCGGCCTCGTGCGCGAAGAACCAGGCGAGATCCTGCGCGAAATCGGGCGCCTGCATCAGTTCCGGCCAGCGTGATCCGTAGAAATGGACGAAAACCTGCCCCGGCAGGGTGCCGCCCTGGCGTCCATAGCCGCCCTGGTGCGCGAGGTCGTAGGACGCGAACAGCATCGGCCGTTGCGGCAAGCGGCCGAGCCTGGCGGCGAAGAAATGCATGAAAGCGGGGAGCTGTTCGATCAGGCGGGTGCGGATGGCGGGTGGGAGCGCGCCGTCGAGCATTGCCACCAGATCGGGTGTCTCCACCGGCTTGTTCCGGCCGAGATAGATGTTGCGGCCGTCGTCGCGATCGACCCAGCGGACCGTGCCGGTGTAGCGCCGGCCGTCGAGCAGGATTGGCGTGTCGGGCGGGGCGACGAGCGTGATCGGCCAGCGCGCCGTCGCCTCGCACGGGGCGGAGCAGGCGAAGAAACGGCCACTGTGGAATAGCATGCCGCCATCGCCGAAGCGCGAGAAGGGCGCGTAATCCTTGGGCAGATCGCCATAGACCGGCGGCACCGCCAGCGTGACCGCGGCGAAGGGGCCGCGATCGCGGCGGCGAACGATCTCGTCCTCGTCGAGGCGGAGGATCTCAAAGCCGGGCGGCGCGGTCCAGCTGGTGGTGCGACGGTCGCCCGGCGAACGGGCGAAATGGAGCGCGGCGACGGGGGCGGGAAAAACATAGTCGACGCGCCAATCGGCCGCGCCAGCGGTGGCGGTGATGCGCGTGTCCGGAAGCAACGGATGTGGGCTGGGGGCGGCGCCCAGCGAAAGGGTGGCGAGGATGATGGCCGCCACCGCTCGCTCTATTGCCGTTCGCCGCATTGTCCCTCCTGATTCAAGGAGGCGAGTGTGTCGGGGCGGCCGCGCTAAAGCAATTGGCGGCGCGCCTAGCCGCGGAATGGATCCCAGCCTTCGCTGGGATGACGAAGCAGAGAAGGATCGAGCCAAGCCCCGCGCCGACACCACCACCGCCCGCGCCCAGGCCCTTCCCCCGCGCGTGTCTTGCTCCTATAACACAGTCAATGTTCCAGGCACCCTTCGATGACCCGCGCGCGGATGTCGCGGCCAATGGCGGGCTCCCGCAGGGCTCGCCCGAGGTGGCGCAACCTGCCGCCCCGCCGCCGCCCGCCAAGCGCCGCTTCAGCCGGTGGCGGATCGCGCGGTGGCTCCTTGCAACCCTGCTCCTCCTGCTCCTCATTACCGTGGCCTGGCTCGCGATCGTCGCGCCGCCGTCGCGGACGTTGCGGCCGATCGCGCCGCCCAGCGTCACCTTGCTGGCGTCGAACGGCAGCTTGATATCCCGCCGGGGGGCCGTGACCGACAGCCCGGTCGACGTCCGTCGCCTGCCGGCGCATGTGAGCGAGGCCTTCCTCGCGATCGAGGACAGGCGCTTCTACCGTCATGTCGGGGTCGATCCGCGCGGCATCGCGCGTGCGGCGTGGCACGATGCGCGCGCCGGGCGGATGCAGGAGGGTGGCAGTACGATCACGCAGCAGCTGGCGAAGCTGGTCTATCTCAGTTCCGATCGCACCGCCGCGCGCAAGCTGCGCGAGATGCTGATCGCGATGTGGCTGGAGGCGTGGCTGAGCAAGGACGAGATCCTGTCGCGCTATCTGTCCGACGTCTATTTCGGCGACAATGTCTATGGGCTGCGCGCCGCCGCGCGCCATTATTTCAACAAAAGGCCCGAGGCGCTGACGGTGAGCGAGGCGGCGTTGCTGGCGGGGCTGATGAAGGCGCCGTCGCGGCTGGCGCCGAGCGCCAACCTGGCGGGCGCGCAGCAGCGCGCGGCTTTGGTGGTGGGGGCGATGCGGGAAGCGGGCTTCCTGACGCCGGCCGAGGCGGCGCGCGCATCGCCGGCGAGCCTGCGGCTGAAGCGCGCGCCCGAAGCGACGCAGGCGACCTATTTCAGCGATTGGGTGATGCCCGCGGTGCGTGGGGACGCGGACGACGCCTTTGCCGCGACGACGGTCCGCACCACGCTGGACGCGCGGCTTCAGCGGCTGGCGGACCATGCCGTCGCGCAAGCGCGCCCGGCCGGCGCGCAGGTCGCTTTGGTGGCGATGCGGCCAGACGGGCGCGTGGTGGCGATGGTGGGCGGGCGCGATTATGCGAAGAGCAGCTTCAACCGCGCGGTGCAGGCGCGGCGGCAGCCGGGATCGACCTTCAAATTGTTCGTCTATCTGGCGGCGCTGCGCGATGGGATGACGCCCGACGATTTGGTCGAGGATCGGCCGATCACGATCGGCACCTGGTCGCCGCGCAACAGCGACGGGCGCTATCGCGGCGCGATCACGTTGCGCGAAGCCTTTGCGCGATCGAGCAACGCCGCCGCGGTGCGGCTGACGCAGAAGGTCGGGCCGGCGGCGGTCGTGCGGGCGGCGCAGGATATGGGGATACGGAGCCCGCTCAAGGCGGAGCCCGCGATCGCGCTCGGCACGTCTGGCACCAGCCTGCTGGAGCTGACCAGCGCCTATGCGGCGGTCGCGGGCGGCGCATATCCGGTGCGGCCTTATGGCCTGCCCGAGCAGGCGGGGCGGCGGGCGCCGGCGGATGCGCCGCACCGCATGGACACGCGCGAGCGGGCGATGCTGCTGGACCTGCTGTCGACGGTGGTGAACCGCGGCACCGGGCGCGGCGCGGCGCTGAACGTGCATACCTATGGCAAGACCGGGACCTCGCAGGACAATCGCGATGCGTTGTTCGTCGGCTTTGCGGGCGGGCTGGTGACGGCGGTGTGGGTCGGCCGCGACGACAATCAGCCTTTGCCCGGCATCGCGGGCGGGGGGCTGCCGGCGAGCATCTGGCGCCGCTTCACCGCCGACGCGATCGGCGCCCGGCCGGCAGGCGCGCACGTGCCGCGCGCGGTCGATCCCGATGCGGGCGAAGGCGTGGGGGGCTTCGTGCGATCGCTGCTCGAGCGCATCAAGATCGACATTCATCTTTGAGGCGCCGCACCTTGGCGGCCGCCGCATTGTCCTCCGGATTCAAGGACGCGAGTGTGTCGGGGCGAGCGCGCTCAAACGGTTGAGGGCGCCGCAAGCGCGAGCCGGTGCTTCGCAAGAGCTGCCTGACGGTGGCAAAATCCGGACCGGCGCGCGCGGAACCGGCGGGTGAAGGTGATCATTCCGCGTCGAGCGGCGCGCTAGGGGCGCTCGGCGGGAGGTGTCGAGGATGCAGGGCAGATCGGGCCGCTGGGCCACAATTGTCGGTTTCGCGAGCCTGATCGTGGTCGCGGCCGTGGTGCCGGCCAGCGAGGCGGACAGCCGCACCCCGCGCGCGCCGATCGAGCCCGGCATCTACAGCAACGTCCGCCTCAGCCCCGACACGGGCGATCTCGACGGGTTGGAAGTCGAGATCGGCAGGACGGGACAGGTGGAGACCGTGTTTTGCGAGGGGTGGTGCAATGCGAGCGACCGCACGACCTATGCCTGGCGGGGCGGATCGATCGTCTACGACCTGCATGAGAAGGTGGTGAATCCGGGCGGGCGGATCACGATCGAGGCGCGAGCGGTGGAGCTTAAGCCGGCGGCGAAGATTCTGCTCGCGCGGGTGGGTGGCGATACGGGCTGGATGGTGCTCAAGCGCCGGCCGCGCCCCTTCGGCTTGTCGGTCGCGCACGATTCGCAACGCGCCGCCGTGGCGCACCGCTAGCAGACGACCGCGGAGGGGATCGGCGTCAGTCGGAATTCTTCTCCGCTTCGTGCAGCAAATAGGCGAAGGTCGCGCCCGCCACCAGGACGAGGCCGCCGGCGACGATCGCGACGGTGCCCCAGCGCACATTGTGCCGGGTCTCGCGCCAGGGCCCGCGCATCGGGGTGCCGGCCAAGGTGAGCGCGGGCCCGCCATCGAAGCCGAGGCGGAGGCCGACCGTCTCGACATCCCGACGCAGCCCGCGCGGCAGGCCGGCGATGTCCCGATCCTGGCGCGAGACGGCGGTGGCCAGCCCCAGCATTGGCCGTGCATCGCGCGCCTTGTCGAGCGGCAGGCGGAAATAGGCCTTTCCGGCGAGGCCGAAGGCGGGGCGGCCGCCGTCCGGGGCGAGCGTGGCGCATAAAGCGGGCTGCGCGGCGCAGGCGATGGCCAGGACCGCGCCGAGACGCATGAGCAGCATGAATATCCTCCCTGTTCGGCCCTATTATCCGCCGGATCGTGGCGCTTATGTGGCATGTGCGTGCGGGCGATCTCCGACGGACGGATGGCAAGGCGATTGCCGCTCCGGCCGCAGCGGATACAATCGCCGCGAACACGCGAAGATGCCGGGAGAAGGATGGATGAGACTGCGCCTGATCATGCTGGGGATGGCGCTGTGCGCCAGCGCCGCGACGGCCGCGCCCAGGGAGCAGCCCGCCCGCTGGGTCGGCGCATGGGGCTATGCCGTTTCGCCCAATCCGCCGGGGCAGCTGCCGCCGACGCCGATCGCGCTGACCGCCGGGCCGCTGGTGCCGCTCGCCGCGCCGCCCGCCGCCTCGCCGCCGCCCGCGCCCATCCCGAAACTCGACAATCCCGGTGGGTTGCCGGTCGACGGCAGCAGCGCCGAACTGGCCAATGCCACCATCCGCCAGATCGTGCGCGTCTCGGCGGCGGGCAATGCCATCCGCCTGCGGCTGTCGAACGAAAGCGGGGTCGAGCCGCTGAGCCTGGGCGCGGTCCATGTCGGGCTCGCCGAGCCGGACGGCAGCGTGCAGCCGGGCAGCGATCATGTCGTCACCTTTGGCGGCCATAATGGCGTGATGATTCCGGCAGGCGCGCCGTTGCTGAGCGATCCGATCGCGCTGCCGGTCAAGGCGCTCGACCGGCTCGCCATATCGCTGCACGTGCCGGATCGGCTGATCGTGCGGGGCGCGCGCAGCCTGTTTCACTATGTTGCGGGCGAGGCGGGCGACAGCACAGGCGCGGCGCAATTGCCCAATGCGCGGCTGGCGCGCGCGCCGGGGCTGGTGACTGGGGTCGAGGTCGCGGCGACGCAGCCGACCAATGTGATCGTCACGCTCGGCGATTCGATCACCGAGGGATCGCAATCGACCGCCAACGCCTTTCGCGGCTGGCCCGATCGGCTGGCCGAGCGGCTGGCGGCGCGGCCGGGCAAGACGCGCTGGGCGGTGGTGAATGCCGGGATCGGCGGCAATCGGCTGCTGCGTTATGGCAGCGGGCCGAACGCGCTCGCCCGCTTCGACCGCGACGTGCTGAGCGTGCCGGGGGTGAAGGTGCTGATCCTGCTGGAGGGGATCAACGATATCGGGCGCGGCTATACGACCAAGGGTTCGGTCGAGCCGGCGACGGCCGAGGCGCTGCAGGCGGCGCAACGCCAGATCATCGAGCGTGCGCACGAACATGGCATCCGCGTGATCGGCGCGACGCTGACGCCCTATAAGGGCGCGACCTATTGGGCGGAGCCGGGCGAGGCGGTGCGGCAGGCGCTGAATGGCTGGATCAGGACGTCGGGCGCCTATGACGGGGTGATCGATTTCGCGCCGGTGGTGGCGGACAAGAGCGATCCGCTGACGTTCGACAGGGCCTATAATGACACGGACCATCTCCATCCCAACGATGCGGGCTATCGCGCGATGGGGGATGCGATCGACCTGAACATGGTGACGGGGGAGTAAGGGTTTCCCGCGAAAATATTACGTTCGCGGGGCTCAGCAGGACTGGTCGTTCGACGGAGCCGCAGCCTTCGCGCTTGGGGCACGATGGACCCCGGCCTTCGCCGGGGTGACGGGAGAAAGGCATGACCGACTCGATCAAGCGCTGCGCCTGGGCCGAGGGCGATGTCCAAATGGAGGCCTATCACGACGCCGAATGGGGCGTGCCGGTGCGCGATCCGCGCATGATGTGGGAGATGCTGGTGCTGGAGGGGTTCCAGGCCGGGCTGTCCTGGCGCACGATCCTGCACCGGCGCGACGGGTTTCGCGCGGCGTTCGATGGGTTCGATCCGGACAAGGTGGCGCGGTACGATGCGGCGCGGGTCGAGGCGCTGATGGCGGATCCGGGGATCATCCGGGCGCGCGCCAAGATCGAGGCGACGATCGCGGGCGCGCGCATCTATGTGGCGATGCGCGATGCGGGCGAGGATTTCGCAGGCTGGCTGTGGGGGCTGGCGGGGGGCAAGCCGGTCAAGAATGACGGGGTGGATGTGCCGGCGAGGACGCCCGTGTCGGAGGCGATCTCGCGCGCACTCAAGGCCCGGGGCTTCAAGTTCGTCGGGCCGACCATCGCTTATGCGTGGATGCAGGCGGTGGGGATGGTCAACGATCATGCACCAGGCTGTTTTCGGCGCGACCAGGTTTAATCTCGTCATCCCGGCGAGGTGGCCGAGCCGCCGGCGCCACAACTCGGCGCAGCCCCACGCGATTTTCATCTGGCGTTCAGGAGATTCGCGCAGAATCCGCCGCGTCCTATCAACGAAGGAGGAGTCGATGCGGACTTTCACGAAGCTTCTTCTTGCCGGCGCCGGCGCGGCGGCGGTGGCCGGCGCGAGCATGGCGGCCGATCGCGGGCATGTGCTCAACGTGGCATTGCCCGACGGCAGCATCGCGCAGGTCCATTATACGGGCGATGTCGCGCCCCAGGTGGTGGTGGCGCCGCAGGCGGTGCCGGTCGCCCTGGTCGCGGGCGATCCGTTCGCGATGTTCGACCGCATCTCGCTGGCGATGGACCGGCAGATGGATGCGATGCTGAGCCAAGCGGCGTTGCTCGCCCAAGCCGCGCCTGCCGGCGGCCAGGTGAGCGAAGCGGCGCTGCGGAGCCTGCCGCCGGGGACGGTGAGCTACAGCTACACATCCTATTGGAGCGGCAACGGCGCGCAGTGCAGCCAGAGCGTGCAGGTGACTTCGCTCGGCGCCAATCAGGCGCCCAAGGTGATCAAGCAGAGCGCGGGCGACTGCAACGCGATGAACCGGCAGGGCCCAACACCGGCGGTGCAGCAGGCCAAGCCCGCCGCGCCCAAGGTGACGCCGGTGGTGCTGCATCAGGAAAAGGCGCCGGAAGCCAAGGGGCCGATCATCTAGCGCGCCGACATGGTTCGCGCCGGAACGAAGGAGGGCGGTCCCGCGGGGGCCGCCCTTTTTATTGGCCGATCGCGACGATCTCGATCGCATCCTCCTTGCCGGCAAAGGGTAAGATCTCGCCCGCGCCCGCACCGATCAGCGCCTGGGCGAGCGGCGCCTGCAGGCCGATAAGGCCGGCGGCGGGATCGGCTTCGTCCTCGCCGACGATCCGGACCTCGCGCTTTTTGCCGTTGAGGGTGAAGGCGACGCGGCTGCCGAAACCGACCTCACCGGCGGGCGGCGGGGGCGCAAGCTGGGCGCTGGCGAGGCGGCGGCGCCAGTAGCGCATGGTGCGCTTCTGATCGTCGGTGGCGGCGTCCAGCGCTTCATATTCGGCCACGCGCGCCTCGATCAGGGCGAGGCCGCGTTCGGTAACCAGATTGGGGCCGGGCGGGACCGGCAGCTCGAACTTCGGCTCGAGATGTTCCTCGTCGCTCTCGCGGCGGAAGGCTACGCTCATGTTACTGTCCTAAACTGCCACCCCATCCCGCTCATCCTGAGTAGCGGTCGAGTAGCTGCGCAAGCAGCGTATCGAGAACGCGTATCGAAGGGTCTGCTTCGATACGAGCCCTCGATACGGCCTTGCAGGCCTACTCGGTCTCTACTCAGCATGAGCGGATAGGTGGTGTGCCATCGTCACGGCTTGGGCGGGGCGCGATCGAGAGCCTGGCGGCCGGCCATCATCTCGTCGCGGGAAAGCTGGCGGTCGTGGTTGGTGTCCCATTGATCGAAGCGGGCGAGATCGTGCGCTTCGACCTCGGCGGCGGTCGCCTTGCCGTCGCCATTGGTGTCGAGCGCGGCGAAAACCTGGTCGATCATTGCCGGCGGAACCTCCGCGCCCATCGCCATCGCGATCACCGCCTTGACCTCCGGCTTGGTGAGGAAGCCGTCATGATTGGCATCGGCGATGTCGAACTGGCTTTTGGACTGGGCGAGGAAATCCGCGCGCGGGATAGTTTGCGGCGCGGCCTGCGGTTGTGCCTGGGCCAGCGTCGCGACGCCGAGCGCCAGCCCGGCGATCATCATCATTTTCGTCATCGAAATCCTCTCTGCGCAAAAGGCGCTTGGTTGTCTAACGCGGCAGGCGGGTGGCGGGCGCCAAATCTTTCGTATGCGTTGCGCCGCCTGACCCTGCATGCCAAAGGCGCGCAATTCCCCTGGAGGTAAGAGAATGAGCGACGTCAAGCGCGTGGTGCTGGCCTATTCGGGCGGGCTCGACACGAGCGTGATCCTGCGATGGCTGAAGGAGACCTACGACTGCGAGGTCGTGACCTTCACCGCCGATCTGGGCCAGGGCGAGGAATTGGAGCCGGCGCGCGCCAAGGCCAAGCTGATGGGCGTCAAGGACGAGCATATCTTCATCGACGATCTGCGCGACGAATTCGTGCGCGATTATGTGATGCCGATGATGCGCGCCAACGCGCTGTACGAGGGCCTGTACCTGCTCGGCACCTCGATCGCGCGGCCGTTGATCGCCAAGCGCCAGATCGAGATCGCGAAGATGGTTGGCGCGGATGCGGTCAGCCACGGTGCGACCGGCAAGGGCAATGATCAGGTGCGCTTCGAGCTCGGCTATTATGCGCTGGCGCCCGACATCCGCGTGATCGCGCCGTGGCGCGAATGGGACCTGACCAGCCGCACCCGCCTGATCGAATATGCCGAGGCGCATCAGATCCCCGTGCCCAAGGACAAGCGCGGCGAAGCGCCTTTCTCGACCGACGCCAACCTTCTGCACACCTCGTCCGAGGGCAAGGTGCTGGAGGATCCGTGGGACGAGGTGCCGGACTATGTCTATTCGCGCACCGACAATCCCGAGGACGCGCCGGACGCGCCGCAGGTGATCACGGTGGATTTCGAGCGCGGCGACGCGGTCGCGATCGACGGCGTCGGCTATGGCCCGGCCGACCTGCTCGCCAAGCTCAACGAGCTCGGCAAGACCCACGGCATCGGCCGGCTCGACCTGGTCGAAAACCGCTTCGTGGGGATGAAGTCGCGCGGCATGTATGAGACGCCGGGCGGCACGATCTATCATCTCGCCCACCGGGGCATCGAGCAGATCACGCTCGATCGTGGCGCCGCCCACCTCAAGGACGAACTCGCACCGCGTTATGCGGAGCTGATCTATAACGGCTTCTGGTTCTCGCCGGAGCGCGAGATGCTGCAGGCGGCGATCGACCATAGCCAGGAGAAGGTCACGGGCACGGTCCGGCTCAAGCTCTACAAGGGCAGCGTGATCGTGACGGGCCGCAAATCGCCCTTCTCGCTTTATTCGGAAAAGGTCGTGACGTTCGAGGACGATCAGGGCGCCTATGATCAGCGCGACGCCGCCGGCTTCATCAAGCTGAACGCGCTGCGGCTGCGGCTGCTGGGCCGTCGCGACGGACGGTGACGCCAAGCGCGACCGAACGCGGTGGCTGGGCGGTGCGCCGCGCCGGGCCGGACGATGCGGCGGCGCTGGCTTTGGTCGGCGGGGCGACCTTCCTCGAGACGTTCGCGGGCCTGCTCGACGGCGCGGCGATCGTCGCGCATTGCGCGCGGGAGCATAAAGAGGCCGCCTATCGCGCCTATCTGGCCGGCGGCGCCGCCGCGTGGCTGGCGGAGACCGACGAAGGGCGGGCGCCGATCGGCTTCGCGCTCGTCGCGCAGCCCGCCTTGCCGGGGGCGCAGCCGGGCGATCTGGAACTCAAGCGCATCTACACCTTGTCGCGCTTCCACGGGCGCGGGCTCGGCAAGGCGTTGATCGACGCGGCGCTGACGCATGCGCGAGACCAGGCGGCCGCGCGGCTGCTGCTCGGCGTCTACAAGGGCAATGACCGCGCGCTCGCCTTCTACGCCCGCCACGGTTTTGTGCCGATCGCCGAACGGATGTTCGACGTCGGCGGCAAAAGCTATGCCGATCAGGTGCTGGCCAAGCCGCTGGAGCGGCACCACGGACGCTGAGCTGCCATTCGCGGCCGACGCCGATGGTGTGACGCTGGCGGTGCGGGTGACCCCGCGCGCGGCCCGTACCGAGATTCTCGGCGTGCACGCGATGAGCGACGGCCGCGTCGCGCTCGCGGTCCGCATCGCCTCACCGCCGGCGGAGGGCAAGGCCAACGCCACCCTGATCGACTTCCTCGGCGAGGCGCTGGGCGTGGGGCGGTCGGCGATCTCGCTGCGAGCGGGCGCCAGCGCGCGGCTCAAGCTTGTGCGTGTGTCCGGCGACGGACCGGTGCTGGCGGCGCGGCTGGCGGGGTTGGTGCGGAAGTAGAGACAGCTGCCCGGCGAAAATAGCCGTCACCCCAGCGAAGGCTGGGGTCCATAACCTGGTTCCTAGCGATGCCGCCGGGGGGGGGAGGACATGGATGCCGGCCTTCGCTGGCATGACGGCGGAAGGTTAATCACGGTTAGGCATTGAGAGTGAGATAAAGATCGTCCCAGCGGGGATTAGCCGCCGAGATAAGTTTCAATTTCCAGGCGCGCTGCCACGCTTTCATTGCCTTCTCACGGGCGATGGCCTCCTGGATGGTTGGATAGAGCTCCACGTAAACCAGTCGCGTAAGATCGTAGCGTTTGCAGAAATCGGAGCCGCTACCCGTGCGATGTTGCGTGATGCGCGCGGCAATGTCGGACGTGACGCCGATATAGAGCGTACCGTTCGGCATGTTCGTCATGATGTAGACGTAGCCGCGCTTCATCGGCGGCATCGTGCATGGAGAGAGACATGGATGCCAGCCTGCGTTGGCATGACGAGGCCGATGTGGGTCGCCTCTCACCTTGAACGTCACCCCAGCGAAGGCTGGGGTCCGTAACCTCATTCCTGGCGATGCCGCCGGGCGGAAGTAACATGGATCCCAGCCTTCGCTGGGATGACGACCAAGGGTGGCATGACGGTTTGGGGGCGCGGGTCTCCTAGAAACCCCAGTCCACAACCTCCCAGCCGCGTTTGGCGGCCATGTGGCGCAGGCCCTTGCTGGGGTTCACCGCGATGGCGGTGTCGGCCCATTCCATCGCCGGCCAATCGGAGACATGGTCGGAGTAGAAGCGGATCTTCACGGCCTCACGCTGGATGCCCTCTTTCTCCATCCACGCCTGGATCAGGCGTAATTTGGCCGGGCCATAATTATTCTCGCCGTCGACCTTGGCGTGGATGATGTCGTCCAGGCCGGTGATGCTGCCGGTGGCGATGACGTCGTCGAACTTCAGCCGCCCGGCGATCGCCTCGACGTAGAAGCGATAGGAGGCGGTCGCGAGCACCAGTCGCCGCCCGGCCGCGCGATCGGCCTCGATCTGGCGCAGCGCGCCGGGATGGATGTTGGTCTTGACGATGAGGTCGGCGAACGCCTCGACCGCGGGCGTGAGCCTGGCGCGCGGAATGCCGCTGCCGATCAGCAGGCGCTGATTCCACTCCTTCAGCCGCCGCCGGTCGATCAGCTTGACGGCATAGGCCGCCATCGTCAGCGGCACGAGCGGCACCAAAGCGAGCCGCCACGGATTAAGCGCCTTGGCGGCATGCAGCAGGAACGGCGTATAAGTGCCCGTCCGGGTGACGGTGCGGTCCATATCGTAGATGGCGAGTTCGGTCATCGACACCGCCTCAGCCGATTCGCGATAAGGAGACAAGGGCTTGCACGGAACATTACGCACCCGTACGCGTCTCCGCAGGCGATGTTCCCATGCCGCCAGTTGCGCTTTCGCGCATCTCCAATAGTCTGGGGCATATGAGCGCACCGGCCGATTACGAACTGGCGGACAATGCCAAGACGCTGCGCTTCACCGGATCGCTGACGCTTGCCTCGTTGGGAACGCTGCCGCAGCGGCTCGACGAGCTCGAAGCGTCGCCGACCAAGATCGATATCAGCCCGGTCGAACGGATGGATACGGTCGGCGCCTGGCTGATCCACCGCATCGCGCGTGACGGCGATATTCCCGTTGACGGTGCCAATGAGGATCAGGCGCATCTGCTGGAGCAGGTCGCCGCCGCCGATCAGCCGCTCAAGATCCGCCCCGACCATACCCCTGCCTTCAGGCGCGTACTCGGCCAGATGGGCGATTCGGTCGCGCGCTCCGGCACGACATTGGTCGGCCTCGTCGGTTTCTTCGGCGCGGTGCTGGTGACGATGTGGGATCTGGTGCGCCATCCTCGCCGCATCCGCTGGAATGCGGTCGTTCGCCAGTTCGAGGTCGTCGGCGTCGATGCGCTCGGCATTATCGGTCTGATGAGCTTCCTGATCGGCATCGTCATCGCCCAGCAGGGCGCGATCCAGCTGCGGCAGTTCGGTGCCGAGGTGTTCACCATCAATCTCGTCGGCCGGCTCGATTTGCGCGAACTCGGCGTATTGATGACGGCGATCATGGTCGCCGGTCGATCGGGCTCGGCCTTCGCCGCGCAGATCGGATCGATGAAACTCGCCGAGGAAGTCGACGCGATGCGCACGATCGGCGTCGCGCCGATGGAGGCCTTGGTCATTCCCCGCATCCTCGCGGGCGTGATCATGATGCCGCTGCTCGCCTTCTACGCGGCGATGATCGGTCTCATCGGCGGCGGCCTGTTCTGCTGGTTCTCGCTCGGTATCCCGCCGATCACCTTCATCGCGCGGCTGCGCGAAGTCGTGCCGATCACCGATTTGCTGCAAGGCCTGCTGAAGGCGCCAGTGTTCGGCATGATCATCGCGACCGCAGGTTGTTTCCAGGGCATGCAGGTCGAGGGCAATGCCGAGGCGGTCGGCTTGCGCACCACGGCGGCGGTGGTGCAGTCGATCTTCCTCGTGATCGTGCTCGACGCTTTCTTCGCGGTCTTCTTCGCATCGGTCGGGTGGATATGAGCGGCGTGCGCGGCCAAGACGGCACACGGGTTGGTGCGGGGGACGTCGTCATCCGCGTGCGCGGGCTGACCAACAGCTTCGGCGACCAGACCGTCCACGAGAATCTCGATCTGGACGTAAAGCGCGGCGAGATATTGGGCGTGGTCGGCGGATCGGGCACCGGAAAGTCCGTGCTGATGCGGTCGATCATCGGGTTGCAGGATCCGCAGGCGGGCGAAGTCGAGGTGTTCGGCGAGCCGATGATCGAGCGCGAGGACACCGAAGCGCGCGACGTGCGGCGGCGCTGGGGCGTGCTGTTCCAGGGCGGCGCATTATTCTCGACGCTGACCGTGGCGGAAAATGTGCAGGTGCCGGTGCGCGAATATTTCCCGCACATCGACCCGACCTTGCTGGACGAGATCGCCGCCTACAAGGTGACAATGACGGGCCTGCCCGCCGATGCGGGGCCCAAATTTCCGTCCGAATTGTCCGGCGGCATGCGCAAGCGCGCCGGCCTCGCCCGCAGCCTCGCGCTCGACCCCGAATTGCTGTTTCTCGACGAGCCGACTGCCGGGCTGGACCCGATTGGCGCGGCGGCGTTCGATGACCTGATCAAAAGCCTGAAGGAAACGCTCGGGCTGACCGTCTTCCTGATCACGCACGATCTCGATACGCTGCATGCCATTTGCGACCGCGTCGCGGTACTGGCCGATCGCAAGGTGGTCGCAGTCGGAACGATCCCGGAATTATTGGCGTTGGACCATCCGTGGATTCAGGAATACTTCAACGGTCCACGCGGTCGCGTCGCGCAAGCGGCGGCGGACCGTCAGGCGGATCAGGATCCTGCCGAAAATCTCAGGCGGCGGCGGGCGGCAATGGAATCGGCCGGTGGCGATTCGGCGGTGAAGGATATGGGGGCGTGACGCGCTGATGGAAAACCGCTCGAACCATGTTCTCGTCGGCGGCGTGGTGCTGGCGCTGATCGCGATCGCACTCGCCTTCACCATCTGGCTCGCCGGCTTCGGCGGCAGTGACGACAAGAAATATGACATCCTGTTCAAGACCTCGGTCGAGGGCTTGGCGAAGGGTTCCGCGGTCACCTTCTCCGGCGTGCCGGTCGGCAAGGTCGACGACATCGTCGTCATGCCCGACCAGCCCGAGCTGATCCGCGTGCGGATCGCGGTCAAGAAGGACACGCCGATCCTGCAGGGGACGACGGCGACGATCGCGGGCGTGGGCTTCACCGGCGTGAGCGAGATCAACCTCGACGGCGCGGTCACCGGAGCGCCACCGATCGATCAGCCCGGGCCGTTCGGACTGCCGCTGATCCCGCCCAAAGCGGGCGGGCTCGGCGCGATCCTGAACAATGCGCCGCAATTGCTCGACCGGCTGAGCAACCTGACCGAGCGGTTGACGGATGTGCTCAACCCGCAGAACCAGCGGTCGATCACCAATATCCTGGCGCATATCGATACGATCTCGGGCGCGCTCGCCAACCGCAGCGGCGATATCGCCGCCACCTTGGCCGATGCGCATGTCGCGATCCGCCAGGCCGGCGATGCCGCGGAGAAGTTCGGCCAGCTGGCCGACACGACCAATGCCAATATCCGGCCGCTGCTGGCCAATCTCAACGATGCGGTCGCGTCGGCGAAGCACAGCATGGCCAATCTGGATTCCGCCATCACGGACGCCAAGCCGGGCCTGAAGGCGCTGTCGACGCAGACCGTGCCGGCGATCAACCAGCTCGTGCGCGACCTCGGCCAGACGGCCGCATCGCTCTCGGCCTTGTCGGGCAAGCTCGACAATGGCGGTGCGACCGGATTGCTGGGCGGTCCGAAACTCCCCGATTACAAGCCGAGGAAGTGATGAAGAAACCGAACCTCGCCTTGCTGGCCGTATTCGCCGCCTTACCGCTTAGCGGCTGCATCAGCTTTGGCGCCAAGCCGCCGCCGCGACTCATGTCCTTGACCGCGACGACGCCACTCACGGCCGGCCCGGCGATCACCTCGGCCGACAATCGCGCGGTCGCGGTCGCGCCGCTCAGCGCGATCCCGCAGCTTGCCACCCAGCGGGTATTGGTGACGGACGGTCCGACGGCAGTTGCCTATCTCAAGGGCGGGCTGTGGGCGTCGCAGCCGACCTTGCTGTTCCGCAGCCTGTTGGCCGAGACGATCACGGTCCGCACCGGCCGGGTCGTGCCCGATCCGCGCCTGCTCGCGATCCAGCCCGACACCCGCCTGTCCGGTCAGCTCTCCGCCTTCGGCCTCGACGGGCCGGGCATGGCGGTGGTGGTGACGTTCGACGGCACCATCGCGCATAGCGGCGGTAGCTCTATCCAGAGCCGCCGCTTCTCGGCGCGCGTGCCGGTGGCGTCGGAGCAGCCGGACGTGGTGGCGGGCGCGCTCAACCAGGCCGCCAACCAGGTCGCGGGGGAAGTCGCGGACTGGATCGGGCGCTAAGCTCAGCCCAGACTTTTCGACACCTGTTCCCCGACGTCCTTCGACAGGCCGGGCGTGGCCATGATCCGCTCGAGCTGCTCCCGCATCGCTGCTGCGCGTTTGGGTTCGAACCGGCGCCAGCGGCCGAGCGCGGCGACCAGGCGGGCGGCACTTTGCGGGTTGCGGGGATCGACCGCCAGGATCATGTCGGCAAGGAAGCGGTAGCCGCCGCCGGCAAGGTCATGAAAGGCGCGCTGGTTGGCCGCGAACGCGCCGACGAGCGCGCGCATGCGGTTCGGGTTGAGCAAGGTGAAGTCGGGATGCTGCGCGAGCCGCGCGACCGCCGCCGGCGTATCGCCGCGTGTCGATAGCGCCTGCGCGCTGAACCATTTGTCGAGCACCAGCGGATCGGCGGCGAAGCGCGCGTAGAAATCCGCCAGCGCCTGTTCGCGTTCAGGCGAATCGCCATTGGCGAGCACGCCGAGCGCGCCCTGACGATCGGTCATATTGTCGGCGCCGGCAAATTGCTCGTAAGCGAGCCGCGCCGCATCCTCGGCGCCGCTCGCCGCAATATAGCCGAGCGCGACCGTGCGCAGCCGGCGCGCTCCCTTGGCGCTGGGCGTATATTCGTAGCGATTGGCGCGATTGGCCGAATAGGCATCCCGCCACGCATCGATCATGGTCGCGCCGATGGCGGTGCGCAGTGTTTCGCGGGCGCGGGCGATCTTGTCGGGATCGACCTCCGACAATTGGTCGCCGATCAGCGCTTCGGCCGGCAGCAATACCGCCTCGGCCTTGAACGCCGCGTCGAGCGCGGGATCGGTCAGCGTATTGCGCACGGCATCCAGCACCGGCGCGTGATCGGCCTTGCCGAGCGTCACGTCGGCGATGAGCGTATCGAGCATCAATTGCTGCATCGCTTCATAGCGCGCGAACGGATCGTCATCGTGCGCCGACAGGAAGGCGAGTTCGGCCGGGCCGCGATCGGTCTCCAACACGATCGGCGCCGAAAAACCGCGGTTGATCGACAGCACAGGCGTTTCGGCGAGCCCATCGAACAGCAGTTCCGACTTGGCGGCGTCGAGCATGATGAGCTGCTCGCCGCTCATTGGCTTTCCGCTCTGCTCGCCCAACAGGGAAACGCGCAACGGGATCGGCATCGGCTTCTTGTCCGGCTGACCCGGGGTTGGCGGGACGAATTGCTCGAGCTTCAGCCGCGCGCGGCCGCCGGGCGCGTCATGCTCCAGCGATGCCTTCACCCGTGGCGTGCCGGCCTGACTATACCACAAGCGAAACTGGGTCAGATCCGAACCCGTCGCATCCTCCATCGCCCGCACGAAATCCTCGCAGGTGGCCGCCTGGCCATCGTGGCGATCGAAATAGAGATCGGTGCCGGCACGGAAGCCTTCCTCGCCGAGGATGCTGCGCAGCATGCGGATGATCTCCGCGCCCTTGTTATAGACGGTTGCGGTGTAGAAGTTGGAAATCTCGATATAGGATTCCGGGCGGATGGGATGGGCCAGCGGCCCCGCATCCTCCGGGAACTGCGCCGCCCGGAGCGCGCGCACATCCTCGATCCGCTTGACCGCGGGCGAACCCTGATCGGCCGAGAATTGCTGGTCGCGCAGGACGGTGAAGCCTTCCTTGAGCGACAGCTGGAACCAGTCGCGGCAGGTGACGCGATTGCCCGACCAATTGTGAAAATATTCGTGCGCGACGACGCCGGCGATCGCGTCGAAATCGGCGTCGGTCGCGGTCTCGGCATCGGCCAGGACGTAGCGCGAGTTGAAGATGTTGAGGCCCTTATTCTCCATCGCGCCGAAGTTGAAATCGCTCACCGCGACGATGTTGAAGATGGCGAGATCATATTCGCGGCCATAAACGCGCTCGTCCCATGCCATCGACGCCTTGAGCGCGTTCATCGCGTGATGCGTTTTCGAGACATCCTCGGCGCGCACCCAGATGCCGAGCGCGATGTCGCGGCCCGAGCGGGTGGTGAAGGTGTCGCGATTGGCGACAAGGTCGCCGGCGACCAGCGCGAAGAGGTAGCAGGGCTTGGGGAAGGGATCGCGCCACAAGGCGTAATGGCGGCCGCCCGCGCAATCGCCGCTGTCGACCGGATCGCCGTTGGCGAGCAGGATCGGGAAGCGCGCCTTGTCCGCCTCCAGCCGGACAGCATAGCGGCTCAGCACGTCGGGCCGATCGGGGAAGAAGGTGATGCGGCGAAAGCCCTCCGCCTCGCATTGCGTGCAGAGCAGGCCGTTCGATTCGTACAGGCCCATCAGCTTGGTGTTGGCGGCGGGGGCGATCGCGACCTCGGTCTCGATCAGATGATCCTCGCCGGGCAGATCGATCACCAGATCGGCGCCGTCCATGCGCCAGGCATCATGCAATGATTTGCCGTCGACCAGCACGCGCGACGGGTGCAGCCCCTCCCCATTGAGGCGGAGCGGATGGCTGTGCGCGCCATTGCGGCGCACCGTCAGCCGGGCGGTGACCTGCGTCTCCTCCGGATCGAGGCGGAAATCGAGCGCGACCTCGGGCACCAGCCAATCGGGCGGGCGATAATCCTCGCGCTTGATCGGGGCGAGCGGGGCAGCAGCGGCAGACGGGGCATCCATGCCGTGCCTCTATGGCGGATGGGCAACGGATGCCAGCCTGCGGCGCACTGGCCAATCCGCGGGGGATCGGCCTAATTGCCGATCATGGCACGCCTCGTCCTGTTCGGCCCCGGTTATACCGGCGCGCGCATCGCGGCAGCGGTGGACGCGCGGGGCTGGACCGTCGACCGGGTCAGCCGCATGACACCGGCCGCTACCGTGGGCGACTGGCTGCGGCAGGCGACGCATATTGTATCGACCGTCCCGCCGGGCGCCGATGGCGATCCGGTGCTGGACGCATATCACGACGCGATCGGTGGAGTCGGCTGGATCGGCTATCTGTCCTCCACCGGCGTCTATGGGGACACGCAAGGCGCCTGGGTCGACGAAAGCGCCGCGCTCGCCGGACGACGCGGCGGCCGGGTCGCGGCCGATCTGGCGTGGCAGGCGATCGGCGCGCGGATTTTCCGCCTGCCCGGCATTTACGGCCCAGGACGCACCGCGATCGAGCGGCTGCGCGCGGGCCAGGCGCATCGCATCGATCTGCCCGGCCAGGTCTTCTGCCGCATTCATGTCGACGATATCGTGCGCGGCGTGCTCGCTGCGAGCGATCGCGGGCCGGCGGGAGTGTATAACCTGACGGACGATCTGCCCGCCGCGCAAAACGATGTGGTCGAATATGGCTGCCAGTTGCTTGGCCTGCCGGTGCCGCCGCTGCGCACACTCGACCAGCTCGATCTCTCGCCCGCCGCGCGCGCTTTCTACAGCGAGAATCGCCGGGTCGCGAACGGCCGGGCCAAGAGGCTGCTCGGGTGGCGGCCGCTTTATCCGACCTATCGCGAAGGGCTGGCCTCGGTCGTCAGCGAATGAAAGGATGCGAACGCCGGCCAGGGAGTCTGAAATGACCGGCGCACGCAAAATCATAGTAAGCACGCCCGGCGCGCGGTCGAGTCAGAAAAGATACGGCACGCCCAGCCGTTGCTGAATTCGGCCCGACGCACGCACCGCAGCCGGCAGAAGCCAACGCGGTTCGGGCAGGCCGCCCATTTCATCCGAATCGCGCGGCCTTCCCGCTTCTCCTCGGCGCGCGGCGCGCCTAGCATCGGATGATGAACCCGCTGCCCTCCGTCGATATGCTCGGTGCCGATGCCGTCGCCATGCTCGCGCGGCTGATCGCGTTCGACACCACGTCGCGCGATTCGAACCTGGCCCTGATCGAGCATGTCGAAGGCCTGATGGGCCAAGTTGGCGTGGCGACGACCCGAGTGCCCAATAAAGACGGCAGCAAGGCCAATCTGTATGCGACCCTGGGTCCGCCGGTGGAGGGCGGCATCGTGCTGTCGGGGCATACCGATGTCGTGCCGGTGGATGGCCAGGCGTGGACGAGCGATCCCTTCGTGCTGACCGAGCGCGATGGGCGGCTATATGGGCGCGGCACGTGCGACATGAAGGGCTTCATCGCGCTCGCGCTCGCCGCCGCACCGATATTCGCCGAACCGAGGCGGCTCAGCCGCCCGGTCCATCTGGCGCTCTCCTATGACGAGGAGGTCGGCTGCCTCGGCGCGCCGGCGATGATCGCCGAAATCGCGCGCCACCTGCCGAGGCCCTCGGCGGTGATCGTCGGCGAGCCGACCAACATGGAGGTGGTCCACGGCCATAAGGGCATCACCAGCTATTTCGTCACCGTCACCGGCCATGAGGCCCATTCGAGCCTGACCCATCTGGGGCTCTCGGCCAACATGGCCGCGATCCGGCTGATGCACAGCCTGAGCGCGCTCGCCGAGCGGCTGGAGCGGGAGGCGGATCCAGCCTCGCCGTTCGTGCCGGCGCACCCCACGCTGACCATCGGCCAGATTAACGGCGGTACCGCCGTCAACATTCTCGCGCGGGAATGCGTGTTCGTGTTCGACTTGCGCTGCCCGCCCGGGATCGACCCGCAGGCGGTGCTGGCGCCCTTCCTGGCGGAAGCGCGGGCGCTGGATGCGGAGATGAAGGCGCGCTTCCCCGAAGCCGGCGTGCGCGCGGTCCGCCGTTCGCTGACCCCCGCCTTCGCGCCCGAGCCGGACGGCGAAGCCGAGCGCATCGCGCGCAGCCTGGCCGGCGACAATGGTCCGCCCCGCGTGGTGGCCTATGCCGCCGAGGCCGGTCAGTTCCAGGAAGCCGGCTTCTCGACCGTGATCTGCGGACCCGGCTCGATCGAGCAGGCGCACCAGCCCAACGAATATGTCGAACGCGCCCAGATCGAGCGCGGCGCGGGCTTCATGCTGCGGCTGGCTGAGATGCTCGGGAGCTGATGCGAGCGCTAAGAACTGCCCTTGACCCGTCCCTTGGGTCCGCCCCGATAAAGCGGTGAACCAGCAAAAGAGGTGATTCGTGGGCTCCTCCGTAAGCGTGCTGAATGCTTCTGCGGCAGCCCGGACATTGGGCGTCTCGATCAAGGCTTTGCGGCTTTACGAGGCGAACGGCCTCCTCGCCCCGGATCGAACCGGCGCCGGGTGGCGGACATACGATAGCGCGCAAATGGCGCGCGCGCGGGAGATCGTGGCGCTACGCGCGCTCGGTCTCGGCCTCGGCCAGATAAAGCATGTCGTCGACGGCGATGCGCGCCATCTGCAAGCCGCCCTGACGACCCATGGCGCTGCGCTGGAGACCCGCTTCGCCGAACTCAGTGAAAGCATCGCGAAGCTCCGCCGGCTTCAGTCCGATCTCGCTTATGGCAAGCCGGCGGCGGAGGAACTGCCGGCCATCGCCCGGTCGCCACGCGGCCCCGCCATCGCCTTCGACCTGCCGTGGCCATGGGGCGGCGAGCGTTTCGAGCTGCGCGACATTGCCGCGCTGACCTTCATCATCGGCCCGCTCGGCAGCGGCAAGACACGCCTGGCCGAGCGGCTTGCCGAGGCGCTGCCCGAGGCCGCATTCGTCGGGCTGGATCGGCTGGGCAATAAGGGCGCAAGCGCACGGGCGCAGATGGACGCCGAGCCCGCGCACGGCTCGCGGGTCGACCATGCGCTTGCCTGGCTCGCCGGCAACGGCGCGGAAGTTTCGGAGGCGCTGGTTACGCTGGTTACCGCGCTGGAGGCCGAAGGCCCGAAAATCCTCGTCATCGACATGGTGGAACAGGGCCTGGACCGGGCCACGCAACAGGCGCTCATCGCCTATCTGCGCCAGCGCACCGGAAAGCGGCGGCTGCTCTTCCTGATGACGCGTTCGTCGTCGATCCTCGACATGGCGGCCATGGGCAGCGACGAAGCCATTTTGTTCTGCCCCGCAAATCACAGCCCGCCGACGATCGTCGCCCCCTATCCCGGCGCGCCCGGCTATGAAGCCGTCGCGTCCTGCCTGGCCTCGCCCGAGGTCCGTGCGCGCACCGCCGGAGCCCTGGCATGGCGGCCGCAAGCAGCGTGAAGCCCTGTCCAGGACTGGCGCGGCGAAAGAGTGCCGTGCCGGGATTCACTTGGGAGTCCGGATAAGCTAAGGGAAACGAAAGGAGATATCCTGCCATCCGACAGGTCGCCGCGCTTCCCTACAAGACAGATGACAGCGGCGCGGTGAGCGTGCTGCTTATCACCAGCCGCGACACGCGCCGCTGGGTGCTGCCCAAGGGCAATCCGATCCGCGGACTGGCGAGCCACGAGGCGGCCGCGCACGAGGCGTTCGAGGAAGCGGGCGTCAGCGGCATCGCCTGTCCAACCCCGCTCGGCCAGTATGCCTATTGGAAGAGGCGCCGTAACGGGCAGATCAAGCGCGCCACGGTCGCGCTGTTCCCGCTGGCGGTGACCGAGCAGGCCGAGGAATGGCCCGAGCAGGACGAGCGCGATACGCAGTGGTTCGATCTCGCCGGGGCGGCGGCTGCGGTCGACGAACCCGACCTGTCGCGGCTGATCGGCGGCTTCCGCGCACCACGCCGTCCCACTGGACGACGCGAGCGGTTATTGTCATGGGCGCGCAGACAAGGGGAGAATTTGCCGATGCTGCGCTGGTTCCAGGCGCTCATGCCCAAGCAGGGCCGCTTCTTCGACCAGTTCGAGGATCATGCCGCGACGCTCGTCGCCGGCGCGGACGCGCTCGCGCGCCTGCTGCAGGGCGGGCCGGACATCGCGCTCCACGTCAAGGAGATCTACGACCGCGAGCATCAGGCGGACGATATCACGCGCGACGTGCTGCAGGACGTGCGCCGTATCCTGATCACGCCGTTCGACCGCACCGCCATCACCGGCCTGATCGCGGCGATGGACGACGCGATCGACCAGATGAACGGCACCGCCAAGGCGATCACCTTGTTCGAGCTTAGCGATTTCGAGCCGCAGATGCGCGACATGAGCGGGATCATCGTCGAGGCGGCGCGCGTCACGTCAGAAGTCATGCCCCTGCTGCGCTCGATCGGCGACAATGCCACGCGTATCCTGGAACTGACCGCGCGGCTGGTGCAGCTGGAAGGCCATGCCGACGAGATCCACGATGCCGGCCTCAAGGCGCTCTACAAGGCGGCCGAAGGCGACGCGCGGCCGATGGCGTTCATCGTCGGGCGCGAAATCTACAGCCATCTCGAGCGCGTCGTCGACCGGTTCGAGGATGTCGCCAACGAGGTCCAGGGCCTCGTGCTCGACCACGCCTGAGCGATAAGCGATTTGGCGCATATCCCCATCTTACTGCTGTTCGGACTGATCGGCATTGCCTTGCTGTTCGACCTGCTGAACGGGCTGCACGACGCCGCCAATTCGATCGCCACCGTCGTTTCAACGCGCGTGCTCAGCCCGCAGGTCGCGGTGTTCTGGGCCGCCTTCTTCAATTTCATCGCTTTCCTGGTGTTCAACCACAGCGTCGCCCACACGATCGGCAAGGGCACCATCTCGATCGACGTGATCGACGCGCAGGTGATCTTCGGCGCGCTGATGGGCGCAATCACGTGGAATCTGGTGACCTGGGGCCTCGGCATACCGTCCTCGTCCAGCCATGCGCTGATCGGCGGTTTGATCGGCGCGGGCACGGCCAAGGGCGGCATGGCCGCGATCATCTGGTCGGGCGTCGGCAAGACGGTGGCGGCGATCTTCCTGTCGCCGCTGATCGGGATGGGCTTGGCGCTGATCATGGTGCTGATCACCAGCTGGCTATTCGTGCGTCAGACGCCGGCCGCCGCCGACCGGCTGTTCCGAAAGCTGCAGCTGGTTTCGGCCGCCGCCTATTCGCTCGGCCATGGCGGCAATGACGCCCAGAAGACGATGGGGATCATCACCGTCCTGCTCTACTCGCAGGGCATGCTGTCGGGCGAATGGCATATCCCCTTGTGGGTCGTGATCTCCTGCCAGGCGGCGATGGGCATCGGCACGCTCGTTGGCGGCTGGCGCATTGTCCATACGATGGGATCGAAGATCACACGCCTGACGCCGACCCAGGGCTTCTGCGCAGAGACCGGCGGCGCGATCACGCTGGCGCTGGCGACGATCGGCGGTATCCCGGTTTCGACCACGCATACCATTACCGGCGCGATCGTCGGCGTCGGCGCGGCGCGGCGCATGTCGGCGGTGCGCTGGAGCGTCGCCTCCAGCATCGTCGTCGCCTGGTTCGTGACCCTGCCGGCGGCGGCTTTGGTCGGCGCGGCTTTTTACGAGCTGACCCGGCTGTTCTGAGCACGATCGATCACCTAAACCGCTCATCCTGAGTAGGGATCGAGTAGCTGCGCGAGCAGCGTATCGAGAGCCCGTATCGAAGGACGCTGCTTCGATACGAGCCCTCGATACGGCCCTATGGGCCTACTCGGCCCCTACTCAGCATGAGCGGAATGGGACGAAAGCTAAGGGATTCACGCGGACTCGGATGCGGTGTAGGATGCGGCGATGACGCCCGCGCTCTCCGTGACCCGCTCAATCCTCGGCCAGCCATGGCGCTGGCGCGGGCTGGAAGGCGAGCGCCGCGACGAGGGATTCGCACCCGATGATCTGGTGACGCAATTGCTGCTGTCACGCGGCGTTGCGCGCGACGCGCTCGAACGGCATCGCATCCCCACGATCCGCGGCTTCATGCCCGATCCCTCCATCTTCCGCGACATGGACGTCGCGGCCGAGCGGCTTGCCGCCGCCGTGCTGGAGAAAGAGCCGGTCACGATCTTCGGCGATTATGACGTCGATGGCGCCACCTCCGCCGCCCTGCTGATCCGTCTGCTGCGCGATCTCGGCCTCGATCCGCAGGCCTATATCCCCGACCGGCTGATGGAGGGTTACGGCCCTTCGGGAGAAGCTCTGGTCAGGATCGCGCGCGGCGGGGCGCGGCTGATCGTCACGGTCGATTGCGGCGCACAGGCATTTGACGCGCTCGACATGGCCGCGGCGGAAGGCGTGGACGTGATCGTGGTCGATCATCATAAATGCGCGTCCGAGCTGCCCAAGGCGTTCGCGCTGGTGAATCCGAACCGGCTGGATGAGGAGGAAGGGGCGGCCCACGGCCACCTCGCCGCGGTCGGCGTCGCCTTCCTGCTGGGGGCGGCCCTCATCCGCACCTTGCGCGCGCGCGGCTGGTTCGCCGACCGGCCCGAGCCGCGCCTTATCGACCTGCTTGACCTGGTGGCCCTGGGCACGGTCGCCGATGTTGCCCAGCTCAGGGGGCTCAATCGCGCCTTCGTCGCGCAAGGGCTCAAGGTAATGGCACAGGGCCGCAATATCGGCCTGACGGCGCTGGCCCGCGCCGCGGGCCTGACCAAGGCGGTGACCTGCACCGATCTCGGCTTTGCGCTCGGCCCGCGCATCAATGCCGGCGGCCGCGTCGGCAAGGCCGATCTCGGCGTGCGGCTGCTCACCACCACCAGCGAAAGCGAGGCGGAGGAGATCGCGACCGAACTCGACCGCCTCAACGTGGAACGCCGCGCGATTGAAACCGCGGTGACCGAAGCCGCCGAAGCAATGGTGCACACGCAAGGCAATCGCGCGGTGGCGATCATGTCCGGTCCAGGCTGGCATCCCGGCGTGATCGGCATCGTCGCCGGCCGCCTCAAGGAAAAGCTCGGCCGCCCGGCGATCGTCATCGCGATCGATGGCAACGGCATCGGCAAGGGCTCGGGCCGATCCATTTCCGGCGTCGATCTAGGCGCGGCGGTGCTCGCGGCCAAGGATCTGGGCCTGCTCATCGCTGGCGGCGGCCATGCGATGGCAGCGGGACTGACGGTCGCCGCCGACAAGATCGAAGCGCTCGCCGACTTCCTCGACCAGCGCCTTGCCAACGACGTCGCCCTATCGCGCGACGACCGCGCTTTGCTGCTCGACGCGGTGCTGAGCTGCGGCGGTGTCGCACCGGCACTCGTCGAGGCGCTGGAAGCCGGCGGCCCCTATGGCGCGGGCTGGCCGAGCCCGCGCGTCGCCGCTGGGCCGGTGCGCGTGATCAAATGCGATGTCGTCGGCAATGGCCATGTGCGCGCGGTCGTGGCGGGCGAGGACGGGCGCTCGATCAAGACGATCGCGTTCCGCCAGGCCGAAAGCGCGCTCGGCCAGGCCCTGTTGGGCGCAGGCCCGCATCGCCGCCTGTGGCTGGCCGGACGCGCCCGCATCGATCTGTGGAACGGCGGCGGCCAGGCGGAATTGCATATTGATGACGCCGCCTGGGCAGATTGACGGGGCCGAAGCGTCGCCGCCGATTGACCTCTTTGTTTCCCACCCCTAAGCGGACGCCCGGATGGCCCCTTCGTCTAGCGGTCTAGGACGCGGCCCTTTCACGGCTGAAACACGGGTTCGATTCCCGTAGGGGTCACCATCCACTGCCGAAAACGGCACGTGCGCGCGAGATTCGCGAAAATCACAGATTCAGCCGCGCGTTGAACCCGCCCGAGTTCGCGACGCGAGTAGTGGTCGGCGGCAAGCGTTCCAATGGGGAAGGCGCCTTCAGCCATGGGCTTCGCTCGGAAGGCCTTTGATCTGGAAGGTGAGTCGAAAGATCGAGCCCCCTGAAGGATTGGGGCTGTAGGTGCATTCCGCGCCCATCGTCTGCGCAAGTATCTTGACGATGTAGAGGCCGAGACCCGATCCTCGCGACCCACTCGGCGGCGGCGTCGAACCGCGTCGGAACTTGGCGAACAGCATCGGGCGCTCCCCTGCGGGTACGCCAACCCCGTGGTCCTCGATTTCAATGAAGGCATGGGCATCCGCAAGACCGGTGACGACCCGCACGGCCGAGCCTTTGAGGGAGTAGCGGACCGCGTTGGACAGCAGATTGTCCAGTATCTGCCCGATATTGTCGGCGTCTCCCCAGGCAAGCACCGGCTGATCGGGGATTATGGTCTTGATGGCCACGCCGGCCGCGCGCGCCAGCGGTTCCACCCGCTGCACCGAAGCTGTCAAAAGGACGCCCAGGTCCTTGCACTTGATCGCCGGCGCCGCACGTCCCTCAACTTCATGCGCGTCGAGCAGGCGTCCGACCAATGCCAGCATCGCCGTGACGGAGCCGCCCGCCGCGTCGAGCAGGCGGAACATTCCCTCCGGCGATGCGGGGGGCCGGTGCCGGGCCAAATCAAGCAGGTTGGCGAGACCGAATAACGGGCTGCGCAGGTCGTGCGCCGCGATCGCCATCAGGTCGTTGAGTTCGCTTACCTGGCGGCTCAGGGCCGCATTCCGCTCCGCGATCTGGCGGCGTTGGAGGCGGCCGACTTGCTGAATGCGATCGATGCCACTTCGCGCGAAGCATCCCGCCAGGACAGCGAAGCCGGTGTTGGTCAGCGGGAAGACCTTGCTGAGCAGCGGAAGGTCGAGTGACGACAGCCAGGTAACGTAAAAGGCATAGGTGGCTACGCCGATGGCGATGAATCGCCGCGGCGGTATCATGTAGAATGCCGATACGGTGAGGAATGTCAGCGAGTAACCGCTGGTGAGCCGCCCCTCGAGCCCGGCAAGATAGCCGGCTCCGCTGGAGCTCAGCAGTGCGAAAATCACGAAGGATTCGACCAGGAATGGCGGTCCGTGCGTGCGCGAACGCTGGGCGCGCCGAGCGAGAAACCAGAAGATGGGCGCGCAGACCAGCGCGACGGCGATGAGGCCCCACATGGCGGCGACATTGCGGACCAGATTGACGGAGATTTCGACGGCGGCAGCGGCCAAGGCAATGAGCGAACCGAGTTCGACGCGGCGATAATCGACGCGGATATCGTCCTCGCCATGGGGCAAACGATAGCCGGCACGGGGATCCAGAATGTGATCCTCGGGAAGGACGCTGTCCGGAAGGGTTTTCGCCGGGGAATCGGGCCAAGCCTCTCCGGTCGCCTTCCGGCTGCCCGCTTCGTCCGCGGCGACCGGCTCGCCCGGCGGGTGCAAATGTTCGACATCCGCGGTCATGGCTTCTGTCCAATCAGTGATCCTGGATGCTGAAGTTGTCGAGCCAGGCTTTTTTTAGACCATCGCGATCCTTCAGCGGCTTTCCCAAATAATTTGGCCGTTCCTTGCAAGCTTGAATGAGACGCCGAACCGTTCACGCAGATCAAACAGGCTCTGGCAAAGGGTGAAAAAAGCTAATGGTCGAAGTTGAGCACCAGTTCGGCAGCGCCGTTGCGGGTTGACGCATGTACCCGGTCCGCGAGGCGCACGATCAGCAAGGCGGATAATCGGGCACCAGCTGCAATGAGCGCGTCGCTGTCATCTTCATCGAGCAACGCCACCGCATCGACCGGCCGGTCGGTGAATATCGGTGCGACCCCGGGATAGCAGAGACGGCAGGCCAGGTTGAATTCGTCGAAGGTCACCACGAGCCGCACGGGCCCCCGGCGAAGCGCCTCGGCATCGATCGCTTCGAGCGCCTCCCCCACGGCCATGGCGGCACGCATCACCACTTCGCGCCGCGCGCCCCAGACTTTGCCGTTATGCTCGATGAACGATGCCGCTTCGGCGGTCGGATGCGTTTCCGCGAGAGCGGTTTCCGCGGATCGCTTAACCCCGATCCGAAACAGGGCATTGAGCGCGATCGCCGCAATCGAGCCTATCGTAAGCCCCGATCCGACGATCGCCTGACTCCACAGCGGAGCACCTTGGACGAGGTCGGGCGACAGCATGATCGCGGTCCCAAGCACCACGGACAGCCCGACCGTGTAAGTGCGTTGGGGGTTGAGCAGGCGCGAGAGGACAAGGTCCATGCCCGCCACGATCATGAAGGCGGCCGTATAGATCAGGATGCCCCCGATAACCGGTTCGGGAGTCATCACGAGTAACGCGGGAATGACCGGCACGAACGCGACCAGGCAGATCGTAGCGCCCGCCACGAAGCCGACATGACGGGACATTATACCGGTCGAATTGGCGAGCCCGATATTGGCAGCCGACGAACCGCCGGTGAGCGTGCCGGTAAGACCGTGGAGGAAATTTTCGATCCCCATGGTAACGACGGAACGGGCCACCATCGGCATATCGGCCCGGCGCCAATGCGCGTCGTTCAGCTTGTCCAGCGTCAGCACACCGGCAAACTGGTCCATCGCCGAGAGCAATTCGGTAAGCAGAATTGCGGCGACGGCCGTCGGCACGAAGCTTGGCAAAGGCAGGCTGCTGGAGATGATCGGCAAGGTCATCGCGGGAAGATCGGCTATGCCGCGCAAGGCTGCGGGATGGGCGACACCGGTCAGCACTGCCACCACCACGCCGGCCACCATTCCGATCAGCACTGCCATGGTGCGCAATTGGCGCGTGCCCCACACCGACAAGCCAATGATACAGGCGATTGTCGTCACCGCGGCGAGGACAGCCCACCCGGAAGAATGCATATTAGTGCTCACCGCGACGCTGCGCCGTACCCCGCCCGTCACCATGGACAAGCCAAGCATCAGGACGACCACGCCGATCACCTCCGGCGGGAATATGGCGCGCATTCTGGGAAGCCGGCGCGCCAGCGCAATGACGACGAGATTGGCGATCATGATGGCACCCATCGCGGCGCCCAGGCCGTAATGAACGACCACGGAGGTGTAGGCGCCGAGCGTAATGATGTTCGGCACCGAAACCAGCGGCACCCCGGGCGTCAGCCGGCTGCGCCACGCCTGCAGCATGGTTCCGATGCCGAGCACGAAGAAACACGATCCGGTATAATGAACCAGCGCCGGGCCGGTGAGCCCGATCCCCCGGCCGGCGATCACCGTATAGATACCGAGCATCAGCGCCAGCACCGCATGCTGCACACCGACCGAGACGAGCGTAAAGGTCGGCGGTCGTTCGTCGAAACCGTAGACGATCTCTTCCGGCTTCGTCCGGCGCGAAGGAGCCACCGGCGGCAGCAGCCAGGCCAGTTGCCGCATCAGGCTGCCGCAGCTGCCGCTGCGCGGTCCGGATAAATCGAGAAGATCGCGGAGAAGCCGCTAATGTCGAACACCTCCTGCACATTGGGGTGGAGCGTACAGAGCAGCAGCCTGGCCGATCGCGCCTTGGCTTGCTTGGCTGCCTTGAGCAGCACGCGCAGCCCGGCGCTGCTGACATAATCCAGTCCAGTCATGTCGATGATCGTCGCGGCCGAGGCGCTCGCATCCTCGCCCAACCGCGCGTCGAGCAGGCTGGATGTTGTACTATCGAGCCGGCCCCTGAGCACGATGACAGGAAATTCTCCGGCTCGTTCGTCAGCGATCTGGATTGACATGATCATTCTCCGGAACGGCTCGGCCAGGAATCTGGTGCGCGAGCGTGAAGTGGTTGTGACCGTCCTGGTAACGATAGCCGACCTCATCCATCAGCGTGCGGACGAAGTGGGTGCCGAGCCCGCCGATCGCGCGATCCTCAAGCGCCGCGTGCAGATCCGGCGGCCCGATCCCGAGCGGATCGAAGGGCGGACCATCGTCGACGATCGTCCCGCGAAGCCAGTCGCGCCCGAGCGCCAGCGTCACGGCGATCGCGTGATCCGGTGCCTCCTTCAGCCCATGGATGACGATATTGGTGATGAGCTCGTCAAAACAGAGATTGAAGAGATGGGCGCTGCGGGCCGGCAGCCCATGGAGCTCACAAAAGGATTCGACCGCCGCGGCCAGACGCGCAATCTCATCCAGGCGGCTGGCAAGCACCAGTTCAAGCCGGGCCGTGCTGCCAATGTCTCCCGCGACCGCCATAGTCAGGCGGGGCTCCCCGTCAGCGCGGCGATCTTCGAAAGCAGCCGCTCCAGATCGACGGGCTTGGTATCGTAATCGTCCGCTCCGGCGGCAAAGGCCCTTTCGCGATCGCCGTCCATGGCATGCGCGGTCAGGGCGATGATGGGGATGGCCCGGGTCGCCGGGTCGGCCTTGACCTGACGGGTCGCCTCCCAGCCGTCCATCACCGGCAGGCTGAGGTCCATCAGCACGATCCCGGGCGTTTCCGCTTTGGTCAGCGCCACAGCTTCGGCCCCATTCACCGCGAAATGGAGCTCGTGGCCGCGCCGCTTGAGACGCCGTCCCAGCATCTCGCGATTCTCGTCATTGTCCTCCACCAACAGGATACGCAGGCTCACGTACGCCTCCATGGTCGTCGGTCCTTGCGCCTCTCACGCATCGCTCGCCGCCATTTCGGCAGCACCGCCGGCAAAGGCACGGACGGTCTCGATCAGCTGCTTGCGATCGACCGGCTTCGTCAGAAACTCGGCCGCGCCGAGCGACAATCCGAGCGGACGCTCGTCAAGGAGGCTTATGATCACGATCGGAATCTCGGCGAGTTCGGGCTCGGCCTTGAGCGCCGTCAAAACGGTCCAGCCGTCCACTTGCGGCATCATCACGTCGAGCAGGATGACGGCCGGGCGCAGGCTGCGCGCGCGTGCAATCGCCTCGGCGCCGCCACCCGCATATTCGACGCGATACCCTTCGCGGCTCAGCATCGTGCCCACCAGGTGATGGATTTGCGGATCGTCATCCACCAGCAGGACGAGGGTTGCGGCGGACGGACCCGTCGATGCCGTCTTGATCGATTCCAGTTCCGACGGTCCCTCCTCTTCAAGCGGAAGAACGATCGTGAAGGTGCTGCCCTGCCCCGGCACGCTTTCGACCGTCACATCGCCGCCGAGCAGCTGACAGAAACGCTTGGTGATCGCGAGACCAAGTCCGCTGCCACCATATTCGCGCGTGGTGCTGGCATCGGCCTGGGTGAATGCCTGGAAGAGCCGTGCCGTCTGTTCCTCGGTCATGCCGATGCCGGTATCGCTCACGCGGAACCTGACCTCGCCTGCGCCGCGTTCGACCTCCAGGCGGACGACCCCGTTTTGCGTGAACTTGCAGGCATTGCTGATCAGATTGAGCAGGCTCTGCTTCAGCTTGGTATAATCGGTACGGATGGGCACGGCGTCGACATCCGAGACGATCTCAAGCTGATTGTTGCGGGTGGTCGCCAGCGGGCGTGCCATCGCGTCGATCTCTTCGATCAGGCGGGGCAGGCTGACAGGCTCGAGATAGGCCTCCATCCGTCCCGCTTCGATCTTGCTGAGGTCGAGGATTTCGTTGATCAATTCGAGCAGATGCTTGCCCGCCGCCTCGATCTTCTTGAGATCGGGCAAGGCATCGTCCAAGCCCGCATCGACCATGTCCTCCTGCAGGAGCTCGGCATAGCCGATGATCGCATTGAGCGGTGTGCGCAGCTCATGGCTCATATTGGCGAGAAATTCGGATTTGGTCTGATTGGTGCGCTCGGCCAGATCGCGGGCTTCCGCCATCGCGAGTTCCGCAGCCTTGCGCTCGCTGACATCGTAGATCCAGCGGACGATCGCCGGCTGATCCTTATAGATCAGCTTCTGCCAGGTCACCAACGCCCAGAAGGTCGAGCCGTCGCTCCGACGATAAAGAACCTCGACGTCGCGAACCTCCCCCTCGGCGCGGAACTGGGCCATCAGGCGCTGGAGCTGGCCCGGGTCGGCATAGAGATCCTGCGGCCGCAACAACTCCTTCGCCGCCTGATGATAGAAAGCCGCGATTGCCGCATCGTTCACGTAGAGAAGATCGCCATCCTCGTTGACGATCGCGACCGCGACCGGGCTCATGTCGAGGATCTTGCGAGCCTGATCCTGGAGACTGTTCTTCGTTATGACATAGGTCAGCCCGAGCGACAGGATTCCCGAAAGCAGAACCCCGATGATAACCGCGAGCGAAGCTGCGTCCGCCGGCTTCGTGTAATCGGCCTGCCGCACCCCCACGAACAGGATCCCGATCACCTTTCCGTCGCGCCCGCGGATCGGGTCGTAGGCGGTCATGTAGGGTTCGCCCAAAACATCCGCTTTTCCGCGATAGGGGCGGTGGGCCGCGAAGATTGCGTCGCGAACCGGACCGGCGGCGAGCCGGGTTCCGATCGCCCGTTGCCCATCGCTTTTCAATATGGTGGTCGAGATCCGCTCATCGCCTTGAAAGACGGTCGTCGCGCTGGCCACCAGACGCTTGATCTTGTCGACGACCTCGTTGTTGCCGTTCAGCCGGAAGCCGCCCGCCATCAGGCTGCCCTTTTCGACCCGAAATGCGGCACCCTTTTGCCGAAGAACATCCCACGCCACCCGCATATCCGCGTCGACGCGTTCCAGCGCTGCCTTCTCGGCATTCCGATGCAGCATATGGCCGGTGACGATGCTGACGATCAGACCGACCAGCAGCACGCTGAGGAACGACAGCCCGATACCGCGGACAATCGGATTGTTTCGCCACATCGCGGGCAAGTTACGAATCGGCATATTTTCTCGCTGAGCTGTTGAGCGAATTCACGGTGAGAAAGAGTATCGCCAGATCGTCGGAAGGCGGGCCGCCCGCTTCGTGATCGCGCACGTCGTCAACCAGCGGCGCGATCGTGGCGGGACGGGCCGCAAGCCACGCTTCCACGCGTTCCTCGCCGAAGAGCAGCCCGTCCGGCGCGGCTGCCTCGGTCACACCATCGCTCAGCACCAGCAGCGTGTCTCCCGCCGCGAGCTCGATTCTGCCCGCGCGATAGGTGGCGGCATCGCTCACCCCCAAGGGCAGGCCGCCGGCCAGTTCGAGCCGCTCCATGCGCCCGACGGAGCGATGCACGAACGGCGGCACGTGGCCGCAGCGGACATAGTCGAGCCATCCCGCGGCAGGGTCGTATAACGCCACAAAGAGCGTCACGAACATGCAACCATCATTGCCCGCCGCCAGGCTCTGATTCAGCGAGTGGGCTGCCGCGCCGAGATCGTTGAGCGACCGGACTGCGGTGGAGCCGGTGGCGAGGCTGCGTATGAGCGAATGCGTCCGCGCCATCATCAAAGCCGCCGCGGCGCCCTTATCCGAGACGTCCCCGACGACCAGAAGGTGGCGCCCGTCAGGCAGGCGGACATGATCGACGAGATCGCCTCCCACTTCGCGCGCGGGCTCAATCAGCGCAGCGACCGACAGCCATTCGTCGGAATAATGCGGCGGGGTGAGGGCAAGCTGCAGCTGGCGCGCCTCGAGCAACTCGGCCCGCCGCCTGGCGAGTTCGTCGCGAATGCCGTCGCGCAGCCGCTTCTTCTCCAGCGTCGCCAAGACCCGGACGCGCAGGAGGGTCGGGTTGAAGGGTTTCTGCAGGAAATCGACGGCGCCCAACTCGATGGCGCGGATCGCCGCATCCGTCTCGCCCATGGCCGAGACGACGAGGACGGGCAGCCGCTCGATCAAGCCTTCCCGCTTCATCGCCTCGAGCACTTCGAAGCCATTCACGACCGGCATCATGATATCGAGCAGGATCAGGTCGAGCGGCTGGCGGCGAATGATGTCGAGCGCGGCCTGCCCGTCCGCCGCCTGGATCACATTGGCAATCCCAAGCCGCGCGAGACGACGCACCAGGAGATCCCGGTTCGCCTCCACGTCATCGACCACGAGCACGCGCGCCCGCTGGAGCAGCGGCGCGGGGCCGTTCAGGGCGACGTGGTTCATGCCCGTCTCCTCCTGGAAGGCCTCGCTTGCTGATGGGCGGGCGGCCGCCGGCGACACGCTTGCGCCCCCATCGGGCTGAGCCGCCGCCATTCGCGGCTGGACCGCAGTGTCTGCCGCCAAGGGCATCAAAATACCGTGTTCAGCGCGATGGCCGGCCTGATGCCGGCCGGGCTGTTACGCCCCCACAGGGAGATGCTCGCCCCGGCTATCAAGCCGACGCGCGAGGACAGATTATATTCAACCGCCGGTGCCAGTTCGAACGATTCCGAGCGCGGAAATATGCGTCGATAGGAGACATATCCCTCAGGAGCGCCGGTGCGTGTTGCGGCGTCGCCCGAAATGACGGTCTTGCCTGCGCGGGCATAGATATAGTCGAGCGCCACCGCCCAATTCTGGGTCAGGCTGAATTCGGTTGCGGCAAGCAGCGAGAAGGCGTCGCCAAGCCGGGCCTGGCCCCTGAATCGCGGCGGCGTTGCGTAGGAGGAACGGCCCGCCACGGACGGCCTGCTCGATATCGAGTAAGAGATGTTGAGCCGGGCACGCAGCGTCCTGATGCCCGGTATTGGGAAATTGCGCTGAAGATACGTTGCCAGCCGCGCCGTGTGGGCGCCGGTACCCAGAGCGTTCGGCGCAAAGCTGCCTAAATTCTGATATGCCCCCGTGGGGAGTATCAAGTCGAAAGCCACAGAGACGGTCGGCATGAACCGCCCCGCTGTGAAATCGTTGATTTTATATTGAACGCGCAGCGGCAGGTCGCCGAAACCCACGCGGCTGCGTCCGGACAGCGCCGATGTGTCATTATATCCGAATTGAGGGAGCGCCCCCAGCGTGAGGCGATCCGTCAACCCGTAGAGAATGAGCGTAAGCTGTCGGACACCGTGCTGGACGGGCTGCGCGCTGCGACTGCCGGCAGCCGAGAAGCTTCCGGTCGTGATGGAATCATACAGATAGGGCTCGATCAGGATGTGGCCCTTGGGCAAAGTCGCGGCAGTGTTCGAGAAGAGCGAGCCGGTGAGCCAGATCTCCCCGTCTTGCGCCGCCTTGTCTGCGACCAGGCCGCCGACCTGCGGCGGCGCGCCGGCTGCGGAGGGTGCCGCCTCGGCCAGCGCCGCAGCGAGGAGCGAGCAGGCAAGCGCCATGGTCATGCGCGCCGCGCGCATGTCAGCGCGCGGTCACCTGCCACCGCTGGATCCTGCGCGGAACGACTGGCCCGCCGCGGCACGACACAGATTGCTCTTGGAGCATATTTCCTCGCCCGGGCCTTCCGGCGTCTCCAGCAGGATGCCTGACGCAGGATCGGCATCGACAAGGACGCCCCCTTGAGGGTTCGGCCGGTTGCCCATGCTGAATGCGTCGCGAGCGAGCGCGCTGCCGACCAGTGCGGTTGCCGGTAACGCCGGCTGGATTTCCACCAGCAGCATGTTGCCGACATAGCTGACCCGATAATTGGACGATGCGGCGAGCGTGCCCTGGCTGATGGCGTAGGAACCGGGGACGCTTTGGAGGGTCGCGTCGGTCGCGAGGCTGCCGCTCAGCAGGTCGCCATTGACCAGGCCTGCCCCGCCGATCGCGTAGGTCAGCGAAGGATTGGGTAGGCCCGCGCGGCGGCTGAGTGTGTCGGCGGTGATGGTCAACGGGCGCGGAGTGACTGTCAGCCCTCCGGTGCGGGTGGCGTAGGTGATGCGGTAATTGGCAAGGCCGGTGCCGGTCGCCGCCGCGCTCGCCAGATCGTAGCTGCCGACATTGCTTGCGGCCGTGGCGGGCGTGATAAGCGCAACCTCACGGATCGTGTCGCCGTTGACGAGATTGTCGCCGCTGGCGCTGCCGCTCGCCGGATTGGCATTGCCATAGGTGCGGCTGATGGCGTCGGCGGTCACGGTCAGCGCCCGCGGGGTGACCGTCAGGTCCGCGCCGGTGAAGGTGAGGCTGTAATTGGCGTTGGCCGCCAGGTTGCCTTGCGTGATCGTGTAAGTGCCGACGCCGCTGGCTGTGGTCCCGCTCGTGGCCAGCAGGCCCGACAATGTATCGCCATTGACGAGGCCACGCCCGCCGACCGCATAGGTGAGTGCGGGGTTGGCGTCGCCGTAGATGCGGCTCAGCCGATCAGCCGTGACGGTCAATTCGCGCGGGGTGACCACCAGATTGGCGCCGCTGTAGGCGAGACTGTAATTCGCTCCGCCCGAAAGGCTGCCCTGGCCGATCGCATAGCTGCCGACGCCACTTGTCACCCTGGCGTCGGTGGCAAGCAGGCCGGAGAGCGTGTCGCCGTTGACGAGCCCCAAGCCGCCGACCGCGTAGGTCAGCGCAGGATTGGTATCGCCGTAGGTACGGCTCAACGGCGTGGCCGTCACGGTCAGCGCGCGGGGGGTGACGAGCAGGTTGGCGCCGGTGAAGGCGACATTGTAATTCGCGCCACCGGAGAGACTTCCTTGCGTGATCGCATAATCGCCGATGCCGCTCGTGATGCCGGCGTTGGTGGCCAGCAGGCCCGAGAGCCTGTCGCCATTCATCAAGCCCGATCCGCCGACCGTGTAGGTGAGCGCAGGATTGGCGTCCCCATAGATGCGGCTCAGCGGCGTGGCCGCCACGATCACGGCGCGCGGCGTGACCGACAGGTTGGCGCCGATGAAAGCCAGGCTGTAGTTCGACGACGCCGCGAGATTACCCTGCGTAATGGCATAGTCGCCGACATTACTGACCACGCTTGCCGTGGTGGCGAGCAGGCCGGACAGCGTATCGCCATTAACCAGGCCCGATCCGCCGATCGTGTAAGTGAGCGCGGGATTGGCATCGCCATAGATGCGGTTGAGCGGGTTCGCTGCCACCGATATCGGCCGCGCGCTAACGGTGAGGCCGCCCGCGCGTGTCGCATAGCTGATCGTGTAATTGCTGAGGCCCGTACCGGTCGCCGCCGAGCCCGTCAGATCATAGTTACCGACATTGCTGAGCGTCGTCGCCGGCGTCGTCAGCGCAACCGCGGCGATCGTATCGCCATTGACGAGATTGTCTCCGGTCGCGGTGCCGATGACCGGGTTGGCATCGCCGTAGATGCGGCTGAGCGCATCGGCCGTCACCGTCAGCGTGCGCGGCGTGACTGCCAGCGTCGCGCCGGTGAACGCGAGGCTGTAGTTCGGGGTCGCAGCGAGGCTGCCCTGGCCGATCGCATAATTCCCTATCGTGCTGGTCAATGCTGCGGTCGTCGCCAACGCGCCCGACAACGTATCGCCGTTGACCAGGCCCGATCCGCCGACGGCATAGGTCAGGGAGGGATTTGCGTCGCCATAAACGCGGCTCAATGCATCGGCCGTCACGGTCAACGCACGCGGGGTGACCGACAGGTTGGCGCCGGTGAAGCTGAGGCTGTAATTGGTGCTTGCCGCGAGCGAGCCCTGGGTGATGGCATAGCTGCCGACGCCGCTGGTGAGCGCCGCCAGCGTCGCGAGCGTGCCGCTGAGCGTGTCGCCATTGGCCAGGCCGGAGCCGTGGATGGCATAGGTCAAAGCGGGGTTGGGATTGCCGTAGATGCGGCTGAGCGCATCGGCCTCGACGCTGATCGGGCGCGGCGTGATGGTGAGCCCGTTGGCGCGCGTGGCGTAACTGATCGTGTAATTGGCAAGGCCGGTGCCAGTCGCTCCCGAACCGGTCAGATCATAGCCGCCGACATTGCTGGTGACCGTCGCCGGCGTTGCGAGCGCGACCGAGGCAACCGTGTCGCCGTTGACGAGATTGTCGCCGGTGGCGGTGCCGGTCGCTGGATTGGCATTGCCGTAGATGCGGCTGAGCGCGTCGGCAGTTACGGTCAAGGCACGCGGCGTGACCGATAGATTCGCGCCGGTGAAAGCAAGGCTGTAATTGGAGCTCGCCGCGAGGCTGCCCTGACCGATCGCATAGGTGCCGACATTGCTGGTCGGTGTCGCGGCGGTAGCCAGCAGGCCCGATAATGTATCGCCGTTTACCAGCCCGGACCCACCGATTGTGTAGGTCAGTCCGGGATTGGCATCGCCGTAGATGCGGCTGAGCGGATCGGCGGCGACGGTGATCGGGCGCACCGTCACGGTCAGGCCATTGGCGCGGGTTGCATAGCTGATCGTGTAATTGCCAAGGCCCGTGCCGGTCGCGGCCGAGCCGGTGAGATCATAGCTGCCGACATTGCTGCTCACCGTCGCAGGCGTCGTCAGCGCTACTGATGTGATCGTGTCGCCATTGACCAGGTTGTCACCGCTCGCGGTGCCACTCGCCGGATTGGCGTTTCCATAGATTCGGCTGAGTGCGTCGGCTGTCACCGTCAGCGCGCGGGGCGTGACCGAAAGGTCGGCGCCGATAAAGGACAAGCTGTAATTGGCGCTGGCGGCAAGGCTGCCCTGGCCGATCGCATAGGTTCCGATACCACTGGCGACGCCGGCATTGGTGGCAAGTAGGCCGGACAGCGTGTCGCCGTTGACCAACCCCGATCCACCGACCGCATAGGTCAGCGTGGGATTGGCATCGCCATAGATGCGGCTGAGCGCATTGGCTGCGATCGTGATCGGCCGCGCCGTGACCGTGAGCCCGTTGGCGCGCGTCGCATAGCTGATCGTGTAATTGCCGAGGCCGGTACCGGCCGCGGCCGAGCCGGTCAGGTCATAGCTGCCGACATTGCTGATGGTCGTCGCCGGCGTCGCAAGCGCCACCGACGTGATCGTGTCGCCGTTGACGAGATTGTCTCCGGTCGCACTGCCGCTGACTGGGTTGGCATTGCCATAGACGCGGCTGAGCGCATCCGCGGTCACCGTCAGCGCGCGCGGTGTGACCGAGAGATTCGCCCCGGTGAAGGCGAGGCTGTAATTGGTGCTCGCACCCAGATTGCCCTGGGTGATGGCATAATTGCCGATCCCGCTGGCGGCGGCGGCAGCGGTGGCCAGCCCGCCGCTCAAGGTGTCGCCATTGACCAGGCCCAGCCCCCCGACGGTGTAGGTCAGGCCGGGATTGGCGTTGCCATAGACGCGACTGAGCGGGTTGGCAGCGACCGTGATCGCGCGCGGGGTGATGGTCAGCCCGTTGCTGCGGGTCGCATAGCTGATCGTGTAATTGCCGAGACCGGTGCCGGTCGCGGCAGAGCCGGTCAGGTCGTAATTGCCGACATTAGCGGCGGCGGTGGCCGGAGTGTTCAGGGCGACCGAGATAATCGTATCGCCATTGACGAGATTGTCGCCGGCCGCGGTGCCGGTGGCGGGGTTTGCGTCGCCGTAGATCCGACTGAGCGCGTCCGCGGTGACGGTCAGCGCACGCGGGGTGACGGAGAGGTTGGCGCCGGTGAAGCTGAGACTGTAATTGGTGCTTGCCGCAAGCGAGCCCTGGGTGATGGCATAGCTGCCCACGCCGCTGGTGAGCGCGGCGAGCGTCGCGAGCGTGCCGCTGAGCGTGTCGCCATTGGCCAGGCCGGAGCCGTGGATGGCATAGGTCAAAGCGGGGTTGGGATTGCCGTAGATGCGGCTGAGCGCATCGGCCTCGACGCTGATCGGGCGCGGCGTGATGCTAAGTCCGTTGGCGCGTGTCGCATAGCTGATCGTGTAATTGCCAAGGCCGGTGCCGGTCGCCCCGGAGCCGGTCAGGTCATAGCCGCCGACATTGCTGGTCACCGTCGCAGGCGTCGCCAGCGCTACCGATGTGATCGTGTCGCCGTTGACCAGATTGTCGCCCGTGGCCGTTCCGCTTGCCGGGTTGGCATCGCCATAAATGCGGCTGGCGGCATCCGCCGTCACCGTCAGCGCACGCGGCGTGACGGTCAGACCGTTGGCGCGCGTTGCATAGCTGATCGCATAATTGGTGAGGCCCGTGCCAGTCGCGGCCGAACCGGTGAGGTCGTAGCTGCCGACATTGCTGGAGGCGGTCGCCGACGACGTGAGCGTGACGCCGGCGAGCGTATCGCCATTGACGAGATTGTCGCCCGTGGCGGTGCCGGTGGCGGGATTGGCGTTACCGTAGATGCGGCTGGCGGCATCCGCCGTCACCGTCAGCGCTCGCGGCGTGACGCTCAACCCGCTGGTGCGCGTCGCATAGTTGATTGTATAATTGGTGAGCCCCGTACCGGTGGCCGCGGAGGCGATCAGATCATAGCTGCCGACGTTGCTGGCGGCGGTTGCCGGCGTGGTTAGCACGACCGCTGTGATCGCGTCGCCATTGACGAGATTATCACCCGTGGCCGTTCCGCTTGCCGGGTTGGCATTGCCATAGATGCGGCTGGCGGCATCCGCCGTCACCGTCAAGGCGCGGGGTGTCACCGTCAGCCCGTTGGTACGCGTCGCATAATTGATCGCGTAATTCGTAAGGCCGGTGCCGGTGGCGCCCGAGCCCATCAGGTCATAGCTGCCAACGTTGCTCGCCGCCGTTGCCGATGTTGCGAGGGTGACGCCGCTGATCGTATCGCCATTGACGAGATTGTCGCCTGTGGCAGCCCCGATGATTGGGTTGGCATCGCCATAAACGCGGCTCGCCGCATTCGCGGTTACCGTCAGCGCGCGCGGCGTGATCGTCAGAGTATTGCCGGTGAAGGTGAGGCTGTAATTGGTGCCGGCCGCAAGCGACCCCTGCGTGATCGCGTAATTGCCGATGCTGCTCGTCAATGCTGCCGTTGTCGCGAGCGCGCCGGACAGGGTGTCGCCGTTGACGAGGCCGGATCCTCCGAGCGTGTAGCCCAGCGTCGGATTGGCGTCGCCATAAGTGCGCGTCGCCGCACCGGCCAACACCTGGATCGGCCGGGCAGTGATGGTGAGGCCGCCTGCCCTCGTCGCATAGGTGATCGTATAGTTTGACAAGCCAGTGCCGGTCGCCGCGGAGCCGGTCAGGTTGTAGCTCCCGACATTGCTCACCACCGTGGCCGGCGTCGCCAATGTTACCGACGTGATGCTGTCGCCCGCCACCAGATCGTCGCCGGCGGCAGTGCCGCTGGTCGGATTGGCATCGCCATAGATGCGGCTGAGCGCATCTGCCGTCACCGTCAGCGCGCGCGGCGTGATCGTCAGCGTGGCGGTGGTCGGCAATTGATAGTTGGAAATCGAGCCGCCGCTGATCGCCCAGTCGAGGTTCGACAAGGCACTGCCGCCATATGTGCCGACATTGCCGGAGCTCGTCGCGCCGCTTCCCGCGTTGAGCGTGATGACCTGCCCGTTGACGCCGCCCGCGACCGCCATCTGGCCGGCGGTGAAGGTGGTGGCGCCGTTATAGATGCGGGTGCCGCTGACGGTCAGTGGCGCGGTAGTGACAGTCAGCGCGGTCGCATTGGCGGCCGCCTGTTCAAACACATAATTGGTTGCGGCAAGGCCGCCGCCGGTAATGGCATAATCGCCGACATTGCTGAGCAGGTTCGCCGTGCTGCCCCACGTCAGCGTGCCGGTGGTCGCCGTCGCCAGCGTCTCGCCATTGGCGAAGCCGGTCACGGTGCCGCCGAATGCGGGATTCACCGCGCCATAAGTGCGGCTGGCGGCGTCGGCCGTGTAGGTCAACGTCGCCCGATTGATCGTCAGCGCGCTCGAGTTTCCCGCCGCCTGAACGAAGCTGTAATTGCCGTTATTGGCGGCCAGCCCGCCGCCCGTGACCGCATAGCTTCCGACGCTGCTGGTGGCCGCGGCCGTGCTCGTCCATCCCAGCGTGCCGGTGGTCGCCGTCGCCAGCGTCTCCCCGTTCACGAAGCCACTGACCGAGCCGCTCAGCGACGGATTGGCCGCGCCATAGACGCGGTTCACGGCATCCGCCGTATAGGTCAGCGTGGCCGGGGTGATGGCGAGCGCGGTCGCGTTGCCCGCCGCTTGGGCGAAGACGTAGTTGCCGTTGTTCGCGGTCAGGCCGACGCCGTTGATCGCGTAGCTTCCCACGTTGCTGGTGGCGCCGGCAGCGCTGGTCCAGGCAAGCGTGCCGGAGGTCGCCGTCGCCTGCGTCTCGCCCGCCGCAAAGCCGGTGAGCGTCCCGCCGAAGCCCGGATTGGCGGCGCCATAGGTCCGGCTGGCGCTATCGGAGGTATAGGTGAGCGTCGCGGGATTGATGGTTAGCGTGCCTGTCGCGGGCAGCTGATAGTTTGAGGCAAGGCCAGGACCGCCGCTGACCCCGAGGGTCAACCCCGACAAGGTGCTGCCGGCATAGCTGCCGACATTGGCCGAGCCCGCAGCACCGCTTCCGGCGGTGAGCGACAATAGCTCACCGTTGACGCCACCGCTCAGGACCAGCTGGCCGGCGGTGAAGTTGCCGCCGGCATCATAGGTCTTGCTGCCGGTGATGGTGACCGGCGCGGGCGTGATCGCGAGATTGACGCTCGGCGCCAGCGAATAATTGTGAAGATCTGCATTGCCGCCCTGGATGGCGACGACGATCGAGCCTAACGCCAGCGGGCCGCTGCCATTGGCGATGATCTGGCTGCCGTCGTTCGAATAGGCCCATGCCATGGAGCCGGCGTAGCTGCCGGCATTTGCGGACCAGGTCGTCATTCCCCCGTTAATGACCGTTACCGTCTCGCCATTGACGGGCCCGCTGAACGACAATTGCGCGGCGGTTAGGTCGCTTCCGCCATTATAGGTGCGGCTGCCGGTGAGCACCAATGCCGCCGGAGTGACCGACAGGCTGGTCGCGTTGGCAGCAGCCTGGCTGAAGACATAATTGGTCGAGGTAAGGCCGCTGCCGTTGATGGCATAGGAACCGACGTTGCTGGAGGTGATGGCGGGGCTGGTCCAGGCCAGCGAGCCACCCAAATCAGCCAGGCTTTGCCCGTTCTTGAACCCGGTCACGGTGCCGGTGAAGGTCGGATTGGCGGCGCCATAGGTGCGCGTCGCGCCGTTCGCGGTGTAGGTCAGCGTCGCCGGATTGACGGTGAGGACGCCATTATTGCTGTAGCTGATCGTATAATTTGAAAGGCCCGTGCCGGTGGCATTGCCCGTGATCGCATAAGTTCCGACATTAGCGGCCGCCGGGGCGCCGAGGCTGGCGAGCGTCACTGCGCCGACAGTGTCGCCGTTCACGAGTTGGCCGAGGCCGGTGGTGAAGCTGCCGGTGCCGAGCGTCAGCGCATCGCCATATGTTTTCGATTGGTTGCCGGCCGTTGTAGTGATGGTGAGCGCGCGCGGCGTAACGGTGGCTGTGCCGGGAATATAGACATAGCGATAGTTGCGGCCGCTCGTGCTGCTAACGAGCGCGCCCGAAGCGGTGACGGAATAGGTGCCGACCGCGCTCGCCGAGCTCACCCCGCTGATCGTGGCGAGCGTTGCGAGAGTATCGCCGGTATGCAGGCCCTTGTAGATAGCGGTCGGGGTGGTGCCATAGACGAAGGTTCCGCCGGCATTGACCGCGAGCACGTTCGACGTGGCGAACAGCTCGGGATAATAGCCGCCGCCCGGCGGAGCCCAGGTGTCGGTGAAGTCGATCCCAGCGAAATTTGTGCGATAGTTCGCGCCGTCCTGCATCTGCGCCGTCGTCAGGCCGGTCGCGAAAACCACGCCGAAGTCTCCGACGAGATTGCCGACGGGCTCGGAGCGACCGCTCGTCTCCTTGTTCCAATAACTGGCGGTGATGGGCGCGGGCCATCCGAACATGGGATCGAATTGTTCCTGGCCTACCAGTCCGCCGACGAATCGCGTGCCGGTCGGCGTGCCGGTGGAGAAGGATTGATCGATACCGCCGGAGGGCATGATGCCGACCAAGCCTCCGGCGTCGGTTCCGGCGGAGACGTTGCCGGTCGCGTAGGTCTTGCTGATCGCTCCGCTATTGTAGCCGATCAGCCCGCCGGCGCTGCCGGTGCTGGCCGTGACGCTGCCGCTCGCATGGGATTGGCTGATGCCGGCGCCGTTCTGGCCGACCAGACCGCCGACCTGGTCGGTGCCTGTTACGACGCCGGTCGCATAGGACCGGGCGATGCTTCCCTGCGCATCGCCGATCAGGCCACCGGTATAATTTTTACCGGTGACCGAGCCCGTCGCGTAACTGTCGCTGACTGCGGCGCCGGATTGTATGCTCTCGCCAACCAGCCCGCCGACATGATCGCCCGTCGCCGTGACATCGCCGGTCGCATAGGAGTTGCTGATCGCGGAATACCAACTCAGCCCGATCAAGCCGCCAACATAGCTGCCTCCGCTGACGTCGCCGGTTGCATAGGCGTCGCTAACGGCAGCATAATTTTGACCGATCAGTCCGCCGGCATATTGTCCGCCGGATACCGCTCCGGTCGCGTAGACATTGCTGATCAGCCCGCCGCTGGAATTAAAGCCGAGCAATCCCCCGGCCGACGAAGGGGCACTTACATTGCCGGTCGCGAAGGACCCGGTGATGGTCCCGCCTGATTTCCAGCCGACCAGGCCGCCGACGCTCCAATTGCCGCTCGCCACGGCATTGCTGTGCGAATTGGTTATGCTCCCGCCACCCTGCTCGCCGACGAGCCCCCCGATCTCCTGACGGCCGCTAACCTGGCCGGTGCTGAACGAAGACGATATTTGTCCGCTGCTCGCCCCCGCCAGCACGCCGATGCGGTCACTGGCGCCGGTTATCGTCGCATTGACCACACCGAGGTTGGCGATCCTCCCACTTCCGCCAAGCGACCCAATGAGGCCCAGGTTACCAAGATCCGAACGGTTGATCGTCAAGCCCGAGATGACGTGATTGGCGCCGTCCAAACTGCCGCCAAACGTCCCAAGCGAGAAGCCGGGCGGATCCAGTCCGATCGGGATGAAGCCGCCCGCGCCGTAGATGTCGGCGGAGCCTGCGCTGCCGGCGGTTCCGCTCGCGTCGATATCCGCGGCCAGGACATAGCTGCCGGAAAGATTGGTGGATATCAGCTGGAGCTGATGAAGATTGGAGATCGGGATGACGCCGTTGACCGGCACTGCCGCTTCCGACCGGAGGATCGGCCGCATGTCGCCGCTCTGAAACCAGACGTTGGTGAAGTCGAGCCCGGCGTAATTGGTACGATCGCGCGCCTGAGCGCTGGTGAGGCCGGTACTTCCAGCGGTGCTGCCGCTGCCCGAGACATAGCCGGCGGCGGACGACTTACCGCTTGTCTGCGTATCCCAGAAAACGGCGATAAGGGTCCCTCCCTCAGCCCCGCCGATCAATCCACCGCTATTGGAGACGTTCGCAACGGCGCCGGTCGAATAGGCGTGGGCGATGGTGCCGGCGTTCAGTCCAATCGCGCCGCCGATCGTATTCGTGCCCGAAACGGATGCGGTGGAATAGGCATAGACGATGCTGCCGCCATTATTGATGCCGACCAGACCGCCCACATGGGTCGTGCCGGTCACCGAACCGCTGACGTACGAATAACTGACATTGCCGAAGCTGGAGCCGACAAGCCCTCCGGTGTTCGGTCCACCCGAGATGTTCGCATTGGTAAGGCCGACCCGCCTTACGTTGGCATTGGCATAGAGCCTGGCGATCAGCCCTGTGGCAGCAGCAGCCGAATTGCTGATGGTAAGGTCTGAGATGACGTGCCCGGCGCCGTCGAAGTTACCCTGAAATGACTGGCTATGACCAATGGGGACGAATCCCGCGCCCGAGTTCCAGCTCCCTGTTCCATGTGCATTGATGTCATTGGCCAGAATAACATTGGCGGTGGGCAGCGTGTCCACGCCCTGAAGGCCGTAGACGTCCGTAATTTGGTAAGGATTGCCGCCGGTGCCATTGCCTGCTGCCGCGCGCACAAAGGTGCCGCCGGCGAGCCTGAAATCGCTGGCCGCGAACGAGGGCAGGGTCGAACCGATCTGACTCCAATTGCCCGAGTTGAGCGTGAACCGCGCGACCGACACCGTGTCTAAAGTGTTGATGTTGCCGCCGGCGGCGAGGGTCAGCCCGCCGGACGGGGCGGTGATGCTGTTGAGCAGTGCGATGGTGCCGGCGGCGTTGAGCGTGAGCGTGCCGCTGCTGCCCCAGGAGAGTGCCGCATTGACGGTGATGTTGCCTGCTTGGCTGCCGGAAGACCCGGTCGAGACGGTGACGTCGGCAGTGGCGAGCGCGTTGGTAAGCGTGGAGGCGTTGATGACGCTGTCGTTGCCGGTGGCGGTGAAACCCGTCTGGTTGCTGTCGGCGCCGCTCGATATCCTGACATTATAGGGATCGAGCAGCAGCGTGCCGAAGCGCGCGCCGCGCAGATCGGCGGTGCCGGTGAAGCCGAGCAGTCCCTTGGAAGAAACCTCGGCCTCGCCGCCGTCGCCGCTCCCGGCGCCGCGTGCGCTGATCGCGCCGGCGAAGCCGGTCCTCCCATCCGACCATAAAACCACGTCGCCGCCTTTGCCCTGGACGGTGGCGTCGGCGTTGATGGTCGTTGCCGCGTCGACGCGGAGCGTATCGGCATGGACGAGCGTGCCGCCGCCCTGGCGGTCGCCGCCTATGCGCACCGTGCCCCCGCCGGCTGCGCCCGAGACGTCGATGCTGGCGCCGGCGAGCGTGATGTCGCCGCCGGTCAGCGTGACCGCGCCGTTGCGGCCCTCCACCCCCTTGGCCTCGATCGCACCCGAAAGGTTGACGATCGCGCGTGCCGCATCGCGCGCCTGGCCGGCGGTCAGAAGCACGCTGCCGCCTTCGGCGGCAATGCGGCCGGACATGTTCACGCCGTCCTCGGTCTGCGTCGCCGGCAGCGCCACCTGGAGAAAGCCGTCGCCCTCGAGATCGAGCGTGGCGCGCATGCCCGAGGCGAGCGTAACCTTGCCGAGCGGTGCGACGATCAGGCCGGCATTGTCGACCTTGCCGCCGATCAGCGCGGCATAACCGCCCTTGACGATGCTGATCGTGCCATGGTTGGCGACATGGCCGCCATTGCCCGTGACGACGATCTCGCCGCCGTCCATGAAGGCCTTGTCCGAGAGATCGAGCGTCGACGCGACGAATCCGGCGGCATTCACGCTGCCCGACTTGCTGATGAGGATGCCATTGGGGTTGACGAGATAGACCTGGCCGTTGGCGCTGAGCTGGCCGGCGATGGTCGATGTGGCGCTGCCGGTGACGCGGTTGAGCAGCGCCGCGTTGGCGCCCGGCTGGAGGATGTCGACGCGATTGCCTGCCGCGATCGAGAAATCCTGCCAGTTGATCACCGCGCGGTTGCTCGTCTGGGTGATCGTCATCGCATTGCCTGCACCCGCGATGCTGGCCTGACCGGCGGCGACCTGGCCGCCCGACGGCAGCGTCTGCGTTCGTCCCGCCACCGGGATCAGCGTGGTGGAGGCAAGGAGCGCAAAAGCGAGATTACGACGGGTCATGATGCGGTCTTTCAAAACTGCACGACGAAGGTGAACGACAGACGATGGGTGTGGCCGGGCAGGCCATCGACTTCGGCGCGACCCCATTCGAGGGTCGCGCCAAGATTGGAGAGGATGGATCCCGGCGAAGCGGCGAAGCGCGCGCCGACGCCATAGGCAGTAGCATCGGTCTGCCGCCGCTCGAGGAAAGTCGGCTGCTCGAACCGCACCCGGCCGTGGGCGCCGAATGCATAGGGGCTGATCAGCAGCGAGCCGCCGTTCAGCTGCGTGCCGAATGGCGTCTGCACTTCGCCACGCGCGACATAGCCCGCATCGCCCTGCAGCAGCCCCGACGATAAGGGCGAGATTGCGTCGAGCGCCGCAATGCCGAGCTGCTCGGAATTGGCGAGCGCATCGCCGAACGCGCTCTGCGCACGCGCGCGCAGGTCGATGCGCAGATGCGGCGCCAGCGGCTGGTCGAGCTCCGCCGAAACTTCGAGCTTGCGGAAGCTGGCATCGGCCCCCTGGCGCGACAACGGCAGGTCCGGCGTGGCATCGCTTGCCGAGCGGGCACCGAGCGCATCGAGACCGAACGACAAGGTCGCCCGCGTCCGCAGCAGGCCCGCGCCGGGCAATGCCAGGCTGATGTCGCTGCCGAGCCGCGCCACCCTCAGCCGATCAAGCGACAGTGGCAGCACCAGCGGATCGACAATGCGCACACGCTCATTCTCGACATCGAGATCGGCTTCGAGCGCCATCGTCAGCGCGCGCGTTCGCACCGCGGGATAGCGCAGCCGGCCCGACAGGCGCTGGAAGCGGCTGGCGAAGGCCGGCGCACCGAGCTGGCGGCGCGGCGTCGTGCGCGCGTCGGTGCCTTCGAGGTTGAAGGTCAAGTCATAGGGCAAGGGCAGGATCGCGCCCGCCGCCAACGCGCGGTTGCGGGGGGTCGGATCGAGCATGCCGTCATGGCCCGTATTGGGCAGGCTGCTCGCGCGCAGGTAGATCGTCTCACCCAGCCCGAGCACCGAATTGAAGTTGAGGCCCACGCCATAGCCGTAATGGCCGAGCGTGCGCGGCAGCGTATTGTCCATCGTCAGGAAGGCAGTGACCGGGCGGTGCTGCGCCTCGATCACCAGCACGCTGCCGCCGGACGTGCTGCCCGCCGCCAGCGTCGAGCGCAGGCTCACCCCCGGCACGTCCGACGCGAGCAGCAGCTGACGCTCGATCTCGGACAAGGTGAGGCCGGGCCTGGAGACCAACGGTGCCAGCAGGGCAGCGATGCGCGTGCGTACGCGCGCAGGCACCGCGGCGGTGTCGACGCGCTCGACGAAGCCGTCGATCACCACCAGCCGCAGCGTCGCGCCGTCGGCCAGGCTTTGCGGCGGCACGGTCACCCGCACCAATACCCGTCCGGCACGCGCGTAGGCGCTCTCCAGCGCACGCGCGGCGGCAAAGATCTCCGATACCTTGACGCTGCGCCCGACCAGCTGCGCGCGCAGCGCGGCCTGCGCCGCGTCGACCGCCTTGCCCGCTACCGGCGCACCCTCGATCGCCACAGCGGCGAGCTTCACCTCCAGCGCCTCCGCGCCCGCCGGCGCGGCTGCGCCCGACCCCTCGGGAATGACGATCGGCGCACCCCGCACCGCCGGCGGCGGCGCGAAAGTGGGTGGCGTGATTTGCGATGCCGTCTGGGCGCGAAGCGCGGGCGCGGGCGCAATCGCGATGATAGCGATCAAGACACGAGCGTCCGCAAGCCGTTCGATGACCACAACAACCCCCATGGCCTCACTCAACCCTCGCCGCCCACCAGCCGAGATGTCGAGGCGTTGCGCAGTAATTTAGCGCACCGGGAAAATTGCCAATCGTCCCAATGAAATAGCTATAAGGGGAGCGCGGATCATTGGCTGTAGGGCGATAACCTACAAATGCGGATTTTCATCGCAAAGGCACAGACGCCCGCCCAAAAGGTGATACAAACGCGGTCGTGTCAGGTGAGGGAAAAGCTTTGACCGAGCACATAGATCATGTCCTGATCGTCGATGATCATCCGATCGTGCTCTATGGTTTGCGCTTTCTGTTTGATCATCATGCGCGCTTCACCATCTGCGGCGAAGCCAGCGATGCCGAAACCGCGCGCCATCTCGCGCAACAACTGCAGCCAAATTATATCGTCCTTGATCTGGTTCTTGGCGGTCGCGACGGCATCGATCTGGTCAAGGACCTGATGGCGGCCGCTCCTGCGGCGCGCATCCTGATTTATTCCAGTCAGAACGAATGGCGTTTCGCACGGCGCGCGCTCCAGGCGGGAGCCAAGGGCTATGTCGCCAAATCGGAAGGGTTAGTGGTGGTGGAACATGCCATCAGTGTGTTGGCTTCGGGCGAGACCTTCCTCAGCGAGGGTGTTCAGCGGCGCTTGATCGAGGATTTCCTCGGCGTCGACGAGGATCAGGAATCGGCGGGCTTCGATCTGCTTTCCAATCGGGAATTGCAGGTGCTGCGCATGATCGGCGAGGGGCTTTCGACCGGCGAGATCGGCCGCGCACTCCAGCTGTCGGTAAAGACGATCGGCACCTATCGCGAGCGGATCAAGGAGAAGCTGGCGCTGACCAGCGCCCGGACGCTCGAGGAATTGGCGCGCAGTTCGGTGGTCGAGAGCTGACGCCGTTCGCTTGCCTTCAGAACTTGTAGCTGAGGCCGACCCCATAGAAGCGCGGAGAACCGGCGATGAAGGTCGGCAGCCCCAGCGTGTCACCCGTATTGCCGGCATCCTTGATATAGCGCTTGTCGAGCAGGTTATCGGCCCAAAGCTCGACCCGCAAATGGCGGCCGGGGAAGCTGTAGCCCGCCCGCAGGTTCACCAGCGCGAAGCCCTTCTGCACCTCGTCCTGCACATTGTCGGGCACGATCTGGGCCTGTTGGAGATCAGGCCGGTCATTATTGTCGTCGAAAAACTCCTTCGACTGGAGCGCGACGCTCGGCGTCAGGTCGAAACCGGCTCCATCGGGTGTGCGACGCCCTAATGTCGCGCCCAGCGCACCGGCATTGTCGGGCGACAGGCGAAAGTGGTTGCCGCGAAAGGCGCCGGATTTGAAGCGGCTGTGATTGTAAGAGTAGTTTGCGAAGAAGCGTATCCAGTCGGCCGCCTGCCAGCCGATTTGACCCTCGAAACCAAAGCTGTCCGCGCGGCCGGCATTGACGTTGAGAAATTGCGTTCCCTGCTGCACCACCGTGCCGAAATTGCTGTAGCGATAATAAAAGGCCGCGCCGTCGACCGAGAGCCTGTGGTCGAGCAATGAGGTCTTGGCGCCAACCTCGTAGCTGTCGACGATCTCCGCCGGCAAATGCTCGAATATGGGCGCGGCTCCGGGCGCTGTCGGCGTCGCGACCGACAGGATCCTGGGGCGGCGGCCGCGCGCATAGGTGAGGTAGAGGGTGCCGTTATCGGCGGGCTTGTAGCGGGCGGTCGCACGGAAGGCGAAACCGCCGTTGCTCGCCGACTGATAAAGGGCGTCGCCATTATTGGCCGTGGGCTGAAAGCCGAGGCCGAACATCGGCACGGGAAAAGTCGGGGAGGTGGGGATTGCGCCGGCACCGGGCGTTGCCAGCGCCTGCAGCAGCGCCCGTTGCGAGGCCTGGGGCTGGCTGACCGCGGCGATCAGCCCGGCGAGCACCGAGCGGTTCGCGACCGCTGCGCTGATGCCGGAGCGCTTGTCGTCATGGCTGTAGCGTAGGCCCGCTCCCAGATCGAATCGATCGCCGAGATGCAAGGTAGCGTCACCAAAGAGATCGACGGAGTTGGAGCGCGCATAATTAGTGGACGTTTCCAGATGATCGGGCCGGAGATTGGCTGCGATCGCTTGCGCCAGCGGGCCGGTCAGATTCACCCCCCGCGCGGCGGCGAAGCCCTGTACCAGCCGGCCGGTGAAGGCAGGGCTGGCGAACAACGCTGCGGGGGCGGGATTGTCTGCCGCTAGGCCGGGAACGGCGCCGCCGCCATTGAGCGCCCCGGCGGCCCGGGCAAGCAACTGGGCTTCATTGAACGCGACTGGGGTCCGAACCGACCCCTTCTCGTGGAAATAACTTCCGCCGATGAACAGCGTGATGACTTTGGACTCGTAGGTGAGGCGCAGTTCCTGGCTGGCCTGCGTCCCGCGTGCCTCCTCGCCGGCCGTAAGGCTCGCCAATGAGATGCCGTCCGCGTCGAACAGCTCGTTGGTATGGAATTTCCGCCAGCCGGTGATCGAGCTGAGCGTCAGGTTGGTGTCGATATTCCAGCTCGCGAGCGCCTTCACGCCCACCAGGTTGCGGCGCAGGCCGAGCGGGCGGCCGCCCTCGAAGCCGGCCGCCGCCGCCAGGGCCGCCCCCGAAGTACGACTGCGTGTCCCGATCGGCGCGCCGGTGCGGGGATCGGTCGGCAGGTAGGCAATCGACTTGAACGACGTGCCCGAAGGCGCGTCATTCTGGTAATTGCCGATAAGGTCGAAGCCGAGATCGGCGTTGACGTCGGCATGGAAGGAGGCGCGTAGCGCGCCGCTATTCTGCGAATTGTAATCGTCACCGCCGAGCAGATTAGCGATCGTGCCGTCGCGTATTTTATATCGCCCGGCAAGGCGCAGCGCCATGCCGTCGCCAAGCGGCAGGTTCGCCATCCCGTCCACGCGTATGGCATTGAAATTACCGTAGCTGAGATATTCCGTCATCGCTGGCGCGGACGGATCGGCTTTGGCCTCGATGACGTTGATCGCGCCGATCAGCGCCCCGCGTCCATAAAGTGTCGATTGCGGCCCCTTGGCGATCTCCACCCGATCCAGGTCGAACAATTCCACATAAGCGCCGGGCGACTTGGAAATCGAAACGCCGTCCTCGAACACCGAAATGCGCGGTTCGTTGAACGCGGCGTTGCTGTCCGATGTGATCCCGCGGATCACGAAGGCCGGATTGTTGGGCGACTGGTTCTGCACAAGCAGCCCGGGAACGTAGGCGCTCAGCCGGTCGAATTCGGTGATGCCGAGCTTCTCCAGGAAGTCGCCGCTATAAGCCGTGAGCGCGAACGGCACATCGAGCGCATTCTGCCTGCGCAGTTGGGCGGTGACGACGATCGTTCCTTCGTCGGCGGCGATGGGCGCGGCGATCGCAGGCTTGTCCGCCGCGACGCCGGGCGCGCCCGCAAACGCGGCGACGCCAAGCCAGATGAACCATCCTCTCATAAGCCCCCCGGCATGCTGCTTTTTGCAACAACTTCTAAGGCGATGTGCGATGACGAATACTTTACCGGAACCTATATATCGATTGTAATCGACCTGCCGCCGGCCGTCCATTGAGCCGCTGATGCGACAAGCTCCGCAAAGCTCAGGGCGTAAGCTCCAGAAGCAGCGTCGCGTGGGGCGCTATCGTGAAATCCACGCCATCGCGGCGGCCGAGATCCGTGTAGGCCCAGACGTCGCGCGTCCGGTAGCTCTTCGCGAGATTGTAGAAGTCGTAGCTGTGGCGCACTGCGGCCGGATCATCGCCCAGATTGAACAAAGCGAGATAGCGCGTGCCGTTTCGCCCGGTCGAGGTCCAGACGGCAAAGGGACCCTCGCGCGTGACCTGGCGGGGATCGCGGCCATATTGATTCATGTCCAGCACGGTCCGATTGGTCAGCAGCGCCAGCGTGGCCGGATCGAGCCGGGTCAGATTGGCGCCGAGGATGAGCGGGGAACGCGCGATTGCCCATAAAGTGATCATCGTGCGCTGCTCGGCCGCGGTCAGTCGCGTGTGCCGGGGCTCGCCATAGCCCGGCGTCGGGCCGAGATAGCCGATGGGGAGCATGTCGGCGTCGGCCCAGCCATCCGGACCGGCCAATGGCGCCCAGCCGGATACGAGATCGAAATGCTCCTTCAGCGCGCGCGGCCAGGCGGCGCGGTTCGACCACATATCCCAGACATCGTCGGAGATGCGCCACATTTGCGCATGGGGCCGGATTTCGGACAGGATGCCGGGCGAGGTCGGCCCCGGCGACAGGCTCAGCACGATCGGCCGTCCCACCTTGGCGATGGCGCGGTGGATCATCCTGATCTCGGCGGGTTTATAGGGATGGTCGGAGATGCAATCGACCTTGAGATAGTCGACACCCCATTGCGCATATTGCGCAATCAGCGACTCGTACCAGGCCTGTCCGGCCGGACTATCCTTTACGCCCCAATTGGTCGGATCCCACGGGCAGGCGTCCGAAGTATCGGCCACGTCCTGCGCGCGAAAGCGGCTGCCGGCGACCGGAAAATTCCGGGCGACCGATTCCCGCGGAATGCCGCGCACGATGTGGATGCCGAACTTCAGGCCTCGCGCATGGACCGCCGCGCCAATCGCGGCAAAACCCTGATTGCGGCCATCGGCCAGGGCTGACGGAAACCGTGCGGGATCGGGGATGTAGCGGCCATTGGCGTCGAGCACGTAGACCAGCTTTTCAGGCGTCGGCCGATCCTGCGGATTCTGCATGAACCAGCCCTCGTCGATGACGGCGTAGTTCCATCCGAAGGGCTTCAGCGATTTGGCGAGGACGTCGACATTGGCTCGGAAATCGCTCTCGGTGATCGCCAGCCCATAGGCATCCCAGCTGTTCCAGCCCATCGGCGGGCGTGGCGCCAGCGCCGCCGCCCTGCCCCCTGTGGCCTTAGCGCCGGCGGCCGACGCGGCTGCGGGGTGTAGGAGCGCGAGCGCGAGCAACCATGAGAACAGCCTTCCCGTGACTTTCGGCATCATCGTCCCCCTCTTCGGCTGCGGCGATCCACGAACTGGCCAAGCAAGGTCAACGGTAGGCGGCGAGCTTCACGTGCAGCAATTGCGGGATGGAGGTAAAGTTCAGGCCGTAATCGGTCTGGTCACCGTTCCAGACGCGTTCGAACACCCAGCGCCCGGCGGAATCGTAATGGCCCTCTTCGACGCGGGCCATCATCACGTGATCGCCCGGATCGGGCTTGGCCAAGGCGAACTCGACGCGGACATGATAGCCGGTCACGAGATATTCGTCAGGCCCGATCTCGGCGATCGCAGCGCCGCCTGACGGTGTTTCGTTGCCGGTCGGCGGCTTCATGCCGAATTGCGCGCGCCCGAAGGTCGCGGTCGCGCGCCAGCGGCCGAGCTCCATCGTCGCGGCATGTTTGGGATCGTCGGGTCCGGGCTCCGCCACGCCCCAGGTCTTCCCTTCCAGCGCCAGCGCCGGCCAGATGGTCTGCAGCGGCCTGAACAAGGCGTAATTGGCGGCGAAGGCGCCGAGCGTCGCATCGTCGAGCTTCTCGGCGCCGAGCGGGAAGTTCATATAGCCGGTCGCGTCCATCCCGAATGGCGAGAAGCCGATTCCGCCGCGGCCGACGACCGGGAAGAAGTAACGCGCATAAGGCCTGGCATTGCCGGTTTCCGGCACGAACAGCGCATTGTCGGGACGCTGAAACAGGTCGAGGTAGCGCATGTAGGTGGCGTAATCGGGATTGTAGATGTCGGGCGCGGCGAGATCGATCGCCGGAGCGCCCGCCTTCCACACCGCGAGCACGTCATGGGTCGGCCCGCCGGATGCGTATGTATCCGGATTCTGCTTCTTGAACGGGTCGCTCAGCGCGGCGTTGACGTACATCGGCAGCGGCTTCACCGCCTTGCCTGCGGCCGCGATCTCGTTGACGTAGGTCGAAATCGCCCAGGCGTTGAAATATTCGTCGGCATCCTTGCCGAACGCCTGCGACCAGGTGCCCGGCTTTGCCCCCAGCGCGCGCACAAGCGCCGCGGGTGCCGCACCTTCGAACGCTTTTTGCGCCACCGGCGAATGATCGCGCACGCCGCCATAGATGCCGGTCTCGTTTTCGACCTGCACCATGATGACCGTATTCTGCGGATCGACGGTCTTGAGATGCTCCATCAGCCGGACGAACGCCTTCTTGTCGGCCTCCAGCGTCGTCCGAAAATGCGGCGAGGCGGTATATTGCGTCTCGCCCTTGGCGGAAATGAAGCGCGGGAAGCGCTTGGTATCCAGCTTCACCCATTCGGGCTGATAGCTGTTGCCGGTATTTTTCCAGGTGCCGAACCACAGCAGAACCAGTCGCTGATCGTGCTGCCGCGCCTGCGCGAGCAGAATGTCGACCCACGAAAAGTCGAACTTGCCCTCGGTCGGCTCGATCTGCTCCCACGCGACAGGCACTTCGAGGGTGTTGCCGCCGAGCCGATCGATGATCGGCCACACCTTGGGTAAGGCCGCGGGATAATTGGAGGAATTGTTGACCTGTGCGCCGAGCATGAGGAACGGCTTGCCGTCCACCACCAGCGCATAACGCCCGCCTTGCTTGACGAGATGAGGAGGGGCTGTCGGAGCCGCCGCACTGGCACCGCCCTCACAGAGGATAAGCGTAGCCGCCAGCATGAGGGCACGGCGAGAGCGACGTGTCATATGGATCCTCCCCGGGCGTAATTGGCTCCGCCCCTAATTGTATGACAAGACCATAGCGCTTCACGCACCCCGATCAACTGCGGACGAGGCTTGGGATGGGTGCCCTAGCTGAAGCTCGCCTTCAGGCCGTCGATCACATATTGCGCGGCCAGCGCGGCAAGCAGGACGCCCAGGATGCGCGTGATCATCGCTTCGAGCTTGTCGCCGAGGACGCGCATGATCGCCCCGGCCGCGAGCAGCGCGATGGCGCTGATGACCAGAACCGCCGCCAATGCGCACAGCACGACGATAAGCTGCAGGCCGTGATTGCGCGCGGTGACGAGCATCACCGTGGCGATCGAGCCGGGCCCGGCGATCATGGGAATGGCCATCGGAAAGACGGATATGTCTTCCGGCTCCTCGCGCGCTTCCTCCACCTGACGGCGGTTGATTTCTTCCGCGCGCCCCTCGCGCCGTTCGGTGCGCTTCTCGAACACCATCTCCAGCGCGATTAGGAACACCATGATGCCGCCCGCAACCCGGAACGCGTCAAGGCTGATGCCGAGCGTCGTCAGCAACGGTTCTCCCACCAGCGCGAACAGGATCAGGACGACTGCGGCCAGGCCCACCGAACGCAGCGCCATCGCGCGACTATAGGCCTTGCTGCCGCCGCGCGTCAGGCTGGCGAAGATCGGTGCGCAACCCGGCGGATCGATCACCACGAAGAAGGTCACGAAGGCGGAGAGGAACAGGGAGATCATCCGCCGACGACCGCGCTTTCGCTCTTCCAGCCGGCGTGCGTGCGATAGGTGACGGTCAGTCGGTACTGGCCCGGTGTGGCGGGCCGCAATTCCCATTGCAGGCTGCCGTCGCGGGCGCCGCCCCCGGCGACTGATCCCGCGTCGACGGCGGGGGCGCGGCCAGGCCGGTATGCCGCGCGCACGGCGCCGCTGCCGTCGCCCGCGGCTGTACCGGCATTATCCTGTGTGCCGCCGTCATAAACCCAGCGCCAGCCATCGGCCCCATGGCGCCAGATGGTGAAGAACCGCCCGGTGGTGCGGCCCCCGTCGCGTCGCCACGGTCCGGTCGAGTAAGCCATGCTGCCGTCGCACGACGTTATCGTGTGCGCGGGCCACCACATCACCGCGACCGGCGGATCCTTCCGATCCTTGAGGAAAGGTGCGGCCGGCCGCGGTCCGTCGAGCAGCATCTGCGCGTCGGGCGCGGCGAAGGCGCGGAAGGCGGTCCACTGACCCCTGGTTTGCGCCATCGAGGCGAAGGCGCGCTCTGCCGTCTCGACCGGCGGCACGACCGCCGCGGCGAGCAGCAGGGGGCCGATCATATCGTGCCCTTGTCCAGCGGCACGCCGGCATTGCGATGCGCCGCGACCAGCGTGTTGCGGAGCAGGACCGCGATCGTCATCGGCCCCACGCCGCCCGGAACCGGCGTGATCGCGCCCGCGACCTGCGCCACCTCGTCGAAGGCGACGTCGCCGACCAATCGGGTCTTGCCCTCGCCCGCGTCGATGCGGTTGATGCCGACGTCGATCACGGCCGCGCCGGGCTTGATCCAGTCGGCCTTGACCATTTCCGGCCGGCCGACCGCGGCCACCACGATGTCGGCTCGGCGCACCACCGCCGGCAGATCGCGGGTCTTGGAATGGGCGATAGTGACGGTGCAGCTTTCGCCGAGCAGCAATTGCGCCATCGGCTTGCCGACGATGTTCGACCGGCCGATCACGACCGCCTCCCTGCCCGCCAGATCGCCAAGCTGCTCCTTGAGGAGCATCAGGCAGCCGAGCGGCGTGCAGGGCACGAAGCCGTAAAGCCCGGTCGCGAGCCGCCCGGCATTGACCGGGTGGAAGCCGTCGACATCCTTGTTGGGATCGATCGTGGCGATCACCGCATTCTCGTTGATTTGCGCGGGCAGCGGCAGCTGGACGAGGATACCATCGACGCTCGCATCGGCGTTGAGCGCCCGGACCAGATCGAGGAGTTCATCTTGGCCCGTCCCGGCGGGAAGGCGGATCGTATCGCTCTTCATGCCCGCGGCTTCGGTGGCCTTACCCTTGGCGCGGACATAAACCGCGCTCGCGGGATCCTCCCCCACTAGCACGACCGTCAAACCCGGTTGGCGGCCGGCCTTGGTTGCAAAGTCGGGGACGAGGGCGGCGACGCGCCCGCGCAGGCGCTCGGCGGCGGCCTTGCCGTCGATGATCGCCGCGCTCACGTGACCGCTGAAACCACGATCGCCGGCAGCACGATCTGGCGCAGCACCTGGATGATCAGCAGCACCACCAGCGGCGAAAAATCGAGCGCCCCGAAATCCGGCATGATCCGCCGGATCGGCCGGTAGAGCGGTTCGGTGATGCGACTGAGCGCGTAGAGCAATTGCCGCACGAAATCATTGTGCGTGTTGACCACGTTGAACGCGACCAGCCACGACAGGACCGCCTGGACGATGATGATCCACATCATGACCGAGAGCAGCAGATCGACGATACGGATGAGCGTGATTATCAGCATGCCACTGTCCTAGCCGAGTGGGGCACCCGGCGCCACCCTTCAGCCGCGCCGAACCAGCGTGCCCGCACCCTGGCGGGTGAAGATTTCGATCAGCATCGCGTGCGGCACCCGCCCATCGAGAATGACGGCGGCATCTACGCCCCCTTCAACCGCATCGATACACGTCTGCAGCTTGGGGATCATGCCGCCATGGATGGTGCCGTCGTCCTGAAGGATCGCGATGTCCGCCGGCGTCAGGTCGCTCAGCAAATTCTTGTTCTTGTCGAGCACGCCCGGAACGTCGGTCAGCAGGAACAGCCGCTCGGCGCCGGTGGCGATGGCAAGCGCACCCGCCATCGTATCGGCATTGATATTATAGGTCTGGCCGTCGGCGCCGACGGCGATCGGCGCCACCACCGGGATCATGCCCGCCTTGGAAATCGTGTCGAGGATGCGCGTATCCACGTCGTCCGGCTCGCCGACAAAGCCCAGATCATGCTCGCTCTGCACCTTGGTGGCGGTGACGAGCCGGCCGTCCTTGCCGGAAATACCAACCGCACGGCCGCCCTCGGCCGCGATCCACGACACGATTTCCTTGTTGATCGCGCCCGAGAGAACCATTTCGGCGACCTTCATCGTCGCGGCATCGGTCACGCGCAGCCCGTCGACGAAGCGGCTTTCGATCCCCTGCGCCTTCAGCGCGGCACCGATCTGCGGCCCGCCGCCATGAACCACGATTGGATTGATGCCGACCGCCTTGAGCAGCACGATATCCTCGGCGAAATCCTCGGCCGCCTCGGCATCGCCCATGGCGTGGCCGCCATATTTCACGACGAACGTGCTGCCCGCATAGCGCTGCATATAAGGCAGCGCCTCGGCCAGCGTCTCGGCCTTGAACAGCAATGCGGGATCGACGGCGTGTTCGGTCATGCGCGCGCCCTTAAGCGGGGGTAGCGGTTCCGTCCAGTTTCCGGCCAATCGCGACGAACAGATAGACCAATGGCGGCACCAGCACGGCCGACAGCAAGACCTTGACGATCATCTGGCCGATGAGCAGCCCGCCGATGGGGAAGACGCCGTAGAAGCTGATCGTGATGAACAGCAATGTGTCGACGATCTGCGACAGCACGCTGGCGATCCCGGCGCGCAGCCACAGCAATTGCGACCCTTCGCGCCCCTTGAGCGCGGCGAAGATGGTGACGTTGAGTGTCTGCGAGGTTCCGTAGGCGATCAGCCCGGCCAGCATCAGCCGTGCGCTCTGGCCGAGGATCGTCTCGAAGGCGGCGAGGCGTGCCGGCTCCATCGCCGCCGCGGGCGGCAGCGCCAGCACCAGCTCGATCAGCGCCATCGTTGCGATCAGAGGCACGAACCCCCAGCGCACCAGCCGTGTCGCCACCGCGCCACCGTGCAGTTCCGCAATCGCGCTCGACACGATCACCAGCAGCAGGAAAGCGCAGATGCCCGCTTCGATGCCGAGCGGTCCAAGGCCGAGTGCCGGCCCCAGATCCGACAATGGCCCGAGCCCGACCAGCTTGTTGCCGAGCACGCCCGCAATGCAGACCATGCCGCCATAGAAGATCGAGAAGACAAAGAGGGACTTGGGGATGGCGGGCGTGGCTGTTTCCATGAAGCCTGCGTAACGGGTGCGCCGAACGTGTAAACCCTGCCGTAATGCTGGGTTGTCAGCGGCCACCTGTCAAAGCTCAGCGCGTCGGCACGGGCTCCGGCCCCGAATAATCGTAGAAGCCGCGCCCGGTCTTGCGCCCGAGCCAGCCCGCTTCGACATATTTGATCAGCAACGGCGCGGGGCGGAATTTGGGATCGCCGGTGCCCTCGTGCAGCACCCGCGCGATTTCGAGGCAGGTATCGAGCCCGATGAAATCCGCCAGCGTCAGCGGTCCCATCGGATGATTGAGACCGAGGCTGACGGCGGCGTCGATATCCCTGACCGTGGCGACGCCCTCGCCCAGCGCGAAGATCGCCTCATTGAGCATCGGCAGCAATACGCGGTTGACGATGAAGCCAGGCGCATCGTTGGCGTGGACCACAATCTTGCCGAGGCTTTGCGCGAATGCCTCGACCGTGGCGACGGTGGCGTCCGACGTGGCGAGCCCGCGGATCAGTTCGATCGGCTTCATGACCGGCACGGGATTGAAGAAATGCACGCCCATGAAGCGCGCCGGATCGGGCGCCGCCTGCGCCAGTCGCGTGATCGGGATGGATGAAGTGTTGCTGGCGAGGATGGCATCGGGCTGCATCATCTTGCCGACCTCGGCGAAGATCGTGCGCTTGATCGATTCCCGCTCCGTCGCCGCCTCGATGACGATATGGGCTTCGGCGAAAGCCGCATGCTCACGCTGGGGCTCGATCCGATCGCGCGCCGCATCCGCCTCGGCCGCGCCGACCTGCTCCTTATCGACCGCGCGCGCGAGCCGCTTGGCGATCCCCGCCTTGCCCTTTTCGGCCTGTTCGATGCTGACGTCGGACAGCAGCACGCGGTAGCCCGCCTGCGCCGCGACCTGGGCGATACCCGCCCCCATCTGTCCCGCGCCGATTACGCCGATCGTTTTCATAGCGACTCCAACCATAGCTGATCCGCTCGTCCTGAGGAGGCCCTTCGACTGCCTGTCAAGGCAGGCGCTCAGGACAGGCATTGAGCTTGCCGAAATGCCGTCTCGAAGAACGTGCTTCGATACGAGGCCTCGACAAGCTCAGCCTCTACTCAGCAGGAGCGGGTTTGGGAATTGACAGAAAACTCAGGGCGCGATGGGCTCGGGCCTGGCCTCGGCCAGGATCAGCGAAAACATGCCCTTGTCGTCGCTCCACTCGCGCAGCGGTGTCCACCCCCCCGCCGCCAGCAGCTGGCGGCCGCTACGCGGGGTATATTTGTGGCTGTTCTCGGTGTGGATGGTCTCGTCGGCGCCCATTTCGAAATGGCGGCCGGCGATCATGAAGCCGACGTCGCGCGTCGCGGCGAGATGCATCTCGATCCGCGACCAGGTGTCGTTCCAGATGGCGCGGTGCTTGAAGGCATCGATCGGAATATCGCCATCGAGCTCGCGGTTGATGCGCACCAGTAGATTGAGGTTGAAGGCCGCGGTGATGCCAGCCGGGTCGTCATAGGCGCCGATCAGAATGTCGGTGTCCTTGACCTGATCCATCCCGATCAGCAACATCGATCCGACGCCCATCGTCTCGATCATGTCGCGCAGCAGGTTCACGCCCGAACGCGGCACAAGGTTGCCGATGGTGGAGCCGGGAAAGAAGCCGAGCTTGGGCAGGCCGGCAATCTCGGCAGGCAGGCGGACCGGATGCATGAAATTGGCTTCGACCGGCAGCACCGTCAGATCCGGGAAGCGGCCCGACAAGGCGGCAGCGGATTCACGCAGGAAATCGCCGGATATATCGATCGGCACGTAAGCCGATGGTGCCACTTGCGACAGAAGCAGCGGCGTCTTCACCGAGGAGCCGGAGCCAAACTCCACGACCGCCCGGCCTTTGCCCGCGATCCGCCCGACATCACCGCTATGCGCCGCGAGCAACGCGCGCTCGGTGCGGGTCGGATAATATTCCGGCAGCGCCGTGATTTCCTCGAACAGTTCGGAACCGCGGCGATCGTAGAACCAGCGCGCGGGAATCGCCTTCTTGCGTTGCGACAGCCCGTCCAGGACGTCGGCGAGAAAAGCAGGATCCGCCTCGGTCGTTTCGGGCGGTACCGTCTGGGACTGAAGCATTATAGGTCTTTCGCCAGCCGCACGCCGGTGAACTGCCACCGCTGCCAGGGATAGAAGAAGTTGCGATAAGAGGCACGGCTGTGCCCGCGCGGGGTGGCGCAGCTGGCGCCCTTGAGGACTGCCTGCCCGCTCATGAACTTGCCATTATATTCGCCGACTGCGCCCGCGGCAGGCTTGAAGCCGGGATAAGGCAGGAAGGCGCTGGCGGTCCATTCCCACACGTCGCCGAACATCTGGCCGGGCGCGTTGCTCCACCGCGCGGCGCGCGGCCGTACCGGGCCGGCCTCGTCGAGCTGGGTGCCGGCGGCAGGATCGAGACCCTGCGCCGCACTTTCCCATTCCGCCTCGGTCGGCAGCCGCGCGCCGGCCCAGCGCGCAAAGGCGTCGGCCTCGTAAAAGCTGATATGCGTCACGGGCGCCGCGGGATGAACCGGATGCAGGCCGTCGAGCCCGAACGCCCGCCAGCCGTCGTCGCTGCGCCGCCAGTAGAGCGGCGCATCGATCTTCTCGCGCTTCACCCATGCCCAGCCGTCGGCCAGCCAGAAATCGGGCCGCTCATAGCCGCCATCGGCCATGAACTCCCTCCATTCGGCATTGGTGATCGGCCGATCGGCGAGCGCGTGCGGCGATAGGAAGGTCTGATGACGCGGCCCTTCGGCATCGAAGGCGAAGCCCGAACCGTCATGGCCGATTTCGACCAGCCCGGTGCGGCCTTCGCTCCAGGCGAGCGGTGCCGGCATCGGCACCGGCTGGTTGCGCGGATGATCCCACACCGCCGGATCGAGCGGGTTGGCGGCAAAGCTGGCGACGAGATCGGTCAGCATCAATTCCTGATGCTGCTGCTCATGATTGATGCCGAGCGTGATCAGCTCGAGCGCTTCCGGCGGAAGCGTCGGCAGGGCCGCTTCGACCTGTGCGTCGACGGCGGCGCGCCAGGCGAGTATCTCGGCCAGGCTCGGCCGGGCCAGCATGCCGCGGCGATCGCGCGCATGGCGGGCGCCTTCCGCTTCATAATAGCTGTTGAACAGGAAGGCGAAGCGCGGGTCGTACGGCCGGTGCCCGGCGACATGGTCGCGCAGCACGAACGTTTCGAGGAACCAGGTGGTATGGGCTAGGTGCCATTTGGCGGGCGACGCATCGGGATGCGGCTGGATCGAGGCATCGGCATCGGACAAAGGTGCCGCGATCGCCACTGACAAGGTACGAGTGCGCCGAAAGGCCGCGTTCAGAGCAGAAGTGTCGACAAAGTCGTGAGCGCGAGCGGCCATGCGGTGCCCCATCAGCCTGGCGCGAGCTAGCGCCTTCCCCGGTTAGATCGTTACGAGAACGCTCCAATCAACCCCGCGTTGCGCCGGGCTTCCACAATATGTCGCCGCCGGCCTGCGCATTGAGCAATCGCGCGAGCACGAACAGATGGTCGGACAGGCGATTGATATAGGCAAGCGCCTGCGGGTTGAGCGCGACCTCGCAAGCAGCCGCAACCGCGGTTCGTTCGGCACGGCGCGTGATGGCGCGCGCAAGATGGAGCTGGGCGGCGGCGGGCAGGCCACCGGGGAGGATGAAGGAGGTCAGATCGGCCAGCCCTTCGTTCATGCGGTCGATTTCATGTTCCAGCCGCGAGACCTGCGCGTCAGTGATACGCAACGTCATTTCCGAGGGCGTGAAATCCTCGCCCGGAGTGGCGAGATCGGCACCGAGATCGAACATTTCGTTCTGGATGCGCTCCAGCATCTCGCGCTCGGGACCTTCGCTCAGGCTCGCCGCCGCTACGCCGATCGCGCTATTGGCTTCGTCGACATCGCCGATCGCGGCAATGCGAGGCGATGCTTTGCTGACGCGTGATCCGTCAACCAAGCCGGTGTCCCCGGCATCGCCCGTGCGGGTGTAGATGCGGTTGAGCTTGACCACGTCAGCCCGCGTGGCCGCGCGCGATCATCAGGAACAGGGCAGCCAGCACGACCGCAATCGCCTGGAACTGGATACGGCGCCACATCATCTTGTTCTGGGCGAGGCCCGACTTGCTGACGCCCTGATTGTTCACTTCCTCATGATTGGCCTTGAGCATGAGGATCACGCCCCGCACGATCGAGACGAGCGCGCCGATCGCGCACAGGATGATGAGGATGAAGAGGAAGGTTTGCATGGTCATCCACGCTATCTAGGCGTCGCCCGCGTCCGCGCCAATGGGGACTTGTCCCGCGCGCAGCGAAGCCAGCAATATATCCGGGTCGCTTCCGTGCGCACGAAGGTCCGCCAGTGACCGCGCGCCGTTGCGCTTGGCGAGGCGCTGGCCGTCCGCTCCAAGCAGCAATTGGTGATGATGGTAGCGCGGGGTAGGCAGGCCGAGCAGGGCCTGGAGCAGCCGGTGGACATGGGTCGCGGCGAACAGATCGACGCCGCGCACCACGTCGGTCACGCCTTGCGCCGCGTCGTCGATCGTCACCGCGAGGTGGTAGGACGTCGGCGTTTCCTTGCGCGCCAGCACCACATCGCCTTGCGGCAGCGGGTCCGCGTCGACCCAGCCGACGGTCGCGTCATGCCAGCGCAGCGCGCCGGTTCGAGCATGTGCTGCCGTCATGTCCAGCCGCCAGCAATGCGGTTCACCAGCGCGGCGCTCGCGCTCCGCCGCCGTCAGCGCACGGCATGTTCCCGGGTAAATCGGCCCCGCATCGCCATGCGGCGCACTCGCGCTGGCGGTAATTTCGGCGCGCGTACAGAAACAGGGGTAGACCAGGCCCAGCGCCTTCAACCGCTCAAACGCTGCGCCGTAGAGCGTCATACGGCGGGATTGGCACACGACCGGGCCGTCCCATGCCAGCCCGAGCCAGCGCAGATCCTCCTCAATACCGCCGACGAACGCTTCGCGGCTGCGTGTGCCATCGATATCCTCGATCCGCAGCAGGAAGCGGCCGCCGGCTTCACGGGCGAGATCATGGGCGCGTACCGCGGAAAAGGCGTGACCGAGGTGCAGCCGCCCGGTCGGGCTCGGAGCGAAGCGGGAAATGCGCAACACTATGGACTCTTTCGAAAACGGCGCTTGACCGCGAGTCGCGACAATGGTGTCATGCTTCCGTCACGCTGCTCTGGCAGGCGGCAGGACGACGGAGACGCAGCGGCAACAGCCTCTCGCCTCCCGAGTGCGACGGGACCGAGTGACGATCCTGGCCGATGTGCTCCGCCGACGCGGAGGGCTTGGTCGTTCCATGTATCATCCTGATCTCATTCGACATCCGGACAGCTGCCCCACTTTGGTGTTGAACGCGGATTATACGCCGCTGTCTTATTACCCGCTTTCGATCTGGCCGTGGCAGACCGCGATCAAGGCGGTGTTCCTCGATCGCGTCGCCATCATCTCGCATTACGAACGCGAGGTGAGAAGCCCGACGCATACGATCAAGCTGCCGTCGGTGATCGCGCTCAAGCAATATGTGCGCCCTTCCGCGCATCCGGCGTTCACGCGGTTCAATCTGTTCCTGCGCGATCGCTTCTCCTGCCAATATTGCGGGACGTTGAGCGACCTGACCTTCGACCATGTCATCCCGCGCGCCCAGGGCGGGCGCACGACGTGGGAGAATGTCTCCACCGCCTGCGCGCCGTGCAATCTGCGCAAGGGCGGGCGGACGCCACGCCAGGCCGGCATGAAGCTCGACGAGCTGCCCTATCGCCCGACCTCGTGGCAGCTGCAGGAAAATGGCCGCAGCTTCCCGCCCAACTATCTGCACGACTCCTGGCGCGACTGGCTTTACTGGGACATCGAATTGGAGGCTTAGGCGTTCTGTCCTGACCCGGACCGTTCGTGTCGAGTAGGGTTCGAGCCTGTCGAGAACCCGTATCGAGACAGATCCCTCGATACGCCATCTCGACAAGCTCGATGGCACTCGGGACGAACGGCTTGGGCGTTGGCGACGCCCGGTCTTCGCAGATATTCGATGGAGTTGGCCGTGGCCGCCGGTAGCGCATTTCAATGGGACGATCCGCTGTTGCTGGAAGACCAGCTCGGCGAGGAAGATAAAATGATCCGCGACACCGCGCGTGGCTATGCGCAGGACAAGCTCGCGCCGCGCGTGCAGGAGGCCTATGCCAACGAGCATACCGATCGCGCCATCTTCGACGAGATGGGCGCGCTTGGCCTGCTGGGCGTCACCCTGCCCGAGCACTATGGCGGCGTCGGCGCTTCCTATGTCAGCTACGGGCTGGTCGCGCGCGAGATCGAGCGCGTGGATTCGGGCTATCGCTCGATGATGAGCGTGCAGTCCTCGCTCGTCATGTATCCGATCCATGCTTACGGCTCCGACACCCAGCGCGAACGCTGGCTGCCGAAGCTTGCCTCGGGCGAAGCGATCGGCTGCTTCGGCCTCACCGAGCCTGAGGCGGGCTCCGATCCGGGCGGCATGCGCACCCGCGCCGAAAAGATCGACGGCGGCTATCGCCTGACCGGCGAAAAGATCTGGATCACCAATTCGCCGATCGCCGACGTCTTCGTGGTGTGGGCCAAGTCCGACGCGCATGACGGCAAGATCCGCGGCTTCGTGCTGGAAAAGGGCATGAAGGGGCTGAGCGCGCCCAAGATCGAGGGCAAATTGTCGCTGCGCGCCTCGGTTACCGGCGGGATCGTCATGGAGGGCGTCGAGGTCTCGGAGGACCATCTCCTGCCCAACGCGCAAGGCTTAGGCGGCCCCTTCGGTTGCCTCAACCGCGCGCGTTACGGCATCGGCTGGGGCGTGATGGGCGCGGCCGAGGATTGCTGGCATCGCGCGCGCCAATACACGCTCGACCGGCGCCAGTTCGGCCGGCCGCTGGCGGCAACCCAGCTCGTCCAGAAGAAGCTGGCCGACATGCAGACCGAGATCACGCTGGGCCTGCAGGCGGCGTTGCGCGTCGGACGGCTGTTCGACGAGGGCCGCATGGCGCCCGAGATGATCAGCCTGATCAAGCGCAACAATTGCGGCAAGGCGCTCGATATCGCGCGGATGGCGCGCGACATGCACGGCGGCAATGGCATCACCGGCGAATATCATGTCATCCGCCACGCCCAGAATCTGGAGACGGTGAACACCTATGAGGGCACGCATGACGTCCACGCGCTGATCCTCGGCCGCGCCCAGACCGGGCTGCAGGCGTTCGGCTGATGGCGGACGATCCTTTCGCCTTGTTCGACGGCTGGTATGCCGAGGCGCGTGAATCGGAGATCAACGATTCCAACGCGATGACGGTCTCGAGCGTTGGCGCCGATGGTCAACCATCGTCGCGCATGGTGCTCCTCAAGGGTCACGATGCGCGTGGCTTCGTCTTCTACACCAATCTCCAGAGCCGCAAGGCGCGCGAGCTGATCGATCGGCCCAAGGCGGCTCTGCTGTTCCACTGGAAGTCGCTGCGCCGTCAGGTGCGGATCGAAGGGCCGGTGGGAGAGGTGTCGCAGGACGAGGCGGATGCCTATTTCGCGACCCGCGGGCGGGATTCACAAGTCGGCGCATGGGCTTCCGATCAGTCGCAGCCCTTGCCGTCACGCGAGATATTCGAGGCGCGCTTCGCCGAAATGGAGGCACGCTTCGACGGCCAGGCGGTGCCGCGTCCGCCGCACTGGTCGGGCTTCCGGGTGGAGCCTCTCACGATCGAATTCTGGCAGGATCGCCCGCACCGCTTGCACGAACGCCGCCTCTTCACCCGCACCGACGGCGGCTGGGACGAAGGATTGCTCTACCCGTGACCACGCTGCCATTCACCCAGGTCGATGCCTTTGCCGACCGCCCGTTCACGGGCAATCCGGCCGCCGTGATGCCGCTCGAAGCGTGGCTCGACGACGAAATGCTGCAGGCGATCGGCGCCGAGAATAATTTGTCGGAAACCGCCTTCACCATTCCAGCAAGCGGTGACGCCGATTTCGAACTTCGCTGGTTCACGCCGAACAGCGAGGTGGCGCTGTGCGGCCACGCGACACTGGCGTCCGCGCATGCACTGATCGGCGACCGCGAGGAGATACGCTTCCGCACACGCAAGGCCGGCGTGCTGACCGTGCGCCGCGACGGCGACGGCTACGCCATGTCGTTGCCGGCATGGAAGCCGGAGCCCAAGCCCATGCCCGAAATCGCCCAGGCGATCGGCCCGGTGCCGGTCGAGACATTGTGGCATCCCGGCCGCTATTCGGTGCTGGTCTACCACGACGAGGCAACGGTGCGCGCTTTAACGCCGGACTTCGCTGCGCTGCGGCCCTTGGGCGACGTGCTCTACATCGCGACTGCGCGTGGGGAGACGGCGGACATCGTCAGCCGCGCCTTCGCGCCCGGCGCCGGCATCGACGAGGATCCGGTGACCGGATCGGCGCATGCGGTGGTGGCGCCTTATTGGGCGGAGAAATTGGGCCGCGCCCATTTCACCGCGTTCCAGGCATCGGCGCGGGGCGGTCGCATGACCTGTACGGTCGAGAATGATCGCGTCGTCCTCGGGGGTAAGTGCGTGACGGTAATCGAGGGGCGGTTCACGCTCTAATCGTCATGCCGGACTTGTCGGCATCCATCGGTGCGCCGAGACTCGTTGCGCGGTGGACCCGGGAACCAGTGTGGCGTGACGGCAGCGAATTAAGCCGCTTCCAGCTCCGCTGCGACCGTCTCCTCGATCCAGCCCCCGCCGAGCACGCGGTCGCCATCGTACAGCACGGCCGCCTGGCCCGGCGCGACGCCATATTCGGGTGACTCGAACCAGACGGTCTCGCCGTCGAAGCGCGCCGGCACCGGCTTGGCGAGCGAGCGCACCTTGACCGACAGATCGCCGCCCGGCGTTCCGCCAAGCCAGTTGATTTCGCTCAAGCGCGCGGCGCGCACCGCCAGCGCCTGACGCGGGCCGACGACGAGGCGGCGCTCGCCCGCCTCGATCCGTACCACATATAGCGGCTCGGGCGTTCCGCCGATCTCGATCCCGCGCCGCTGCCCAACTGTGAAACCGGCGACGCCGCGATGCTGCCCGATCACGCGCCCGGCCAGGTCGACGATTTCGCCGGGGGCGGCGGCTTCCGGACGCAGCTTGCGCACCAGTCCGCCATAATCGCCGTCGGGCACGAAACAGATATCCTGGCTGTCGGGCTTGGCCGCGACGACAAGACCATATTCGGCGGCGATCTCGCGCACGCGCTGCTTGGGCATGCCGCCCAAGGGGAAGCGCAGATAATCAAGCTGGTCGCGCGTCGTCGCGAACAGGAAATAGCTCTGGTCGCGTGCCGGATCGTGCGCGCGGTGGAGTTCCGTGCCCCGCGTGCCGACAATACGGCGGACATAATGGCCGGTCGCCAGGCAATCGGCGCCGAGCTCGCGCGCGAGCCTGAACAGATCGGTGAATTTGACGCTCTGGTTGCAGCGCACGCACGGGATCGGCGTGCGGCCGGCGACATAATCGTCGGCGAAGCGATCGATCACCGCCTCCCGAAAGGCGCTCTCATAATCGAACACGTAATGGGCGATGCCAAGCCGTTCGGCGACCGCACGCGCATCCGCGATATCCTTGCCCGCGCAGCAGCTGCCGGCGCGGCCGGCCGCCGCGCCATGATCGTAGAGCTGGAGCGTGACGCCGATCGTCTCGGCCCCGCTCGCGGCCGCCAACGCGGCGACAACCGAGCTGTCGACGCCGCCCGACATGGCGACGACGATCCGGCGCCGCGGGGCGCTTCCAAGCTGAAACAGATCATCCACGATGCCGCCGCCTTAGCCGATTGCACGCCAAATGGGAAAGATTTGCCCGATTGCGAGGCGTAGCAATCTTAGCGGACCCGGAACAAATTTCGTTTCCGGCGCGTATCCACCACCAGATCGCCGTATGCGTATCTGTTCGGCGGCGGCGAACAGGAGGGACCGATATGATTGGACTTATTATTTGGCTGGTGATCGGCGGCGTCGTCGGCTGGCTCGCAAGCATCATCATGCGCACTGATGCGCAGCAGGGCATCCTGCTGAATGTGGTCGTCGGCATCGTCGGCGCGTTCATCGCTGGCTTGATCTTCTCGGGCGGCAGCATCAACAATCAGCCGCTCAACCTCTACACGTTCCTGACTTCGCTGGTGGGCGCCGTGGTGCTGCTCGCGATCGTCAATCTGATCCGTCGCGGCTCCGTCCGCTAAGACGATCTTTCGTTACGCAAGGGCCGTCACGCGCAGGCGTGGCGGCCCTTGTCGTATCTGGCCTAGTTGAGCTCGAACACCACCGAGAGCGTGACGGTCAATTCCTGCTCACCAGCTTCGACCGGCGTGGCATCCGCCGCCTTGGCGCGCGACATCATCATCGGCCGCACGACCGGCGGCGCACCGTCGCTTTCGCTGATACGCACGATCCGGCGCACCCTCAGCCCTGCCGCTTTGGCATAGAGTTCGGCGCGGGTACGAGCGATTGCCAATGCCTTGGCGCGCGCCTCGTCCAACGCCGATTCGGGTCGGTCGACCGAGAGCGTCGGCCCATCGATCTGGTTGGCGCCCGCCGCGACCAGCGCATCGAGCACGCTGCCGGCATTATTGAGATCCCGCAGCCGCACCGAGACTCGGTTACTCGCCTGGTAGCCGGTAAGAACCGGCGGCACATTGTCGCCATAGCGATATTGCGGCTGCAGGTTGATCGACTGCGTCTGAATGTCGCGATCGGCGACCCCGGCGCGCTTCAGTGCCGCCTCAGTGGTCGTCATCGCGGCCGCGTTGGCGCGCATCGCCTCGCCCGCTTTGTTGGCTTGGGTGACCACGCCGGCGTTGATCACCATCAGGTCGGGCGTGCGCGTCGCAATGCCGGTGGCGGAGACGTCCAGCTCGGTTCCCGCGATCGGCGTGGTCGTCACATCCGCCAGCGCCGGCGTGGCGGCCAGCAGCGCCAAAGGCAGTAGAATTTTCATCGCGAATGTTCCTCCATTGGTAGTCCCGCTGATCGGCGAAATGCGCTGCATCCGCGCTGAACGGACGATATGGAATTTGTTCAGGCGGCGCCCGCGACAATCTGCGCCCACGCGGCTTCATCGATCACGCGCACGCCAAGCTCCTTGGCCTTCTTTTCCTTCGATCCCGCGCCAGGCCCGGCCACCACCAGATCGGTCTTGGCCGAGACTGATCCGGACACACGCGCGCCCAATTGCTCGGCCTGCGCCTTGGCTTCGTCGCGGCTCATCGTCTCAAGCGCGCCGGTGAAGACCACGGTCTTGCCGCTGATCTCCGACTGGCGAACGTCGCTGACGAAGGGCAGCGGGTGGACCTCACTTAAAAGATCGGCCCACGCTTCCTGATTATGCGGTTCGGCAAAGAAGTCGATCAGCGCCTCGGCCACGACCGGGCCGACGCCGGACACCGCTTCGATCTCGGCACGCGCCTGCGGATCGTCCTGCGCGGCAGTCGCGACTTCGGCGATGCGTTCCACCGTACCGAATGCCTTGAGTAGATCGCGCGCCGTGATCGCGCCGACATGGCGGATGCCAAGCCCAAACAGGAACCGCACCGGATCCGGCGTACGCTTCTCCGCGATCGCCTGCAGCAGATTGGCCGCCCACACGTCGCCCTTCTTCTTGCGCGGCAGCAATTGCTCTTCGGTCAAGCGGAAGATGTCGGCGGGCGAGTGGATCAGCCCGTCGTTGAAGAAATCCTCGATCTGCTGGAAGCCGAGCCCGCGTATATCGAGCGCGCCACGGGAGCAGAAATGGATCAGGCGCTCGACCCGTTGCGCCTGGCAGATCAGCCCGCCGGTGCAGCGATAATCGACCTCACCTTCCTCGCGCTCCACGGTCGACGCGCAGACCGGGCACAGCGTCGGGAAGGTCCAAGGTTCGCGCGGTTCGTCACGGGTCAGATTGTCGACGATCTGGGGGATGACGTCGCCCGCGCGCTGCAGCAGCACACGGTCACCGGGCCGCACGCCCAGCCGCTCGATCTCGTCGGCATTATGGAGCGTCGCGTTGGTGACGACGACGCCACCCACGGTGACCGGCTCCAGCCGCGCGACCGGGGTAAGCTTGCCCGTGCGGCCGACCTGGATGTCGATCGCGCGCAATGTGGTCTGCGCCTGTTGCGCCGGGAATTTGTGCGCAAGCGCCCAGCGTGGTGCGCGGCCGACCTGGCCGAGCCGCTCCTGCCAATCGAGCCGATCGACCTTATAGACGACTCCATCGATATCATATTCGAGGTCCGCGCGCTGCGCCTCGATCAGCCGATAGCGTTCGAGCGCGCCTGTCACATCGGCACAGCGGACGCGCAGCGGCGTACCGGCGAAGCCCCACGCATCCAGCGCGTCCATCACGGCGGTCTGCGTCTCGCCTGGCAGGGCCGAGGCTTCGCCCCAGCCATGGTAGATGAAGCGCAACGGCCGGCTTGCGGTCACAGTCGCGTCTTTCTGCCGCAGCGAGCCCGCCGCGGCATTGCGCGGATTGGCGAACTGGCGCGCCTTGCTCTCGTCGCCCGCCTCACGCGCGGCATCAATCATGCGCTGGTTCAGCGCCGCAAAGTCGTCCTTCGCCATGTAGACTTCGCCGCGCACCTCGAAGATGTCGGGAGCATCGTCCGGCAATGACTGCGGCACGCCGGTCACGAACGCGATGTTCGGCGTGACGTCTTCGCCGACCGTGCCGTCGCCACGGGTCGCCGCCTGCACCAGATGGCGCTGCTCGTAACGAAGCGAGCAGGACAGGCCGTCAATCTTGGGTTCGGCGGTCAGCACCACAGATTCGTCCGCGTCCAAGCGCAGGAAGCGGCGGACACGCTGGAGGAACTCGACCACCTCCTCATCCGAAAAGGCATTGTCGAGGCTGAGCATCGGCCGCGCATGGCGCACCTTGGCCAACGGCCCGCTGGGCGTTGCGCCGACCTTTCGCGACGGGCTGTCGTCCCGCGCCAGTGCCGGAAAGCGCGCCTCCAACGCGGCGTTGCGCCGCATCAGCGCATCATAGTCGGCATCCGAAATCTCGGGCGCATCCTGATCGTGATAGAGGCGGTTGTGATGCGCGATCGCGCCCGCAAGCCGCTCCAGCTCGGCGGCGGCTTCAGCTTCGGTCAGCGTGTCGGGCTCGGCCATGCGACGCGCTTTCCACGCGCTCTAAACCGGGTCAACTCCCTTCGCCCAGGGCGCTTTGGCAAAGCGCCTGGCGAGATAGTCGATCAGCACGCGCACGCGCGCCGGGCGAAGCGCGTTGGGCGGCGTCAGCAGGTTGAGCGCGATCGGCGGCGCCGACCAGTCCGGCAATATTTCCTCAAGCCGCCCGTCCGCCAGCCCGCGCCAGACGATGAAGTCGGGCAGCATGGCGATGCCGTGGCCGGCGCAAACCGCCGGCATGAAGACATCGCCATTGTTGGATCGGATGCGGCCGTGCAGCGGCACTGCATATTCGCCTTCGCGCGGATGATGTAGCCGCCACAGTTCCGGATTGGCGACGCCGGTATAGATCATGGCCTGATGATCGACGAGCTCGCGCGGGTGGCTGGGGCGCCCATGCCGTTCGAGGTAGCTCGGCGCAGCCACGATCGGCGCTCGGATCGCGCACAAGCGGCGGGCGCGCAGGCTCGAATCGGCCAACGCCGCGATCCGCAGCGCGATGTCGAAGCCATCGCCAATCAGGTCGACCAAACTGTCGCTCAGCTGCAGATCGAGATCGACGTCGGGATATAGCGCCAGGAAATCCGGCAAAGCGGGGGCGAGATGCTCGAACCCGAAGGACATCGGCGCGGCGATCCGCACCAACCCGCGCGGCGTTTCGGCCTGATCCGACGCTTCCGCCTCGGCCGCCTCGCCTTCGGCCAGGATACGCGCCGCGCGGCCAAGCGCGGCCTTCCCCGTCTCCGTCAGCGACAGCCGACGCGACGTGCGATGGAGCAAAGGTGCGCCGAGCCTCTGCTCCAGCCGCGCCACCGCCTTCGATACGGTCGGCTTGGACAGGCGCAATTCGCTCGCCGCACGGGCAAACGAGCCGGTCTGCGCGATCTTGGCGAAGATCGCCCAAGCGTCGAAATCGGGAAGCCGCATGATCGTTATCCACCAACTTTGGGAAACGGTGCCTTGCCTTCAATTCTATTTTCTATGCGGCGGCGTCAACTATCTAGGTCAGGAACGTCGGGCACAGCGCCCGGCACGGAGATAGACATGATCGACGTCCGCCCCTTCAACACGCTCGGCGCCGCCAACCACGGCTGGCTCGATGCGCACCACCATTTCTCCTTCGCCGATTATTACGAGCCCAAGCGCATGAACTGGGGCAATATCCGCGTCTGGAACGACGACGCGATCGCTCCCAAGAGCGGCTTTCCCGCGCATCCCCATTCCGACATGGAGATCATCACCTACGTCCGCGAGGGTGCGATCACGCACCAGGACGGTCTCGGCAACAAGGGCCGCACCGAAGCGGGCGACGTGCAGGTGATGTCGGCCGGTAGCGGGATCACCCATGCCGAATATAATCTTGAGGACGAGACCACCCGGCTGTTCCAGATCTGGATCATGCCGAGTCAGCGCGGCGGCAAGCCGAGCTGGGGCGCGCGGCCGTTCCCCAAGGGCGATCGCTCGGGCAAGTTCGTGACGCTGGCGTCCGGCTTTGCCGAAGATGGCGAGGCGCTGCCGATCCGGACCGAGGCCCGCGTGCTCGGCGCGACGCTCAAGAAGGGCGAAACCACCGATTATGCGCTCGGCGCCGACCGCCACGCTTATCTCGTGCCGGCCACCGGCAAGATCGAGATTAACGGCGTGGCCGCCAATGCCCGCGACGGCGTTGCCATCAGAGACACCGAAATACTGTCGGTCACCGCGCTCGAAGATGCCGAGCTGGTGATGGTCGACGCCGCCTAAACCGCTTCCCAGGGAGATTGAAGATGAGCAAGGTTCTGGTCCTGTATTATTCGAGCTACGGCCATATCGAGCAGATGGCGCAGGCGGTGGCCGAGGGTGCCCGCGAGACCGGCGCCACGGTCGACATCAAGCGCGTGCCCGAAACGGCGCCCGAGGAGGTCGCCAGGGCGGCGCATTTCAAGCTGGATCAGGCAGCGCCGATCGCCAGCGTCGGCGATCTCGCTGACTATGATGCGATCATCCTGGGCGTGCCGACCCGCTTCGGCCGCCTGCCATCGCAGATCGCCGCCTTCCTCGACCAGGCCGGCGGGCTGTGGGCGAGCGGCAAGCTCAACGGCAAGGTCGGATCGGCCTTTGCCTCGACCGCGAGCCAGCATGGCGGGCAGGAGACGACCTTGTTCTCGGCCATCACCAATCTGCTCCACTTCGGCATGGTGATCGTGGGCCTGCCGTACAGCTTCGGCGGCCAGATGGGCCTGAGCGAGATTCATGGCGGCACGCCTTATGGCGCGACGACCATCGCTGCCGGCGACGGCAGCCGCCAGCCGAGCCAGGTCGAACTCGATGGCGCCCGCTTTCAGGGCAAGCATGTCGCCGAGATCGCCAACAAGCTGTTTGCTTAAGCGTTAGAGGCCGGGTGCCCCCCTTCCCGGCCTCGCTCCCTCGTCGCCCCGCGCAAGCGGGGCGGCGAGGCGAATTCCCCGTCAGCCGATGAAGCCATGCGTCTGGGCGAAGGCGAGGAACAGGTCGGGCCACCGCGCCGCGCTATTGGTCTGCGGGAGGCGTAAGCCGAACCCGTGACCACCCTTTTCGAAGACATGCAGTTCGGCAGGGATATGCGCGGCGCGTAGCGCCCCGAACATCGCCAGGCTGTTCTCGACCGGCACGACATCGTCATCCACGGCATGGACGAGGATGGTCGGCGGGGTGCCCGCGCCGACGGTGCGATCGGGTGAATATGCCGCAACGTCCGCCGCCGCCGGCGCCTTGCCGAGCAGTTCGTCGCGCGAGCCGGGATGCGCATGTTCGCCCATGCTGATGACCGGATAGAGCAATGCCGCGACATCGGGGCGCGCCGACAGCCGGTCGGCGGCGTCGACTGGCTCGTAGACGGAAGCCGCATGGCGAACGGCGAGCGATGCGGCAACATGGCCGCCCGCGGAAAAGCCCATTACTGCCACCCGCTCGGGATTGATCTGAAAACCGGCCGCATGCGCGCGGACCAGCCGGATCGCGCGCTGCGCATCCTGCAGCGGCACGTCGGCGCGATGCGCCCAGCCGCCGCCCGGCAGGCGATACCGCAGCACGAAGGCGGTGATGCCGCGTGCATTCAGCCAGCGTGCGGTCTCGTAGCCCTCCTTGTCGGTAACCACGAGGTGATAGCCGCCCCCGGGCACGAGGAGCACCGCATTGCCGTTCGGTCGTTGAGGGCGGAACACGGTGATGGTGGGACGCGCAATCTGCTCGGCATAGCGATCGTGCGGCTGGCCTGCGGTCGCACGCTCGATAAAGCGCTCCGGCGGCAGGGTGGCCGGGGCGCCGGGCGGCAATGCCGGCCACAGCGGCAGGATCTCGGTCGGATCACCGGGAACTGGGCCGGCCGCCACCCCCACCGATGCGCTCGCCGCAGCAAGAATCAGCACGTTTCTCCGGTCTATCAAGACGCCTCTCTCTTTTCGGGGAGAATGACGGCGTAACCCGGTCGAGGCAATAAGACGGTGCGGGGCGCCGCGCATTCCCCGGACTGGATGTCCGCGACGGACTTAGCCGAGCGCGGCCGCCATTTCCGCCAGCTTGGCAATGGTGTTCATGTTGCGCGCTGTACCGGTTTTGGCGGCCGGGATCGCCAGCCGCGAGTCCGCCATGCCGTCGCCGTAGAAAATGTAGATTGCGCGCTTGCCCAGCCGCATCTCCTCATCCTTGACGTTCTTGGCGCTCGCGAGAGCATCGCCTGGGATCGGTTGGTCCACGAACAACGCAACCGTGCGATTGCCCGGCTTGTCGGCAAACGGATTGTGCGCGAGCGTTTCCGCCATTTCCGCCGCCGTTCTGACCAGCACACCCACGCGCTTGCCGGCATAGGCTTCAAGCGGGGCCTCGATCGACGCGCGCACGGCCGCTTCGGATTTGTCGCTGGTGAAGACAACATTACCGCTGGCGATATAGGTGCGCACCTGCGCCAGACCGGCCGCCTCGCACATGGCCTTCAGTTCCGTCATCGGCAGCTTGCCGGTGCCGCCGACATTCACCGCACGCAATAGGGCGACATAGGCAGTCACTTTTGCCTCCCTCAATCGGGTTTGTGCGCCGCCAGTTCGTTGCCGTCGGGATCGCGGAAATGGAAGCGGTGCCCGCCGGGGAAAGCGAAGATCGGCCGGGTGACCGCGCCGCCCGCCGCCTCGACCGCAGCCAGCGCCGCCTCCAGATCCGCGACCTGGATCACGATCAGCGGCGCCTGCGTCTGTTCGGCCGGGTCCGCTTGCAGCCCGATATCGACGTCACCCGTCAAGGTGCACGCATAGGTCGGGCCGAAGCCGGTCATGGTCCAGCCGAAGGCCGCGCTATAAAAGGCCTGTGCCGCGGTGACGTCCGCAACGGGCAGCTCCAGAAAGTCCGGACGCGGCAGATCGGCCATGTCAGTAGCGCCGCAGCAGGCCGGCGAGTTTGCCCTGGATCCGCACCTGACCCGGACGATAACGCTGCGGATCGTAGCTGCGATTGGCCGGATCGAGCCGGATCATCGAGCCTTCGTGGCGGAAATATTTGAGCGTCGCTTCGCTATCGTCGATCAACGCGACCACGATCTCGCCGTCGCGTGCGCTCTCAGCCTTGCGCACCAAAGCATAATCGCCGTCGAGGATGCCCGCCTCGACCATCGAATCGCCCGAAACCTCCAGCGCATAATGTTCGCCCGGCCCGAGCAGCGCCGCCGGCACCGACAGGCTATTCTGCCCCTCGAGCGCCTCGATCGGCATGCCCGCGGCGATGCGGCCGTGCAGCGGCAGTTCGAGCACGTCGTTGGCGGCAGGCGGCATCACGCGCGACGGCGGGGTCGCGACATTCGCCTTGGCCGGGGTCGCCGTTCCGGTCGTCTTGATCTGATCGGGCAGGCGCAGGATTTCGAGCGCACGTGCACGATTGGGCAGACGGCGGATGAAATTGCGCTCTTCCAATGCCGAGATCAGGCGATGAACGCCCGACTTGGATTTAAGGTCGAGCGCGTCCTTCATCTCCTCGAACGAGGGCGACACTCCCGTCTCGTTGAGACGGTCGTTGATGAAGCAGAGCAGCTCATGTTGCTTGCGGGTCAGCACAGCGTTTCCCCTAGGAAGGAACGTACAGGGAACGTGTAGGAAACGTTGTGATATCTGTCAAGCGACGCGCAGAATATCCACAAGTTCATCCACAGCGGCAGGATGTGCGCCGGCCGGGCGAACGATCAATGCGTCGGCCAGTGTCAGCGCTGCGACGGCACCGCTGTCCTGCCTGGAGAGGGGGCGGGCACGGCCATCGACCATGATCGCGCGAATATAATCGTCGCGCTGGCCGACCGCCGGCAGCGGGGCATCGAGCGGCACGGGGGCGGTTTTGGGGATCGGATCGCGCGCGCCGCCGAGGTGGGCGAGCAAGGGCAGCAGGAAAAGATGGGCAGTCACGAATGCCGACATCGGGTTGCCGGGCAGTCCCAGCACGAGCGCTCCGCCCAGCCGTCCGGCGAACAGCGGCTTGCCCGGCCGCATCGCGATCTTCCAGAAGTCGAGCGCGGCCCCCGCCTCGAGCAGCGCCGGGCGCACCAGATCATGATCGCCGACCGATGCACCGCCAATCGTGACGATGATGTCGGCCTCATGCCCGGTCAGGGCGGCTACGAGGGCATCGAGCCGGTCCGGCACCAGCCCCGCATCTATAACATCGGCAACGTCGGCGATCATGGCCTGCAGCATCACGCCGTTCGATGCCGGAAGCATCACGCCTTCGGCCGGCGCGCCGGGTGGAACCAGCTCGTCTCCCGTTGAGATCAGGGTCACACGCGGGCGACGCCGGACCGCCAGGCTGCCGTGACCGCCCATCGCCGCCGCGGCGATGCGCCCCGCCGTGAGCCGCTCGCCCGCCGAGACCAATGCGGCGCCCTCGAAGAAATCCGATCCGCGGCAACGAACATGCGCGCCCTGGCGTGGCGGTCCTTCCCCCGCCAATTGCAACAGGTCCGCATCGCGGACGGCTTCCTCCTGGATCAGGACGGTGTCGGCGCCCTGTGGCATCGGCGCGCCGGTGAAGATTCGGGCCGCTTCGCCCACGTCCACAGCGCGATCGCTTCCGGCGCCGGCCCGGCTTTCGCCGACCATCTGCCACGGCCCGGGAAGATCGGCGAAGCGGATGGCATAGCCGTCCATCGCAGAGAGATCGGCAGCGGGTTGCGTGCGGCGCGCGACGACGTCTTCGGCGGCCCAGCGGCCGGCCGCCTCGACCAGAGCCAGCGTCTCGATCGGCAGCGGCGGCGCCAGCGCCAATAGCCGCGCCTGGGCCTCCGCGACCGGCAGCAGGTTCATGCCAGCGCCTGCCGGAAATAGACGACGCGCTCGGTCTCGATGAACCCCAAGGCCGCGTGAAAGGCGTGGCTGGCGCGATTTTCGAGCAGCGCGTCGGATGCATATTCGCGACATCCTTGCCGATGAGCCCAGGCGATCACTGCCTCGTTGAGCTGGCGGCCAACGCCCTGCCGCCGCACATGCGGCGCTACATAGATGCCCTCCAGAAAGGCGACGGGCGAGGTTTCGCAGCCGTTGACATAATCGTGGCGGATGGAGGCTTCCGCGAAGCCGACCACGGCGCTTTCGTCGAGCGCGAGCCAGGCGAGCTTGCCTGCCCCGGGATCGACCAGGATGGCATCGATTTCCTCAGCCATCGCTCCGGCATCCTCGTCCGGCCATAAAGCGAGGCGCAGCGCCAGCCATGCGTCGCGCGTTGCGTGCGATGCGCCTTCTATCCGCACGGCTTAGCCCTCCGCGTGCCAGTCCCCGGATCGGCCGCCCGATTTGGCGAGCAACCGTACCGGACCGATGACCATGCTGCGGTCGATCGCCTTGGCCATGTCGTAGAGCGTCAGCAACGCGACCGACACGGCGGTAAGCGCCTCCATCTCCACGCCCGTCTGTCCGGTGGTCGCAACGGTCGCGCTGCAATCCACGCCGGTGTCGGCAAAACTCAGTTCAACGCTGACCGAGGAAATCGGCAGCGGATGGCACAGCGGGATCAGCTCGGACGTGCGCTTCGCCGCCATGATCCCGGCGACGCGCGCGACGGCGAGCGCATCGCCCTTGGCGAGTGCTCCCGCCTTCATCGCCGACAGCGCCTGTTCGGACATGGCAATATGGCCCACCGCCGTGGCTTCGCGTCGCGTTACATCCTTGGCCGAGACGTCGACCATGTGCGCAGCACCCGCCTCGTCGAGGTGAGTCAGCCTTGTCATGCCGCCAACAAGGCGCGCGTCGCCGCCTCGACATCCGGTTGCCGCATCAGGCTCTCGCCGACCAGAAATGCGCGTACGCCGTGCGCGGCCATCGCTTCCAGATCGGCATGGCTGGCGATGCCGCTTTCCGCGACGAACAAGCATTCTGGGGGAGCGCGCGCGACCAACTCATAGGTCCGCGCGAAATCGACCGAGAAATCGCGCAAATCGCGATTATTGGCTCCGATCAGGCGGGAACGAAGCCGCAGCGCGCGCTCCAGTTCGCTTGCATCGTGAACTTCCACCAGCACGTCCATTCCGCGCTCGATCGCGGCTGACTCGATTTCCACCATTTGGCCGTCGTCAAGCGCGGCGACGATGATCAGGATCGCGTCGGCGCCCAAAGCGCGCGCCTCCGCCACCTGCCATGGATCGATCATGAAATCCTTGCGCAGGCACGGCAGCGAACAAGCGGCGCGGGCCGCGACGAGAAAGGCATCCGCACCCTGAAAATAAGGTTGGTCGGTCAGCACCGACAGACAGGCGGCACCGCCAGCCTCATAAGCGCGGGCATGGGCCGGCGGATCGAAGTCGGCGCGGATCAACCCCTTGGAAGGAGACGCCTTCTTGATCTCGGCGATCAGCGCATAGCCGTTGGCAGCCTTCGCTTCGAGCGCCGCGCGGAAGCCGCGCGGGCCGAATTGCGTGGTGGCAGCGGCGTCGAGATCCGCGATCGTGCGGCGGGACTTACCAATGGCGACATGATCCCGCTTCGCGGCCAGGATTTCGGTCAGTCGGTTGGTTTGGGTCATACCCCAAAGCCCCGCTCATGCTCGGTAGAGACCGAATAGGCGCGTGAGCACCGTATCGAGGGTTCGTATCGAAGCACACTCCCGCGCCCGTCCTTCGATAGGGGCTCTCGATACGCTGCTGACGCAGCTACTCGATCCCTGCTCAGGATGAACGGAGAGGAAAGAATGTCGCGGACCATCAAAACGCGATCCAGCAGTTGAGGAGGGCGTTGGCGAGGCCCTTGTCGATCGCTTCGGCCGCTTCCGCCACGCCTTCGCGCAAGTCCGTCGCCGCGCCCGCGACGACCAGGGCAGCGCCGGCATTGAGCAGCACCGCGTCGCGATAGGCGCTCGGCTCGCCCTGCAGCAGCGCGCGCAAGGCGGCGGCGTTGTAGGCCGCATCGCCACCGCGGATCGCATCCAGCCCGTGACGTTCCAGCCCGGCATCCTCGGGTGAAATCGTCGTCCCGATCGAGCACAGCCCCACCGCTACCGCGCGGCTTGGTCCTGCGATCGAAAGCTCGTCAAGGCTCTCCTCGCCCGACACGACCAATGCGGCCTCCGTGCCAAGCAGGTCGAGCGCCTCGGCGACGGTGGCAAGATAATCGACCCGCGCGACGCCGACCAATTGCCGCGTCACCCGCGCCGGATTGGCGAGCGGCCCGACAATGTTGAAGATCGTGCGCCGCCCGATCGCCTTGCGGATCGGCGCCAGCCGGCCAAGCGCGGGATGATGCTTTTGCGCGAACAGGAAGGCGATGCCGAGATCGGCGAGGCTCTCCTCCGCCCGCGCCGAGGCGCGGTCGAGATCAAGGCCGAGCGCCTCCAGCGTGTCGGCCGCGCCCGCCTTCGAGGAGGCGGCACGATTGCCATGCTTGGCGACCGGCACGTCGCAGGCCGCCACCACGATCGCCACTGCCGTCGAGATGTTGAGGCTGTGCGCGCCGTCGCCACCGGTGCCGCACACGTCGATCGCGCCCTCGGGAGCGCGTACCTCGATCATGCGGGCCCGCAGCGCACGGGCGGCAGCGGCGATCTCGACGCTCGTCTCTTCGCGGATCGTCATCGCGGTCAGGAATTCGGCGACCGCCTGGTCGTCCACCTTGCCGTCGAGAATGTCGGCGAACGCCTGTTCAGCCGTCTCATGCTCCAACGGCGAGCCCGGGTCGGGCAGGAGCGCCAGCGTGGTCATGCGCGTGCGACCGCCTTCATCCCTGCCAGCGCCATGAAATTGGCCAGCAAATCGTGGCCATATTCGGTCGCAATGCTCTCGGGGTGGAATTGCACGCCGTGGATCGGCAAAGTCGCGTGACGGAAGCCCATCACCGTACCATCGTCGGTATGCGCATTGGCGATCAGCGTGCCGGGCGCGCCTTCCACCACCAGCGAATGATAGCGCGTCGCGGTGAACGGTGTCGGGATATTGGCGAACACGCCGCTATTATCGTGCAGCACAGGCGAGGTCTTGCCGTGCATCAGCGCCTTGGCCCGCACCACCGTGCCGCCGAAATGCTGCCCGATCGCCTGGTGACCCAGGCACACGCCGAGCAGGGGTTTGTTCTGGTCGGCGCAAGCCTCGACCAGCTCCAGGCTGATCCCCGCTTCGTTGGGCGTGCACGGGCCGGGAGAGATCAGGAAGGCCTGTGCGCCGGACGACATCGCCTGGCCGACGCCGATCGAGTCGTTACGCACCACCTCTACCTCGGCGCCGAGCTCCTGCAGGTAATGAACCAGGTTCCAGGTGAAGCTGTCATAATTGTCGATGACGAGGATCATGGCCGCGAGGTAGGCGGCGCCTTCGGCGAAGGCAACCGAGAGAGGGTTGGGGCCGACGAAGCCGCGCTTCACCCCGGGAACTGCAAAACGCTTGACGATAGTTCGATGATTAGCTAACTGTCTTATCATGAGCAGCGTGTTCAAGGCATTGTCCGACCCCACCCGCCGTCGGGTGCTGCAGCTCCTGCGCAAGGGGCCGCTCAGCGCCGGCGAGCTTAGCGAGCAGTTCGACGTCTCCAAGCCGACCATGTCGGCCCATTTCGCCGTGCTGAAGGAGGCCGATCTGGTCCACGCCGAGAAGACCGGCAAATCGGTCATCTACCATTTGAAGCTCTCGGTGCTCGAAGAAGCGCTGCTGGGCTTCGTCGATTCGTTCGGCCTCGGTGCGGAGGCGCCGGCGCCCAAAGGGGAGATTGCACGATGAACAAGGAAATCAAAGCGGGGCTGATCTGGGCCGGCACTATCCTCGCTTTGTCGTTCGGCGCCGTCACCGCGCGCAAGCTGGGCTATCTCGACGGCGACACGGTCACGCGACTGGTCATGTGCATCAATGGGCTGTTGATTGTCTGGTACGGCAACCGGATTCCCAAGACCGTCATCGCTCGCAGCGCCCACGCGCGCCAGGCCCAGCGGGTGGCGGCCTGGTCGCAAGTGCTGAGCGGGCTCGTCTATACGGGACTGTTTGTGTTCGCGCCGATCAGGGTCGCGGCGCTGGGCGGGGCGGGTGCGGTCCTTGCCGGGGTCGCGGTGACCCTCGGCTATTGCGTATCGCGGCGAGCCAAGACGAAGGCTGCTTGATCACGGCCCCAGTCGGACGGGCTGTCGGCTAGCGATCGGGACCCTCCAGGGTCGCATTTTGCTTCATTGCCCGAAGCCAGCTTCCCCTGCTCGTATGACCGCTTCGCGTGCCGCCGCGAACAGTGCCCCTGCTTTCGCCTCGCATTCCTTCTGCTCGGACACGGGATCGCTGTCGGCGACGATGCCGGCCCCGGCCTGGACGTGCATCACGCCGTCCTTCACCACCGCCGTGCGCAGCACGATGCAACTGTCCATGCTGCCGTCGGGCGAGAAATAGCCGACGCCGCCGGCATAAGCACCGCGCGTTTCCGGCTCGAGCTCGGCGATGATCTGGCATGCGCGCACCTTCGGGGCTCCCGAAACCGTACCCGCCGGAAAGCCCGCAAACAGCGCGTCGAGCGCATCCTTATCCGAGGCGAGCTTGCCGACCACGTTCGAGACGATGTGCATGACGTGGCTATATTTCTCGACCGTGTAGCTGTCGGTGACCGCGACCGTGCCGCGCTCCGCGACCCGCCCGACATCGTTGCGGCCAAGATCGAGCAGCATCAGATGCTCGGCACGCTCCTTGGGATCGGCCAGCAGGGCGTCGCGATTGGCAGTGTCCTCCGCGGCGGTGGCGCCGCGCGGGCGGGTCCCGGCGATCGGGCGGATCGTGACCTCGCCGTCGCGCACCCGCACGAGGATTTCGGGCGAGGAGCCGGTCAGGGCGAAGCCTGGCAAGTCGAGATGGTAGAGGAAGGGTGAAGGATTGATCCGCCGGAGCGCGCGATAGAGATCGAACGGCGGCAGCGGGAACGGCGTGGTGAAGCGCTGGGCGAGCACCACCTGAAAAATGTCGCCGGCGGCAATATAGTCCTTCGCGGCCGCCACCATCTCGCCATAGCGCCCCGGTGCCAGCTGCGGCGTGGCCGCCGGCAACGCAAGCGCGCCTGGATCACGGCGCTCCACAGGCACCGCGCCGGCGAGTTTAGCGGCGGCAGCCTCGATCCGCTCCAGCGCACGGTCCATCGCGAGCTGGGGCTGCGCCGTGCCCGGCCACACCGGCGCCACCAGGAAGAGGGCATCGGCCAGCCGGTCGAACACCAATATGAGGGTCGGCCGCACGAACAGCATGTCGGGCAAGGCGAGCGGGTTGGGGGCGGGGCGCGGCAATGCTTCGACAAGCCCGACCGTCTCATAAGCGAAATAGCCGACCAGGCAGGCCAGCGCCGGAGGCAGGCCATCCGGCACCTCCGCGCGGCATTCGGCGACGAGCGCGCGCAACGCTTCGAGCGGACCGCCGCGGACAGCCGAAAAGGTTTCGCGATCGAGCAGCCAATTGCGGTTGATCTCCGCCGCCTTGCCATTGGCGTGGAAGACGAGATCGGGCGCGAGACCGAGCAGGCTATAGCGACCACGCGTCGCCCCATCCTCAACCGATTCCAGCAGGAAATCCCCCCGCCCCGGCTCGATCAGCTTGAGCGCCGCCGCGACCGGCGTTTCGGTATCCGCGAGCTGGCGCCGCCACACGAGCGCGGGCCGGCCCGCGGCGAGGCTGGCGGCAGCGCCGGCATCATGCTCCGCGCCGGCACCGTCCATTATTGGGCGTTACCGCCGCCGCGCAGCTCCTGCTCCAGCTTGGCAAGCGCCGCAGGATTGCGTTTCACGGTCACTTCGTCGCGCGCCGCATTGGCGAATTGCTGGGCATATTCATCGCCGAGGCTGCGCTGCAGCTCGCCACGGGTCGCACCGATCACCATCGGCAGGATCTTAGGGTCGCCAGGGGTGATCCGCTCGAGCTTGACGACGAACCAGCTGCCATTGGGCCCTTGCACCACATCGCTCTTGCCGGGCGCGAGCCGGAACAGGACGCGGATCGGCGCCGGCACGTCGGCACCCGCGCGTGACAGGTCGATCTGCGTCAGCCCAAAGGGTTGCGGCGCCGGGAGCCCGGCGGCAGCAAATGCGGCTGCGAGCGGCCCGCCTCCATTGGCCTTGGCAAGCAAGGCCCGCGCTTGATCGCGCGCGCGCAGGGCCGCACGCTCGAACAGCATCTCCTGCGCAACGCGCGGCTTGACCTGCGCGAGCGGCACCGGCGCCGCGGGAATCACATTGGCAACGCCCAATAGCGCGAAGTGGCCGTTCGGATCGATCGTCTCCACCGTCGGCGCGTCGTCCGCGGTCGCGTCGGCGACGGCCTTCAGCAGCGGCGGCAATACTGGATCGGGCTTGTAAGCCGGATTGTCCGGCGCGGTGCCGTTCGGCAAAAGCGGCGGCGTGGTGACCACCTGCAGCTTATATTTCGCTGCCACTTCGTTGAAATTGGCGCCATCGCCGACGGCATCCTCGACCTGCTGGACCAGCAGATTGAGCGCATCGTCGGCCTTCTTCTTGGCGAGCGCCGCACCGATTTCGGCACGAGCCTGATCGAGCGAGCGCGCCGGCAGCCGCTGGATCGCGTCGACGTGCGCGATCGTCCAGCCCAGCGCGGTCTTGACCGGCGCAGTGGTTCCGGCCGCCGGCACAGCAAATGCCGCCGCCGCGATCGCCGCACCATCGCTGCCAGCGAAGGCCTCCCTGGCAACCGGGCCGACGGTGATATCGGCCGCGGCAAGCCCCTGTTCGGAGGCTGCCTGCGCGAAGCTGGTACCACGCGCCAGTTTCGCCGCGAATGCCCGGGCGGCGGCCTCGTTGGGAAGCACGACGCGCTGGATCGTGCGCGTCTCGCGCGCGGCATATTTCGCCGCATCCGTCTTATATTGTGCCGCGATTTCGGCCTCGGTCGGGGCTGGCGGGGTAACGCTCTCCGGCCCGATCAGCGCGTAGCGCAGCGCGCGCCGCTCGGGCAGCGAGTAACGCGCGATATGGCTTCTGTAATAGTCGCCAATCTCGCGGTCGCTCGGCGCCGCCAATCCTTGCGGATCGGCCTTTACGATACCGACAGCACCTTCACGCTTATCGATCAGACTCTGGGCGTAGGCGCGCAACACGCCTTCGGGTGCCCGCGCGCCAACCATGATCGGGCCCAACAACTGGCGGCGGATAAGGTCGTCGCGAATATCATCGTGGAAGGTGGTGAAGTTCATCCGCCGCTGGCTGAGCAGATTGTTCATCACATTCTCGTCGAACCGGCCGGTTGGCCCGCGAAACGCCGGGAAGGAGGCGATTTCGCCCCCGATCAGCTTCTCGCTCGCAGCCAGGCCGTGGCGATCGGCCCAGACCGACAGGACGGTCGCACCGATATATTGCTCGACGATCGGGTTGAGCCCGCCGATCGAGCCGAGAAATTGTGCCATCGTCATCGTCGGCTGCTGCTCGCGCGCCTGCCGCAAGGCGGTCTGCGTCCGCTCCGAAATCGCGGTAACCGGGATCGGCCTGCCGCCGACCGTCGCTACCGCGTCCGCACTCGGCCCGCCGGTGAGGCCGCCAGGCGTGCCGACACCCGTGACGACGAAGGCCAGCATGATCAGGGCAAGCAGGCCGACCGCCAGCCAGGAGGAGAGCGCACGACGGAAGAAGGCGAGCATGGAGGTTCCGGGGCCGTGGAGGAAGGCGAACCCAATAGAGGTGCGCGGACCCGGCTTCAAGCGCCGCGCATCCGACCCGCCCGGATCGGTACGATAGCGCTACCGTCATATGGCTAGGCGGTCGGTGCGACACTTGCTAACCGCCGGGCACGATTGGGAGAAACCGCTTGCGCACGTTGATTGCCGGCAATTGGAAAATGAACGGCGGCCGAGCGATCCTGGCGGAGCTTGATCGGATCGCGGCAGCCGCCGCCGCCGCGCCTGCGGTCGACGTCGCAATTGCTCCGCCGTTCACGCTATTGGCCGAAGCCGCGGCGCGTGCCGGCGGCGTCGTCATCGGCGGGCAGGATTGCCATTCCGCTCCGAAGGGGGCGCATACCGGCTGCATTTCGGCAGGCATGCTGGTCGAGATGGGCGCACGCTTCGTCATCTGCGGCCATAGCGAGCGCCGCGCCGAGTTCGGCGAGAGCGACGCACTGGTCCGATCCAAGGCGCACGCTGCCCTGGGAGCGGGCCTTACCGCGATCGTCTGCATCGGCGAGGATGAAGCCGAACGCGACGAGGGCCGCGCGTTGATGGTGGTCGCAGCCGAGCTCGAAGGATCGGTGCCGCCGAACGCGAATGCCGCCAATCTTGTCATCTCTTACGAGCCCGCCTGGGCGATCGGGACCGGTCGAACGCCCACCCTGGCGGAGATCGGCGAAATGCATCTCATCATCCGCGCCAAGCTGCTGCAGCTGATCGGCGAGGAAGGGGCCCGCGTGCGGATCCTCTATGGCGGCTCTGTCAACGGCACCAACATCGCCGCGATTCTCACCTGCCCCGAGGTCAACGGTGCCTTGATTGGCGGCGCCAGCCTCACTGCCGACCAGTTCCTTCCGATTGTCCAAGCTGCCGCGAACGTCTCGCAATAGTCGTTTTCGCGTGACCCTGTGCGGCGTCGGGCGTTAGGGGCTCGCGACTCTCTAGCCCGCGCAGGAGCAACCTTATGGCCTTCGAACTTCCCCCCCTTCCGTTCGACAAGTCGGCGCTGGAGCCGCACATGTCCGCCGAGACGTTCGACTTCCACCACGGCAAACATCACAAGGCCTATGTCGACAAGACGAACGGCTGGATCGAAGAGAAGGGCCTTGCCGGCCTCTCGCTTCTCCAGGTCATCGACAAGGCCAAGACGACCGGCGACAAGGGCCTGTTCAACAACAGCGCGCAGGTGTGGAACCACACCTTCTTCTGGAATTGCCTTGCACCGGCCGGGTCGACCAGCCCGTCGGCCAAGCTTGCCGGCCTGATCGACGGTTTCGGCGGCCAGGAAGCCCTGCTCAAGAAGCTCGCCGACGAGGCGGTCGCCCACTTCGCGAGCGGCTGGGCATGGCTGGTGCTGGAAGGCGACGCGCTCAAGGTGACGTCATTCCACGACGCCGACACCCCGGTGGCACATGGCGTGACCCCGCTGTTCACGCTCGATGTGTGGGAGCATGCTTATTATATCGATTATCGTAACGCGCGGCCCAAGTTCGCCGAGACGATCCTCGCCAACGTGATCAACTGGGACTTCGTCTCGCAGAATCTCGATGGCCAGGGTGCGGCGCGCGCCGACCAGCAGCAGTAAGGCACTCTGTTGTCATTGCGAGGAGCGTAGCGACGCGGCAATCCAAGTCGACCGGACCTGGTTTGCTTCGCTACGCTCGCAATGACGAATTTTGGGCCGGCGCTTATTCCTCGGGCGGCAGCACGACCTTGTTATCGTCCGCTGCCAGCCCGTGGCGCATCAGCAAGGGCACGTTGCAGGCGGCGAAGATCACGGTCGCCGGCATCGAACCCCACAATTTGTAGCCGAGCCACGTCGCGGTCGAGAAGTTGCGCCAGACCAGTTCGTTGGCGATCGCCAACGCCAGGAAGAAGAACGCCCAGTTGCGCGTCAGCTGCCGCCAGCCTTCCGGCGACAGGCCGGGATAAGCCTGGCCGAGCACCATCTGGAGCGTCGGCCGGCCGGTCGCCATGCCCCAGAGCAGGATCGACGAGACCGTCACATAATAGATGGTGGGCTTGATCTTGATGATCCAGTCCTTGTGCAGCCAGATGGTCAGGCCGCCGAGCACCAGCACCATGACCGCCGAAAAGATCTGGATGGGCGAGACCTTGCCGAAGCGCACCAGCGATACCAGCATCGCCACCGCCGTCACCGCCATGAACAGCCCGGTCGCGACGTAGATATTCTGGTGGGTCAGCGCGAAAGCCGCGAAATAGACCACGATCGGCCCGAGATCGAGCGCGAGGCGCATGCCCATGCCCGGATCGGCGCGCTGGGCGGAGGCGTTACTCATCGTGATTTCTCCGGGGCGAGGCGTTCGATCCCGGCAATCGCTCGGGCAACTTCACGGGGGTCGAACGGGCGCAGGTCATCAATGGTTTCGCCCACGCCGATCGCGTGGATCGGCAAAGCGTATTTCTCGGCCGCCGCGACCAGCACGCCGCCCCGTGCGGTGCCGTCAAGCTTGGTCATGACCAGGCCGGTGACACCCGCCTCCTTCTGGAACACCTCGATCTGATTGAGCCCGTTCTGGCCGGTGGTGGCATCGAGCACGAGCACGACGTCATGCGGTGCGGCCGGATTGAGGCGGCCGAGCACGCGGCGGATCTTGGACAATTCGTCCATCAGCCCCGCCTTGTTCTGCAGCCGCCCGGCGGTGTCGACGATCAGCACGTCGATCCCTTCGGCGGTACCGCGCTTGACCCCTTCATAGACCAGGCCCGCGGCGTCCCCGCCTTCGTTGCCGGAGATGATCGGCACACCGATCCGCTCGGCCCATATCTTGAGCTGGCCGATCGCGGCGGCGCGGAACGTGTCGCCCGCGACCAGCATCACCGAATAATCCTGCTCGGTCAGGAGATGGGCGAGCTTGGCGATCGTCGTGGTCTTGCCCGATCCGTTGACACCGATCACGAGGATCACCTGCGGGCGCGGAAACGCCTCGATCTCCAACGGCTTGGCGACCGGCTCGAGAATTGCGGCGACTTCCTCGGCGACGATTTCGCGCAGCCGCGCCTCCGTCAGCCCGAGCGCGAAGCGCTCGCCGGTCAGCCGCGCCCGCACCCGAGCTGCCGTGGCGGGGCCGAGGTCGGAAGCGATCAATGCTTCCTCGATCTGATCGAGCGTGTCCTCGTCGAGCGCCGCCTTGCCGAACAGGCCCGACAGGTTCTCGCCAAGCTTGTCGGACGTGCGGCGGAACCCGCCGAGCAGCCGCTCGTGCCAGGGGGTGCTCATGCCGCGATACCCGTCAGCATGTCCCCGTCGGTGTCGACCATGCGGATTGCGACAATGCTGTTTGGCCGCGCCGGCGGAAACTTCACGCGCGCGAAATTGTCCGCATGGCCACTCACGCCATCCAATTCGACCAAGACCTGCCTCACCGTTCCAACCTGCTCCTTGAGCCATGCGGCCTTGCGCCGCGCTCCCGCCGCGCGCAGCTGCGCGGCACGTTCCTTGATCAACGACCGGGCGACCTGCGGCATCCGCGCGGCAGGCGTTCCTGCGCGGGGCGAATAGGGAAAGATGTGCGCAAACGCGATGGCGCAATCGTCGATCAGGGCGAGCGTCTCGCCGAACATCGCCGCATCCTCCGTCGGGAAGCCTGCAATCAGATCGGCCCCGATGACGATATCCGGGCGAACCTCCTTCAGCCGCGCAACCAGCGCCACCGCCTGCGCCCGGCTGTGCCGGCGCTTCATTCGCTTGAGGATCAGGTCATGGCCCGCCTGCAGCGAAAGATGGACGTGCGGCATGAGCCGCGGCTCATGCGCGATAAGCTCGAGCAAAGCTGCGTCCACCTCGCACGGATCGAGCGAGGACAGCCGCAGGCGCGGCAGATCGGGCACGTGGCGCAGGATGCGCGCGACCAGGCTGCCCAACGAAGGCTGGCCGGGCAGATCGGCGCCGTAAGCGGTAAGGTCGACGCCGGTTAATACGATCTCCCGGGCGCCCTGGCCGACGGCACGGTGCGCCTCCTCGATCACGCCGCCGGCGGGCAGCGACCGGCTCGGGCCACGCCCGAACGGGATGATGCAGAAGGTGCAGCGATGATCGCAACCGTTCTGCACCGGAAGGAAGGTGCGGGCATGGCCCCCTCCCTGTCGCCCCAGCGCAGGCTGGGGCCCAAGGTCATTGCCCCGCATAGCGCCGCCTTCGGCCACGCCAGACATGGATCCCAGCCTCCGCTGGGATGACGGGAAATAACGGGATGGCTCGAACTTTGCCGTGTTCGGCACGACCCCCGACACTTCCGCCATCGCGGTGAACGTCTCCGGTTCGATCTCGGCCGCGCATCCCGTCACCAGGATGCGCGCGTCGGGGCGCTCCCGCTTGGCGCGGCGGATCGCCTGGCGCGCGGTCTTCACCGCCTCGGCCGTTACCGCGCAGCTGTTGACCACCACCAGGTCGCTTTCGCCAGCGAGCATCGCCGCGATCTTCTCGCTTTCGGCGATGTTGAGCCGGCAGCCGTGGCTGATCAGCGTCGGCCCGCTCACAACTCTTCTGACTCGCCGGTGAAGACATGGGCGGCGGGGCCCGACATGCTGATGCTGCCGCCGGGCGCCCAATCGATCAGCAATTCGCCGCCTGGCAGGGCGACCGTGACCGGGCTCTCGACCTTGCCGCCACGGATCGCCGCAACCGCGGTCGCGCAGGCGCCAGTGCCGCAGGCGCGGGTCAGCCCGGCGCCGCGTTCCCACACGCGCAGCCGGATGCGGTCGGCCGCTTCGATCGTCGCGACGTTGACGTTGACCCGGTCCGGGAACAGCGGATCATGCTCGATTTGCGGGCCGAGCCGTTCCAGATCGACCCGATCGCAATCCTCGACGAAGAAGATGACGTGCGGATTGCCGACATTGACCGCGGCGGGGTCGTTCAATTCGTCCCAGCCGACCGGCAGGTGCGCCGTGTCCATGGCGTAAGCGAGCGGGATCCGCTCCCAGTCGAAACGCGGGCTGCCCATGTCCACCGTGGCCAGACCGCCATCTGCGACGAGGTGCAGCGTACCGGCCAGCGTCTCGAGCGTCGATTGGCGGCCCAGCAGCAGCGCGACGGCACGCGAGGCGTTGCCGCAAGCCTCGACCTCTCCGCCGTCGGAATTCCAGATCCGCATGCGTGCATCGGCAATTTCGGAGGGTTCGATCAGGATAACCTGATCGCAGCCGATCCCCTCGCGCCGGTCGGCGATGGCGCGCGCGCGCGCCGGATCCATCGCGATCGGCGCCGTGCGCGCATCGATCACGACGAAGTCGTTGCCGAGCCCGTGCATCTTGTGAAAGCGGAAGGACATGGCCCGGCGCCGTAAAGGGTGAAGGGTGGCGGTGGAAGCGCTTTGCACTTCGTCTCCATGCCGCTCCGTCCAACGAACACTATTTTTCCCGTTGTGGGCCACTATAAGGGCGCCCATGCACGACATGATAGCGGGAGCGGTACTGAGCGAGGACGGCCCATGGGGCGGTGGCTCGGATGGCGGCGAAGGCGGCAAGACGCCGTGGCGGGCACCCGCCGGCGGCGCCGGCCCCTCGGCGCTCGACGCGCTGATCCAGCGCGGCCGGGAGCGGCTCGGCGGCGGCAATGGCGGCGGCGGGGCGCCAGGACTCCATATCGGCGGCGCCTGGCGCTGGGGAATTCTCGCCTTGCTGCTGTTGTGGGTCGCGCTCACTAGCGCGCACACGATCGGCCCGCAGCAACGCGGCGTCATCACGCGCTTCGGCAAATATGTCGGCACGCTCCAGCCCGGGCTTGGACTGTCGTTCCCCGCGCCGATCGACATCGTCAGCAAGATCGACGTCGATAATATCCACGTCATCGACATCGACACCGGCGTCGACGGCGCCACCGGCCAGAATCTGATGCTGACCGGCGATGAGAACATCATCGATCTGGCCTACTCGGTGCGCTGGAACATTCGCGACCCGGAACTCTATATGTTCGAGCTGCAGGATCCCGACGGGACCATCAAGGAGGTGGCCGAGAGCGCGATGCGCGAGGCGATCGCCCGCGTCACGCTCGATCAGGCGATCGGCGCCCAACGCGGCCAGATCGAGCAGCAGGTTGCCCAGCGCGCCCAGGAAACGCTCGATTCCTACCATGCCGGCGTGGTCATCCAGGGCGTCGCGATCAAACAGGCCGACCCGCCAAGCGAGGTTGTCGACGCCTTCAAGGAAGTGTCGGCCGCGCAGCAGAATGCGCAATCCTACCTCAATCAGGCGCGCGCTTATGCGACCCAGGTCAAGGCCAAGGCGCAGGGCGAGTCGACCGCCTTCGACGCCGTCTATGCGCAATATAAGCTGGCGCCCGAAGTGACGCGGCGGCGCATGTATTATGACACGATGGAGCGGGTGCTGGCCAAGAGCGACAAGACGATCGTCGAGCCGCGTAACGTCGTGCCTTATCTTGCCCCGCCGGCGGCGGTGGCCAAGCCGCAGGAGCCGGCCAAGTGAGCCTGATCAGCGCGCTGCGGCGCTATCCCGTGATTTGGGCCGGTGCCGCTTTGCTGGTGCTCGCGGTCGTGCTGAGCTCACTCACGATCGTCCCCGAAACCCGCCAGGCGCTGGTGCTGCGCTTCGGCGAACCGATCCGCATCATCAACGCTTATGACCGCCGGGAGGAATTCGGGCGGACGGGGGCCGGGCTCGCGCTCAAGATGCCGTTCGTCGAAAATCTGGTGTGGGTCGACAAGCGCGTGCTCGATTTCGACATGCCGCGCCAGGCGGTGCTTTCGACCGATCAGGTGCGGGTCGAGGTGGACGCATTCGCGCGTTACCGCATCGTCAATCCGGTGCGCATGTATGTCTCCGCCGGCAGCGAACGGCGGGTCAGCGACGCATTGAAGCCGATCCTCGGTTCGGCGCTGCGCAACGAGCTCGGCAAGCGCCCGTTCCGCATCCTGCTCAGCCCTGAGCGCGATGTGGTGATGAACAATATCCGCACCTCGCTCGCGCGGGTTGCCGCACAATATGGCGCCGAGATCGTCGATGTCCGGATCAAGCGCGCCGATCTGCCCGACGGCACTCCGCTCGAAAGCGCCTTCAACCGCATGCGAACCGCGCGTCAGCAGCAGGCTCTCTCCATTCAGGCCGAGGGCCAAAGGCAGGCCTCGATCATCCGGGGCGATGCCGATGCGGTCGCGGCCAATACCTATGCGGCAAGCTTCGGCAAGGATCCGGCTTTCTACGATTTCTACCGCGCCATGCAGTCCTATCGTTACACGTTCGGTACCGACGATACCCAGCCGCGTGGATCGGCGACGATCCTGCTGTCACCCGACAATGATTATCTGCGTGAGTTCGCCGGCAAGAAGCCATGAGGCGGTCGGCGCTCCAGGATGCCGCGCCCGCCAATAGCCCATTCAATTTGCATTCAGACGTGGATCGCCACACTTTGCCATCCGTTTCAGGATAACGGCGCCGCGTCCGCAGGCCGGCCGTAAGTCTCAGGAGAGTTAACCAGTGCGTTATGCCTATGCTGTAACTGCCGCGATGCTCCTTGGCGGGGCTGCCGCGACCGTGGTGACCCAGTCGCCGTTGGGCGCGCAAGTGGCGCAGAACGCGCCGTCGCAAATGGCCGCCGTCGCGCCGCGCGGCGCGCCGATGAGTTTCGCCGATCTCGCCGCCAAGCTCCAGCCGGCGGTGGTCAATATTTCGACCACGCAGAAGGTTCAGCTCAACCGCCAGCAGCAAAATCCGTTCGCCGGCTCGCCGTTCGAGGATTTCTTCCGCCGTTTCGGCGGCCAGCAGGGTGGCGACGATAGCGGCACCACCCAGCCGGTGACGCGCGAGGCGACCTCGCTCGGCTCCGGCTTCATCATCTCGGCCGACGGCTATATCGTCACCAATAATCATGTCATTTCGGGCGTGCCGACCGATCAGGGCAAGGTCACGGTCTCCTCGATCACCGTCACGCTGCCCGATCGCAAGGAATATAAGGCGACCGTCGTCGGCAAGGACGCGGCGTCCGACCTGGCGGTGCTCAAGATTCAGGCGACCGGCCTGCCGTTCGTCGAATTCGGCGATTCGACCAAGACCCGGGTCGGCGATTGGGTCGTGGCGATCGGCAATCCGTTCGCGCTAGGCGGCACCGTCACCGCCGGTATCGTATCGGCGATCCATCGGTCGATCGGCAGCGGTCCCTATGATCGCTACATCCAAACCGACGCCGCCATCAACCAGGGCAATTCGGGCGGCCCGATGTTCGACCTTGCCGGCAACGTTGTCGGCATCAACACCGCCATCTTCTCGCCCTCGGGCGGCAACGTCGGCATCGGCTTTGCGATCCCGGCGGAGCAGGCCAAGCCGGTCGTTCTGCAGCTGATGAAGGGCCAGCGTATCCACCGCGGCTATCTCGGCGTCGGCATCCAGCCGATGACCGATGATGTCGCGGCGGGCCTCAACCTGCCCAAGGATCGCGGCGAGATCGTGTCGCGGGTCGAGCCCGGCCAGCCGGCGGCACGCGCGGGCGTCCAGCAGGGCGACGTGATCGTCAAGGTCAACGGCCAGGACATCACTCCCGACAACACGCTGTCCTACATCGTCGCCGGTCAGCCGGTCGGCTCGCGCGTGCGGATCGACGTGATCCGCAACGGCAAGCCGGTCACGCTGAATGCGGTGCTGGCCGAGCGCCCGCCGGAGGATCAGCTGGCGGCAGCCAATGGCGGCAGCGAAGACGATGCGGTGCCCGACAACGGCTCGAGCTCGCCGTCCACGCTACGCAATTCGCTGGGCCTGTCGCTGCAGACGCTGACGCCGCAGATCGCGCAGCAGCTGGGGCTTGCCCCCGGCACGCGGGGCGTGGTGGTGACTGGTGTCGATCAGTCGAGCGACGCCGGATCGAAGGGTTTTCAGCCGCGCGACGTCATCCTCGCCATTGCCCAGCGCCCGGTTGCGACCGCGGCCGAGGCCGCCGCCGCGGTCGATGCCGCCAAGCGGGCCGGATACAAGACCGTGCTGTTGCTGGTTCAGCGCGGCACTGGCCCGGCGCGCTACATCGGTGTCGATCTGACCGGCAAGTAATTCCCGCCCCGGCCTCGGGCCGGGGCGACGTTCATGCGCGGCAGGCGTGCATGTCCGCCGGCTTCGGCCGGGGGCCAACAGCCTTGTACAATGCGAGATAGCCGCCTGCCTGCGGCATCGGCTTGCGCTCGACCAGCGCATAGCCGATCGCCTTGAATTCGCAGTCCAGCAGCGCCGGCGGGGTGCCGTGCGCCTGGGTCGCACGGTCGGCATCGACCACGACCACCATGCCGGTCGGCGCAAGCGCCGGCCGCAGCCGCCACAGGAATTCGTACGGCTCCTCAATCTCGTGGTACATGTGGACCATGAAGATCCGGTCGAAGCTGTGCGGCGGCAGACCCGGATCGGCCGGCTTGCCGAGCTTGACCGAGACGTTGTCGAGCCGGTCGCGATAGACGCGCTCCGCCAGCCGATCATGATAGGATGGCACGATATCCTCGGCCAGCACGCGGCCTTTGGCGCCAACGCGCGCGGCAAGCCTGATCGTATAATAACCCTCACCCGCGCCGATGTCGGCGACGGTCATGCCCGGCCGTATGCCGGCGGCGGTCATCACCGCCTCCGCCTCTTTGAGGCGGTCGCGGTCGGGCTCGGTCGACCAGCCGCCCGACACCGTTGCCGCCACCGGCCGCTCGGCCTTCGGAAAGCCTGCCGCCGTGCGCTGCTCTTCCGGAGCAGCCTGGCTGCAGCCGGCGAGCAGCAAGGCCGCGACCAGCAAGCGCCGGGTCACTCGACATCCTCCACTTCGACCGTCTCTCCGGTCACGCGCTGCGACAAGGCGGCGGCCATGAACTTGTCGAGGTCGCCGTCGAGCACATCGGCGGGCGCGGTGGATGTCGCTCCGGTCCGCAGATCCTTCACCAGCTGATAAGGCTGGAGCACATAGGACCGGATTTGATGACCCCAGCCAATGTCGGTCTTGCTCGCGTTGGTCGCGTCGGCTTCCGCCTCGCGCTTGCGCAACTCCTCCTCATAGAGCCGGGCCTTGAGCTGCTTCATCGCCTCCGCCTTATTCTTGTGCTGCGAGCGCTGATTCTGGCACTGGACGACGATGTTGGTGGGGATGTGGGTGATGCGCACCGCCGAATCGGTGGTGTTGATATGCTGCCCGCCCGCGCCCGACGCACGATAGGTATCGATCCGCAGGTCGCTGTCGTTGACGACGATATCGATATCATCGTCGACCTCGGGATAGACCCACACGCTGGCAAAGCTGGTGTGACGGCGCGCGGCGCTGTCATAGGGGCTGATGCGGACCAGGCGATGCACGCCACTCTCGGTCTTGGCATAGCCATAGGCATTCTCGCCTTTGATCAGCAGCGTCGCCGACTTGATGCCCGCCTGCTCGCCCGCGTGGAAATCGACCAGTTCGACCTTCATGCCGTGGCGTTCGGCCCAGCGCGTATACATGCGCTGGAGCATGCCCGCCCAATCCTGGCTTTCGGTCCCGCCGGCGCCGGCATTGACTTCGATATAGCTATTGTTGGCGTCGGCCTCGCCCGCGAGCAAGGCCATGACCTTGTCGTGATCGGCCCGCTCCGCCAGCTCCGCAAGGGCGCGTACGCCATCGTCCACCAGGGCTTCGTCGCCTTCGGCCTCGGCCATTTCCATCAGCTCAACCGTGTCGGTGCGCTCCTGGTCGATCGCGTTGACCGCAGCGATCGCGCCTTCCAGGCGGCGGCGCTCCTGCATCACCGCCTGCGCCGCTTTGGGATCGTCCCACAGCTTCGGATCCTCGACGCGGTTGTTGAGTTCGTCGAGCCGGCGCACGGCGCGATCCCAGTCGAGAAACCGGCGCACCAGCGCCAGCGCTGCATCGATCTGGGCAATATGGGCTTGCGCTTCGGCGCGCATATCAGAAACGTCCTTTGGAATTCCGTTCCCCGGCCAGGGCCGGGGTCCAGTTCGACGGTTGGAGCTGGACCCCGGCTCTCGCCGGGGAGCGTTGGCGTGGCGCTTACCTAGTAAATGCCACCCTGCTGCTGCAAGAAGTCGCTGTCATTGTTGGTCCGCGCCCGATGCACGACCTTGGGGCGAGGCGGGTTCAGATCGCGCTTGCCGATCGCGCGGCGCGGCTCGCTCTCGGGCTTGAACGCTTCCCAGATGATCGCCGATTTCGGATCGGCGTCGTTCGGCCAGCCGCCGAACACCTTCTTGCCCGAGCGCCGATCGATGCGCACCATGCGAATACCCGGTGGTGCCTTGAACGGGACGACCGGCATGTCCTTCATCGCGATCTGCGCGAACTGGCGGAAGATCGGCGCGGCAAGCGTGCCGCCCTGCGCATAGCCGCCCATCGGGCGGGGACGATCGAAGCCCATATAGACGCCGGCGACCAGGTCCTGAGAGCCGCCGACGAACCAGACGTTGGTCGGGCCGGTATTGGTACCGGTCTTGCCGAACAGCGGCCGGTTGAGATCGCGCAGCACGGTGGCGGTGCCGCGCTGGACGACGCCCTCCATGATATGCACCATCTGGTAGGCCGTCAGCGGATCCATGACCTGGGTGGAGCGCGGCCGCGGCCGCGGCATCCGGCCGCCGTTCCAGTCCTTGGCATTGCAGCCCTCGCACGGGCGATTGTCCGCCCGCCAGATCACCTTGCCATGCCGATCCTGGACATAGTCGATCAGGGTGGGTTTGACCGAGCGCCCCTGATTGGCCAGCATCGCATAGGCATTGACCATCCGCAGCACCGTCGTCTCGCCCGCGCCGAGCGAATAAGCGATGTAGGGCGGATAATCGCCGACACCCATTTTCTTCGCGAGCGCCACCACCTTGCTCATCCCGGCCGCGCTCGCGGCACGAACCGTCATCAAATTGCGCGATTGCTCCACACCCCAGCGCATCGTCTGCGGCCCGGCATAGCCGCCGGTGAAGTTACGGAAGCATTTGGTGCCGAGCGACGCCGTCTGGAACACGCAGAAGGGGCCGTCGACGATGATCGACGCCGGCGTCATCCCGCTGTCGAGCGCTGCTGAATATACGAAGGGTTTAAATGACGAGCCGGGCTGGCGCAGCGCCTGCGTCGCGCGATTGAAGCTGTTGCGCGAGTCGAATCCGCCCTGCATCGCGACGACCTGGCCGGTGTGGACATTCTCGGCGACCATGCCGCCGGAGATGGCCGGGATCGAGCGCAGCGCCCAGCCGCTGCCGGCGGGTGCGACGATGACGATATCGCCGCGCTGCAGGAAGTCGAAGGCGCGCCCGCCGACACCGCGCTTGGGTGCCGCGGCTCCCCACGGGAAGAGTTGCGAGGTGGTGCCGTCGGCAAAGCCGAGTTCGGCACTACTAGGCGACTTGCCGAGGATCAGCGCCGCACGCCAATTGGAATAGCCGACCTCGACCGGAGCGTTGGCGAGCCGCGCAGGCCAGCCGGGGCCGGCATCGATCTGGCCGGATCGCCCGCGCCAGCCGCCGCCGGTATCGTAGCGGACGAGGCCGTCGCGCAATGCCTGCTCGACCGCCTTTTGCGCCTTCGGGTCGAGCGAACTGCGCACCCAGAGCCCACCGGCATAGACGCTGTTGGCGCCGTCCCCGATGTCGGTGCCGTATTTGGCGATCAGTTCGCGCCGAACCTCCTCCATGAAATAGCCTTCGAACGGCTTTTCCGCGTCGCGCCGGGCGTCCGAGCGTTGGACCGTGCCGAGCGGGGCAGCGGCGGCCGACTGCTCCTCCGCCTTCGTGATATAGCCGTTGGCTTGCATCTCGCGCAGCACATAGGCGCGCCGTTCGATCGCGCGTTCGGCATGGCGGTCCGGATCGTAATTGGCCGGCGCCCGGGGCAGCGTCGCAAGATAGGCCATTTCCGGGAGCGTGAGCTCATTGACGCTCTTGCCGAAATAGGCGCGCGCTGCGGCCTCGACGCCATAGGCGTTACGACCGAGGAAGATCTGATTGAGATAGAGTTCGAGGATCTGCTGCTTCGACATCGCATTTTCGATGCGGACGGCAAGCGCGGCTTCCTTGACCTTGCGGGTCGGCGAATATTCGTTGCCGATCAGCAAATTCTTGGCGACCTGCTGGGTGATGGTCGAGCCGCCGTGGGCACGCTTGCCGGTGCCGCTTTTGCGCGCATAGTCGAACACCGCGAACAGGAAAGACGATGGATCGATCCCGTGGTGCGAGAAGAAGGTCTTGTCCTCGGCCGAGAGGAAGGCGTGGATCAGCTGCGGCGGATATTCATCATAGGCCAATTCGACGCGCCGTTCCCGCGCGAAGCTATAGACGGGCGTTCCATCGAGCGCGCGCACGTTCGTCGGCAGCGGCGGCTCATAACTCAGCAACTTGTCCGTGGACGGCAGCCCGCGCAGGAAGATCAGCCAGAACAGGACATAGGCAAGGATCAGGAAGCCGACGATTCCCAGCAGCCAGCGCACGCGCCGCTGGGCCAGCACGTTCCTGATCGCTCCGTCGGGAAGGTGGAAACGGGGTAGGGTGAGCTTCACCGAATCGCGTCTAGAGCCTGATTGTCGGCGGTGGAAGCGCTTAGCGCGTCCGCGGCCGGCGTGGATCAGGCTCTATTCCGTTCTGAAGCCTGATCGCGAGCGGCGCAGGCAACCGTCGGCCTATTTCCCGCCCGGCTTGCGGAAGCGCAGGATGAACTGGTCGGTATGGCCACGGATCGAAGGGTCGAACACCTTGGCCGTACGCGGGTCGGCCGGATTGGCGAGCACCTTGCTCTCCCCATCGAATTTGAAGCCGGCCGCCTCAACCTCCTTGCGGACGGCCGCGGCCTCGATGCGATGGAGCGTATTGGTATCGGTCACGCCCGATCCTGCCGGTGCCGAATGATCGAGCACGACATAGACGCCGCCTGGCCGCACGATCCGGTACAGCACCTTGTTGAAAGCGACCACATCCAGTCCGGCAATGTTGTGCAGGTCATGGTAATTTTGCGAGGTCCACACCAGGTCGGCGATATTGGCCGGGCCGGGGGCCAGCGCGGGATCGTGCAATGCCTCGACATTCTTGTGGGCCGGATCGGCGGCAAGCGCCTGAACGGCGTCGAGCGACTTCGGCCGCCCGGCATACATCTCGTCCGGCACATAGCCGATCACCTTGCCGGTAGGGCCGACCGCAGTGGAGAATAGGCGCGTGAAATAGCCGCCGCCCGGCAGGATATCGACCACCACCATGCCGGGCTTTACCCCGGCGAACGCCAGCATCTCGGCAGGCTTGCGTTCCGGATCGCGATCGCGGTCGGCGGCGGGTCGCCCCGGATCCGCGACGGCAGCGGCGATCGACGGCGCCGGTGCGGCAGCAAGCGAGGGCATGGCCGTGAGCAACAATGCCACGGTCAGGCTGGCGGTGCGAATCATGGCAATTCCTCCCGGTCCCTGGCCTTGCCGACCAGCTGGCGCGCGAAATGCGCTTCGACCGCGCGGCGAACGCCCAGCGCGATCTTTTGGCGATACTCTTCCGACATCAGCAAAGCGAGATCGTCGTCGTTGGAGATGTAGCCGGTTTCGAGCAATACCGACGGCACGTCCGGCGCCTTCAAGACCATCAGCCCGGCATATTTGTGAAAGGTCGATTTAAGTCCGATCAGGGGCGACAGCTCGCGCTGTAGCACGGCCGCGAAGGCGGAGGAGGTGTTGAGCGTCTCGCGCTGGGCGAGGTCGATCAGGATCGAAGACACGTCGCTGGTCTCGCGCGACAGGTCGATGCCGTTGATCACGTCAGCCTTGTTCTCGCGCGCGGCCAGGGCCGCCGCGACGCGGTCGGACGAGGTTTCCGACAAGGTGTAGATGCTGGCGCCGCGCGCCGCCGCATTGGGCGCGCTGTCGCAATGGACGGAAATGAACAAATCCGCGCGAAGCTGGCGGGCAATCTCGCGCCGCTCCTGCAGCACGAGGAACCGATCGTCGGAGCGTGTCAGCGCGACGCGGACCTTGCCGCCCTCCAGCAATTCCTGGCGGATCGCCCTCGCTATCCTGAGCGCGACATCCTTTTCCTGCTCGCCGCCATCGGACGAGGACGAGCCGGGGTCGTGCCCGCCATGACCGGCGTCGATCACCACCAGCGGCGCATCGGCGCGGCGCGGTCCCTGCACCATCGGCAGCGACAGGCGCGACGGGCGCGGCGGGATGGCGGCGGTGGCGCTGTTGGGCGTGCGCGCGGCTTGAGCCGGCACGGCCGCAAGCAGCAGCGCAAGCAGGGACAGGAGTGCACGAGCGCGGTTCGGCATCGCTACCAGCGTAGCAAAGTCGCGAGTCGCTGGGAATCCCGCAGCTGGCCGGCCGGTTTGTGTCCGCGACTATTGCCAAACACGTGAGTGCTCCCGCCCGCGCGGTGGGCCCCGCCCGGCATTGCGGGGTCGGGTTAGCATTGCCATATCGAGGTCCGGGACGGCGGAGCTTTCGGTTGCCGCGCCCCAGGGCAGATGCTACGCACCCCTGGTTCGGCACGGCGCGTAGCGTATCGTTTCCCCGAACCGTTCCGGCGCGAACAAATTCGCGGCCGTCATCCCAGGTTGAAGCTGCATGTACCATTTTTCCTCTCCCGTCCGTCGAGCCGAACCGGCTCTGGGCGCGCGGGTGACGGGCTTTGCCGGAGCGAAACGCGCTCCGGATGGTGTTGCGGCAGAGGCATTTTCAAGCATCGTCGGGTCGGGAGAAGCGCGTTTTTGCGCCAGTCCCGGGCCTTACCTTAATCGCGCCCGCCGCCGCATGCCGGCCAGGACGGGCGCTCGGAGACTATTTGATGTCCATGCGCATGTTGATCGACGCGCGCCACCGGGAAGAAACCCGTGTGGCCGTCGTCAAGGGAAACCGCATCGAGGAGTTTGATTTCGAGTCCGAAGAGCACAAGCAGCTCAAGGGGAATATCTATCTCGCCAAGGTGACCAGGGTCGAGCCGTCGCTCCAGGCGGCGTTCATCGACTATGGCGGCAACCGCCACGGCTTCCTCGCTTTCTCGGAAATCCATCCCGATTATTACCAGATCCCGAAGGAGGACCGCGAGGCCCTGCTGCGGGAGGAAGCCGAGCACGCCGCCGAGGAAGAGGCGCTGCGCGCCCGCGAGGACGAAGAAGACGAGATCGAGGGCAATGAGCGCCTCGATGACGACGGCGCGCGCGAATATCTCGACGCCGCCGAAGACCATGCCGATCATGACCATGACGGCGATTATGAAGAGGGCGATCAGCCCCCCGCGCCGCAGGCCACGTCGACTGCCGGCGACGACAGCAATGCCGTGGAATCGCTCCGCCAGAAGCGGATGAACCTGCGCCGCCGCTACAAGATTCAGGACGTGATCCGCCGGCGCCAGGTATTGCTGGTCCAGGTCGTCAAGGAAGAACGCGGCAATAAGGGCGCCGCGCTCACCACCTATCTTAGCCTCGCCGGCCGCTATTGCGTGCTCATGCCCAACACCAGCCATGGCGGCGGCATCTCGCGCAAGATCTCCAACGCGTCGGACCGCAAGCGGCTGAAGTCGATCCTCGCCGAGCTGGATCTGCCGCGCACGATGGGCTGCATCGTGCGCACCGCGGGCCTGCAGCGCACCAAGCCTGAGATCCGCCGCGACTTCGATTACCTGGCCCGATTGTGGGACGAGATCCGCGACAAGACGCTGCATTCGTCGGCGCCGGCCGAAATCTATCGCGACAGCGACCTCATCAAGCGTGCCATCCGCGATATCTACAACAAGGATATCGACGAGGTGATCGTCGAGGGCGAGGAGGGCTATCGCGCGGCCCGGACCTTCATGAAATTGCTCATGCCGAGCCACGCCAAGAAGATCGTGCCCTATTCGGACGCGATTCCCCTGTTCCAGCGCTTCGGCGTCGAGGATCAGCTGGCGGCGATGTATCAGCCGGTCGTCCAGCTCAAGTCCGGTGGTTATATCGTCATCAACCCGACCGAGGCCCTGGTCTCGATCGACATCAACTCCGGCCGTTCGACGCGCGAGCATAATATCGAGCAGACCGCGACCGCGACCAACCTTGAGGCCGCGCAGGAAATCGCCCGCCAGCTGCGCCTGCGCGACATGGCCGGTCTGGTCGTGATCGACTTCATCGACATGGAGAACAGCTCCAACAACCGTAAGGTTGAAAAGGCGATGAAGGACGCGCTCAAGAACGATCGCGCGCGCATCCAGGTCGGCCGCATTTCCGGCTTCGGCCTGTTCGAGATGAGCCGCCAGCGCCTGCGCACCGGCGTGCTCGAAGCTTCGACCCGGACTTGCCCGCATTGCGACGGCTCGGGCTTCATCCGCACCCCGTCTTCGTCCGGCCTGCAGGCCCTGCGCCTGCTCGAGGAAGAGGCCGCGCGCGGCCGCGGCTCGCGCCTGACGCTACGCGCCAGCCAGGAAGCCACGCTGTACGTCCTCAACCGCAAGCGCGCGGAGCTCGCCGACATCGAGGACCGCTACGGCGTGTTGATCGAGATATTGAGCGACGGCCAGCCCGACGGCTCGCGCATGACGGTCGAGGCGAGCGGCCCGCCGCCGAGCCACGCACCGCGCCTGCCGCAGCAGATCGCCCCCGAGCCGGACGACGATCTGATCGAGGATTATGAGGAAGAGGCCGAGGAGCCCGAAACCGTCGAGCAGAATGGCCGCGAGCGCGAACCGCGCGACGATAGCGAAGGCGGCCGCCGCCGCCGTCGTCGTCGCCGCCGTGGCGGTCGTCGCGACGAAGCAAGTGAGGGCGGGACCGGCACCGAAGCTTCGGAAGAGGCCGGTCTGGACGAAGAGGCCGATGAGGCTCGTCCTGTTGCCGAAGCGGGCGAAGGCGAGGCCGGCGGCGAGGAACGCCGTCGTGGCCGTCGCGGTCGTCGCGGTGGCCGCCGCAGGAACCGCGGCGATGCGCCGGGTGCCAGCGAAGGCGCCGAAGCAGCGCCAGACGGATCGTCCGAAACCGACCCCGTGGCCGAGCCGCTGCCGGAAGCCGCCTCGGTCGAAGAGGTGGTGGCTGCCGAGCCGGAGAAGCCTGCCGCACGCCGCCGTCCTCGCGCTCGCAAGGCGGTAGAAGCGGTCGAGGCTGCACCAGCCGAACCGGCCGCTTCCGCACCGGAACCTGAAGCCGCCGCCCCGGCGGAAGAGGCTCCGGTCAAGCCACGCCGCGGACGCCGCACCAAGGCGGTTGAGGCGGCACCGGAGGCGCCCGAGGCGTCTACGCCGGTCGTCGAGCCCGAAGCTCCGGCACCGGTCGAGGAAGCCGCACCGGCACCGCGTCGGCGGCGCGCGAGCAAGGCAGCGGCCGCTGCGGCCCCGGCCGAGCCTGCGCCCGAGGCAGCCCCCGTCGTGGCGAGCAATGGGGCGGCACCGAACGGCTCGACGCCCGGCGATGCCGAGCCGGAAGGCGACGCCAGCGGGCTCGATGCCAATGGCGAACCGCGCCGCGGCTGGTGGCAGCGGACCTTCGGCGCCTGATGCCATGTCCCGCTCCGTCGCATCGGCGGGGCGGGACTGGCATGTTTTCAGCCGCGGTTCAGCGGCGCGCGTTTGAGTAACGCCCGATGCTTTCGTCCAGACGCCTGATCCGGATCGCCTGCGCCGCCGCATTGTCGTTTGCGCTCCCCGCCCAGCAGGCGTGCGCGCAAAGCGGGGGGCCATCGATCCTGCGCGATGCCGAGACCGAGCAATTCCTGTCCGATATCAGCGCGCCGATGGCGGTGTCCGCCGGCCTCTCGCCCGGCGCGCTCAAACTATATGTGATCAACGATCCCGAGATTAACGCCTTCGTCGCCACCGGCCAGGCGATCTACATCAATTCCGGCACGATCCAGCATGCCGATAATGCCAACGAGCTGGAAGGTGTGATCGCGCATGAGCTCGGTCATATCGAAGGCGGGGACGCGGTCCGCAGCGGGGACGCGATCGCAGCCGCCAGCCGCGTCACCTTGCTGTCGCTGCTCGCGGGCATTGCCGCAACCGTGGTCGCGGGCCCGGTCGGCATGCTCGCCATGGCCGCCGGCCAGAGCGCGGCGATGGGCAAATTCCTCGCCTACAGCCGCCAGCAGGAGGGCAGCGCCGACGCCTCGGCGGTGCGCCACCTCAATGATGCGCATTATTCCGGCAAGGGGATGATCAGCTTCTTCGGCAAGCTTCGCCAGGAGGAATATCGCCTGACCCCGAGCTATACCTCTATCGACCCGTTCGCCGTCGACCACCCGATGACCGCGGAGCGGCAGGCGGCGCTGATGGGGGATCTCGAGAAATCGCCGTGGTGGAACGCGCCGGTCGATCAGGCCAAGCATGCGCGTTTCCTGCGGATCAAGGCCAAGCTGGTCGGCTATCTCGACGATCCGCCGGTGGTGATGAACAAATTCCCGGAACGCGACCAGAGCATGCCCGCCCATTATGCGCGCGCTTACGCGTGGCATCGCGGCGGCTATCCGGACGCCGCCAATCGTGAAGTCGCCGCATTGCTGGCGACGGCGCCGCACGATCCCTATTTCCTCGAGCTCAAGGGTCAGATCCTGCTCGAAAGCGGCAAGCCGGCCGAGGCGATCCCGGCGCTGCGCGAGGCGGTGCAGCAGTCGCGCTCGACGCCGCTCATCGCCGCTCTGCTCGGTAACGCGCTGGTCGCAACGGAGAATCCCGTCAATCTCAAGGAAGCGGCGCAGGTGCTGCGGGTCGCCGTGCAGCGCGACAATGAAAATCCGCAGGCCTGGTACGATCTCGGCCTGGTCTATACGCGCATGGGCGACGAGGCGCGCGCCAGCCTTGCCAGCGCCGAGCGCTATAGCTTGCAGGATCAGCCGCAAATGGCGGCTGCCAATGCCGAGATCGCGATGCGCGGCATTCCGCCCGGCACGCCGGATTATATCCGCGCGCAGGATCTCGCGCTGACCGCCCGCGACGAAGCCGATCGCCAGCGTCGTCACAAGAAATGAGCCGGACGGTAACTTTGCCTGTGGCGCTGGTCGGGATCGCCCTCGCCGCCATTGCCGGCCTCGCCATCGGTTGGGCGCTACCCCGCCCCGGCGTGCCCTCCAGCCACGTCGCGGCACGCGATTATGCGGTCGCCCATCCCGAGATCATTGCCGAGGCGATCGACCGTCTGCGGATCGGCTCCGACCGCCGCGCGATCGAAACGCCTTTTGCCAGCGCCTGGGCGGGCAACCCGCGCGGCGATGTGACGCTGGTCATGTTCTCGGATTACAATTGCCCCTATTGCCGCGCGAGCGCGACCGAGATCGACCGGCTGCTGAAGGAAGACCCCAAGCTCAAGGTGGTGTGGCGCGAGATGCCCGTGCTCGGGCCGGACAGCGATGCCGCCGCACTGGCGGCGCTCGCCGCAGCCAAACAGGGCAAATATCTCGCTTTCCATCGCGCCCTGTTTGCGGGCAACCATCCGGATCGTAACGGCATCGCCACCGCCGCTCGATCGGTTGGCCTCGCCGCTACCCGCTTCGCCGCCGACACCCGCGCCGCCGACGTTACGGCCGAGCTTACGTCCAACCTGTCGCTGGCGCGGCGCATGCAGATTGCGGCCACGCCCTTCTTCGTGATCGGCAACCGCACGTATCAGGGAGCGATTGGCTATGACGGCCTCGTCGCCGCCATTGCCGAGGCACGCAAGCCGGCCCGCTAATCCCGCCCCCGTGGCATTTTTGCACGCCGGCACCACGTCATAAAATCGAAACGCCGCCGTCACGGAAATCCTACAAAGCAGCCGCTACCGACCCCCGATCTTGCAGCGCAGCAATCCGGGGGGAATTCATGGTCCGCACGCACATTTCGTTGATCGCTCTGATGGCCGCGAGCCTGGCAGCCGGCGTTGGGCAGGCAAAGACCAACGACGTCGCGCCGGCACCGAGCGCTGCCGCTGATCCGGCCGCCCCGGCGACCGATGCCGCAGGCGACGCCGACGAGGGGACTATCATCGTCACCGGCGCCAAGGCGACCCGCTCCGCCACCGCGATTTCGCAGGCTGAGATCCAGAAGATCCTGCCCGGCGTCTCGCCGTTAAAGGCGATCCAGACCCTTCCCGGCGTGCTCTACATCACCGCCGATCCGTGGGGCTATAATGAGCAGAATGCGCAGATCTTCATCCATGGCTTCGCTGCCAATCAGCTGGGCTATACGATGGACGGGCTGCCATTGGGCGACCAGAGCTACGGCAATTATAACGGTCTCTCCCCCCAACGCGCGGTGATCTCGGAAAACGTCGCCCGCGTGGTCGTGGCGGCCGGCGCGGGCGATCTCGCCACCGCGTCGAACAGCAATCTCGGCGGCACGGTCGAGACCTTCTCGTCCGATCCGCAGGCAAGCTTCGGCATTCGTGCCGCCCAGACGTTCGGCAGCTACAGCGCCTCGCGCAGCTTCGTGCGCGTCGACAGCGGCGGCTTCGGGGCCAACGGCGCCAATTCGATCTATCTCTCCGGTGCCCGGCAGCACGCCCGCGCGTGGGATTTCGACGGCAAGCAGGGCGGCTGGCAGGCGAATGCGAAGTTCGTCCACGACGACAGCGCCGGCAAGCTGACCCTCTATTTCGATTATAACGATTTCAAGCAGCCGAACGAGGACGCGACCGTCTTCTTCCGTCCCTCCGCCGGCGGGACCGCCACCCCGGTCCAGCTCTACACGCCTTATACGAAGCCGTTCTTCTATCCCGACTTCGCAACCTACCGCACCAGCTACCTCAACGCGCTCGGCAATTCTCCGGCGAACGTAGGCAGCAATTATCGCAATTATTATTCGGACGCGCAGCGCACCGATTATCTCGCTTATGCGCGCTACGACGCGCATCTTTCCAGCCATGTGACCTGGTCGACCACCGGCTATTATCATCACAATGACGGCGCCGGCGTGGTGGCCGGCCCGCTCGGCCAGTCCATCACGACCGCGCAGGCCTATCTCGACCCGAATTATGCCAGCATTCCGGCCAATTGCCGCTTCGGCGCCAATGCCAATGGGGTTCGCCCGGCGGCGTGTACCGCGCTCACGACTGCGCAGGCGGCAGCGGCTGGAGCGGCGCTGGTTGCGGCCACCGGCGGATCGGGGCTGATCACGCGCACCACCGAATATCGCATTGCGCGCTACGGCGTGATTTCGTCGATGAGCATCGATCTCGGCGCGCATCAGATCGAGTTCGGCGGCTGGTACGAGCATAACAGCACGACGCAATGGCGCCGCTGGTACGGTGTGGACGTCAACAATCCGGATTCGAGCACGCCTTACATCCGTCCCCGCGACGTCGCGAATCCGCTGTTCACGCAATATCAGGGCGACGCGACCATCGAACAGCTGCAATTGCACCTCCAGGACAGCTGGCGCGTCTTTCCATCTCTGCTCGTCCAGGCCGGCTTCAAGACCAGCGCGCAATGGGCCGACGGCCGCTTTCCCGTGCAGCCCAAGGCGGGCTCGCTGTCCGGCCTTGCCGGCGGATTGCCCCAGGGTCAGATCAACACAAAGCGCTGGTTCCTGCCCGCTGTCGGCGCGACCTACGACCTGACAAGCCAGGAACAGGTCTATTTCAACATCCAGAAGAATTTGCGCCAGTATCAGGCCTATCTCGCCGGCGGGGGCGGCCCATGGTTCACCGGCAGCCAGGCGGCATTCGACGCGTTCAAGACCGAAGGGCGTCCGGAAACGAGCTGGACCTACGAAGGCGGCCTGCGCTCCAACCGCAATTTCGGCGACGGCATCGGCCTGCAGGCGCAGATCAATTATTATCGCGTCGTCTTCAACAACCGCTTGCTCGCCATCTCGACCAATCCCGGCGGAATTGCGGGCAGCGGCATCACCGGCGGTACCTCGATCCTGGTGAATGTCGGCGATGTACACACCGACGGCGTCGATGCCGCCTTCACGTTGCGCCTCGGCCGCGCCTCGCTCTACAATGCGACTTCGTACAATCTGTCGAAATATCAGAGCGACTATACTTCGGCGGCGACCGGTATCGGGGCCGCGACCGGCACCTGCATCGGCGGCTATCTGGTCGTGGGCGGCGTCGTGCCGACCTGCGGCAAGCAGTTGCCGGGTATCCCCAAGTGGATGAACAAGACGGTCGCGACCGTGTCTGCAGGCCCCTTCGAGGCGCAGCTTATCGGCGATTATGTGGGTCGCCGGCCCGCCACCTTCAGCAACGATGCCGTCATATCCTCTTATTTCCTGACGTCGCTGCGCATTGCCGCGCAAGTGCCGGCCGACTGGCTCCACCTGCGCAAGGCGGAGATTGCGCTCAACGTCACCAACCTGACCGACAAGAAGGGTTTGTCGACGATCTCGGTCGGATCTGCCACCAACAGCTATTCGGCCTATCCGATTGCGCCGCGCCAGTGGTTCCTGACCCTCTCCTTGGGACTGTGATATGATGGCTTTCAACCGCAGGGAGGCGGTGCAGATGATGGGGCTGGCTGCGCTCGCCGCAGGCGCCGGTAATGCCTTCGCCGCGGCATCAGCGCGCACGGTGGAGGTGTTCGGACATCGCGGCGCCTCCGCGCTGCGGCCCGAGCACACGCTCGCTTCCTATGCCAAGGCGATCGCGGACGGCGCCGACTATATCGAGCCCGATCTGTGCGCGACCAAGGACGGTGTCCTGGTGGCCCGGCACGAGAATAATATCGTCCAGACCACCGACATCGTAAAGCGTCCGGAATTTGCGGACCGCAAGACAGCCAAGATGGTCGACGGCCAGCAACAGGAAGGCTGGTTCGTCGAGGATTTCACGCTCGCCGAACTCAAGACGCTGCGCGCGATCGAGCGGCTGCCGCAGCTACGTCCGCAAAATGCGAAGATGGACGGCCAGTTCGACGTGCCCACCTGGCAGGAAATCGTCGACTTCACCGCCGCCGAGTCCGCCGCACGCGGCCGCATGGTCGGGCTGGTGCCCGAGCTCAAGCATTCCACCTATTTCGCGTCGATCGGCCTGCCGCTGGAAGACCGCTTCCTCGCGAGCCTGGCGGCGCACGATTATACAAGGCGCTGCCCGCTTGAAATCCAGTCGTTCGAAATCGCCAACCTCAAATATCTGCGCAGCAAGCTCGGGCGGCCTGGCAACGTCCGGCTGATGCAATTGGTCGAGCCGGCCGCGAGCAAACCCGCGGATATTGTGGTGGCGCGCAATGGCCCGAGCTATGCCGACATGGTGACCCCCGCCGGTCTTGCCGAAGTGGCGCGCTATGCCGACGTGATCGCGCCCCCCACGCGCGCCATCATACCGCTCGACGCCGACGGGAAACTCGGGGCGCCAACCTCCCTCGTTACCGACGCGCACAAAGCGGGGCTGCTCGTCCATATCTGGACCTTCCGCCCCGAAAATTACTTCCTTGCCGCCGATTTTCGCGAGGGCAGCGACCCCGCCTTCCGCAACGAGCCGGGCTCCATCCGCGAGATCCAATCCTATGTTCGCGCGGGCATTGACGGCTTCTTCAGCGACGACCCTGGAATTGGCCGACGGGCCCTGGCGGCCATGTAAGCCCGGCGCGGACGCATTCGACTTGTGTTCGCACGATTTTCGGTCAACCTGACCCGATGGACGCCCGTACCGCCGCATTGACGCTGTTTCTTAACCGGGTAGCGGGGCGGTCCCAGCTGTCGGACCAAGAACGGGCCGCGATCCTCAATCTGCCGGGCGAGGTCACCCTGGTCGAACCCAACCGCGATCTGGTGAGCATGGGCGAGATCGTCGATCGCACTTGCCTGGTAGCGGATGGCCTCATGGCGCGCTTCGGCGAGACCCGCGATGGCAGCCGCCAGATATCTGCGCTCTACATCCCCGGCGACATGCCCGACCTCTATTCGTACGTGCTGCCACGATCGAGTTGGGCACTGACAGCGCTGACGAAGACGACGACCGTCCGCGTGCTCCATTCCGCGATCCACGACATCGTCGAGCGCTACCCGGCGGTCGGACGGGCATTCTGGCGCGATTGTACCCTGGATGGCGCGATCACCGCCGAGTGGATCCTCAATATCGGCCGACGCAATGCCCGCAGCCGGGTCGCGCATCTGCTGTGCGAAATGGCGGCCCGCTACGAGCGGATCGGCAAGCTGGAGGGCATGAGCTTTCCCTTCCCGATCAACCAGACCCATCTTGCCGATGCGCTTGGACTGACCGCGATCCACATCAACCGTACGCTCGCCGCGTTGCGCAAGGCCGAGATCGTCAGCATCGGCGGCCGCATGGTCAAGGTGATGGACTGGAATGCGCTTAGATCGGCGGCGGATTTCGATCCGCTCTACCTGCAATTCGATAGCAATCCGGTCTCAGCGCTACTCTGACCGGCAGGCTTCAGGCGGCGGGAAACGCCAACCGCTGTCCCAGCAATCGCGCACCACGCCGTAGCCCGCGGAAACCGACGGCGAATTGCGCCATCGTCTGGGTCACATCGCGCATCTGGGAAGGATCGTTGGCGAGCGAGCGGCGCATCGCCGTCCGATCGAAGCCGCCGTCCGGCCGCATCGATACCGTGATTGCGTGCGGCAGCAGATGGCCCACTTCATCCGATACGATCCGCGCGATCGCGAACGGCAGATCGTGCGCCTTGGCCACCGCCGCCGCGACATGGCTCTCCATATCGACTGCCAGGGCGGCATGGCGCACACCGAGCGCGCGCTTTTCCGCGATCGTGTCGATCATCCGCCCGTCGGCAAAGAAGGTGCCGACCGTCGCGCCCGGCAATCGTGCGGCGATCGCATCGCGCCAGCCGCGATGGCAGTCATGCTCGATCGCCCCGGTGAGGCGGTCGCCGACAATCCAGTCGCCGATATGCAGTCCTTCGGCCAGACCACCGGTCAGCCCATAACTGAGGATCCCGCATGCGCCGTCCGCGACCGCCTCGTGCAGCGCCTGCTCGAGCCGCGCGGCCACGCCGCCACCGGCGATCGCGACGATCCCGGGCCCTTCGACGGTGCGCACCTCACGCGTGAAGCCCGTTACGACGATGATGGGCTTGTTGCTCATGATACTCCCCGCTCATCCTGAGTAGGGATCGAGTAGCGGCGCAGCCGCGTATCGAGAGCCCGTATCGAAGGACATGACCGCGTGCTTCGATACGAGCCCTCGATACGGCCTTACAGGCCTACTCGGTCTCTACTCAGCATGAGCGGGCTGGGTAAATGGGCTTGCCCGGTTTACGATTTCAAACAGGCGATCAGCCCCGTCACGACCGCCTTCGTCTCCTCGACGTCGCGCACGCGCACCGTGTCGAGGCCGAGCGTCTTGGCGGGATAGTCGTTGCCGCCCGGGAAGATCGCGTCACCCAGGAACAATATGTCGTCCAGCGCGACGCCGACCGTCTCGCTCAGATGCTTGAGGCCATAGGCCTTGTCGACACCCTTGCGCGTGATGTCGATCGAGGTCGAACCGCCCATATTGATCGACAGGTCGGGCAGCATGCCCTGCAGGATCGCCTGCAACGTCTTGCGCTTGGCGTGGTCCGGATCCCACTTGTCCTTCGCCTCGAGCGGCGCCTGCTGGCCGAGCGCGGAGAAGGTGATCTGGCTGCCGCGATCCTCGATCTGCTCGCCCCAGGTCTGCTCGCCCGCATAGCCGGCCTGCTCCACTGCAGCCTTGAGCGAATCGCGGATTTTCTGACTCTCTTCGTCGCTGAACAGCTCGGCATAGATCTGCGTCCAGGCGCCGTCCTGGTAACGGTAGAGCTTCGTCCCTGTCGTCGGCTGGACGATGAAATTGGCCAGATTGGCATGGCCCGGCATACGGCTGATGACCTGCTTTTCGAATTGCGGCCAATCGCCGCCGGAGATGATGTCCACCATGGCGACGGTGGTGAGCTGACCGAGCAGGTCGGCCATGTCGTCATCCAGCGGTTGTTTGCTCAGCGCGAGCGTACCGTCGAGATCGAATGCAATCAGCTTCTTCATTGTTGCCCCTTCAGCATCGGCAGCAGGATCGTTTCGATCGCATGCGCCACGCCATCGTCATCGTTGCTGGTTGAAAGATAGGCGGCCTTTGCCTTCACCGCGTCGGGCGCCTGGCCCATCGCGATGGCAATGCCGGCACGTTCGAACATCGGCACATCGTTGAACTGATCGCCGAGCACGGCGACCTCGCTCAGGTCGACGCCCGCCGTGCGCGCTAGCGTCGCGACGCCCTCGCCCTTGTTGGCGACCGGGCTCGTCAGATCGAGATAATAGGTCTGGCTTTGCCCGACGGTCGCGGCCTTGCCGATCGCCGCGTCCATCTGGGCGTGGAGCTCCTTGAGCAGCGCCGGATCGTCGCTGACCCAGGTGAGCTTGTCGACTTCGCCGAAGAGCGGCGTCATGTCGGTTTCGATCACCGGCTGCTGCGCCGACGCCAACACCTCGTGCGGCACGTGCGGGTTGTTCGGGTCGACGATATGCCAGCGCCCCTCGGCGAAGATCCACGGCGTCGCCGCCGACTTGCCGGCAATGGCGAAACTCTTCTCGACCACGTCCCGGTCGAGCATGTGACGCTCGACCACCGATCCGTCCGGCGCGATGATCGTGCCGCCGTTGAAGGCCGCGATCGGCCCGGTCGGCTTCAGCGCCTCTACCAGGAAGGCAATGCCCGATGGGGGCCGCGCGCTGATGATGGTGAAAGGCACGCCTGCTGCCTGCAGCTTGGCAACGGCGTCGATCGTCGGCTGGGTCAGTCGCTTGGCGTTGTTGACGAGCGTCCCGTCGACGTCGGAAATCACGAAGCGCAGCGTCATTCGCCGATCTCGTGCCACTGGCGCCCATCGCGCGCGAGCAGTTCGGCGGCACCCGCAGGGCCATCCGATCCGCGCTTGTAGCGTTCGACCTTGCCTTTTCCCTTGGCCCAGGCGTCCAGGAAAGGCTGTACTGCGGACCAGCCCGCTTCGATCTGGTCGGCACGCTGGAACAGCGTCTGGTCGCCCATCATCATGTCGTACAGCAATGTTTCATATCCGGTCCGGCCGCCAATCTTGAACTTGTCCGCATATTGGAAATCGAGCGCGACCGGCACCGCCTGCACCTTCGGCCCCGGCTTCTTGACCATGAAATCCAGCGCGATGCCTTCATCGGGCTGAAGCTGCAGGACCAGGCGGCTGGGCGGGAGGTCGGCGACCTGGGTGTCGCGGAAGAGCGCCAGCGGCACCGGCTTGAACGTGACGACAACCTCGGTGTCGCGCGCCTTCAGCGCCTTGCCGGTACGCAGATAGAAGGGGACGCCTGCCCAGCGCCACGTGTCGACGAACAGCTTCACCGCGACATAGGTTTCGACATTGCTCTTGGCGGCGACGTCTGCGGTCTTGCGATAGCCTTCATATTGGCCGCGCACGCTGTCCGCGCGCGCCTCGGCCGGGGTCGGTTCGCGCACGGCCACCAGGACCTTTGCCTTTTCAGTGCGGACGGAATCGGCGGAAAGATCGTTGGGCGGCTCCATCCCGACCATCGCCAGCAGCTGGAACAAATGGTTGGGTACCATGTCGCGCAGCGCGCCGGTCGCGTCATAGAAAGCGCCGCGCGTTCCGACATCGACCGTCTCCGCGGCGGTGATCTGCACGCTGTCGATATAGCGATTATTCCACACCGCCTCGATCCAGGGATTGGCGAAGCGTGCGACCATGATGTTCTGGACCGTTTCCTTTCCCAGGAAATGATCGATCCGGTAGACTTGCGTCTCGGCGACCTGTGCCAGGATCTGCGCGTTGAGCGCGCGCGCCGAGGCGAGATCGTGACCGAACGGTTTTTCCACCGCTACGCGGCGAAAACGCCCGTCGATTTCCTCCATCAGGCCTGCCTTCGTCAGGCTCTCGATGATCGGCCCGAAAAATTGCGCCGGCGTGGCGAGGTAGAAAGCGGCATTGCCTTCGCCCAATCGCTGCTTGAGGTCGTCGAACACCTGCGGCTGGGTGAAGTCGCCTTGCAGATAGGTGATCCGGCCGCGCAACTTCGACCAGCATTCGGTCTTGGGCGCGAACTCGTCGAGACCCGCACGCAGATCCTCATCACTGCCGTCGCGCGAGCCGATGCCGAGGATATGCAGATCCTCACCGATCAGCCCGTCGCCACACAGATTGGCGATCGCCGGCACCAGCAGCCGCCGCGCGAGATCGCCGGTCGCGCCAAAGATCACCAGCGTGGCGGGAGGCGATGGCTTGAGCTTGGTCGCCGCCACTAGGCCGCAACCCTACCGGCCAAGAGGACGCACGCGGCAAGATCAAAAGCCCCGGCAATCCTCACTGCGGCATCTCGACGTGCCCGCCAAAGCCGAAGCGCATCGCCGACAGCACCTGATCGGCAAAGGTGTGATCCACCCGGCTGCGGTAGCGCGCAAACAAGGCGGTGGTCAGCACGTTGGCCGGCACCGCTTCCTCCATTGCCGCCTCGACCGTCCAATGGCCCTCGCCGGAATCGGCCACGCGGCCGGAGAAATTCTCGAGCATGGGGTCCTTGGCCAGCGCGATCGCGGTCAAATCGAGCAGCCAGGAGGAGATGACCGAGCCGCGCCGCCACACTTCGGCAATATCCTTGAGGTTGAGGTCGAACCTCTCCTCTTCGGGCAGCTTGTCCGACTTCTTGCCCTTCAGGATGTCGAAGCCCTCGGCATAGGCCTGCATCAGGCCATATTCGATGCCGTTGTGGATCATCTTGACGAAGTGACCTGCGCCCGCCGGGCCGGCGTGGATATAGCCCTTCTCGGCCCGCAGATCTTCCTGGGCCAGACCCGGCGTACGCGGAATCGTGCCCATGCCCGGCGCCAGCGCGTCGAAGATCGGGTCGAGGTGATCGACCACCGCCACCGGCCCGCCGATCATCATGCAATAACCGCGCTCGAGGCCCCACACGCCGCCGGAGGTGCCGACATCGACATATTCGACGCCTTTCTCGCGCAGCGACTTGGCGCGGCGGATATCGTCCTTGTAGAAGGTGTTGCCGCCGTCGATGATGATGTCGCCGCTTGTCGCATGGTCGGCCAGCGCCGCGATCGTCTGCTCGGTCGGATCGCCGGCCGGGAGCATCACCCAGAAGATCGCCGGATTTTCCAGCTTGCCGCGCAGATCGTCGAGGCCCGAGGCAGCGACCGCGCCCTCCTTCACCAGATCGTCGATCGCCTGCTGGTTGCGGTCATAGACCACCGCCTCGTGACCCGCCTTCATCAACCGCCGGACAATGCCGGCACCCATCCGGCCGAGGCCGATCATCGCGATCCGCATAAACTTCTCCAGCTTGCGACACTTCTACTTCGTCGCCCCGCACTTGTTCCGGGGTCCACCGCGCCGCGCGATCAAGTCACCCGGATTCGCGTCGCGGTGGATGCCGGGCCAGGCCCGGCATGACGATAAAAGGAGGTCAGTTGTTCAACGCTTCGGTCACCAACGCTTCGAGCCGGCTGAGGTCGCCGGTCTTGAGGTGCACGCGCAGCACGCGCTGTCCGCGCTCCGCCAGCACGTCGAGATCGCCCCGCGCCTGCGCAATCTGGACATTGCCGAACGTCGCCTTGCGCCCCGGTATGGCGAGGTCGGGATCGGGGTGGCGCGTAATCTCGATGAACACGCCGCTCTTGGGTCCGCCCTTATAGGCCTGGCCGGTCGAATGGAGGAAACGCGGGCCGAAGCCCGCAATGGTGGCGACGCCTCTGGCCTCGACCACCGCCTCGCGCATGCGGGCGATCACCGCCTCATGCTCGTCATTGCGTTCGATATAGGCCAGGAAACCGACATAATCGCCCGGGTTGGCGCTGGCCAAATGGGTGCGCAGGATTTCGACCGGATCGCTCGGCGCGAATTCATGCTCGCCCGGTGCGAAGAAGGCGAGTTCCGCATGCTCATGGAACGGCGTCTCCGGGGCGAGGCTGCCGGATTGCTCGTAGGCATCCACCAGCTCGCGCGTCTTGATCTTGGCGTCCTCGACGTCGGGTTGGTCGAACGGATCGATCCCGATCACCGCACCCGCGACGGCCGTGGCGATCTCCCACCGGAAGAATTCCTGGCCGATCAGATATTTGTCGGACAGACCGATCTTCACCACCGGCTGGCCGGCGGCGATCAACGCATCGACATGGGCGTCAAGCTCCGCATCCTCGTCGCCCTTGAGCGACAGCACCGCGAAGATCCGGTCCCTGCCATAGTCTTCCGCCGGGCTCAGCGGCTCGAGGTCGACCGGCACGATGCCCTTGCCATGCTTGCCGGTGGATTCGGCGATGAGCTGCTCCAACCAGGCGCCGACCGGCTCCAGCTCGGGCGTGGTCAGGATGGTGAGCTTGTCGCGCCCCGAAACCGACGCTTCGCCGAGAATGGCGCCGAGGTGGAAGCCGGGATTGACGCCGGGAGGCGCATCGGGCCCGCAGGCCTGCACCATCGGCGCGGCCTTGGCGAAGAAATCGTCGACGTCGATGCCCATCAGCGCCGCCGGCACCATGCCGAACACCGACAATACCGAATAGCGACCGCCAATCGCCGGGTCGCCGAGGAAGATGGCGGAATAGCCATGCTCCCTGGCGAGTTTCTCGAGCTTCGAGCCCGGATCGGTCACCGCGATGAAGCGGCTGCCATCCTTGCCCGCCAGCTCCCAGAAATAAGCCCGCAGCAATTCCGGCTCCATCGTCGAGCCCGACTTGGAGGCGACGAGGAACAGCGCCTCGCTCGGGTCGATCTTGCCGGCGATGGTGCGGATCTGGCCGGGATCGGTCGAATCGAGCGCGTGCACGGTGGGCGAGCCCGGCGCGGCGCCGATCATCTCGGCTAGCACTTCCGGCCCGAGGCTGGAGCCGCCCATGCCGAGCAACACCACATCCTTATGCCCCTTGGCCTTCTCGCCCAACGCCTTGAGCGCCGCATGATCGACCTGCTTGCCCTGGCCGGCCGCGAGCCAGCCGAGCCATTTAGCCTCGTCTCCGCCGGTCCACAGCGACGCGTCATGCTGCCACAGCCGCCGCGTCCAGGCTTCGGCCCGCGCCGTCTCGAGCCGCGCCTCGACCGCCTTGCCCAGCGCGTCGGGCAAGGACGCATCCAGCGTCGCGAGCTTGTCGCCCGCCAGCGCCGCGCGCTTGGCCGCGATCGCGCCGAGCAGCGCATCGGCCGCATCGGCGAACAATTTCACGCCGTCATGGACCAGCGCCTCGGTCACACCGGGCAGGTCGAGCCCGAGCCGGTCCGCCTCGGCCAGCACATGCTTGGCCTCGTCGACATTGGCATCCAGCGTCCGCGCCAGCGTGCCGTGATCGCGAAACGCGTCCATCGTCTTGGGCGGCAGCGTGTTGACCGTCTCCGGCCCGATCAGGCTGTCGACATAGAGCGTGTCGGGATAGGCCGGATCCTTGACCCCGGTCGACGCCCATAGCAGCCGCTGCGGCTGCGCGCCCTTCGCGGCGAGCGCCTTCCAGCGGTCCGACGCGACGAACGCCAGATACCATTGATAGGCCATCTTGGCGTTAGCGATTGCGACCTTGCCGCGGACCGCCTTCAGCGCGTCGGACTCCGGATCATTGGCGGCCAGCCGCGTATCGATCTTCTTGTCGATCTGCGCGTCGATGCGGCTGACGAAGAAGCTGGCGACGCTCGCGATCTTGTCGATCGGCTCACCCTTCTTCACGCGCGCTTCGAGACCCGCGACATAGGCTTCGGCCACCGCGATATAGCTTTCCAGGCTGAACAGCAGCGTGACGTTGATGTTGAGCCCGTCCTCGATCAGCTGACGGATGGCGGGCGCGCCGGCCTTGGTGCCCGGCACCTTGATCATGAGATTGGGTCGGTCGACCTGCGGCCACAGGCGGCGCGCTTCCTCGATCGTCGTCTCGGTGCCGTTGGCGAGATAAGGCGAAACTTCCAGGCTGACATAGCCGTCGAGCCCGCCGGTGCGGTCGTAGACCGGGCGCAACGTATCCGCCGCCGCCTTGATGTCGCTGATCGCGAGCGCTTCGTACGTGTCTGTGATCGAGGCGCCGGCATGCGCCTGCACGAACTGGCTGAACTCCTCGTCATAGGCCTCGCCATGGCCCATCGCCTTCTCGAAGATCGAGGGGTTGGAGGTGACGCCGGTGACGCCATCCTCCTCCACCAGTTTCTTGAGGCCGCCCTCTTTCAGGAAGGTGCGGTCGACGAAATCGAGCCACGGCGCCTGGCCGCTGGCGCGCAGCTGATCGAGCAGACTGGTCATCTTAATTGCCCTTCCCGAGCAGTTCGTTGGCGACCTTCACGATATGGTCGGCGCTGAAGCCGAACTTGTCCTGAAGCTTGGCGATCGGTGCCGACGCGCCGAAGGTCGACATGGTGATGGTGCGGCCGGTGCGGCCGACATAGCGATCCCAACCGACCTCGCTGCCCATCTCGACGGCGATCCGCGCGTCGATGCCGGGCGGCAGGACCGCATCCTTATAGGCCTGGTCCTGCTTCTCGAAGAGGTACCAGCTCGGCATGGACACGACCTGGGAGCGCACGCCCGCTTCGATCAGCTTCTCGTGCGCAGCAACGACCAGGCTCACTTCGGACCCGGTGCCGATCAGCACGACTTCCGGGTCGTCCGAACCGGCAAGCACATAAGCGCCCTTCATCAGCCCCTCGGCGCCGGCATATTTGGTGCGATCCAGCGTCGGCATCGCCTGACGCGAAAAGATCAATGCGGTCGGCTGGTCGCCCGAAAGCAAGGCGGCCTTCCAGGCCCATGCCGTCTCGTTCGCATCGCCGGGCCGGATCACGTTCAGGCCCGGAATCGCGCGCAGGGACACCAGCTGCTCGATCGGCTGATGGGTCGGGCCATCCTCCCCGACACCGATCGAATCGTGCGTGAACACGAACGCAACGCCAATCTCCATGATCGCGGCAAGCCGGATCGGCGGCCGCATATAATCGGAGAAGACCATGAAGGTCGCCGAATAGGATCGCAGGTGCGACAGCGCCATGCCGTTGACCGCCGCGCCCATGCCATGCTCGCGCACGCCGAAATGGAGGTTGCGCGCGTCATAGCTGCCCGCCTGGAACGAGCCGCCATTATCGATCAGCGTCTTGGTCGAAGGCGCCAGATCGGCCGATCCGCCGACCAGCCACGGCAGCTTGGGCGCGATCGCGTTCAGGACCTTGCCGCCCGCATCGCGCGTCGCCATGCCCTTTTCGTCTGCCGGGAAGGTCGGGATGTCCGCGTCCCAGCCCTCCGGCAATTTGTCGGCGAGCAGCGCGCCCAGTTCCTTGCCCAGTTCCGGCTCGGCCGCCTTGTAGCGCTCAAGCATCTCGAACCATGTCTCGCGCAACGGCTTGCCGCGCCCGGATATGGCGGCGTGGAAGCGCTCCGCAACGCCGTCCGGCACCAGGAATTGGGCATCTTCCGGCCAGCCATAGGCCTTCTTGGTGCCGCGGATATCGTCGGCGGTCATCGCCTCGCCATGCGCCTTGGCGGTGCCCTGGATCGAGCTGCCATAACCGATGATGCTGTGCACGACGATGAAGGTCGGCTTGTCGTCGGTCGCCTTGAACGTCTCGATCGCCGCCGCGACGGCAGCGGTATCGTTGGCGTCGTTCACGTGAATAACGTTCCAGCCATAGGCCTCGAACCTTTTGCCGACATCCTCGTCGAAGGCGAGATCGGTGCCGCCCTCGATCGACACATGGTTCGAATCGTAGATCCAGCACAGGTTGGACAGTTTCAGATGACCGGCGAGGCTCGCGCCTTCGCTCGCCACGCCCTCCATCATGTCGCCGTCGCCGCACAACGTATAAATGTCGTGATCGAACAGCGTGTAGCCGTCGCGATTATAGCGCGCCGCCAGCCAGCGCTCGGCGATCGCCATGCCGACCGAATTGCCGCAGCCCGCGCCCAGCGGCCCGGTCGTCGTCTCGACCCCGGTCGTGTGGCGATATTCGGGATGGCCTGGAGTCTTGGACGAAAGCTGGCGGAAATTCTTGATGTCGTCGAGGCTGACCGCTTCGGCGCCGCTCAACTTGCCGTCCTTGTCGATCTCCTTGATCCCGGCGAGATGGATCAGCGAATAGAGCAGCATCGAGGCATGGCCGACCGACAGCACGAAACGGTCGCGATTGGGCCAATCCGGCCGGTCGGGATCGGTACGCAGATATCGCGACCACAAGGTATAGCCCACCGGCGCCAGCCCCATCGGCGTGCCGATATGGCCGGACTTCGCCTTGGCGACCGCGTCCATCGAAAGCGTGCGGATCGTGTCGATCGCTAGCCGGTCGGGCGAGCCGTCCTCGTGAAGGTCGGTGGGCGCGGGCTGGGTCGACATGTGATTCCCTTCTGTGGACGTCGGGCAGAGGGCCGATAGACCCGATATTGCGGCAGGTGCAACGCCTGGCAGGGGCTATTAACCCTTTCTCCCAAGGTAGGGCGGCTTTAGCCCGAGATAAGCCGTTCGCGGACGATTATTTGCCCGGCATCGGCCAAATAGAGCGCGTCCACCTCGTCGATGAACAGACCGTGCCCTATCATGCCGGGAATCGATGACAGCTGCGCGGCAAGCGCGGCCGGGTCGGCCAGCATGCCGAAATGGCAGTCGAAGACGATATTGTCCTGATCCGTGCGATGCGGTTGGCCGTCCCGGAGGCGTAGGACGACCCTGGCACCCAGCCGCTCCAGCGCGGCCGCCACAAACGCCTGCGCGAACGGCAGCGTCTCGCACGGCACCGGCATCGCGCCGAGCTGGGCGACCGCCTTTGATCCGTCCGCGATCACCACCATCCGCCGGGCCGATGCCGCGACGCATTTCTCGCGCAGCATCGCCCCGCCTGCGCCCTTGAGCGCGCGCATGTGCGGATCGATCTCGTCGGCGCCGTCGATGGCAAGATCGACCGACGAGACTTCCGAAAACGGCAGGACGCTTATTCCCAGCGCCTTGGCCTGCGCCTCGCTTTTCAGCGACGTCGCCACCGCCCGGAATTTGAGCCCGGCCGCATGCCGCCGCCCCAGTTCGTCGATCAGGAACGCCGCGGTCGAGCCGGTGCCCAGCCCGACCAGCATACCGTCCTTCACCTCATCGGCGGCGGCGATTGCGGCGAGGCGTTTATCATCATCCTGGGGCATGGCGCGTCAGATGCGCCGTCGCCAGGCTGCAAACAAGCCCGGCGCTTTCAGGCGGGCTCCGGCGCATGGCAAAGCTCGGCGTGCGAAACCATTCCGGCCGCCCTCGCCTATCGCCGCACCCGCCCGAAACCGAGCGCCGCCAGCCACCCGAGCAACAACGACAGCGCGATCGCGGCCAGGCCGTATAGCAGGGGATAGGTCTCCGCCGCCGTGGCCACGAAGCGCTCGAACCCCGATTTGCCGATCGCGATTTCGCGCGTTGCCGCCGCCACGATCCGGCCGTCGCGAATAAGATAGGTCTCGGCGGTATAATTGCCGATCGGCACGCGCGCCGGGATCGGCACCAGCGCGCGATACAGCACGCCCTCGCGGACCGACACCGTGCCGACATGTTCGGTATAAAGCCCGCCGCGACGCTTGAGCTCCACCAGGCCGCGCTGAAACCGCGCCTGCTCGTTCGCGCTGGAGCCATTCGCCGGCGACAGCAGCAGGTTGCCGATGCCGATCTCGTAAATGGCGGCCGTGCGCGGCGACACGAGTTGATCGAGCGGGCGTGAGGTCGCGACCGCGTAGAAGCTCGGAACCGAACGAAAACGCTCGCTCGCATGATTGACCCAGATGCCGGCCACCATGGCCTTTTCCCGCACCAGCAGAGGCTCTGACGGGCCCTTGATCACCACCACGATGTCGGTATCCGGCGCCGGCGCCCGCCCGCCCGGATAGAGGATCGCCCCGAACAGCAGCAGGTCTGCTCCCGTGAAGCTGTAGGCAATGTCGATCCTGGTATCGGACACGTCGGGCACCAGCCGCGGCTCGGCCGCACCCATCAGCAGCGGCCACGCGGCGAGCCAGGCGAGCCGGCGTCTCACAGGCCTTGTACCGTATAGATGGCGTCGGGCCGCCAGGTCAGGCCGATCGCCATCCGGATCGCCACCGCCAGCACGATCAGCGCGAGCATCAGCCGCGCCCGTTCGGGGCGCACCCGCTGAACCAGCCGCGACCCAATCTGCGCGCCGATCACCGAACCGATCAGCAGCAGCCCCGCCAGCACCAGATCCACCGCATGCGTGGTGAGCGCATGGACCAGGGTCGTCGTCGCGGTTACGAACAGCCCCTGGAACAGGGAGGTGCCGACCACCACCCGCGTCGATACGCCAAAGATGTAAATCATCGCCGGCACCAGGATGAAGCCGCCGCCGACCCCCATAAGCACCGTCAGCAAGCCGGTCACCAGCCCCAGCAGGAAGGGTGCGAGCGGCGAAATGTAGAGGCCCGCGCCATAGAAGCGCCACCGCATCGGCAGCGCCGCCACCAGCCGGCGATGCCGTTTCTGCGCGGGGGGCGATGTCCCCCGTTTCTGCGCCGCCGCGGTGCGGATCGATTCCCGCGCCATCGTCAGGCCGATCCAACCCAGCATCGCGACATAGAGCAGGCCGATGATCGTATCGATCTGTCCGGTCGACTGAAGCAGGCGGAAGATGAAACCCCCGATCACCGAGCCGACCGCACCGCCCGCGACCAGCACCGCCCCCATGCGGAAATCAACGCCCTGCCGCTTGCTGTGCGCCAGCAGGCCGGAGACGCTGGTGCCGGTGATCTGCGTCGCCGAAGATGCCACCGCGACCGCCGGCGGCACCCCGTAGAAGATCAGCAATGGCGTCGTCAGAAAGCCGCCACCGACCCCGAACATGCCCGACAAGATGCCGACCGCGCCACCGAGCAGCACGATCACCAGCGCGTTGACCGACAGGCCTGCGATGGGGAGGTAAAGGTGCATGGCGGCGTTAGACCCGCTCCCGGCTGGCCTTTCAACCCGCACTCTCCGTCGCCCCAGCGAAGGCTGGGGCCCATGTCGCTCAGGGCTGGGCTGGGACGGTGAGGTAGCAACAACGCGCCGGCGGCATTCCGTGTTGAAAGAGCCATGGATGCCAGCCTCCGCTGGCATGACGGCCTTGATAGCGAGTAGAAACCCTCATGACCCAATATCTCGATCGCCCCGGCCTCCCCCGCCTCGCCTACGAGCTGCGCGACGGCGATGGCCCGACCATCGTCTTCCTGCCGGGCTATGGCTCGGACATGGCGGGCTCCAAGGCGGTCGCGCTCGACGCCTGGGCGGAGGCGCACGGCCAGGCGATGCTGCGGCTGGATTACCGCGGCTGCGGGCAGAGCGAGGGCGTGTTCGGGGAGGCGACGCTGGACGATTGGCGCGACGATGCGCTCGATGCGATCGACCACCTCACCCAGGGGCCGCTGATCCTGGTGGGATCGTCGATGGGCGGATGGCTGATGCTGCTGATCGCGCTCGAGCGGTCGACGCGCGTCATGGGCTTGGTCGGCGTGGCCGCGGCGCCCGATTTCACGGAATGGGGCTATGACGAGGCGCAACGCGCGGCACTTGCCAGTGATGGACTGATCGTCAGCAATCATCCCGATTACGAGACGCCGGAGATCACCACCCGGGCATTTTGGGAAAGCGGTCAGGCCAAGCTCCTGCTGGATGGGGAGATCCCGATCGATTGTCCTGTCCGTCTTCTGCACGGCCTCGATGACAGCGACGTTCCGCCCTCGATCGCCTTCCGGCTGGGCCGCGCCCTCCGTTCAGCCGATATGCAGACGATGCTCGTCAAAGGCGGTGAGCACCGCCTGTCGCGGCCGGGCGATCTCGGCCTGCTGCTGACGACCGTCGCCGCCCTCATCGAGAGTTTATGATCCCTCTCCTGCTGCTTGCCGCCACCCTGACCGATATATCCGGCGACGCCGCGCGTAGTGCGGCCTGCCAGGCCTTGGCCGCGCGCGACCCCGCCGCGGCGGTCGAGCAGGCGAGCGCATGGGCCGAGCGCGACAAGAGCGTTGCCTCACGCCAATGCCTCGGACTCGCCTTCGTTGCTGTCGAACGGTGGGCACCGGCGCAGGCCGCGTTCGAGCAGGCGGCGGCCGACGCGCAGGCCCAGCATATCGGCCGCCCCGCCGAATTGTGGAGCCAGGCGGCCAACGCGGCGCTCGCCGCCGATCAGCCCGCCAAGGCACGTCAGAATATCGATCAGGCGCTCGCCATTCCTGCGCTGCCGCCGACGCTCGCCGGCGAAGCATGGATCGACCGCGCCCGCGCCGACGTCGCGCTCGATCAACTGCCACAGGCGCGGATCGATCTCGACAAGGGGTTGGCGCTGGTGCCGCAGGATCCGTTCGCCTGGCTGCTGTCGGCCACGCTCGCCCGCCGCCAACAGGACCTGCCGCGCGCGCAGAAGGATATCGCGATCGCGCTCAAATCGGCCGCAGACGATCCTTCCGTCCAATATGAGGCAGGCAATATCGCCGCCGCAGCCGGACAGACCGACGCCGCCCGCGCGGCCTGGACCCGGGCCGCACAAATCGGCCCGGCCGACCCGGCGGGCAAGGCCGCCGCGGCTTCGCTGGCGCAGCCGCCATCGCAATAGCCACGAGGGCGCAACAAGCACGCGCGCGTTTCCGTCGCGCTGCAACAAGAATGATCCAAATCTTCGTGTAATTCGTCATGTTGCGTTGCGGCATCAGCGGGAAAAGGTTATTCTGGCGCTTGTTGATCAGGGGATTCGTTCGATGCGAAGACCACGTCGCAGAACCGAACTGGGCTGCCTGCTGGGCAGGCACAAACACGGTCCGGTCGTTCATCTTGATCATCGCCTCTATTCCGAATGTTATCGCTGCGGCAGCGACTTGATCAGGACGAGCCGTGGCTGGCGGCGTGCCCGGCCTGAACAGCTGCCTGCCGACTGGGCGGCGCAGTCTCCGCCTTCGATCGAATTGCCTTCCACTTTGTTGGCCGCGATGGCGTCGATGGCGGTCGCGGGAGCGGCATTCTATCTTGGCATATTGTAGCTGAGCAAAGCGCGACAGCGGTTCAGTTCGGCAACCTGCCACGCTACAGCATCGCCGCTATGACCAAATATCTTCACACGATGATCCGCGTGTCCGATCCGGCCGCGACGATTCGCTTCTTCGAGCTGCTCGGCCTGCGCGAGCTGCGGCGGATGGACAACGACAAAGGCCGCTTCACCCTCATCTTCCTTGCCGCGCCCGGCGACGAACATGCCCAGGTCGAGCTCACCCACAATTGGGACGAGGCGGGCTATGATGGCGGTCGTAATTTCGGCCACCTCGCCTACCGCGTCGACGATATTTACGACACGTGTCAGCGCCTGATGGATGCGGGCGTGACGATCAACCGCCCGCCGCGGGACGGCCACATGGCGTTCGTGCGCACGCCCGACAATATCTCGGTCGAGCTGCTGCAGGATGGCCATCTGCCGCCGCAGGAGCCCTGGGTGTCGATGCCGAATACGGGCAGCTGGTGAGGCGAGGCTGGCGCGATCGCAGGCTGCTCGATCGGCTGGGGATCGAGACGCCGATCGTGCAGGCGCCGATGGCCGGCGCGCAGGACGAGGCACTGGCGATTGCGGCGATACTCGGCGGGGCGGTCGGCTCGCTGCCCTGTGCGTTGCTTGCCGCCGATGCCGTCCGCGACCAGCTCGCCAGGGTTCGCGCCGCGGCGCCGGGCCCGCTCAATCTCAACTTCTTCTGTCATGACCTGCCGGATCGCGTTGATGATCGTGCGTGGCTGGCGGCGCTGCGGCCTTATTATGACGAATATGGCGTAGGCGAACCTGCCGCGCCGCCGCCGCTGCGACGGCCGTTCGACGATGCGACGTGCGCGCTGGTGGAAGAGCTTCTGCCTGAGGTGGTGAGCTTCCACTTCGGTCTGCCCGCACCGGCGCTGGTGGACCGCATTCGTGCCACCGGTGCGATGATCCTGGCCAGCGCCACCAGCCCAGGCGAAGCGCGCTGGCTGGCGGAGCGCGGCGTCGACGCCGTGATCGCCCAGGGCTGGGAGGCCGGCGGCCATGCCGGCCGTTTCCTGCCAGCGGATCCCTCGTCCCACATGGGTCTGATCGCTTTGGTGCCGCAGATCGCCGATGCCGTTCGCCTGCCGGTGATCGCGGCCGGCGGCATTGCCGATGCGCGCGGCATCGCCGCTGCGCTGACGCTCGGCGCGAGTGCGGTTCAGATCGGCACCGCTTTTCTGGCTTGTCCCGAAAGCCGCATCAGCCCGCTCCACCGCACATTGTTGGGCGAGGAGGCGGCCGAGGCGACCGTCTCGACCAACGTCTTCACCGGGCGGCATGCACGCGGAATGGCGACCCGGCTGACGCGCGAATTGGGCCCGACCAGTCTTGTCGTTCCGCCCTTCCCGCATGGCGGCGACGCGCTGGCCGAATTGCGCAAGGCCGACCCGGCTGCCTTCGCCAATATGTGGGCAGGCCAGGCGGCGCGGCTGACGCGGCCCGAAGGCGCGGAAATCCTGACGCGGCGCCTTGCCGCCGAGACGCTGGAGTTGCTCGCATGATCGAGGTCGTCCGCATCCCGGCGCTTCAGGACAATTATATCTGGCTGGCGCATGACGACATCAGCGGCGAGACGGTGGTGATCGATCCTGCCGAAGCGGCACCGGTGCTGGCCGAGGCCGAAGCGCGCGGCTGGCGGATAGGGCAGATCTGGAACACGCACTGGCATGCCGATCATGTCGGTGGCAACGCCGCGATCAAGGCCGCCACCGGTTGCACGATCACCGGGCCGGCGGCGGAATCGTCCAGGATCGCCACGCTCGATCGCCTGGTGCGCGAAGGCGATACGGTTCGCATCGGCGCGGTCGAGGCGATTGTGCTGGAAGTGCCTGCCCATACCGCGGGGCATATCGCTTATTATCTGCCGGCCGCGGACATCGCCTTCGTCGGCGACACCTTGTTCGCGATGGGCTGCGGCCGGCTGTTCGAAGGAACGCCCGCGCAGATGTGGGCGAATATGCAGCGGCTGGCGGCGCTGCCACCCGCGACGCGCATCTATTGCGCGCACGAATATACCCAGTCGAACGGCCGCTATGCGCTGGTGGCCGAGCCGGACAATCAGGCGGTCGTTGAACGGATGCGGGAGGTCGATACCGCCCGTGCCCAGGGCCTGGCGACCGTACCGACCACCATCGCCCTGGAACGCGCGACCAACCCGTTCATGCGCGCCGGCAGCGTCGAGGAACTCGCCCGGCGGCGCGCGGCCAAGGATGTTTTTCGCGGGTAAAGCTCGGCTCCGGAAGCCGCGACGAGCGTTGATGCAGAGGAGATGTGAGATGCGCGAATTTGTCTATGGTCTGCTCGCCGCCAGCCTCGTCGCGGCTCCAGTCGCAGCGGCCCGCCAGACCCCAGAGAAACAGCTTGCCAAGCTGCTCCAGGGCCGCGTCGCCGGCAAGCCGGTGAGCTGTATCAGCCTTAGCCGATCCAGCAGTGATTCGATGAAGATACCGGGCCTTGCCATGGCCTATCGCCAGGGCGGAACGTGGTACGTCAATCGCTTCAGTGACGACTGCACGCAATTGAGCGAGGACACGATTCTGGTCACGCACACGATAGGCTCACGCTTATGTCGCGGCGACAGCGCCGACTTGATCAGCGCCACCGGGCGCTTCCCCGTCGGCGCATGCATCTTCGGCGATTTCGTCCCTTACACGCGTCCTAAAGGCTGACCGACGGGAGCTATCCCTTCGCCCCGTATAGCGCGTCGAGCTGCGCACCGTAACGATCGCGCAGCACATGGCGACGCACCTTGAGCGACGGCGTGAGCGAGCCATTCTCGATCGTGAACGGCTCGTCCGCGATCATGACGCGGCGGACGCGCTCGATCACCGACAGGCCGGCATTGACCCGGTCGACCGCCGCCATCACGGCCTTGGTCACGTCGCTCCCGTCCGGCAGCGACGCCTCCCATTCCCTGTCGGGCACGATCAGGCCGACCAGGTAGGGCCGCCGGTCGCCGACCACCATCGCCTGCGCGATTTCGGGCTCGAGCGTGAGCATGCCCTCGACCCGCTGCGGCGAGACATTGTCGCCCTTGTCGTTGACGATCAGGTCCTTCTTGCGATCGGTGATCACGATCCGGCCCGCCTCGTCGAGATGGCCGACATCGCCGGTATGGAGCCAGCCGTCGATCAGCACGCGCGCGCTTTCGGCATCGTTGCGCCAATAGCCGTGCATGACATTCTCGCCGCGCACGAGGATCTCACCGTCGGCCGCGATCCTCACCTCGGTGCCCATCACCGGCGGCCCGACCGTCTCCATCGCGATGCCCGCGCGCGGCCGGTTGACCGAAATGAGCGGCCCCGCTTCGGTCTGGCCGTAGCCCTGCAGCAAGGTCACGCCGAGCGCGCGGAAGAAGCGGCCGACCTCGGGATTGAGCGGCGCACCGCCCGACACCAATGCCTTCACCCGCCCGCCGAAGCGCGCGCGCACCTTCTTGCGCACCGTCAGGTCGAGCAGAAGGTCGAGCGGTTTGTCGGCGACGCTCTTCTTCGGCTTGGCATCGAGCGCGAGCGCCTGGGCGAGCAGCCATTGCGCGGCCTTGCCCTGTTTCTCGATCTGCTTGATGATCCGGCCGCGCAGCAATTCGAACAGGCGCGGCACCACGATCATGATCGTCGGCCCGACTTCCTCCATGTTCGACGCGAGCTTCTCGATGCTCTCGGCATAATGGATCTGCCCGCCGAGGCTGATCGGGAAGTGCAGCCCGAACGTATGCTCATAGGCATGGCTCATCGGCAGCAGGCTCAGGAATATCTCCAGCCCGGTCTTGAAATCCCCGCGGATGACGTCGCCCGCGCCCGCGCAATTTTGCAGGATCGCGCCATGATGCTGGCGCACGCCGCGCGGGGAGCCGCCGGTACCGCTGGTATAGATGACGCAGGCGATATCCTCGCGCTTGTAGGTCGCGCGGGCCGCCGCCGCCGCGACGTCGCCCGGCTGATCGGCGACCAGCTTGCTCCATTCGTGGATTCGCACCGCGCCGATCCGCTCGCGCTGCAGCGGCTCGATCCCGATCACCATCTCGCATTCCGACGAGCGCGCCACCGCCGGCAGCAATGTCTTGGCCAATGCCGCGGTCGACACGATCGCCGCCCTGGCGCCGCTATCGTTCAGCACGTGCGCATGATCGCCGACGGTGTTGCTGGTATAAGCGGGGACGGTGATGCAATCGGCCGCCATGATCGCGAAGTCGGCGATCGCCCATTCGGGCCGGTTCTCGGACACGAGCAGCACCCGGTCGCATCGCTTCAGCCCCAGCCCGCGCAAGGCTTCCGCCAGCGCCGCCACCTGCCGCGCGGTCTCCGCCCAGCTCAGCGACCGCCAGGTCTCGCCCTCCTTCCAGAACAATAATGGCGCGTCTTGATGCTGCGCAGCACGCGCGAAAAACATCGCCACCAGATTGGGGAAGTGCTCGAGCGCCATGGCCTCTCCTGGACGTAACGGTCTTCGCCGGATCGAAATCCCTTATAGGGCGAACCATGTCGATTCCCACCCGCTCATCCTGAGTAGGGATCGAGTAGCTGCGAAGCGGCGTATCGAGAGCCCGTATCGAAGGACCGGTCCCGTGCTCGATACGCGTGAAGCAGGAACGCCATGTCCCCCGGACATGGCTGCGATCGGGGCTGGTGTTCTGGTTATTCGTGCGGTGCGTTCGGCCCCCGTTCGATCCGATGGATGATCGTGCCTTGCCCGGTGACGCTCATCGCCACGCCTTCGCTGCGCGGATCGGCAGCGCCGCTCCAGCGGCCGCCGACCTGCTCGATGGCATTGGCCTTGAGCCCCAGCGGCGCCGCGCGCAATTGCTCGCCCAGCGCCGCAAGCGCCGGCAGCATCGGCTCCAATTGCGTCCCCTTCTCGACGACGCCCCCGGGATAAGGCGTGTAGATCAGCCCCATCGCGATCGCGTCCTGCGCGCTCATCTTCCAGTCGAGCACGCCGATCAGCGCCTTGGCGACCTGCGCGATGATGGTCGATCCGCCGGCCGCGCCGAGCGCGATCCGTACCTTGCCGTCGGGTCCGTAAACGATCGTCGGCGCCATCGAGCTGCGCGGGCGCTTGGTGCCCTCGACCCGGTTGGCGGCGAGATAGCCGTTCTTGGTCGGCTCGATATCGAAATCGGTGAGTTCGTTGTTGAGCATGGTGCCGTCGACGCTCAGCCCCGATCCGAACACGCTCTCGATCGTGGAAGTGACCTCGGCGACATTGCCCTGCGCGTCGGCCACCGCCATGTCGGTGGTGCCATGCTCCGGCCCCGGCGCGACCCGCACCCGCGGCGGCGCTCCAGCCGGCATGCCGGGCGCGACCTCCGCCATCGTCGTCTGCGGCGCGATCAGCGCCGATCGCGCGGCGATGTAGGAGGGGTCGAGCAGGCCCTTCTGCGGAATGACGATATGGTCGCCATCGCCGAGATAGGCATCGCGATCGGCATAAGCGAGCCGCTCGCTCTCGGCGAGCAGATGCCAGGCGACGGGCGAGTCCTTGCCGAGCTTGGCAAGGTCGAACCGTTCGAGCTGCTTGAGGATCAGCAGCACCGTGATGCCGCCCGAGGATGGCGGCCCCATCCCGCAGACGCGATACACGCGATAGGTGCCGCACACCGGCGGCCGTTGCTTGGCCTGGTAGGCGGCGAGATCGGCGAGCGTCATCTGCGATGGATTGACTGACGCGCCGTTGACCGCCGCGACCAGTTTATGCGCGGGCTCGCCATGGTAGAAATAATCCGGGCCCTTGGCGGCGATCTGCGCCAGCAATGCCGCCTGCTCCGGATTCTTGAGGATCGTGCCGGTCGCCTTGGCCGACCCGTCCGCATTGAAGAAATGCGCCCGGCCCCAGTCCGAGATGATCGCCTTGCCGTAACTCGCCAGCGAATTGTGGAGCCTCGGCGTGATCGCGAAACCGTCCCGCGCCAGCGCGATCGCGGGCTGGAACAAGGCCGCCCAGGCCAGCCGGCCATGCTGACTATGCGCCAGCGCCATCATCCGCAGATTGCCGGGCACGCCGACGCTGCGTCCGCCCGGTACCGCGTCATTGTGCGGCAGAGGCGCTCCGTCCTTGTAGAACCAATAGCCGTTGGCCGCCGCCGGCGCCGCCTCGCGCCCGTCATAGCTGTCGACCTTGCCGGCGCGCGCGTCGTGGTGGACCATGAAGCCGCCGCCGCCAATGCCCGAACTCTGCGGCTCGACCACGTTAAGCGCGAGCATCATCGCGATCGCCGCATCGGCCGCGCTGCCCCCCTGCCGCAATATCGCCACCCCCGCCGCCGCCGCGCGCGGATCGGCCGCCGAAACGATGCCCGAGGTGACGGCCGGGGATTTGGCGGATGCCGCCGACAGCGGCAGGACGACGGCGCACAGCGCGAGCAACAGGCGTTGAATCATGGAGCCTTGATAGAGCGCGGCCTCCCTCGGGCAAGCGTGCAAAATGCAACCGCCCAACAACCGCTCATCCTGAGTAGCCACTGAGCTTGACGAAGTGGCGTATCGAAGGACGTCCTTCGAGACGGGCTTGGACAGGCTCAGCCCTCCGCAGGACGAGTGCCACGGTCCGCCAAATCACCGATAATCCGCGCCGATCGCCGCCTTGGCGTCGGCAAAGCCCTCGCGCGCCAGCAGCGCCGCCAGCTCGCGCTCGATCCGCCGCGCCAGCCCCGGCCCATGATAAACCAGCGCGCTGTACAATTGCACCAGGCTCGCCCCGGCCTTGATCCGCGCGAAGGCGTCCGCCCCGCTGGCGATGCCGCCGGCGGCGATCAGCGGCAGGCCGCCGCCGGTGGCAGTCCGGAAATCCCGCAACCGCGCCAGTGCGAGATCCCGCAGCGGCGCGCCGCTCAGGCCGCCCGCTTCGCCGGCATGCGCGCTCCGCAGCGGCGGCCGGGAGATGGTGGTATTGCTGACGATCAGCGCATCCACCCGCTGCGCCATCGCCACCCGTGCGATCGCATCCACATCCGCCGGCTCCAGATCCGGCGCGATCTTGAGGAAGATCGGCGTCCCGTCCGTCCGCGCCGCCATCACCGCCGCCAGCAGGGCGTCGAGCGCGCCTTCGTCCTGCAGCGCGCGCAAGCCCGGCGTGTTGGGTGAGGAGATGTTGACCGTCAGATAATCCGCGACCGGCGCCATCGTCCGCACGCCTTGCACATAATCGGCGATGCGGTCTGCGGCATCCTTGTTGGCGCCGATATTGACCCCGACGATACCCGGCCGGCGGGCGCGGGCGCGCAGCCGCGCGAGCGCCGCCGGCTGGCCCTGATTGTTGAAGCCCATGCGGTTGATCACCGCCCGATCCTCGACCAGCCGGAACAGGCGCGGCCTGGGATTGCCCCCCTGCGGCAGCGGCGTCACCGTGCCCACTTCGACGAAGCCGAAGCCCAGCGCCAGGAATGCGTCCGGCGCCTCGGCATCCTTGTCGAGACCCGCCGCCAGGCCGATCGGGCTGGGGAAGCTCAGCCCCGCCACCTCCACCGCCAGCCGCGCATCGTGCCGCGCGGGCCGCGCCGGCAAGGCCCGCGCCATCCGCAACGCCAACCCGTGCGCACGCTCCGCATCGAGCGTGAACAGCAACGGACGGACGAGCGGATAAAGCGCCATGCCCGCGCTATAGATCGCCATCTTCTTGTTCGTCACCCCGGACTGGTTGCGGGGCGGCCCATCCTGATGCGGCTAGGCGGCGCCGAGATAATCCATCTTGCCGATCGGCACGCCTTCCCTGCGCAGCAGCGCGTAGGCCGTGGTGACGTGGAAGAAGAAATTCGGCACCGCGAAACCGAGCACATAATCGCGCCCGCTGAAGGTCATCGTGCGGTTGGGCGTCTTGATCTCGACCGTCGCATCCTCCTTGCCGTCGAAACCGTCGCGCGGTGTCGCCTCCAGGAATGCGATCGTCCTGGCGATGCGCGCGCGCAGATCGGCGATCGTCACCTCCTCATCGGCCATGGCGACATTCTCCACCCCGCCGACGCGCACCGCGACCCCCTTGGCGCTGTCGCTCGCGCGCTGGATCTGCCCGGTCAGCGGGGCCATGTCGGCGATCAGCCGCGCGGTGGTGAGCTCGCTCTCCGGCCGGCCCTGTTCCGCGAACCAGTCCGCGCCCTTGGCCAGGAAGGCGTCCATATTGCGGAACGCGCGGATGAAGACCGGAACGCTGATATCGTAGAGCGAAAGCATGGGTGACTCCCTGTGAATTATGATTGAGCCGCCGAGATGGTGCGCTCGCGGAACCATACAACCGCCGGTCATGCTGAACTTGTTTCAGCATCCATCGGCACGCAGGAACCCAGGCCGATGGATGCGTGGGACAATGGATCCTGAAACGAGTTCAGGATGACGGAAGAAGCTTCGCATCTTCAAATCCCGTCCTGCGTTCCCATCTGGAAGGTGCGGGCGCCCAAAGTCTTCGAGGGCGTGCTTGTAATCCGAACATAACTGGAACAAACTCGACCCATGGCCTTGACCCACATCTCCGTGCGTGGTGCCCGCGAGCACAATCTCAAGGGCGTGAATGTCGACATTCCGCGCGAGACGCTCACCGTCATCACCGGCCTGTCCGGTTCGGGCAAGTCCAGCCTCGCCTTCGACACCATCTATGCCGAGGGCCAGCGCCGCTACGTCGAGAGCCTGTCGGCTTATGCCCGCCAGTTCCTCGAGCTGATGCAGAAGCCCGACGTCGAGCATATCGAGGGCCTCTCGCCCGCCATCTCGATCGAGCAGAAGACGACCAGCCGTAACCCGCGCTCGACCGTCGCCACCGTCACCGAAATCTACGATTATATGCGCCTGCTGTGGGCGCGCGTCGGCATTCCCTATTCGCCCGAGACCGGCCTGCCGATCAGCGCGCAGACCGTCAGCCAGATGGTCGACCGCGTCATGCAGCTGCCCGAGGGCACGCGTTTCTACCTGCTCGCCCCCGCCGTACGCGGCCGCAAAGGCGAGTATAAGAAGGAGCTCGCCGAATGGCAGAAGGCCGGCTTCACCCGCGTCCGCATCGACGGGGCGATGATGGAGATCGAGGAAGCGCCCGCGCTCGACAAGAAATACAAGCATGACATTGAGGTCGTGGTCGACCGCCTCGCCATCCGCGAAGGCATCGAGACGCGCCTCGCGCAAAGCTTCGAGACCGCGCTCAAGCTGGCCGACGGCCTGGTCTATATCGATCTCGCCGAGGGCACGGTCGAGGAAGCGCTGAGCGGTAACAAATCCGTTCGCCCTGAGCCTGGTAAGCCTGCCCTGAGCGACGCCGAAGGCGGCGTCGAACGGGGGCTGCCTTCTTCTTCCGGCGAAGGGAAGGACAATGCTTCGGCAAGCTCAGCACGAACGGGGATGAAAAACACCGGCATCCCCGCCAACCGTATCGTCTTCTCCGAAAAATTCGCCTGCCCCGTCTCCGGCTTCACCATCGCCGAGATCGAGCCGCGGCTCTTCTCGTTCAACGCCCCCCAGGGCGCCTGCCCGGCGTGCGACGGCCTCGGCGAAAAGCTCTATTTCGACCCGCAGCTGGTCGTGCCCAACGAGCATCTCTCGCTCAAGAAGGGCGCGATCGTGCCGTGGGCCAAGTCGCAGCCGCCCAGCCCTTATTACATGCAGGTGCTCGCCAGCCTGGCGAAGGCTTACGACTTCAGCCTCGACACGCCGTTCAACGAACTGAGCGAGGAGCAGCGCGCCGCCATCCTCACCGGCACGCAGGGCAAGGCGATCCCGCTCACCTTCATCGACGGGCGCAAGAGCTACACCGTCACCAAGGCGTTCGAGGGCGTGGTCGGCAATCTCGAACGGCGCATGCTCTCGACGGAGAGTGCGTGGATGCGCGAGGAGCTCTCCAAATACCAATCCGCCGCCCCGTGCGAGGTCTGCCACGGCGCCCGCCTCAAGCCCGAGGCACTCGCGGTCAAGATCGCCGGCGAGGATATCTCCATGTCGACCCGCCGCGCGGTCGGCCCCGCGCTCGCCTTCTTCCGCGCGATGCCGGAGCATCTCAACCCGCAGCAGAGCCAGATCGCGACCCCGATCCTGAAAGAGATCGTCGAGCGGCTGGGCTTCCTCGACAATGTCGGGCTCGATTATCTCAACCTCGATCGCACCAGCGGCACCTTGTCCGGCGGCGAGAGCCAGCGCATCCGCCTCGCCAGCCAGATCGGCTCCGGCCTGTCGGGCGTGCTCTACGTGCTCGACGAGCCCTCGATCGGCCTGCACCAGCGCGACAATGACCGGCTGATCGTCACGCTCAAGCGGCTGCGCGATCTCGGCAATACCGTCATCGTCGTCGAGCATGACGAGGATGCGATCCGCACCGCCGATTATGTGATCGACATGGGCCCGGGCGCGGGCGTGCATGGCGGCGAGGTCATCGCGCAGGGCTCGCTCGAAGAGGTGCTCGCCAACACCGACAGCCTCACCGCCGATTATCTCACCGGGCGCCGCATGGTCCCGCTGCCGGACAAGCGCCGCAAGGGCAATGGCAAGAAGCTGACGGTCAAGGGCGCGCGCGCCAACAACCTCAAGAATGTCAGCGCGTCGATCCCGCTCGGCACCTTCACCTGCATCACCGGCGTGTCCGGATCGGGCAAGTCGACCTTCACGATCGACACGCTCTACGCCAGCGCCGCGCGCCAGCTCAACGGCGCGCGCATGCTCGCCGGCCATCATGAGAAGATCGAGGGGCTGCAATATCTCGACAAGGTGATCGACATCGATCAGTCGCCGATCGGCCGCACCCCGCGCTCCAACCCGGCCACTTATACCGGCAGCTTCACCCAGATCCGCGACTGGTTCGCCGGCCTGCCGGAAAGCCAGGCGCGCGGTTACAAGCCCGGCCGCTTCAGCTTCAACGTCAAGGGCGGCCGCTGCGAGGCGTGCCAGGGCGACGGCGTGCTCAAGATCGAGATGCACTTCCTGCCCGACGTCTACGTCACCTGCGACGTGTGCCACGGCCAGCGCTACAATCGCGAGACTTTGGAGGTGAAGTTCCGCGACAAGAGCATCGCCGACGTGCTCGACATGACGGTCGAGGATGCGGTCGAATTCTTCAAGGCGGTGCCCAGCATCCGCGACAAGATGGCGATGCTCGCCGAGGTCGGCCTCGGCTACGTCAAGGTCGGCCAGCAGGCGACGACGCTCTCAGGCGGCGAGGCGCAACGCGTCAAACTCGCCAAGGAACTCAGCCGCCGCGCCACCGGCAACACGCTCTACATCCTCGACGAGCCGACCACCGGCCTCCATTTCGACGACGTCCGCAAATTGCTGGAGGTGCTCCACGCGCTGGTGGAGCAGGGCAATACCGTCGTCGTGATTGAGCATAATCTGGAGGTGATCAAGACCGCCGACTGGATCATCGACCTCGGGCCGGAGGGTGGTGACAAAGGCGGCGAGATCGTGGCGACCGGCACGCCGGAGCAGGTGGTTAAGGAGGCGCGGTCTTATACGGGGCACTACCTCAAGCCGCTTTTGGATCAGAAGCGCGAGGCTGTGGCGGCGGAGTGATGTTCCTCTCGCTTGCGGGGAGGAGTTTGAGAGGGGGAGTCCCAATTTGACCGTTCCTGAAAAAAAGGAAAGGCCGGCCGGCTCGCCGCCCTGGCGCTGCTGCGCGCACCGTCAGCGCTGCGCCTGCTAGTTGATCCTAAGCATCCTGATCAGTGCCCAACGCGGGCGTCGAGAACCGTCTGGTGCGGTCGTATTCGCGGGAGGAGGGGCGAAAGTCGAGCGAGAATGTTGCGCAGCAAACTGGGTGGCTTGACCGCGCTGGAGAAGTGACGTTCTATGTAGCAACGGTGTTGCGGAGCCGGTGAGCGGGAATATGAAGTTTGTCGCCGCAGCTATGTCGGACGAAGAAGTGACGTTCGACTCGGTTATCGACAGCCACAGAAGGATAAGCGCAACTTTTAGAGAAAAGATGGACTAGGATATAAGCGAGTGGGAGTTTTGTTCCCGCTTATTATCTGGATTGGTGTTCCTTCAGGTTCACAGTCATCCCGCTAACAAGGCAACGATTATGGCTGAAAAGGAGCAAATGTTAGCCGACGAGCAGCCCGCTGCGTCTGAGCTGCGGTCTGATGTGCGCAAAGTGTGCGGGATCGTCATGCCGATTGCCGGGATTGATGATGAATATTCCGAAGAACACTGGCGCCGGGTGCGAAAAATCTTGCAACGAGCAATCGAGCGAGCCGGCTTACGATCTCAGCTCGTATGGGAGAATGCCGAAATAGACGTAATACAATCGGCGATATTGCAAAATCTCTATGAGAACGATGTTGTTGTATGTGACGTTAGCGCACTTAATCCCAATGTAATGCTTGAGGCTGGGCTCAGACTTTCAACTAAGCGGCCTACAATTATAGTAACGGACCGTGTTCAGAAGCCACCTTTTGATATAAGCACGATTGGATATATAGAATATCAAAGAAACTTAGAGTATAACTCCATAGAAGACTTCATAGAGAAATTATCTAAAAAGATTAAAAGTGTAACTGTTGCGGCTGAGGCCGGAAATTACCAATCATTTGTTGAACAGTTTAGATTTGAGACCGTGACGCCGGCAACTGTTACTCTCACATCTGACGAATACATTAAAGACAGAATTGATGAATTAACTGCTGCTGTCGCGCGGATAGAGCGTTCTCAGCGCGCGCCTTCACCACCGAGAGCTAGATCAAGAGCAAACGCAACTCCTTCGAGATTCAAGAAAATTGCGGAATTGACAGGAAATTTTGATCAAGAAAAAGCTGATGAAGTAGAAAAACTTATTGATCTAATTCCATACGTTTATTGTATTATAACAAACATAGGCGAGAATGAGTTCGAAATCGACATTCACATGATGGAAGCATCTGACGCTGATGCTCAATCAATTATGAGCCGTGTTGTACAAATAATTGCGGACGCAGAAAGCTCCTAAGTCAGGTGGTCGGAGGAAGAGATGCAGCGCACGACGTCATCAGCCGTCCGGGCCCGGCATGTCACGCGCGGCTGATCCATCCTGATCTTCGGCTTGGCTTCGAGGTGGTCGCGGACGTCGACAGTTCCGGGGACACAATACGCAATTCTAACGCTCGGCAGCGGCGCCCGGCCAGGGCAGCATTGCCAATAACGAGAATGGCCGAGGCGAGTATATCGCAGCAGCAAGGCGGCGCTCAACATGGCTCTTCGCAGATTCGCCACGCGCGATGCGGCAACTCGCTTCTAAAAACGCGCCGCAGCGCCCGGACATAATATCCGGGCGCTGCGCTCTACGTCACCCGTGCGGGCGCATCACGACCTTGATGACGCCGTCTTCCTTGTCGCGGAACTTCTTGTACATCTCCGGGGCGTCTTCCAGGCTGGCCGGGTGCGTGACGACGAAGCTCGGGTCGATGTCGCCCGCCTCGATCCGCGCCAGCAGCGGCTTGGTGTAACGCTGCACATGCGTCTGCCCGCTCTTGATCGTCAGGCCCTTGTTCATCATCGCGCCGATCGGGATCTTGTCGCCCATGCCGACATAGACGCCCGGGACGGAGACCGTGCCGCCCATGCGGCAGCTCATGATCGCCTGGCGCAGCACATGCACGCGATCGGTCGCCAGGAAGGTCGCCGCCTTCACCTTGTCGACGACCGCATCGACCGCGCCATGGCCGGCCGCCTCGCACCCGACCGCGTCGATACAGCTGTCCGGGCCGCGCCCCTTGGTGCGGAACTGCAGCTCGTCATAGACATCGACCTGCGAGAAATCGATCGTCTCCGCGCCGCCGGCCTCGGCCATGGCGAGCCGTTCCGGGACTTTGTCGATCGCGATGATGCGGCCCGCGCCCAGCATCAGCGCGGAGCGGATGGCGAACTGGCCGACCGGCCCGCAACCCCACACCGCGACCGTGTCGCCGGGCTCGATCTGCGCATTCTCGGCCGCCATATAGCCGGTCGGGAAGATGTCGGACAGGAACAATGCCTGCTCGTCGGAGACGCTGTCCGGCACCTTGATCGGGCCGATATCGGCCATCGGCACGCGCAGATATTCCGCCTGACCGCCGCAATAGCCGCCCAGCATATGGCTGAAGCCGAACAGGCCGGCGGGCGAATGGCCCATCGCCTTGATCGCCATCTCGGCATTGGGGTTGGTCCGCTCGCAGGCCGAAAAGAGGCCCTTGCGGCAGAACCAGCAATCGCCGCAGCTGATCGTGAACGGCACGACCACGCGATCGCCGATCTTGAGATTGGTCACCTCGGAACCGAGCGCGACGACCTCGCCCATATTCTCGTGGCCAAGGATGTCGCCCGATTCCATCGTCGGCTGATATCCGTCCAGCAGATGCAGATCGGATCCGCAGATCGCGCAGGCGGTGACCTTGATGATGGCATCGCGCGGATGCTGGATCTCGGGCTCCGCGACATTGTCGACGCGCACGTCGCCTTTTCCATGCCAGACGAGTGCACGCATCGGGATTCTCCAATTTCGAATTGAGGGCACCGGCCGTCGGTGCATGAGTGCGGACAACGTGCGCTCGGCGCGATCGGGCCCGCACAATCGTCCCGGCGCGGATCATCTTAACCTATGTGATCAAAAGACTTTCCTGCCGCGTCACGACCACGTCACCCCAGCGCAGGCTGGGGTCCATGGCTCTCTCCACGCACGCCACACGTGCGCGAAGAGAGGGATGCCAGCCCTTGGCATGACGCGGAGAGTGGCCCGGCAGGCCACACCGCGCCCGGATCGCGCCGGACCGAGCCGTCAGGCCGCCTTTGCCAGCGCCACGATCCGCGCCCGTGCGTTAACCCTGCCGGCGACAATATGGAGGCGCGACGATGCGAGCGGTGCGGATCTATGAATATGGCGGGCCGGACGTCCTGAATATGAGGACGACGTGCCCGAACCCGAGCTGGGCCCCGATATCGTGCTGATCAAATCGGTCGCGACGAGCGTGAACCCGATCGACTGGAAGGTTCGCTCCGGGGCCCGGCAGAAGGATTTCCCGCTGAACCTGCCCGCCATTCTCGGCAAGGATGTGAGCGGCGTGGTGACGGCGGTCGGCAGTGACGTGCGGGACTTCAAGCCCGGCGACACCGTCATCGCCATGGCGGATGCGACCTATGCCGGGATCGTGGCGGTCAAGGCGGCGTTGGTGACGCACCTGCCCGACGGCCTTGATCCGATCGAGGCGGCCGCCATCCCGCTCATATCGTTGACGGGCGATCAGCTCGTCCGGCGCGCCACCCAGGCGCAGCCGGGGCAGACGATCCTCGTCAGCGGTGCCCTCGGCAGCGTCGGCCGCGCGGCCGTCCACAGCGCGAAGACGCTCGGCGCCAGGGTCATCGCCGGCGTCCGCGCACGCCAGCTGGCCGAGGCGGAAAGTCTGGGCGCCGATGCCACCGTCGCCCTCGACGACGACGATGCCATCGCGCGGCTGGAGCCCGTCGATGGCGTCGCCGACACGGTCGGTGGCGAGACCGCGGCGAAGCTTCTCGGCAAGGTGAAGCCCGGCGGCCGCTTCGGCTATGCGTCGGTGCTCCCGGAAGAGGCCGCGAAAACGCGTCGGTCGAGGTGACCCGCGTGTTCGCGCAGCCCGATCCCGCCCGCCTCCGCACATTTGCCGAGGATATGCGCGACGGCAATTTCGTCGTGCCGATCAGCCGCCGCATGCCGCTGCACGACGTCGCCGCCGCGCACGAATCACTGGAAAAAGGCGGGGGCGGAAAGATCGTGCTGCTCACCTGAGCAGCGGATACGTCACCGACCGCCCGTAAAGTCAGGCGAGCTCGACGCCGGTCAGCTCCGCCAACCGCGCCAGCAGCCGATCCTGCACGCCTTCGTCCATCGCTGACGCCGCCGGCTCCTCCTGCCGCATATGGTGCCAGTAGCGGCCGCTGACCTTTGCGGCGGGATCGTCGCTTCCCGCCAGCCACGCCTGCGTGGCGGCGCCGGTGGCGATGTCGACCGGCGCGGAGGCCCCGCCCATCTTGGTGCGCACCCAGCCGGGATCGACCGCATTGCTCAGCACCTCCGGCCAGCGCCGCGCCAGCGCGAAGGCGAGCGCGACGATGTACAGCTTGCTCTCGCCATAAGCGCGGCCCGCATCCCAGCGCCGCGCCGTCCAGTCGATATCGTCGAGCGCGCCGTCGCCGCCGCCGCGATGCAGCCCGCTGCTCATAGCGACTAGCCGGTCCGGCCGCTGCATCAGCGCGGTCAGCATGTAGGGCGCGAGCAAATTGACCGCGAGCGTGACGGCATGGCCCTCCGGCGTCGAACCGCGCGCGGGCGCATTGTAGACGCCGGCATTGTGGATGACCGCGTCCATCCGCCCGATCGCGTCGACCTGTCCGGCGATGCGGCGAACGTCCTCGGCCCGGCTGAGATCGCCGATCGCCACGCCGGCGGCCCGCTCCGCGAATTCGCCAAGCGCCGCCCGCCGCTCGGTCGTGCGCGCGTGGAGCACGATATCGTGGCCGTCCGCGATCAGCGACTGCGCCGCCGCAAGCCCGAGGCCGTCCGTACTGCCGGTGATGAAGATCCGTGCCATGGCCGCTTCCCTGAATACCAACGGGGGCCCAACGCGGGGATGACGATCCGGATGCGAGAGACGCCGTCCGCCGAACAGAGGCAGAACATTCCGCTTGCGACAGCGGCTTTTCGGTGCAAGCTTGTGCGTGGAATCGGGGCGAGGGGCTTGGGGTTATGAAGGACTATAAGGATCTGTCCGGCATCACGCGGTCGGCAGGCATCGCCGTGTGGGCTTTCATGGCGGTGAACCTGCTGTTCGGCATGGGCAATTTCTACGAGCTGAATCTCGCGGCAGCACCCCCCGCGCCGGATCATGTCGGCCCGGTCGAATATCTCGCCTTGCTCTATCTACTGATCTTGGCGGCAACGATCATCCTCGTCGGGCGATGGATCTACCGCGCGAGCAGCAACGCGCACACGCTGGCGAGCGACCTGACGATCGCGCCCGGCTGGGCCGTGGGCTGGTTCTTCGTGCCATTCGCCAATCTGGTGAGGCCGTTCCAGGCGATGAAGGAAACCTGGCTAGCGAGCCATTATCGCACGGGGCACGGCCGCGACGCACCGACGTTGCTGTCGGTCTGGTGGGGTCTTTGGCTGCTCAACAATGTCCTTGGGCAGGCAAGCTTCAGGATTAAGGACGCCGCGCTTGCCGCCTCCTTCGATCTCGCCAGCGGCATCTTCGGCGTCCCGCTATGCGTGGCGCTGGTCATGATCTTCCGCCGGGTGACTGCCGCGCAACGGCAAGCCGCCGGCGAAGCAGCCTTCGCCTGAGCTCGCGACAAGGATCCGCGGGGCCTGGGAAACGAGGAAGCTTCGCTCTACCGGGGTGGAGAAGCAGGGGGCGGGGGCGGGGGCGCTGGCGTGGCCACACAGGCAGGCGGCCAACATGGTCCGCTGTGCGCCGGCCGGATCGTATTATACAGGCGCAGTTGCACCCACACATAGGTGATCGGCGGCCTCGACGAGGCCGGCGGTTGGCCGGTCACGCGCAGCTCCTGCAGCAGCTTCCTCGCCGCGCCTTCATAGCCCTGGTTGGCGGGATCGATCCGCGTCTGGCAGCCCGACAGCCGGCCGCTCTTCCTGAGGATGCCGCATTCATAGCTGATCATGCCGAAGCGGCCCTCGGCGAAGGGGATGATCGTCCTCAGGCGGCTCGGCGGTGGAAGCTTTACCCCGATCTCGTCCCATTTGCGCTGGCGATAGGCATAGAAGATCGCATGGCCTTCCACGTCCGCGCCGGCGGTGGGGGACATGGGCGTTACCGCGGCGGCCGGGCCGGCCTGGATCGTCGCCGCCATCAGCGGCAGGACCATCATCGCGCGCATATTCGCCTCCAATCTGGGTGCGCCTGTGGACAGGACGATTCGGCGGCTGAAAGGCTCCAACGGGAAGCTGATCGGCCTTATGCCGCGCAGCAAAGCTCGCAGCATGTCATAGACCTTCGGCTTGAAGCATATAGCGTATGATGCCCTGCACTTGGGTCCGGCGTGGTAGCGGGCCGGACGTCAAGTGAACGGCGCGACCTGACGTCCTCACCCCTTCGCGCAGCGCTAGGGCCGGCTCGCCATTTCCGCAGCCGGACCTCCCTCGAATTTCACCGCGACACCCGTGACATCCATTTTCTTCGCCACCATCGCCGTCATATGCGGCTCGCCGATGTTCGCGTGGATGACCGCATCCGCCCCCAGAGCCTTGGCCTTGTCCCAAAGCTTCCCGAATATCTTGGCCTGACCGGCAGGCGTATTCGGGTTGATGTTGTTGGCGGCGACCTGCACCGCGCCGATGATCTGATATTTGCGATCTACGTCGCCCAGATAGACGGGCAGGGATGCCACCGGTGCGCTCACGGTATGCGAGACGCTGGCGACTTGGGTCACAACCGCCGGAGTCACCACAGGCGCCGGCGCCGGAGCGACTGTCGGTGCCGCAGCCGGGGCCGTTGCCGCAACGGGCGCTGGCTTCGGCGCCGGGGGTGGCGGAGACGATGGGGTAGCCGGCGCGACCGCGGTAACCATCTGCGCGGCGCTCACGGTAAGTGCAGGTGCGGGGCTGACGCTGGCTACAGCTGCGGTTGGTGCGTCTTCCGCTTGGCGAATGAAGATCTCCTTCTCGATCTTCTCGAACGCGTCCTTGTAAACGGCCACGTCGTTGATGGCCTCTTCGTCGGACCAGTTGCCGTAGGCATTGCCCTTCACCTTCGCCATCACGAAGTTAAGACGCACCCGCGCGGAGCGCCCGCGCTCCTCGATGAAAGCCGTCATCACTGGATTCTTCTTGGAGCTGCCGAAGCCGACGAACGGCACCCATGTCATGTGCCGCTCGCTCGTACCGATGCCGGTGATGAGGCCCGTATCCTTGTCGGCCGATCCGATGCGGAAACCTGCATCCTGCAGGACCGTCATCACCGCCGCAAAAGCCACGTTCTTCGACGCCTCGAAGTCGCGCGCCTGGATTTGCTGAAGCTCCAGGCCGCTGAGTTGCGGCTTCTTTGCGCTCGCGCCGCTCGATATCAAGGCGCCGTAAAGCGCCAGCAACACGACACCCCGTTTCATCGCTCCCCCCCTCAGAACGAGCTGCTGCGGCTCCTGAAATCGACAACCTTCTTATCCGGACCGAATTTGATGATCAGAGTCATCGTCCGCTGCGTCTCGGACGAATGGCTTTTCGACTTTCCGAAGCCGAGTCCGCCCCCGCCGGCCACACCACTGCCGCCGGCACCGATCAGCATGCCGATGGAGAAGCCCGAACTGCCGCTGCTGGTGACGGTCGCCTGTCGATCGTAAATCCAGACTTCCTGCCCCTGCGCGTCGAGCGTCGTAATATTGGGGGCGCCGAAGGTGGTGATCACGTCTTCCTGCGTGGTCGTTCCGACATGCAGGGTCATCTGCGCCATGCCGTGCGTCAGCATATTGGGAGCATTGTCCGCATCGTCCTTGTGTTTCGCGGACAGCGGCGATGCGATCAGGCCTGCCATGATGGCGGCGCAGAGCAGTCTGGTCATGGGTCCCCCCCGGCAGGCGCTTCCGCGCTTATGAGTAGAATGGTCCGATTTATCAGGTCGTCAAGTGGTTAAGCTTCCGGAATGAAAGCCCACATCCCGGCAGTGCGCAGGCCGCTCACGATCGACGAGGCGACCCCCAGGGGCGCTGCAGCTTACCCGGGCAGTCCGCATTGACTGACTTGACATTCGTACGTACAAAGCGTACGCTCTCATGATGAGGTTCGGGCGCGGATGGCATCCTTCCCCACCGCAACCTTAGGCTCTTTCTCAGATTGGGCAGTGACGTCACAGCGGCCTGGATCGGGCATTCGTGCCGCGCAACGCCGCCGTGCTCCCCGGATTGCCGCCTCTGCGCTGCCCCGCCGATCGCCACGACCCCCAGATCATCAAGTTCGTTTCTGGTGTTTTTTTAAAATCCGGCCCGGCGTCGGGACGTAGGTGCGCGATGCGGTCGCCCTCACCCGCTCAGCTTGCACGCCCGCATCTGCCGGCCCTGTTCGCGCGCATCGTTGCGTTCGCGTGTGCTGATGCGCAGCATTTCGGCGAAACGCTGGCGGGCGGCTTCGCCTTCGCTCTGCAGCGCGCGATGGAGCGCGTCATAGGCGCGGGCGTGCGGGCCGCTATCGCGGCGTGCGGCATCGACGTCCGACCTGAAGCGGATCGTGTCGGCAACGCCCAGCGTGCGGCAGATCCGGTGATAGGTGCTGTGGACCGCATTGCTGCGCATGCCCATCGCCATCTGCCGATTGTCGGAGGAATCGGGCGCGGCGCATTCGCGCCAGAAATCGTCATAGGGCTCGCGCGTGCCGTCGCTGAAGGCGTAGAGCATCGCCAGCGTCACGCGCAGCGCGAAGGTGCGCGGATAGGTGTCGCGAATGCAATGTTCGGCGACCTCATCGAGCGCGACCAGGCCCATGAACACCAATTTGTGCCGCTCGATGCGAAGCGGCGGCGGGGCCTTGCTCATGCCAGCCGGTCATAGGCTCGCTCCGCATCGTCGAGCGCGGCAAAGGCGTCGCCGTCGGCGCCGGCCTGGTTGAAGCGCGCGCGCACCGCGTCGGCGTTGCCGTCCTTCGGAAAGAGCGGGTCGAGGCGCGCCGCCTTGGCCAGCTCGCCGACCGCACCGCCGCTCTTGTTCTGAGCGAGCAGCCATTTCACGAAGGATGGCGGGGGCGGGGTGACCGGCGCGGCAGGCGGTGCCGTCACCTCCGCTCGCGATTCGGCCTTGGGGGCGATCACGGGCGCGGCCATCGCGGGGGGCGCGGCCGACGGCGCGGGGGCGGTCATGCGCAATTCCATCTGGCGGGCCGCGAGCACGTCGTCGGGACGGCGCGGCGCCCGCGCCGGCGCCGGGCGATCGCGCGGCAGGCGCGGCTGGATCGGGCGGGCGATGTCGAGCCATTGCTGGCACGGGCGCTCCGCCGGATCGGGCATTGCCGAGGCCATGTCAGATCAGCTCCAATTGCGTGGCGTGCGCGGTGAAGGTCGCGCGCGCGCGCAACGCCGCCTCGACCGCCTGGCGATAATGGACGGTGCCGAAGCGCTCGGCCTCCTCGAACCGGATCGGGGACCAATCGTCGGACGGATAACAGGCGTCGAAGATCGCCCGCACCGCCTCGCGCAGCCGCACATCGTGCCGCATGTCTCTTACTCCATACTGGTAACGACTCGCCGACTCGCGGCATCCATTATGGATAGAACATAGCGAGAACGTTGGGCAATGCGGAAAGCGTGCCGCGCCTGTTCAAAACGGCTAAGCGCTGGTGTACGAGGCGCGGAGGAGGCCTGGATCATGCGTATCGCACAATGCCGTTGCGGCGCGCTGACGGCGCGCTGCGTCGGCGAGCCGGTTCGGATTTCGGTGTGCCACTGCCTGCCGTGCAAGCGCCGCTCCGGCAGCGCCTTCTCCGCGCAGGCGCGCTTCGCCGAGGGCGACGTCACGATCGAGGGCGCCGCCCGCGCCTATCGCCAGGCCGGCGACAGCGGCAGGGTCGCGACCTTCCACTTCTGCCCGGAATGCGGGGCGACCATCGCCTATCGCAACGAAGGGATGGAGGGGCTGGTGGCGATCCCGATCGGCGCGTTTGCCGATCCGGATTTCCCCGCGCCGAACTTCTCGGTTTACGAGAATCGCAAGCATCGCTGGGTCGAGATCGTCGGCGATAATATCGAGCATGATTGATCGGCGGGCTGTCCGGATCGCGCGCTAGCCCGCCGCGCCATATTCGGCGGCTAGTGTGAGCATGGTGCAAGCGTGGCGCCGCGCCACCGCCATGCGGTCGGCACCATATCCGCCGCCGAGCGCGCTTGCGAGCGGGAGGGCGCGATCACGCGCGGCGGCGGCGACGAAGCGGTCGCGCGCCTCCATGCCCGCGTCGGACAAGGCCAGCCGGCCGAGCCGGTCCTCGGCATGGGCATCGACGCCGGCCTGGAACAGGATCAGATCGGGGCGGAAATCGTGGAGCGCGGACGGCAGCGCCTCGGCCAGCGCGGCGAGATAATCGGCATCGCCGGTGCCGTCGGCAAGCCCGATGTCGCGCGTGGACTGCGCCTTGCGGGCGGGGAAATTCTTCTCGGCATGGATCGAGAGGGTGAAGATGTCGTCGCGGCCGGCGGCGAGCGCGGCGGTGCCGTCGCCCTGGTGGACGTCGAGGTCGAGAATCAGGATACGGCCGACCGCACCTTCGGCGATCAGGCGGTTGGCGGCGACCATCAGGTCGTTGAACACGCAATAGCCGGCGCCGGTATCGGCGAGCGCATGGTGGCTGCCGCCGGCGCTGTTGGCGGCGAAGCCATGCTCCAGCGCAAGGTGCGCCGCGAGCCAGGTGCCGCCCGGCGACAGCTGCGAGCGGCGCGAGACGCGGGGCGTCACCGGGAAGCCGATCCGCCGCTCCTTGGCGGGCGGAACCGCGCAGGAGAGCACCTCCTCGACATAGGCGGGGTCGTGCACCGCCTCCAGCCAGGCGCGCGGCATGATTTCGGGCGCATGGACGCGGTAGGGCAGGCGCGCTTCCTCCAGCGCCAGCATCACCAGCCCATATTTGTCGTGGGGAAAGCTGCTGCCGGGCGCGGCCGGCGCGACATAATCGGGATGGTGGACGACGTGCAGCACCGCCACACCCTAGAGGATCGACGGGGGCGGCGGCAGAGGGATATGCGCCCCGTCTGGGCATAACGTGACGCGCTTCGCCGCGCCCGCGACTCGGCCCGGCGCGGTGCGGGGATACGCCGTCACGGTCGCTCGTTTCCCCCTCTCAAACAGGAGGATGCCCGATGTCCGACGATACCAGCGCGCGCCGCCCGCAGGATGCGAGCCGCATCTCGCTCGAGGAAGATTATGAGGTCCGTTACTGGACCAATAAGTGGAACATCACGCGTGACGAGCTGGCTGCGGCGGTGAAGGCCGCCGGCCACAGCGCCGCCGCGGTCGCGCGTCACCTCGGCCGTTCCGACTATGACTGAGCCGGCCGGAGCCTCGCCCGCATAAGGCCGGGAAGGATCGATCGTCCGGCCGCGCCGTTGATGCAGCGGCTTTGGACGGAGATTTTATGAAGATCGAGAAACTGGCGATCGGCAAGGAGGCACCGCCCGAGACCGACTGTATCCTGATCGAGGAAGGCAGCGACGGCAAATTCCGGCTGAACGCCTCCGCACTGGACGTGGAAGAATCGGTCGCGATCGTCGGTGGCGGGCCTTACGCGACCTTTGAAGAAGCCGAAGCCGCCGGCCTCGCCTGGGCTGATAGCCATGGCGTCGAGACCGTTTATGTCGAGCATATGCGGTCCGGAGCCGCGGCGCCGCTGCACTAGCCGCACCTTTATTTCGGGGCGGTGCCCCCGACGGCGTGGCCCGTCGGTTACTCCCTCACGACAGCATAATCCCATCAACGTCGCCGCGGCGCCGCCCGTCTGTTCAGGCGGGTGCCCGACCGTGGCCGCCACCCGTCAATATCGAGAGGAAATCGAATGAAGATTGCTATTCTGGCCGCGATTGCGGCTGCTGTCAGCACCGGCGCGATCGCACAGGAGCATGATCAGCGGGGCTCGCACAATCCCGTGGTCAAGGACAGCCGTGTCCACGCCGTGCCGACGCCGGCGCGCGGCCGCAGCTCCTTTACCGAGAACCAGGCCAAGGGCCGCATCCCCAAGGCGGGCTTCACCAACATCGGCGATCTGCGCAAGACCAGCGCCGGTAGCTGGCAGGGCCGCGCCATGCGTCACCGCCACGCCGTGATCGTCACGCTCGACTATAAGGGCAACGTTACCGCCCGCTAATCACTGCCCCTCAGGAGTATAGATATGTCCAGGACCCTCACGCGGCTGTTTGACGATTATGCCGACGCCCAGACGGCGGTGACCGAACTCGAGCGCCTCGGCGTTCCGCATAGCGACCTCAGCATTGTCGCCAACAATGTCCACGGCACGCATGGCCGCCACGATCAGGATGGCGATCATGACGTGACCGACGTCAATGACCATGGCGACGTCAGCCGCGGTCTTTCGACCGGCGCGGTGCTCGGCGGCGTCGGCGGCCTGCTCGCAGGCCTCGGCCTGCTGGCGATCCCCGGCCTCGGCCCGATCGTAGCGGCCGGCTGGCTGGCATCGACCGCAGCCGGTGCCGCGATCGGCGGCGCCGGTGGCGCTGCGACGGGCAGCCTCGTCGGCGCATTGAAGAATGCCGGCCATAGCGAGGACGAGGCGAACGTCTATTCGGAAGGCGTGCGTCGGGGCGGCACGCTCGTTAGCGCCAAGGTCGACGACGATCTGGTTGGCGAGACTGAAGCCGTGCTCGACGGCAACCGCGGCGTGAGCGCAACAACGCGCGGCGCCGATTATCGCCAGTCCGGCTGGACCGCATTCGACGAGACCGCCGCGCCGTATGGCGCGGACGAGATCGACCGCGATCGCGCGACCTATCGCCGCGAACACTCGCTGTAATCTGAGACGCAGGCCGGTGGCGCAAGCTGCCGGCCTGCGTCCGTTTCCCGATTGTCCCCAGCTTCGCGTCGCTTCCACGCGTTGCCGTTGGCCAAGTGGGAGCGGGCGCCGGGCGTGTCCGCCGCCCGTCCCGGTTTCGCCTAGCGGTAACGCCAGCCGCGATGCCAGCGCTCGCGATGCTGGTAATAGCGGCGGCCATCCCAATAGCCGCGGCCCGGATAATAAGTGCCGATCACCAGCGTGCGTGGTCCGGCATAAACGGGTCCGCGATTGGGACGGCAATGACCGTAATAGTCGCGATGACCGCCCGGGCCGCAGCCCTGACGCGCATCGGCGGGTGCGGCGGCAACGAGCGTGGCTCCGGCAGCGAGGGCCAACAACAGATATTTCTTCATGACGTTCTCCTTTACTGGCCCGGCGGACGCAGCCCCGCGCCGGGCAGTGCTTGAACGCGGCAGGCGGGCGATTCCCGTCGCTGCCGATTTGCTCAACCCGCTGCGCGCGATCCGGTTCATCGGCGGGCCGACCGACCGGGCCGTGCAGGCGGCCAATGGTTGCCCCTCCCGGGTAAGGCCCGTAAAGCCGCGCCGCTATGGCCGAGCCGATCATCATCGCAATTCCCAAGGGGCGCATCCTTGCCGAAGTGATGCCGTTGTTCGCGCGCGCCGGGATCGAGCCCGAGGCCGCGTTCGCCGACGAGGATAGCCGGGCGCTGCGCTTCGCCACCAACCGCGCCGACATCGGCTTGATCCGGGTGCGCGCCTTCGACGTCGCCACCTTCGTCGCGCATGGTGCCGCCCAGCTCGGCATCGTCGGCTCGGACGTGCTGATGGAATTCGACTATTCGGAACTGTACGCACCGGTCGACCTCGGCATCGGCCATTGCCGGTTGAGCGTGGCCGAGCCGCGCGAACTGGCGGAGCGCGACGATCCGCGCGACTGGAGCCACGTCCGCGTCGCGACCAAATATCCCAACGTCACCCGCCGCCATTTCGAGGCGCGCGGCGTGCAGGCGGAATGCGTCAAGCTCAACGGGGCGATGGAGATCGCCCCGGTGCTCGGCCTTTCCAGCCGCATCGTCGATCTGGTTTCGTCGGGGCGCACCTTGGCGGAGAACGGGCTGGTCGAGGTGGAGACGATCGCCGAGGTCTCGGCCCGCCTGATCGTCAACCGCGCCGCCTTCAAGACGCGCGCCCGCGACGTGCTGCCGCTGATCGAGGCGTTTCGCGAAGCCGCGGGAGCCAATCGTGCGGCTTGATGCGTCCGATCCGGGATTCGAGGCGGCCTTTACCGATCTGGTGAATGCGCGGCGCGAGGCGGATGGCGACGTCTCGCGCGATGTCGCCACCATCGTCCGGGCGGTACGCGTCGCCGGCGACGGCGCGCTGCGCGACTATACGCGCGATTTCGATGGGCACGATCTCGACGTGACGGGCTGGGGCGTCAGCCGCGCGGAACGCCGCGCTGCGCTCGACGGGCTCGACCGCGAGTTGCGGGGTGCACTGGAGCTCGCCGCCGCGCGCATCGCCGCTTATCATTGCGACCAGAAGCCCGCCGACCGGGACATGACCGATGCCGCCGGCGTGCGGCTCGGCGCGCGCTGGAATGCGGTCGATGCCGCCGGTCTCTACGTGCCGGGCGGCCGCGCGGCCTATCCCTCGACCGTGCTGATGAACGCCATTCCGGCGCGCGTCGCCGGCGTCGGGCGCGTGACGATGGTGACGCCCACCCCCAATGGCGAGATCAATCCGCTCGTGCTGGCAGCGGCGGAGATCGCGGGCGTCGACGAGGTGTGGCGCGTCGGCGGCGCGCAGGCGATCGCCGCGCTTGCTTACGGAACTGAGCAGATCCGCCCGGTCGATGTGATCGTCGGCCCGGGCAATGCCTGGGTCGCCGAGGCCAAGCGCCAGCTTTACGGCGTGGTCGGGATCGACATGGTCGCGGGCCCGTCCGAGATCGTGGTGGTCGCCGATGGGGCCAACGATCCCACGTGGATCGCCGCCGATCTGCTCAGCCAAGCCGAGCATGACCCGACCAGCCAGTCGATCCTGTTCACCGACGATGCCGCCTTCGCCGCCGCGGTCGAGCAGGCGGTCGCCGCACAACTCGCCGCGCTCGCGACCGGCGCCACCGCCGCTACCGCGTGGAGCGACAATGGTGCGGTGATCGTGGTACCTTCGCTCGACGCGGCGATGCCGTTGGTCGATCGGCTCGCGCCCGAGCATCTCGAGCTCGCGCTCGACGACCCGGAAGCTTTGTTCGCCAAGGTCCGCCACGCCGGATCGGTTTTCCTCGGACGCTACACGCCCGAGGCTGTTGGAGATTATGTTGCCGGACCCAATCACGTCCTCCCCACCGGTCGCCGCGCGCGCTTCGCGTCCGGCCTGTCGGTGCTCGATTTCATGAAGCGGACCAGCTTCATCGCCTGCACGCCCTCCAGCCTGGCTGCGATCGGGCCGGCGGCGGTCGCGCTCGCCAAGGCGGAGGGCCTGCCGGCTCACGCCGCCTCCGTGGCGGTCCGGCTGTGAAGCGCGGCGCAGGACGGTCGCGCTCGCGCTCGGCCGCGCGGCTGGCGGCGGTGCAGGCCTTGTACCAGCAGGAGATGGAGGGCACGCCGCTGGCGCGGCTGCTCGACGAATTCCACCGCCACCGGCTCGGGGCGACGATCGAGGATGTCGAATATACCGATGCCGAGGTCGACTTTTTCGACGATGTCGTGCGTGGCGCCGAGGCACGGCGCGAGGAGATCGATGCCGCCATCACGAAGCGGCTGACGTCAGGCTGGAACCTGCCGCGGCTCGACCGGCCGATGCGCGCGATCCTGCGCGCGGGCACTTATGAGCTGATCGCCCGCGCCGACGTGCCGACCGCGACCATCATCAGCGAATATGTCGATGTCGCCGACGCCTTTTACGACAAGCGCGAAACGGGCTTCGTCAACGGGCTGCTGGATTCCGTAGCGAAGGACGTGCGGGTTTAACCGCCCCTCTCCGAACGGGGAGAGGTCAAGCCGCCAGCGGCGCCCTCGGCTCCATTCGTTCGGCGCTGACGATCCCGTCGGCCGCGCGCAGGGCGGCGACGATGCGCATCAAATGGGCGACATCGTGGACCTCGATCACCACCTGGAAGGTGTGGAAGCTCTCGTCGCGTTCGGCGAGGTTGATATTGACGATGTTGGCGCCCTGCGTGCCGAGAATGCCGGCCATGATGCCGAGCGAGCCCGGCTGATTGCGCACGATCACGCACAGGCGCGCGGTGCCGCCGTCGCTGCCGTCGCCCCAGGCGAGATCGACCCAATCCCCCTCCGGCGCGGCCTGCAGCACCGGGCATTCGATAACATGCACCTCCACCGCCGCATCGGGGCGGCGCACGCCGACGATACGGTCGCCCGGCACCGGCGTGCAGCAGGGTGCGAGCGTAAAGGCGACGCCGGGCGTGAGCCCCTTCATCGAGATCGCGCTCTGCTGCGACGGGCGGACATTGGCGCCGAGCCCGCCGGTCGAGCCCGGCATTAGCGCCTCCATCACCTGCGCGTCGGTCAGCGTGCCGCGTGCGATATTCTCCATCAGACGGTCCGCGTCCGGAAGTTTGAGCCGCTTGAGCGCTTCTGCCTGCGCATCGGGCGAGAGCGTTGCCGGCATGCGCGAGACGATCGCGTCGTAGAAGCGCCGGCCGAGCGCGACCATCTCGGCATGCTCCTTCTGACGCACGAAGCGGCGGATCTTGGCGCGCGCCTTGCCGGTCGCGGCGAAACCCATCCACGCCGCCTGTGGCTCCTGCGCCTTGGAGCGCAGGATCTGGACCTGATCGCCATTCATGATCTGCGTGCGCAGCGGCACGACCCGGCCGTTGATCTTGGCGCCGACCGTTTGGTCGCCGAGATCGGTATGGACCGCATAAGCAAAGTCCACCGGCGTCGCGCCCTTGGGCAGCTGGATCAGCTCGCCCTGCGGCGTGAAGGCGAAGATGCGATCCTGATACATCGCCATGCGCGTATGTTCGAGCAGCTCCTCCGGGCTGGCGGCATGGTCGAGGATCTCGACGAGATCGCGGATCCAGCGCGAATTGACGTCGGGCTGGATCATGCCGCCTGCTTTGTAGGCCCAGTGCGCGGCGACGCCGAACTCGGCCTCGGCGTGCATCTTTTGCGTGCGGATTTGGATCTCGATGCGCACCCGCTCATGGTGCATCACGGCGGTATGGAGCGAGCGATAGCCGTTGCGCTTGGGCGTCGAGATATAATCCTTGAACCGGCCCGGGACCATCGGCCAGCGCTCGTGCAGCAGGCCGAGCGCGCGGTAGCATTGCTCGGTTTCGTCCACGAGCACGCGGAACGCCATCACATCGGACAATTGTTCGAAGCTGATGTGGCGCTCGGTCATCTTGCGCCAGATCGAATAAGGATGCTTCTCGCGCCCCTCGACCTCGGCCTTGATCCCTTTCTGCGCTAGCAGCAGGCGGATGCCCGAGGCGATACGCGCGACCTGGTCGCCACCGCCCTGCTTGAGCTGCTCGAGCCGCTTGGTGATCGAATCATAAGCTTCGGGCTCGAGTTCGGCGAAGGCGAGCGTCTGCATCTCCTTCATGAATTCGTACATGCCGATGCGCTCGGCGAGCGGCGCATAGATATCCATCGTCTCGCGCGCGATGCGGCGGCGCTTTTCTTCCGACGGAATGAATTTCAGCGTCCGCATATTGTGCAGCCGGTCGGCAAGCTTGACCAGCAGCACGCGGATGTCATCCGACATGGCGAGCAGGAATTTGCGCAGATTCTCGGCGGCGCGCTCATTGTCGCTCTGCGCCTCGATCTTCGACAATTTGGTGACGCCGTCGACCAGCCGCGCCACGGAGGGCCCGAAGCTCTTCTCGATCTGCTCGGGCGTGGCGAGCGTGTCCTCGACCGTATCGTGCAGGATCGCGGTGGCGATGGTTTCGTCGTCGAGGTGGAGGTCGGTGAGGATACCGGCGACTTCGATCGGATGGCTGAAATAAGGGTCGCCATTGGCGCGCTTTTGGCTGCCATGCGCCGCCATCGAAAAGACATAGGCGCGGTTGAGCAAGGCCTCGTCGGCGGTGGGATCGTAACTCAGGACCCGATCGACCAGCTCATATTGGCGCAACATCGACTCAAGATGGGGTTTCCTGCGGGCACAAGGCAAGCGCCAAGCCTCCTCTGCCGCTTTAAAAGCGCAGGAAGCGGCGAAACAGCCTCATTTAAGAATGCGAAACGTTCGCAATAAGGTTGACGTTGCGAACGACTCTCATTAGCGGACAGGCATCGAGGGCGAAACAATCGCCGGCAGCTTCGCAAAGGGAAACCATGGCCCGCACCGCCGAAACCAAGCCTTCCGACTGGGCCAAGCCCGCCTTCCTGGCGCTTTCCTGTGTCGGCTTCGTTTCCTCGGCGCACGCCGCGGTGGATGCCGCCAACGACACGGCCGAAGCGGACGCTGCCGACCGGCCTGAAGTCGTCGTCACCGGCCGCCACGATGACAAGCCCGCCAACGTCAAGCTGACCGCGCCGCTGATCGACACGCCGCGTTCGATCACGATCCTGCCTGAGACGCTGATCAAGGACACGGGTTCGGCCAGCCTGGTCGACGCGCTTCGCACCGTGCCCGGCATTACTTTCGGCGCTGCCGAAGGCGGCAACCCGATCGGCGACCGCCCTTTCATCCGCGGCTTCGACAGCCAGGGCTCGACCTATGTGGATGGCGTGCGCGACATCGGCGCGCAAACCCGCGAGGTCTTCGCGATCGAGCAGATCGAGGTGGTGAAGGGATCCGACAGCGTCCTCGGCGGGCGCGGCTCCGCCGGCGGCACGCTCAACATCGTTTCAAAGCTGCCCAAGCTCGCCGATTTTGCGCGCGGCGACGTCAGCTATGGCAATGCCGATTACAAGCGTGCCACGATCGACGTGAACCACAAGCTCAACGACATCATCGCGGTGCGGGTCGAGGGCATGTGGCACGACCAGGATGTCGCGGGGCGCGATGCGATCTGGCAGAAGCGCTGGGGCATCGCGCCGTCGATCACGATCGGGCTCGGCACGCCGACGCGGCTGACGGCATCCTATTACCATCTCCACTCGAACGAATTGCCCGACAGCGGGCTGCCTTACGGTTATGTCTGCTCGGCGACGGTCTGCAACGCACCGGCTGGCGACTTCGTCCTGTCGGAGCCGGTCCATCACGTCACCACCAAGGGTGGCATCACCGGAACCGTGCCTTATTCCACCTTTTACGGGCTCAAGGATCGCGACTTCCGCAAGTCCAATACCGACCAGTTCACGATGCGCGCCGAACATGATTTCGGCAGTGACATCATGCTGCGCAACACGGCGCGCTTCAGCCACACCTGGCAAGGCTATAGCTTCCTGCTGCCCGACGATTCGACCGGCAATGTGATCGGCACCACGACCACCAACGCCACCACCGGCGGCGTCACCCAATATACCAATGGCGGCTATGTCTGGCGGCGCGCCAATACCCGCGCCGGCGTCACCAACACCCTGATCAACCAGACCGATCTTACCGCCAAGTTCGATACCGGGCCGCTCAAGCATAGTGTCGCCACCGGCGTTGAGTTTTCGAGCGAGGATGCGCACCGCGGCACCTATGTGATGGCAACAGGATCGACGATCAGCCCGCGCTGCAATAGCAATACGATCGCGCGTTATTATTGCACGTCGCTGTTCGCCCCGAACCCCAATGATCCATGGGTAAATTACGCAAGCGACACGTCGAGCGTGCCGACGCCCGTCGTACGCAGCCCCGGCTATGGCGACATTTTCAACAAGGGCATCACGCGCGCCGCTTACCTGTTCGATACGGTTTCGTTCGGCGACTGGCTGATCGCCAATGTCGGCGCGCGTTATGACGATTTCACTTCGACCGTGCGGCCGGGTCGCGCGACCGTGACCGCGCCGTCGATCGAGCTGCGCCGCCGCGACCGCGACTGGAGCTATCAGGCAGGGCTCGTCGCCAAGCCGACCAGGAATAGCAGCCTGTACGTTTCCTACGCGACCAGTGTCACGCCGCCGAACAGCCTGCTGGGTGAGGGGTCGGAACAGAATTCGGTCGGAACGACCGTCACGCCCCTGCTCGACCAGCTCAAGCCGGAAAAGACCAAGTCGCTCGAGGCCGGCGCCAAGGCCGACATATTGGGCGAACGGCTGTCGCTGACCGCCGCCGTCTTCCGCACCGAGAGCAGCAATGCACGCGTATCGATCGACGCCAATACGGTTGCCTTCATCGGCAAGAAGCAGGTCGAGGGGTTCGAGCTCGGCTTCAACGGACGCATCGCCAAGGGCTGGACCATCTTCGGTGGTTATTCCTACCTCGATGCCAAGATCAAGGAAGCCGGCCTGAGCGCGCTGACGGCCGCCGCGGTGCCCGGCCAGGCGGCCAAGACGGTCTATGTGCCGTCCATCAATAACGGCAAGCGCTTCCCGCAGACCGCCAAGGACAGCTTCACGGCCTGGACAACCTACGAGACCAACGCCTTCTCGATCGGCGGCGGCGCCTTCTACACCAGCCGCGTGTTCGGCGGTTATAGCGACAACCGCACCGCCACCCAGAATGCGGCAGGCGTGGTGACGATCAACCCTGCAACGACAATATTGGCCCGCTCGATCCCAAGCTATTGGCGCTTCGATGCGCGGGCGAGCTACAAGCTCGACAAGCATATCGAGCTAAGCGTCAACGCGCAGAATTTGACCAACAAGCGCTACTTCAACCAGGCCTATGCCAGCCACTATGCCTCGGTTGCCCCGGGCCGCACCGTGTTCGGCACGCTGAGCGTCGATTATTGAGGATGGCGGACCAAGCGGCGATCGCAAGCATCAACGCGCTCAGCGCGGATGAGCTCGCGCGCCGCTTGTCCGGACCGCGCGAAGACGTCGCTGCCTTCGTGCGCGAAGCGGCCGAAGCCGGCTCGGCCGAGGCTCAGGCCCGGCTCGGCCAGATGCTCCTCGACGGCGACGGGATTCCCCCTGATCCGCGCCAGGCCTTCACCTGGTTCGAGCGCGCCGCCAATGCGGGCCACCTTGAGGCGGCCAACATGGTCGGGCGCTGCTACGATCTCGGCTGGGGCGTGCCGGCGGACAAGGTTCGGGCCGCCGCGTGGTTCCGTCAGGCAGCCGCGCGCGGCCTTACCTGGGCCAAATATAATTATGCGACGATGCTGGCGTTGGGCCGGGGTGTGCCGAGGGACCGGGCAATGGCGCTGACGTTGTTTAGCGAGGCCGCCGACGATGGTTATGCCAAGGCGCATAATTTCGTCGGCAGCTTTCATGAGGATGGCTGGGTGGTCGCACCCGACCTGGCGGAAGCCGCCCGCCGCTACGCGATCGCGGCAGCCGGCGGCGACTTTCGCGGCCAGTTCAATCATGGCCGCATGCTCGCCTTGCGCGGAGAAACCGAAGATGCGCTGCACTGGATGGAACGCGCCTGGGATGGCGGCAATGCCCGCTTCCGCGCGCAGATGATCGACTATCTGCTGCGCCAGGGCGAACCCTATTTGTCGGCCATCGCGCGGCTGAGCGGACGCGCCGCATGATCGTCATTCCGCAGGTCATCGATAGCGAAATGCTGCGCAGCATGAATGACCGGCTCAATGCAGCATCGTGGATCGACGGCAACGCCACCTCTGGCCATCAGTCCGCGCTGGCCAAGGCCAATCGCCAGCTTCCCGAGGATGGCGCCGAGGCGCGTGCACTGGGCGAGATCGTGCTGGACGCCCTCAGCCGCTCGCCGCTGTTCATCGCCGCCGCGCTGCCGCTGAAGGTCTATCCACCGTTGTTCAATCGCTACGGTGTCGGCGAAGGCTTTGGCGATCATGTCGACAGCGCTGTACGCATCCGCAGCGGGAGCGACTTCCGGGTGCGCAGCGACTTGTCGGCAACGCTCTTTCTGAGCGATCCCGCCAGTTATGACGGCGGGGAGTTGCTCGCCGAGGGCCAGGCGCCGATCAAGCTGCCGGCGGGCGATATGATTGTCTATCCGGCCTCGAGCGTGCATCGCGTGACGGCGGTCACGCGCGGGACGCGGACGGCGAGTTTCTTCTGGATCCAGTCGATGGTCCGCGACCACAGCGCGCGCACGATGTTGTTCGATCTCGACCGCTCGATCCAGGAACTGACCGCGTCGGCCGGTCCGGGCGCGCCCGCGCTGGTAAGACTGACCGGCGTCTATCACAATCTGCTGCGCCGTTGGGCGGAACTCTGAGGGGCAATATGACGAAAGTGCAGTTGAGGAACGTCTGGTTTCAGATCCACAAATGGATCGGCATCATCCTCGCGATCATATTCATCCCCCTATCCTTTACCGGATCGATGCTGGTGTGGGACGAGCCGCTCGATCGCCTGCTTCAGCCGTCGCATTATGCGGAAACCGGTCCTGCGGCTTTGCCCGCCTCGGCTTATGTCGCCGCCGCGCGCCAGAGCTTGCCCGCCGGCAGCACGATCGTCAGCCTGGCGATTGGAAAGGGCCCGGTGATGGTCACCGCCACGCCACCCCAGCCGAGCAAGATGCGCGGGCCGCCACTGCGGCTGGCGGCATGGATCGATCCCGCCACCGGTAGGTTGATCGACAGCGGGCTATCGGCCAGCCCGGTCCTGCGATGGGCGCACATCTTCCACGGCAGCCTTCAGATTCCAGGCTCCGGGCGGGCGGTCGTCGGCTGGCTCGGCGTGCTGATGCTGATCTCGTCCCTGACCGGCATCTGGTTGTGGTGGCCGCTGTCCGGGCGCTGGACGCGCGGCTTCCGCTGGCAGCGCCAGCCGGCGCTCGACGCCAATCTCCATCACATGATCGGCTTCTGGATATCGTTACCGCTGGCGTTGCTGTCGCTCACCGGCGTGATCATCGCGTGGCCGCAGATGATGGGCGGCGGCGGCATGCGGCGGCCGATGTCCGCGCCGCTCGCCACGCCGCAACTCACGGTCGATCGGGCGCTGACCGCCGCTTCCGTCAAAGGGCCGGTGACGATCACATGGCCGACCGACAAGACGCCGTGGACGATCAAGCCGGCGCGCGGCGCCCCTGTGAAGATCGATGATGCGACGGGCACGCTCGCAACCGCGGACAACAAGCCGGAGCCTCCGCGCGCGCGTCCGCTCTATCGGCGGCTCCACGACGGCACCAATATGGGCGTGATCTTCCAGATCGTCATCTTCCTGGCCGGAATTGCCCCCGCCATATTGGGCGTGACCGGCATCATCATGTGGCTGCGGACCCGCAAGTGGCGCGGGCAGGTCGCGCAGCGCCGCGCGGGCGTGCGCGGCTGAGGAAGCGAGTCGGGCGATATCCACCGGATCGAGATCGGCATGTGCCGAGGAATCTCGGCGCTAGTGGCTCTCGTCGGGCGCTTTACCCGTCGGCGAAAGCTCGATCACGAGAACGGCCGCGATCCAGACGGCTATGGTCGCGGCCAGACGCTGCACGTCGCGCCAGGGCAAGCCTTGCGGCCTGAACGAAGGTACGAACAGGCTGGAGGCGACGATCGCCGCCCAAAGCGCCATCGTCACATAAGCATAGGCCCTTCGCTCCGAGCTCGACACGTTACGCAGCGCCATGACCGTTCCGGCCAGAAGTATGATCACCTTCACATAATCGCCCAATGCCAAGCCATCGAGGCTTCCCAGATTGGCTCCTAGCAGCGCCCCGAAGAAGAGGTTGATACCATCCACCGTTGCCAGCTTCTCGCGGTGTGTCTGCCTCAGAAACGGATTCACGACGCCTCTCGCCCTGGCCAAGGACAGTCCGGCGAGGCGTAACCGCGGCATGCCGACTAGATGCTCTCGCCGCTGAGCCGCTGACAGACCATGTCGAGCTGGTCGAGCGTGGCGTAACCGATCGTCACGCTGCCGCCCTTGCCGGTGTGGGCGATGCTGACCTTCAGGCCGAGCTGGTCGCGCAGCTGGCGCTCGAGCATCGCGACATCGGCATCCGCCGCTGGGGCGGCGCGCGGTGGCTGTTCGGCGCGCTTGGCCTTGCCGCCACGCGCCAGTTGCTCGGTTTCGCGAACCGAGAGGCCGCGCTTGATGACCTGCTCCGCCAGCGCCTCCGGATCGGCCGACCCGATCAGGGCGCGCGCATGGCCCATGCTGAGCCGGCCGTCGGCCACCGCCTGGCGCACGCTCATCGGCAGGTCGAGCAGGCGTAAGAGATTGGCGATATGGCTGCGCGACTTGCCGACCAGCTTCGCGATCGCCTCCTGCTTATGGCCGTAATCGCGCGAAAGCCGGTGGTAGGCGTCGGCCTCCTCGATCGCGTTGAGGTCCTGGCGCTGGATATTTTCGATGATCGCGATTTCCAGCGTCTCGGCATCGCCCATTTGGCGGACGATCACCGGCACTTCGTGCAATTGGGCGCGTTGGGCCGCCCGCCAGCGCCGCTCGCCCGCGACGATCTGATAATAGCCCGCCTCGGACGGGCGCACGACGATCGGCTGGATCAGGCCGCGATCGCGCAGCGATTGGGCGAGTTCGTCGATCGCGGCATCGTCGAAATGGCGGCGCGGCTGAGCCATGTTGGGGGTGAGCCGGGCGGTGCTCATCATCTGGATACCGGCCGGGCGCTGCGCCTCCCCGGCGATTGGTTGCTCGCGCGCAACCTCGCCGAGCAGCGACGACAGCCCCCGGCCCAGCCCGCGTTTGACCTCGCTCATCGCCCTTCCTTCAGGTTCATGCCGCCACCGCCGGCACCGGCAGGCGCGCGATCATCTCGCCCGCCAGCGCGATATAGGCTTCCGAGCCGGGGCAGCGGTGATCGTAGACCAGGGCCGGCAGGCCGTGGCTCGGCGCCTCCGACAGGCGCACGTTGCGCGGTACGGCGGTTTTGAAGACTAGGTCGCCGACCACGGCGCGCACGTCCTCCGCTACCTGCTCCGACAGGCGGTTGCGGCGATCATACATGGTCAGCGCCACGCCCAGGATGGAGAGATCCGGATTGAAGCGGCCGCGCACGCGCTCGACCGTCTGCAGGAGCTGGCTCATCCCCTCTAGCGCAAAGAATTCGCATTGCAGCGGGATGAGCAGGCTGCGCGCTGCGACTAGGGCATTGATGGTGAGCAGGCCGAGCGACGGCGGGCAATCGATCAGGCAGACGTCCCAGCGCGCCTCCGACCCGGCGAGCGCCCGATCGAGCCGGTGGGTGCGATCCGGCAGATCGGCGAGTTCAACCTCGGCTGCCGCCAGGTCTTGCGTCGCGGCGACGATGTCGAGCCGCGGAACTTGGGTCGGGATGACCGCGTCCAACAAACCGGACTCTCCGATAAGCACTTGATAAACCGAGACATTTCTTGCGGAACGCTCGACCCCAAGGCCGGTCGAGGCGTTACCCTGCGGATCGAAGTCGATCAGCAGCACGCGAAATCCGGTCGCGGCCAGTGCGGTTGCGAGGTTGATCGCCGTGGTGGTCTTGCCGACCCCGCCCTTCTGATTGGCAATCGCGATCCGGATCATCAGCGCTTCCTCGGAGTGACGTCCGTAGCGACGATGATCGCCGCCTCGGAATCGGTGACGCTCGGAACGAGTTCGAACACACCCTGCCACGATCCGTGCGTCGCTTCCAGTTCCTCCGCCGCCCTCCGCCCCTTCGGTAATACCCACCGTGTGGTTTTATCGGCGAACGGTGTCGCCAGCGTCAGCAGCTTGTCCAGCGGCGCGAACGCACGCGCGCTGATGACGTCGAAGCGGCGCGGCTTCATCTTTTCGAGCGCGCTGCCGATGATCTCGACCCGGTCGACGATACCTGCGGTCAAGGCCGCGCCCTGCAAGAAGGCAATGCGCTTGGCGCGCGATTCGACCAATGTCACCTTTCGGCCTTCGCTCAGCAGGGCAACGATCAACCCGGGAAACCCTGCCCCGGAGCCCAGGTCGAGCCATGTATTCCAATCGGGCGCAAGATCGAGCAGCTGCGCGGAGTCGACTATATGGCGGGCCCAAATCGCATCAAGCGTCGAAGCGGCGATAAGGTTCTGCGCGGTCGACTGGATACGCAGGAAGGCAATGAAGCGCTCGATCGCGTCGAATGTTTCACGTGGAACATTGCGAGCAACTAGCCAGGATCTGGCCTCGTCCTCAGTCATGCGGCGCGGCGCTGCGCGGCCACCAGGATCGCTGCCAAGGCTGCGGGTGTGATACCGCGAATACGCGTGGCAGCGGCGAGATCGGACGGGCGTGCCGCTTCGAGCCGCTCGACCATTTCGTTGGAAAGGCCGCCGATCGCCCGATAACTGGCGATGTGGGCGAGGCTGGTATTGGCGTCCGCACGCAGCCGTTGGACCTCGGCATGCTGGCGGGCGAGGTAAGGCGCATAACGCGCATCGTCGATCGCCTCGACAATGACGTCGCTGGCAAAATCATCGCCCAGCGAAGCGCTCAGCTCCGATTGCACATCTTCTCCCTGCCGGATGCGCTCGCCAAGCGAGATGCCGCGTTCGCGGCGGGCAATTGCTTCGCCGGCGCGGCCGATTTGCGCGAGCCGCGCCTCGATTGCGCGACGGCGCGCTAGGCTTACCCCGTCACAAGCCATCGCAATCGCACCGAGGCGGCTCACCGCATTGTCGGCGCGCAACCGCAGCCGATATTCGGCACGGGCGGTAAGCATGCGATACGGTTCGGTAACACCCTGCAAGGTGAGGTCGTCGATCATCACCCCGATATAGGAATCGGCACGGTCCAGCAGCACCGGCGCCAGCCCGCAGGCGTGAGCGGCCGCATTGAGTCCCGCGATCAAGCCTTGAGCGCCGGCCTCTTCATAGCCGGTGGTGCCATTGATCTGGCCAGCGCAATAAAGGCCCGGGATCGCGCGCAGCGCCAAGGCGGGGGTGAGGCTGCGGGGATCGAGATAATCATATTCGACGGCATAGCCCGGCCGCACAATATTGGCGCTTTCCAGTCCCTCGATTGAGCGAACCATGTCGTGCTGGACGGCAGCAGGTAGCGAAGTGGAAATGCCGTTGGGATAGACGAGATGATCGGCCAACCCTTCCGGCTCAAGGAAGATTTGGTGTCCGTCGCGGTCACCGAACCGAACGACCTTGTCTTCGACCGACGGGCAATATCGCGGCCCAAAGCCCTCCATCGCGCCGCTGAACACCGGCGAATCTGACAGGCCCGCGCGAATGATGTCGTGCGTTCGCGCATTGGTTCTGGTCAGCGCGCACTCGACCTGTGGCAAGGCGCGTCCGCTGCTCAGCGGCGACATCGTCCAGGGATCGACATCGGAAGGCTGCCGTTCCAGCTTCGCCCAATCTATCGTCCGTCCATCGAGCCGCGGCGGCGTGCCGGTCTTCAGCCGACCCATCGGCAGGGCGAGTTCACGCAATTGCGCGGCGAGCGGTATCGCTGCCGCCTCTCCGCTACGGCCGCCGGCGGTCTGCTCAAGTCCGCAGTGGAGCTTGGCGCCCAGGAAGGTGCCGGTAGCGAGAATGACCGCCTTTGCCCTGATGTGCGCGCCATCGGCGAGCGCTACGCCTGTGACTTCGCCACCTTCGATCAGCAGCGCGTCGACGGCGCCAGGCACCAGGAAGAGATCCGCCTGGCTGGCGACCATCTGTTGCGTCGCGTGACGGAAACGTTTGCGATCGGCCTGGATGCGCGGGCCATGAACCGCCGAACCCTTGCTGCGATTCAGCATGCGGTGATGGATCGCGGCCGCATCCGCCGCGCGTGCCATCAGACCGTCGAACACGTCCAGTTCGCGGACGAGATGGCCCTTCCCTACCCCGCCGATCGCCGGGTTGCAGGACATGGCGCCGATCTGGTCAACGTCCATCGTGATGAGGGCGACCCGCGCGCCGCGACGAGCGGACGCTGTCGCGGCCTCGCATCCGGCATGGCCGCCGCCGACCACGATCACGTCAAACTGGCGCATGGGTTTCGCTAACGGCAGGCTGGACTTGGAGTCAATTGTTCCACGTGAAACATTACTTGCCGATGCAGAACTGACCGAACAAGGCATCAAGCATATCCTCGACCCCGGCACGGCCGGTGATCCGGTCCAGCGCCAACCGCGCGTGGCGGAGATGCTCGGCGATCAGGATCGGATCGTCGTAGCGGGCGGTGTCGAGCTCCCGGTGGGCTTCGCCGATCAATTGCCGATGCCGGGCGTTGAGCGCCACCGCGTCCGCTGCCGGCAACAAGCGCGCCACGCGCGCACCCAACAGCAGCTTCAACTCGGCGAGGCCGGCTCCGGTCAACGTCGAGACGGCAATATCGCTCCTGCCAGCGCCCGGTCTGCCGAGATCCGACTTGGCCCGGATCAGGAGCGCGCGTTCGGGATATGGGCAAGCGTCGGGCTGCCCAAGCCACAATATCAGGTCGGCCGTTTCCATCGCCGCTTTGGCGCGCGCCACACCGATCTGCTCGACCTTGCCCGTCGACGTACGAAGCCCGGCGCTGTCGATCAGCAGGCATGCCACGCCTCCGAGTAAGACCGGCACTTCGATGATATCGCGCGTCGTTCCTGCAACGGGGGAGGCAATCGCCGCCTCTCGTCCGGCTAAACCATTGATAAGGCTTGACTTTCCGGCGTTGGTGGGACCCGCGACGACAATCCGTACGCCGTCCCTCAGGCGCTCGGCGGGCGGCTGGGCGAGTGCCTCAGCCAAATCTTGGACCAGGGTAGCAAGCGCTGCTTTTTCCCCTTCCCCAAGCGCGGGCACATCCTCTTCCTCCTCGCCAAACTCGATCGCCGCCTCGACGCGCGCGCTCAGCGCCAGCAGCCTCTCCTGCCATTCCGCTACCAGCCGCCCAAGGCCGCCCTCGGCCAAGCGCAAGGCCTGCCGCCGCTGGCCGTCGGTTTCGGCCGCGAGCAGATCGGCTAGCCCCTCCGCCTGAGCGAGATCGAGGCGACCGTTGGTGAAGGCACGCCGGGTGAATTCCCCGGCCTCAGCCATGCGCAGTCCGGGCATTACCCCTAGCGCCGCCAGCACCGCAGCCACGACCGCGCGGCCGCCATGGAGGTGCAACTCGGCGCTATCCTCCCCCGTGGCGGTTGCAGGGCCGGGCAGCCACAATATCAGCGCGCGGTCGAGCAGCTCGCCCTCCCCATCGCGTAACGTCGCCGAAACCGCCCGGCGCGGCGACGGCAGGCGTCCGGCGAGATAGGTCAGTGCCTCGCCCGCGGCCGGCCCGCTGATCCGAACGATGGCGATCGCGGCGGGCAAGGCACCGCTCGAAAGCGCGAAGATGGTAGGCCGCGCCTCGGCGCTCCCGCTCACGTCTTGGCGGTGCCCGTCATCTGCTCGATCATTTTCTGCCACGCATTCATGCCCATTTCGCCCATCGGCGACCAGGTGCGCATCATCGTCTCGAGCATGTCGGGCGTCATGCCGTTGGTCATCGCCTCCCGCACCTTCTCCAGATACAGTTCGTGGATCGGCGACATGTCGGGCAGGCCCATGAAGCGGCGCGCTTCCTCCGGCGTGCAATCGACGTTCATGGTGATGTTCATCGGCCGCTGGCTCCGGTTGCGGTTGAGGCGCGCGGGGCGGATGGTAGAACAAGCGGAGCGGAGCGTCCATGCTGCAGCTGACCGCGCAATATAGGTGATCCATGGGTGAGATGATCGAAATCCCGACACTCGACGGCGAAGCGCGCTTTGCCGCCTATCTGGCCGAGCCGGGAGGCGCTCCGAGGGCGGCAATCATCGTCATCCAGGAGATATTCGGGGTGAATGCCAACATCCGTCGCAAGGTCGATGAGTGGGCGGCAAAGGGCTATCTTGCGCTCGCGCCCGACATGTTCTGGCGGTTTGCGCCCGGCTATGATGTCGATCCCGACATACCCGAGCAGCTGGCACAGGCCATGGCGCAGCGCAGCCAGTTCGATACGGACAAGGCGGTGGCCGATGTCGAAGCCGCCCTGCGCCACGCTCGCGCGATCGGCGTAGGCAAGGTCGGCGTGGTGGGGTTCTGCTGGGGCGGCGCGATCGCCTATCTCGCCGCGACCCGCACCGATGCCGACGCCAGCGTCGGCTATTATGGCCGCCTGATCGCCGAGCACCTCAACGAAGCGCACGCGATCGCGAGGCCGCTGATGCTGCACTTCGGCGAGGAGGATCCGTCAATTCCCACGGATGTACGCGCAAAGATCAGCGAGGCATTGGCTTCCAACCCGCGCGTCACGATCCACGAACATGCCGGCGCCGGACATGGCTTCGCAGCGGCCTTCGGCAAGCGCCGCAACGAAAATGCTGCGCAGCATGCGGACGCGCTAACCGATGAATTCTTCGAGCATCAGATTAGGCATAACTTCCTACGATCCAGCTAGGCTGGGATAACAATGCGGTGCGCGTTCAACTGAACAACGTCAGCACGCCGACCTTGGGATTGACCACGCCCTCGTAGACCATCTTCAGCGCGACGAAGAAGATCACCGCCAGGCCAACATAACCGATCCAGCTATACCGCTCGATCAGCCGCGCCAGGAAGCTGGCAGCAACGCCCATCAGGATGACCGAGAGGACCAGCCCAATGATGAGGATGCCCGGGTGGGCGTGCGCGGCGCCAGCGACAGCGAGCACATTGTCCAGGCTCATCGACACGTCGGCGATGGCGACGGCCCAGGCCGCGGCGGCGAAGCTCCGAGCGGGCTTGAGCCCGTCGTGGCTCTGCGCATGATCGCCGCGCAATTCGCGCCACATCTTCCAGGCGACCCACAGCAGCAGCAAGCCACCGGCGAAGGTCAATCCGACGACCTGCAGCAGCTGCGTCACTGCAAGCGCGAAGGCGATGCGCAGTACGAGTGCCGCGATGATGCCGATCAGGATGACCTTGCGGCGTTGCTCGACGCTCAGCCCGGCGGCGATCGCGCCGACGACGATGGCATTGTCGCCGGCGAGCATGATGTCGATCATCAACACCTGCAGAAACGCCGACAAAGCGGCGGGCGAGCCGATGTTGGAGAAGTCCGCGATGATATGTTGCCAGAGCTCGGTCATGGCAGCCTGATATGAAGCGTCGGGCGCGGTGTCGAGAATAACCCGCCTTCGTCATCCCGGCGCAGGCCGGGATCCATATCTCTATCCACCGAAGGGCGCCTCCGGGATGAGAGCCATGGGCCCCAGCCTGCGCTGGGGCGACGGGTTATCTTAGCGGCAAGCTCTACTGATTCATCGAATCGAAGAAGTCTTCGTTGGTCTTCGAATCCTTCATCTTGTCGAGCAGGAACTCCATCGCATCGGTCGTGCCCATCTGCATGAGGATGCGGCGCAGCACCCACATCTTGGACAGCTTGCCCTTGTCGAGCAGCAGCTCTTCCTTGCGCGTGCCCGACTTGCCGACGTCCATCGCCGGGAAAATGCGCTTGTCGGCCACCTTGCGGTCGAGCACGATTTCCGAGTTACCGGTGCCCTTGAACTCTTCGAAGATGACTTCGTCCATGCGGCTGCCGGTGTCGATCAGCGCGGTGGCGATGATCGAGAGCGAACCGCCTTCCTCGATATTGCGCGCGGCGCCGAAGAAGCGCTTGGGACGCTGCAGGGCGTTCGCGTCGACGCCGCCCGTCAGGACCTTGCCCGACGATGGCACGACCGTGTTGTAGGCGCGGCCGAGGCGCGTGATCGAGTCGAGCAGGATGACGACATCCTTCTTGTGCTCGACCAACCGCTTCGCCTTCTCGATCACCATCTCGGCGACTTGGACGTGGCGGGTGGCGGGCTCGTCGAAGGTCGAGGAGACAACCTCGCCCTTCACCGAACGCTGCATGTCGGTAACTTCCTCCGGCCGCTCGTCGATCAGCAGCACGATCAGGAAGACTTCGGGATGGTTGTCGGTGATGGCCTTGGCCATATTCTGCAGCATCACGGTTTTGCCGACGCGCGGCGGCGCGACGATCAAGGTGCGCTGGCCCTTACCCTGCGGCGAGATCAGATCGATCACGCGCGCCGACTTGTCTTTGACGGTCGGGTCCGCCGGATCGAGCGTAAGCTTCGATTCGGGATAAAGCGGCGTCAGATTGTCGAAATTGACGCGGTGACGCACCACGCTCGGGTCGTCGAAATTGACCTGCAGGAGCTTGGTCAGGGCGAAATAGCGTTCGCCATCCTTGGGATCGCGGATCTCGCCTTCAACCGTATCGCCGGTACGCAGGCCGAACTTACGCACCTGGTTGGGGCTGACGTAAATGTCGTCCGGACCCGCCAGATAATTGGCTTCCGGCGAGCGCAGGAAACCGAAACCGTCGGGCAAAACCTCGATCGTGCCGAGACCCAGGATGGTTTCGCCTTCCTCGGCCTCCGCCTTGAGGATGCCGAACATCAGATCCTGCTTGCGCATCGTCGACGCGCCCTCGACGCCGCGTTCTTCCGCCATCGCGACCAGCTCGGCCGGGGTCTTCTTCTTGAGGTCTTTGAGATGCATTGGGGGCGTATCCGGTGGTGCGATGTGGGGGAGGAACGGCGCGAACGAAGCGACTGTTCAAAGCTGGATGGCTGATCGGGCGCTCGCAAGGAATGCGGGCCCAAGGTGGTTCGGGGCGTAAGTTACGCCGGCGCCATCGTCAAGCGGGAGATGGTGTCGGCATGGATCGGGTTCAAGGCGGCAGGCGATCCGGAGCTCTCAACCCCGCTCATGCTGAGTAGAGACCGAGTAGGCCTGTAAGGCCGTATCGAGGGCTCGTATCGAAGCACGACCCTTCGATACGCGTTCTCGATACGCTGCTTGCGCAGCTGCTCGACCGCTACTCAGGATGAGCGGTATCCAAACCTAGAACGGCTTTAGAACCACCAGAATGACGATCGCCGCGGTCGCGATGCCGGGAACCTCGTTCATGATGCGCAGCGCCTTGCCGCTCACCGGCCGTTCGCCGCGTGCGAGCTTCTTGCCATAGCCAACCATGTAGCCATGATAGCCCGACAGGCCGATGACGAGCGCAAGCTTGGCCATCAGCCAGCCGCTGTTCCAGAAATGGCCGACCGTGGCGAGCGTGATGCCGAGGATCCAGACAAGGGTCATCGCCGGCGTGATGATGATGTTGCGCAGCTTCGCCTCGCGCTCGATCCAGCGGCGCTCTTCCTGGCTGCCGGGCGTCGATTCCTGATGGTAGACGTAATAACGCGGCAGCAGGAACAGCCCCGCAATCCAGAAGATCACGAAGATGATGTGGGCGGCCTTGATCCAAAGGTAGGTCAACGAGAGGATATATCCCAGGCTGGGGAGGCTCATGCGCGCAGCATAGCGAGCAGTTGCTCGACATGCGAGATCGGTGTGTCCTGTAAAATGCCGTGACCGAGATTGAAGATATGGGGCCGTTTCGCAAACGCCGCGCGAATGCCGGCAACCGCCGTGGCGAGCCCATCGCCGCCCGCCACCAGCGCGAGTGGATCGAGATTGCCTTGCACCGGCAGACTGGCCGGTAGCGCACCATCGGCCCAGACGGGATCCATCGTCTCGTCGATCCCCAGCGCGTCGACCCCCGTCTCGCGCGCATAGACGGGCAATTTTTCACCGATTCCCTTGGGAAAACCGATGATCGGAATCCCCGGCCGCCGGCTGCGCAGCGCTTCTACGATCGCGCGATTCGGGACGATCACCCAACGCTTGAATTCTTCGGGCGCAAGGCTGCCGGCCCAGCTGTCGAACAATTGCACTGCTTCCACGCCGGCGTCGATCTGGTCGCACAGATAGTCGACGGTCGCGGCGACGATGGCGTCGATCAGCCGCCGGAATGCCGCTGGGTCGCGGTAGGCCAGCCGCCTGGCGGGATTCTGGTCCTTGGTGCCCTGCCCCGCCACCATGTAGGTCGCGACCGTCCACGGCGATCCTGCGAAGCCGAGCATCGTGGTGTGCGGCGGCAATTCGGCTACCACGCGGCGGACCGTCTCGAAGATCGGCGCGAGCATCGCCGGCTCGGGCGAAAGCGCGCTCATGTCGCCGTCGAGCAATTGCGGCGCGAGCCGCGGCCCCTCGCCGGTTTCGAACCACAGATCCTGGCCGAGCGCCTGGGGGATGACGAGGATGTCGGAAAACAGGATCGCGCCGTCAAAGCCGAAGCGGCGGATCGGCTGGAGTGTGATCTCGGCCGCGGCTACCGGATCGTAGCACAAAGCGAGAAACCCGCCTTTCTCCGCCCGCAGCGCGCGATATTCGGGCAGATAGCGCCCCGCCTGACGCATCAGCCAGACGGGCGGCGGATCGCGCCGTTCCCCGCTCAATACCCCGAGCAAGGGCCGGTCGAACGCATGCCGATTTTCCAGGGCGATCTTTTCCGGAACCGTGACCACGCAATGCATCCTTTTACTTAATATAAGAGTTTAAAAGGATTCTGGAGGAGTCAGTAGGCTGGCGTTTAGCGGGGCTTATTCCCGCCACCCAGATTTGCCAACAGCTTGACATGCCCGGACGTGGCGGTTCGCCGCGAGTCCCGCAAGCTTCCCCCGATATCCACAGGCAAGGGCATAGCGTGAATCCCCTGTGGATGGCCATGTCGGCGACTTTCGCAAGTCGGGCATGATCCGATCGCCTTGCCGCCCCGCCACCTAATCCGCTAGCTCTGCCCCCATGGTTCTCCACAGGCAATTATCCAATAAAATCGACGCTTGCTGATGCGGCTGCATCTTCATCTCCTGTCGGATTCGACCGGCGAAACTCTGGAAGTGATCGCCAAGGCGGGCGTCGCCCAGTTCGACGGGGTCGAGGTCATCAAGCATTTCTGGCCGATGGTGCGCTCCGAAGGCCATCTCGACCGCGTTCTCACCGAGATCATCCAGCGCCCCGGCCTGATCATCTATACTTTGGTCAATTCGGAGGTGCGCCGCACGCTCGAAGCGCGCTGTCGCATGGCGGGGTTGCCGCTGGTGGCGGCACTCGATCCGGTAACCGAGGCGTTGCAGCGCCTGCTCGGCCAGGAGGCCAAGGCCAAGCCCGGCCGCCAGCACGCGCTCGACGCCGCCTATTTCGCGCGGGTCGATGCGATCCAGTTCACGATCGCGCATGACGACGGCATCGCGCCCGAGGATTGGGAGGAGGCGGACATCGTGCTGGCGGGCGTCTCCCGCTCGTCGAAGACGCCGACGTCGATCTATCTCGCCAATCGCGGTTATAAGGTCGCCAATATCCCGCTCGTGCTGGAATCGCCGCCGCCCAGGCAATTGTTCGAGGTGACCAAGCCGCTGATCGTCGGCCTCACCACCAGCCCCGACCGGCTGATCCAGATCCGCCGCAATCGCCTGTTGTCGCTCAACCAGGTGACGGAGACCGCCTATGTCGATCAGGAGGCCGTCGCGCGCGAGCTGGCGGCGGCACGACGTATATTTGCGGACCGTGGCTGGCCGGTGATCGACGTCACCCGCCGCTCGATCGAGGAGACCGCGGCGGCGATCATCAACCTGATCGGCGAACGCGACGGCGCGGGCCCGGCATGACCGAACTGATCCTCGCCTCGCAATCCGCGTCGCGCCGCGCCATGCTGGAGGCGGCGGGCGTGCCGTTCACGGCCGAGGCGGCGCGGGTCGACGAAGACTCGATCAAGCAGTCGATGCTGAGCGAGGGCACGGACGGCCGCCGCCTGGCGGATGCGCTGGCCGAGATGAAGGCGATCAAAGTGTCGCAGCGTCATCCGACCGCCTTGGTGCTGGGATGCGATTCGACCGTAACCGCCGCCGACGGCGACCTGATCGACAAGGCCGAGACGCGCGAGGAGGCCGCGAACCAGCTCCGTACGCTTGCCGGCACCACCCACCGGCTCACCAGCGCAGCCGTAGTGGCCCAGAGCGGCGTACCGGTCTGGCGCCATGTCGATACCGCCAAGTTGACGATGCGCGCCTTTTCAGACGAGTTCCTGGAAGCCTATCTCGACGCCGAATGGCCGGCGATCGGCGGATGTGTCGGCGGCTACCGGATTGAGGGGCGCGGCGCCCAATTATTCAGCCGGATCGACGGCGATCATTTCACCATCCTCGGCCTGCCGCTGTTGCCGCTGCTCGACTGGCTGAGGGTGCGCCAAGTGGTCGCGACGTAGCGCGTATCGGCGCCGTTATCAGGGCTCAGAATTCCGTCGGCTGAACGCGGTCGCGGAAGGCAAATGCCGCTTGCTGATAGAGGCCGACAATGGTGGCGATCACGCCGCCACGGCTACCCGCTTCATATAATTTGCTGACCGTCGAGCCGGTTCGTTCGTCGACGATCCGTCCAAACCAGGCTCCGGTGCGGCTTTCCCAGATCTCGGCGACCATAACACGCCCCTCTTATTTCAGGTTGGCAGGTCTTGTTTCGTCTCGACAACAGAATCCGCAGCTTCGAGGCAAGTTCCATGGGCGATTCTTTGCTTGTCAAAATGTCCGGCGGGCTCGAACGAAATCCTATGAACGCTTTTGCCGAAGTGATCGGAGACCCGATCGCGCAATCCAAGTCGCCGATCATGCACGGCTTCTGGCTGGAGCAAGCCGGGATCGACGGGAGCTATGGCCGCAGCCATCTGACGACCGATGCCTTGCCCGATTTCTTCGCCGCGCGGCGTAGCGATCCGCATTGGCGCGGGTGCAACGTCACCCTGCCGCACAAGCAGGCGGTGATGCCCTTGCTCGATCGCATCGATCCGACGGCGCAGGCGATCGGCGCGGTCAATACGATCGTGTCGCGCGACGGCGTGCTGATCGGCCACAATACCGATGCGCCAGGTTTCCTCGAACCGTTGCGGCCGCAGCTGGCCGAGCGGCATTTGCTGCGCACCGCGCGCATCTTGGGCACCGGCGGCGCCGCGCGCGCGATCGCGCATGCGCTGTGGGAGGAAGGCTTCACGCTGATCATCGCCGGGCGGGATCTCGCCAAAGCCCAGGCGCTGGCCGACGCCTTCGGGCCGCAGGACGTGCATGTCTGCACGCTCGATACGTTCGCGCGCCCGCTCGATTTCGACTGGGGCGAGGCGGGCGACCGGCTCGACCTGGTGGTCAACGCGACCTCGCTCGGCATGACCGGCAAGCCGCCATTGCCGATCGACTTCTCAAACCTGCCACCGGGCGCCATCGTCTATGATGCGATCTACGCGCCGCTGGTCACGCCTTTGCTCGCCGAAGCGCAGGCGCGCGGTCATCCGACTATCGACGGTCTCAGCATGCTGATCGGCCAGGGGCGGATCGCGTTCGAGCATTTCTTCGGGGCGGTGCCGCCGTCCGACCCGGACAGCGAAGCCGAGTTGCGGGCGCGGCTCACCGCATGAATAAGGGGGCCGCATGAGCATCGTGCTTGGCCTGACCGGCTCGATCGGCATGGGCAAGTCCACGGTCGCGGCGATGTTTCGCGAGAAGGGCATACCGGTGTTCGATTCGGATGCCGCGGTGCGCCGCCTGCAGGGACCGGGCGGATTGCTGCTCGCCGCGATCGAGGCGCTCCATCCGGGCGTGACCGGGCCGGGCGGCGTCGATCGCGTGCGGCTCGGCGCGGCGGTCATGGGCAACAAGATCGCCTTGCACCGGCTCGAAAGGCTGATTCATCCCGAGGTCGAGCGCGAGCGGCGCCGGTTCCTGCGGCGGTATCGCGCGCGGCCTTTGGTGGTCGCGGACGTGCCGCTGCTGTTCGAGAAAGGCTTCTGGCGGCGCGTGGATCTGATCGCGGTCGTGTCGGCCCCCGCCTGGAAGCAGAATGCGCGCGTGCTCGGGCGGGCCGGCATGAGCTGGGCGCGGCTGGAACAGGTGCGCGCACTGCAGCTGCCGGACGCCGCCAAACGCCGCCGTGCCGATTTCGTCATCCCGACCGGAGGCTCGATCCAGACGACGCGAGCCGCCGTCCGCCGCATCATCGCGGCTTGCATGGCGCGCGGCATAAGCGGATAGTCTGCCCATGCGCGAAATCGTGTTCGACACTGAAACCACGGGCCTCAGCCCGCATGACGGCCATCGCCTGGTCGAGATTGGCTGCGTCGAGATTTTCAACCGGTGCGAGACCGGCCGCTCGTTCCACGCTTATATCAATCCCGAGCGCCACATGCCGAGCGAGGCGGAGGCGGTGCATGGGCTCTCGGCGACTTTCCTGTCGGACAAACCCTGCTTCCACGCGATCGTCGACGACCTGATCCAATTCCTCGGCGACAGTCCCCTGGTCGCGCACAATGCCGCGTTCGATTTCGGCTTCCTCAACTGGGAGCTCGCCAATTGCGGGCGCGACCCGATCTGCCTCAGCCGCATGATCGACACGCTGGTGATGGCGCGCAGCCGTCACCCGGGCGCCAAGCACAGCCTGGATGCGCTGTGCACGCGCTATGGTGTCGATCGCAGCCAGCGCATCAAGCATGGCGCGCTGCTCGACGCGGAGCTGCTGACGCAGGTCTATGTCGAATTGTGCGGTGGCCGGCAGATCGGCCTCTCGCTCGCCGAAGAGCGCGCGGTCGAAGAGGCGGTCTCGTTCGCGGTCGCCTCGGCGGCGGTGCAGCGCATTGCGCGTCCGGCTCGACCGCATAAAGCGAGCGACGTGGAACTGGCGCGTCACGCAGCGTTTATCCAGAAGCTGGTCGATCCGGTGTGGGAGCTCGTCCCCGCCGTGGGTTGACGCGGGCGAGCGGCGGGGCTTGTAAGCGCCGCTTTCCCATCCAGCGCCGAGTAAGGAGAATGTTATGGATATCCGGGTGTCTGGTCATCAGGTCGATACCGGCGATGCGCTGCGCGTTCATGTCGAGGAGCGGCTGCAGGCGCTGGCGGAGAAATATTTCTCCCGCTCGATCTCGGCCCACGTCACGTTCGGCCAGGGTCCGCACAACAGCTTCTCGTGCGATATCGTCGCGCATGTCATGCAGGGCGTGATCCTGAAGGGTGCCGGACAGGGCAATGAGGCGCATCCTGCCTTCGACCAGGCCGCCGACCGGATCGAGACCCAGCTGCGCCGCTATATGCGCCGCCTCAAGGGCCGCCATGCGGGGCCCGCGGCCGGCGAGATCGAGGCGAGCGCGGGCTATACCGTCTTCCAGCCACCGGCGGAGGAAGAGGATATTGGCGGCGATCATCCGCCGGTGGTCGCCGAAACGCGGGTCGACGTGCCGGAGGCGAGCGTGTCCGACGCGGTCATGATGCTCGACCTGCGCAACACCAACGCCCTGCTGTTCAAGAATTCGGGCACCGGCGCGTTCAATATGGTGTATCGGCGCGGCGACGGCACGATCGGCTGGGTGGAACCGCAGCGCGCCGCCTGATCCGGGCGCGCCCCGCACGACCATCTGTTCGACGGACTTTGTAAGATTATGGACGATCTCTCCGACCTGCTGAATCCCGACGCCGCCCTCATCGGCGTCGCCGCTCCCAACAAGAAAGCCCTCTTCCAGCAGCTCGCGGCCAGTGCCGCGACGCTGACCGGGCTGGACGCGCGCGTCATCGTCGAGCGCCTGCTCGAACGCGAACGGCTGGGGTCGACCGGGTTCGGCGGCGGGGTCGCCATTCCGCACGGCAAGATGGACGGGCTCGATCATGTGACCGGCCTCGTCGCCCGCCTGGCATCGCCGATCGATTTCCAGGCGATCGACGGCATGCCGGTCGATCTGGTGTTCTTGCTGCTGTCGCCGCCCGATGCCGGGGTTGAGCATCTCAAGGCGCTCGCGCGCGTCAGCCGCAAGCTGCGCGACCGGGCGTTCGTCGCCAAATTGCGCGGCGCCGCTTCACCCGATGCGCTCTACGCCTTGTTCGCCCACACCGACACGCGCGACGCGGCCTGACCGTGACTCCCCGGCTTACCGCCGGGATGCTCGTATCCGCACTGATCCGCCGCGCCGAGGAGCTGGGCGGCAACGGCATGGTGCTCGCCAAAGGCGATGCGACCGCGGGCGCGATCCTGATCCAACTGGCCGAACGCGGCGTGCCCGGCGATCTGCTCGAACGGCGGCTGGACGAGGCGGGCGTCTATCGATGGTCACCCACCGGCCCGGAAGATGTCGATCAACGCAGCGATTATATTGCCCGTCGGCGGCGGACGGATCCTGACTTGTGGGTGATCGAACTGGACGTCGCAGAGGCGATGACGCTGGTCGAGGATATTGCCAATTAGCTCAGCCTAAACATCACGCCGGGCTTGGTCCGGGGTCCACCGCGCATAGCGTCCCGCGTGCGTGGTCGGATGGATACGATAACAAGCCCGGATGACAATCTGTCATGCCTTCCCCCCGTTCCCGACCTGTTCTAATCTCAACGAATCATGGCCAGCCTGCCTCACTGCTTCGACGACGCGCCTTTATGCGCGGCCGATGTCGCGCGCGGCGTCGCGCGATTGCTGTGGCGGCAGGATCTGGTCGGGATTTGCGAAGTGCCGCTCGGCAATGGCCGGCGAGCGGACATCATGGCGATCGACGCCAAGGGCTGCATCACCATCGTCGAGATCAAATGCTCGCGCGCCGATCTGCGGGGCGACGGCAAGTGGCACGAATATCTCGATTATTGCGACCGCTTCCTGTGGGCGGTGCCGGCCGGCTTTGCGCTGGAGCCGTTCGATGAACCGCATTTCCGGCCCGATATCGCCGGCCTGATCGTCGCCGACCGCTATGATGCGGAGATGTTGCGCGCGCCGCAGGTGCGGCCGCTCGCGGCCGCGCGGCGCAAGGTCGAGACGCTGCGGTTCGCGCGCCGCGCGGCGCAGCGGCTGCTGGGGTCGCTCGATCCCGGCCTGGCCGGCCTGGACTAGCGGACCGGGCCGGAAATGGCCTTCTTCGGCGCCGGCTTGGCATCGGAAAGGATCTTGACCAGCGCCGCGCCGCGCGGATCGTCATTGGCGTAATCCAGCGCGCTCTTGCCCGCGATCGTGTCGGCGATCTTCGGATCGGCGCCGGCTTCCACCAGCTGCCGCACCACCACCACATCCTTGCGATGCACGGCCAGGATCAGCGGCGTTTCGCCATTATTGTTGACGACGTCGACCTTGGCCCGCTGCAGCAGCAGATAATTGGCCGCGGTCGGGTCCCCCGCCAGCGCCGCCACATGCAGCGGCGTATTGCCCTGGCGGTCCTTGAGGTCAGGAATCGCGCCCTTGCTCAGCAGGAAGGCGACCCAATTGTCATTATGCTGCTTGATGACGATGTGCAGCGCGCTCTCGCCGGTGCTGGGATCGCGCGTGTTGAGTACGGGCGCGCCCGGCTTGGCGAGCAACTCGGTCGCCTTGTCGCCATCGGCATCGCGCACCGCCTTCAGGAAATTGTAGCTGTCGGAGAATTGCGCCGCCGCCGGCACGGCCCAGGCGAGCGCGAGCCCGCACAGCATCGCCCTGGAAACGCCGTTCTTCAATGCCATATGAGTATCCCCGTCGCTCGCTGCGCTTGTCAGCGGCCTGATAGCAAAGCATGGCTAAGCACACCATGAACAAGACATTGGCGGCGTTCGGACTTGCGGCATGCGGTGCTGCCTCATTGGCGCTGGCGTCGTGCAGCCGCCAGCCGCCGGAAACGGCGCCGCTTGCCGGCGCGCGTATCGGCGGCCCGTTCACGCTGACCGATCAGGACGGCAAAAGCTTCTCCAGCACCGCGCTGGAGGGCCGCTATCGGATCGTCTATTTCGGTTACACTTTCTGTCCCGATGCCTGCCCGACCGACATGCAGGTGCTGGGCAAGGCGATGCGCCAGTTCGATGCCAGCGATCCGAAAAGGTCGGCCAAGGTCCAGCCGATCTTCATCTCGGTCGATCCCGCGCGCGACACCCCGGCCGCGCTCAAGCAGTTCGTCGGCGCTTTCCATCCGCGCCTGATCGGGCTGACGGGTAGCGACGCCCAGATTGCCGCCGTGGCCAAGGAATATGCGACCACCTACAGCAAACAGCCGGCTCCGGCGGGCGCGTCCGGCTATCTGATGGATCATATGCGCACCGCCATCCTGTTCGATCCGCATGGCAAGCCGATCGAGCTGCTGCCGGTCGATGCCAATGCCGACGCGGTGGTGGCCGAGCTGGAAAAGTGGGTGATATGACCCGCTTCTGGGAAGAAAAAACGCTCGAGCAGATGAGCCGGCCCGAATGGGAATCGCTGTGTGATGGCTGCGGCAAATGCTGCCTGCACAAATTGGAGGATGAGGAGACGGGCGCGGTCTACCCCACCAACGTCGCCTGCCGCCTGCTCGACCGCCGCAACGGATCGTGCCGCGATTATCCCAATCGCAAGCGCTTCGTGCCCGATTGCGTACAGTTGAGCGCCTCCAAGCTTCACGAGCTGGAATGGCTACCCTCGACCTGCGCCTACCGGCTCGTGTTCGAGGGCAAGCCGCTCCACGATTGGCATCATCTGATCAGCGGCAGTCGCGAGACGGTTCATGCCGCGGGCATGTCGACCCGCGGCTGGACCGTGTCGGAGGTCGACGCGGGCGAACTCGAACTCCATATCGTCGAACGCGAGCTCTAGGCGATGTTCCTGTCACGGCCGCCGCGCGACAGCCTGACCGAGACCGAGCTGACCTTTTCCGGCGGCGGCCATAGCCGGCCGCTGACGGTGCGGCGTTCGGCACAAGCCAAGCGGATGCGGCTCGCAGTCGATCCGCGCGACGGCGCGGTGCGGCTGACCTTGCCGCGCCGCGCCGCGCTCAAGCCCGCTTTATTATGGGCGGAGGGCCAGCGCGCCTGGATCGAACAGGTCCTCGCCAAATTGCCGGTGTCTGCGCCGATCGGGCCCGGTACGCAGGTCCCGCTTGAGGGAGCTCTGCTCACCATCGACTGGCAACCTGCCGGATCGCGCACGGTCCGCCGCGACGGCGACCGACTGATCGTCGGCGGCCCGGAAGAGATGGTGGCGGGCCGGGTGCTACGCTGGTTGCGCGCCGAGGCGGCGCGGACGCTGGAAGCGGAGACGCGGGCGGTCGCGCTGCGAGCGGGGGTGACGATTGGCCGCGTGCGCATCGGCGATCCGCGCACGCGTTGGGGAAGCTGCTCGTCGAGCGGGGACATCGCCTATAGCTGGCGGCTGATCCTGATGCCGCCCGCGGTGCGCGAGGCGACGGTCGTGCACGAGGTCGCGCATCGCCTGCACATGCATCACGGACCCGAATTCCACCAGGCGGTCGAACAGCTGCTGGGGCGTGCACCCAAGACGGAACGCGCCTGGCTCAAGGCGCATGGCGCGGCAGTACAGCGGGTGGGGCGGTAACTCCGCAGTTTACCCACCTTTATCCGCTCATGCTGAGTAGAGACCGAGTAGGTCCGCAGGACCGTATCGAGGACTCGTATCGAAGCACTATTGCCTCACCGCTGCTTCGATACGCGTGAAGCAGGCACGCCATGTCCCCCGGACATGGCTGGGAATTGCCGGGGGCAATGCGCACCGGCTCAAGCTCGATATGCGGCTATGCCGCTACTCGGTCTCCACTAGGCATGAGCGGAATAGGAACGAGCCTCTAGCGCGGCTGGCGCGGCTGGTCCCTCAGGACGTTGTCGAGCCAGCGCTGATCGATCTGCGGCTGGCGGGGAGCGCTGGCCGGAGGGCGATCGGCCGGTGCCGGACGGCGCGGCGCCTGCGTCGGCGCGGGTGCGGGCGCCGGCTCCTCGTCGGGCACGCCGGCATCGTCGGGCGGAACGGCCGGATCCTGCGCGTCGTCGGGCATGAGCGCCGGATCCCCGCCGACCTGCTGATCCGGATCGCCGAAATAGGCTTCCTCGTCCGGTTCGAGCTGCCATTCGGGCAAGGTCACCTCGGTCTGGAACTCCTGCGGCTGGCGGGTCTGCAGCGCATCCTTCATGTAGGCGGAGAAGGCCTGCGCCGGGTTGCGGCCGCCCTGGAGGCCGGGGATCGGCTTGGCATCGTCGCGGCCCATCCACACGCCGGTCGTCAGACCCGACGAGAAGCCCAGGAACCAGCCGTCCTTGTTGGAGGAGGTGGTGCCGGTCTTGCCCGCCACCGGCCGCCCGATCTGGGCCGCGCGCGCGGTGCCGGTATTGACCGCCGTCTGCAGCAGATCGGTCATCTCCGCGGCAACGAACGGCGCGACCAGCACGCGCGGCTGCTCGGCGTTGCGCTGGTACAGCACATTGCCGTCGGTCGTGCTGACCTTGGTGATGCCATAAGGCGTGACCGCGTTGCCGCCGGCGGAGATCGCCGCAAAAGCCCGCGTCATGTCGATCAGGCGGACGTCGGACGTGCCCAATACCATCGACGGATGCGTGTTGATCGGCGTGGTGATGCCGAAGCGGTGCGCCATGTCGGCGACCGTGTCGAAGCCGACCTTCTGGCCGACCGCGGCGGCCACGGTATTGATCGAGAGTGCAAAGGCATTGCGCACGTCGATCTGCCCGAGATAGCGGCGCGAGCTGTTGCGCGGGCTCCAGCCGTCGATCGTGATCGGCTGGTCGACGACCGGATCGCCCGGTTTGATGCCGGACTCCAGCGCCGCCAGATAGACGAACAATTTGAACGCGGATCCCGGCTGGCGCTGCGCCTGGGTCGCGCGATTGTAGATGGACGAGACATAGTCGGTCCCGCCGACCATGGCGCGCACCGCGCCGTCATTCTCCATCGACACCAATGCGCCCTGCAGCCCGGCCGGCGTATTCTGCCGGATGGCGGCGTCGGCCGCGCGCTGCATGCGCAGATCGAGCGTGGTCCAGATATCGAGCGGGACATTCTGCTCGTCGACGATCGTGTCGAGCTGCGCCAGCGCCCAATCGGTGAAATAGCGCACGCTATTCTGCTTCGGCTCGGGCGCGAACACGACGCGTTCGAGGTGCGCGCTGGCGGCCCGGGCCGGCGTGATCGCGCCGGCGTCGACCATCACTTCCAGCACGACCTTGGCGCGGTCGCGCGCGGCCTGGGCGTCGGCCGACGGCGAGTAATGGGACGGCGCCTTGACGAGGCCGGCGATCACCGCCGCCTCTTCCAGGCTCATATGATCGCCCGGATGGCCGAAGAATTTGCGGCTGGCGGCATCAACGCCATAGGCGCCGCCGCCGAAATAAACCCGGTTGAGGTAGAGTTCGAGGATCTGCTGCTTGGAGAATTTGCGTTCCATCGCCAGCGCCAGGATCGCCTCGCGCACCTTGCGCCCGGCATTATAGGCGTTGGTCAGGAAGATGTTGCGCGCCAGCTGCTGGGTTATGGTCGACGCGCCCTGCAGCCGGCGGCCATTGTCGTGCAGCCGCTTGGCAACCCACACCATGCGCGCGACCCCGACCGGATCGATGCCGGGATGGCTGTAGAAGCGCCGATCCTCCACCGCGACGATCGCGTCGCGCATCACCGGCGGAATGCGGTCATAAGTCAGCCAGTCGCCATAGCTCGGCCCGAGCGAGACCAGCAGGCTGCCGTCGGCGGCATGGACGCGCACGGTCTGCCCATTGGGCTTTTGGGTCAGATCGCTGAACGACGGCAGCGAGGCCATCGTCACGAGCACGGCGATCACCACCGCGACGACAGCCGCGAGGAAGCCGAACAGGATGACGCGAAGGATCATTCGGCCGGTATGGCGGGCGCGCGCAGGCGCGGAAGGACTTTGCGGATCGGGCATGGAGGCCGCGCCGGATTATAACCTATCATGCTGTCCTACAACCCCACCACACCGGCGGTTGCGCTCGGTTCGGCGCGAGCCTGAGCATCACGCGCCGATGCGGGTCAAGCGCGCCGCCAGCCCGAGCGAGCCCGGTAAGATCCCAACCAGCGACAGCAAAGGGCTGGCGAGCGACGGGCGCTCCGATGCGTAGCGTAGCGTTTCGGCGGCGCCGATCGGCCATGCCGAGCGACGGGTGAAGCCACGCTGGAATGTGGACGCGGCCTCGGGGCCACCCGCCAGCCACGCCTCGGCGGCACTGCGGCCGCTGGTCAGCGCGATGGCGATGCCGTCGCCCGCGAGCGACGCGATCACCGCCGCCTGATCGCCGATGCGGAAGCGGCCGGGCACCGCCTCCCGCGTCCGCCAGCCATAGGGAACTGCAGCGATCGCCGACCATGCCGTTGCGGGGGCGGACATGCGCGCCGCCAGACGCGGCGCTTCCTCCGCGAGCGCCGCGATCAGCCGCTCGGGCGATCCGCCCGCGGCGGCGAGGCGTTCGCTGGCGATGGAGAGGCAGAGATTGGCCTGGCCGTCATCCTGCACCAGCAGTCCGGCATAGCCGCCATCGAGCAGGTGCAGCTCGATCCAGCCGGCCAGATCGGGCTGGGCGGGAATGGCGGCGCGCAGGCCGACACGCGCGCGCTTGCCCGATCCGCGGGCGGCGCCACGCAGCTCATATTTGCCGGTGGCGAGGAACAGGCTGTCGGGCGTCAGCACGGCGCCATCGGCGAGGTGGACTTCGCCCCCTTCGATCCGGCGCACCGTCGTGCCGCGGCTGATCGCGACGCCGAGCCTGGCCGCCTCCGCCAGCAGCGCCGCGTCGAGCGTGCGGCGCGACAGGCCGGCAGCGGGATGGGGCAGCGCCGCCTCCGCCTGGCGCCCACCGGCGAGGACGCGGACATGGGTGATGCGGCGCGCACCCAATGCCCAGGGGTCGATGCCGAGCTTCCGCAGCGCGCCGATCGCATCCCAGCCCAGAAAGCCGCCGCACACTGGATCATGCGCCTGCGTCGTGCGCTCGATCAGATCGGCGGGCACGCCTCCCCGCGCCAGCGTGATCGCGGCGGCCGTGCCGGCCGGCCCGCCGCCGACGATCAGCGGAGCCGTTCGACGCACAGTCGGAACGGAAAGCGGCGGACGACCCGCGCGGCGTTGGCGGGAATGGCGGCCTGCGCCAGCAAGGGCGGCCACTCGGCGGGGCGAAAGCCGCGCGCGATCGAGAGCGTGCCGTCCTCACGCACGATGCGGTGCCACCGCATCAGCCGCGCGAGAATGGGATAGCCGAAATATGCGAGCCGGTGGCGGTGGATGTCGTTGACCATCCAGCCAAGCCGCGCCTCGGCTTCCATGAAGCGCAGGAAGGCGACCAGCTGCATATCGGTCATATGATGCGCGACCAGGCTCGAGACGATCAGGTCGAAGCCGCGCCCGGCGAGGTCGGCATAGTCGCCGGTGCGATAGGCGATCGGCATGTCGGGTGGCGTCGCCGCGGTCGCGGCCGGCGCCGAATTGGGGTTGAGATCGATCCCGACCAGTTCGGCGTCGATATCGTGCCGGTCGGCCCAGCGGGCGATGGCACGCAGCATGTCCCCCTCGCCGAAGCCGACGTCGAGCAGGCGGAAGCTGCGCCGGCCGCGCAGCGCGCGCCTGAGGAAGGCGATGGTCGGACGGCGTGCCAGGGTCAGGCTGTTGACCTGACCGAGGTCGGCGAGAACCTGTGCCAATATGTCGGGCGGCAGATCGTCCGCATCCATCTGCTCGGGCTCGCGCGAGCGGACGGCGAGATTCATGCCACGCTCCGGAAGTGAAAGCCTTCGGCGGCAAGGCCGGGCCCGAAAGCGATCGTCAGCCCGTTTTCGGTGCCGCCGCGCGCCAACATCCGCTCCAGCACGAACATGACGGTCGCCGACGACATATTGCCTTTTTCCGCCAGGACCGCACGTGAGTCTGCGAGCGCGTCTTCCGGCAGGTCGAGCGAGCGTTCGACCGCGTCGAGCACCGATCGCCCGCCGGCATGCACCGCCCAGCGGTCGATCCGATCCTCGCCAAGCAACGCGTTGCGGGTCATCTCGTCGTGCAGCGCTTCGCCGATGCGATTGGGCACCGCGCCGGCAAGATGCATGACAAAGCCCTCGTCACCGATCTTCCAGCCGATCAGTTCGGCGCTGTCGGGCAAGGTGTGGGCGAAGAAGCGATCGATCGCGAAGCCGGTGGGTTCGGCGCTGACGATCGCCGCTCCCGCACCATCGCCGAATTGCAGCATCGCCAGCAAGGGCTCGAGCTCGGTCGTGCCCTGCAGATGGAGCGTACAAAGCTCCACCATCACCACCAGCACGCGCGCGTCGGGGGTCGAGCGGACGATGTGGTGCGCGACGCGCAAGGCGGCGATTGCGGCATAACAGCCCATGAAACCAACGAGCGTGCGTTCGACGGTCGGCGCCAGCCCAAGCTCGCGCGCAAGGATCTGGTCGATGCCGGGCGCGACGAAGCCGGTGCAGCTGGCGACGACGATATGGCTGATTTCGCCGAGCTCGCCCAATTGGGCGATCGCCGCCAGCGCAAGCCGCGGCGCCTCTTCGGCATAGACGGTCATCCGCGCCGACGTGGGCGGCATGCCGCCATCATAGAAGCCGCCGTCAATCTGGGATCCGCCCGGCGGGGCGGTCAGCACCGACCAGCGTCGCTCGATCCCGGCGCGATCGGCCATGCGCCGGAACAGCTTGGCGGCGCGTGGATCTTCGATGCGCGCATGCGCCCAGTCGACGAACAGGCCGTGAATGTCGTGGTCGGGCACCGCAGTGCCGATTCGGTTTATATGGGCAATGATCGGGAGCATCCCCGGCTTAGAACGGTCGCCGACCGAGAGCGATCCACTTGCGCCGGCGGAGATGAACGATTGCTTAGTTCTTGAGACTGATCGTCATGTTCAGGACGTGGCTGGCGCCCGGCGCCACCTCGACCACATAGGGCTTGGCGCGGAACTCACCTCGATAGCCGACCGGATCGGCCAGCCCCTGCCAGGGCTCGATACATAGGAATGGCGCACCCGGCTTGGTCCACACCCCGAGCAGCGGCAGGTCGGTGAACGCAACCTCGATCATGCGATTGCCGGGAACGCCGAAGCGGACGCTGCGCGAGTGGAGTTCGTCGAAAATGATGGCGTCGTCGACGAAGAGGTCGTCGCGCACCGCCAGCATTTTGCCCTCGACCGGCGTCGCGCGGGGTTCGGGCAGGACCAAACCGTTGGCGGTATCGATGCGGCGGATCGGGGCGGGTTCGTCTTCGGCGAAGACCAGCCGATGGTCGGCGCGCGTGCCGCCCCATGGCAGCGGCCAGCGGAAAGCGGGGTGGAAGCCGAAGCTCGCGGGCAGGGGCTCGTCGCCGGGATTGAAGATGGTGACATACGTGTGAAGCGCCGCCCCTTCGATCGCGACGGCGATGTCGAGCCGGAATTCGAACGGATATTGCGCGCGCGTTGCCCCGCTCGATTCGAGCCGGAAGGTCGCAGCGGCAGGCTGATGGTCGATCAGCGTGAACATGCTTTTCCGCGCGAAGCCGTGCTTGGCCATCGGATAGGCCTGCCCCTCGACATGGATCACGTCCTCATTCACCGCCCCGACGATCGGGAAGAGGAAGGGCGCGCGCCCCGTCCAATATTCGCGCGGCCCATCGGACAAAAGGTCGCGCCCCGCCTCGTCCCGCAAAACGCGCATCTCCGCGCCCAATAGGCTGAACTCGGCGCTCAACGCGTCGGTGGCGATGCGGATCGTGTCGGTCATGCGTCGTCCTTATGCATACGCGGCGGCCAGCGCATCCATGCAGACGGGGTCGCGGCCGCTATTTGCGCAAGCCCAGCAGGATATTGCCCTCGGTCGTCAGGTAATTGCGGCGATAATCGAAGCGCGGCGTGTCCGCGAACAGCAGATAATAATATTTCATCTGCTCCGACCACCAATAGCCTGGGCAATGATCCGCCTGCCGCTTGGGGGTGGCGGTCACGTCGGCGAGGTCGGTGTAGCCATATTGCGCCTTGTTCCAGCGCTGCATCGCCTGGAAATGCGTGCGCGCGATCGCGCGCCAGCGGGGATTGCGGTCGAGCAGCCACAGATTGAAGGCGGCATCGACCAGTTCGGGCCGCAGCGCGTTGGTGACGGCGGTCGGCTGCCCGCTGGCATAATCATAGGCCTCCGGCAGCACGCCGAAACGGTCCTGCAGCGCCGCCCAGCTCTCGGTCACCTTTGCCCCTGTCGCCCGCGCGCCACCCTGGCCGAGCAGGCCGCCATAGAAAGAGGCGAGTTCGTCCTGCTCGCTGCTGATGACCCCGCCCGTTTCGAAATCGACGTCGGCGATCCACAATTGGCCATCGCGGCGGACCTGCTGATGGCGCAGGATCGCGGCGGTGCAGACGCGGTACATGCGCAGGCATTCGCGATCGCCGAGCAATTGCCAGCCGTCCCACAGATATTCGTAATAGCTGTCCGCATAGGAGCCGACCGTCGCACGGCGATCGAGCCACTGGCCGGTCAGCGCATCGATCTTGACCGCCAGCAGGTCGAGCCTGGAGCGCTTCGCGAACAAGGCGCGCTGCGCCTTGCGCGCGGCATCGCCATAGCGCGGATCGCCCGTCAGCCGGCTGAGCGTCGCCCATTCGGGCAGGAAGCTCCCGATCTCCGCCGGATTGGTTTGCGGATCGCGTACCGCCCCCGTCCGGAGGTTGACGAAACGATAGGGGAAGCCGGTCGGCGTCGCGAACGCCGGCAGCAGCCGGTCGGCCAGGTCCCGCGCCTTGGCCAGCAACATCGGATCGCCGCACGCATGGTGCGCCGAGAGCAGTCCGCCGACCAGGCGGATAGACGTCTCGAACACGGAGACCTCGCCGTCCACGTCGAAATCGGCCGCGGCTTTCACCCACGCCACGCCCTCCTCGAACTGCCGGTCGAGCCCCATCACCCACAAGGTGTCGAGCGCCTCGATCAGGCTAAGACCGAGATGGTGGGTCTTGAGCGGGAAGCTCGAGACGCCGCCGCTGACCGGCCTGATCTCATCCTTGCCCCACGCGCGCTGGCGATAATGATCCCACGCCCAGGCCATCTCGCTTTTAACGGCCTCGCCCAGCGCCGCCCAATCGCTGTCCGCGGACGCGGTGGCGCGTGCCACCGCGCCGCCGCCGAGCATTGCCGCGCTTGCGGCCAGGAAGTTACGCCGGGCGATGCGGGCCATCGCCACTCAGGCCGGCTTGCGGAATTTGTAGATGAACTGATCGGTCCGGCCGCGGATGGCGGGATCGAACACCTTCTTCTTGTGGTCGTCGGCGGGGTTCGCGAGCAATCGGCTTTCGCCGACGAAGCGGAAGCCGGCTGCGATCACCTGGCGCTTGACGATCGCCCCTTCGATCCGGTGGAGCGTGTCGGTGTTGCGCATGCCGGTGCCGGGCGCATCCTGATGATCGATGATCAGCAGCACGCCGCCGGGCTTGAGCGCGGCATAAGCCGCCCTGTTGAACACCGACGGGTCGAGCTTGCCCATGAAGGCGTCGGGATAATCGTGATAATTCTGGGCAGTGAAGACCAGATCGACCTTCTCCGGCACGGTCAGCGCGTTCGCCGGCTGGATCGCCAGCGTGACGTTAGGATAACCCTGCTTGGGCAGCGACGCATAATTGAGCGTGTCGCGTCCCGCCTCGTCGGCATAGGGCTTGGGCCAGATGCCGTAGACGTGGCCCCTGGGGCCGACCGTGCCGGCGAACAGCCGCGTCCAGTAAGCGCCGCCGGGGATCAGATCGAGCACCTTGTCGCCCGGCTTGACCCCGGCGAAGGCGAGGATTTCGGGGCCGTGGCGACGCGCATCCTGCTTCACCTGATCCCCGCGCGCGGGATTGGCGGCGGCCCGGGCGATGGCGGGCGGGAGCGCCGCGGCGTGCGCGACGAGCGGCGCGGTCGCGAATAAAGCGACGGCGGCAAACTTCAGCGACCTGGTCATATCCTTCTCCCCTTCCCTGGATCGATGCGCGTCCATAACAATTTCCGTGCGAGCCGTCGCGCCACCCGGTGTCGTTCGCGACACGACGCGCTCGCCTGCCGACTATTTCAGCCGGTGGTACAATGCGGCTGATACTCAACCGGGAAATTGACCGAACGCGCGATGAAGCAAACCTCGTGGATGCGATGATGGATCGCATCGGCCTGCGCGAGATCGCTGCCCGCGCGCACGACGATCTGCGGCCGCAATATCGCGCGCACGAAGCGCCCCGCGCCGCTCGGGCTGCTTTCGCCGATACCGATCGGCGTGTCGCTGTAGGATTCGACCACGATGCCGGCCTCGCTGGCATAATGAAGATACCAGAGCATGTGGCATGCCGCGAGCGACGACAGCAGCAGATCCTCCGGATTGGCGAGCGCGGGATTGCCGCCCAGCAGCGGATCGTTCGAACAATGGACGACCGGCTTGCCGGGGATCGCGATGTCCCACGTCCGGTCATAGCCGCGATAGCTGGCCGTGCCCTCGCCGCGATTGCCGGTCCACGCGACATGGCTGGAATATTCATGCTGCTTCAGCAGGCCCACGTGCTTCCGCCTTTCCGGCACCTTCCATGCCTCAACCGGCGACCGCCACCACATTGTCGTCGCTGTTGCGGTCAATATATTTATTATAGGGATCGACGCCCGCGAACGCCGGCTTGCGCTTCGAGATCACCCGGATCAGCTGCTGGCCCGATCTGACGGGTTCCCGCTCCATCGAGATGACATCCTTCGCCGCGAAGGCGCCGAGCCCGGGACGCCGGTCGAACAGGCCGATGTCGATCTGATCGGCGAGCGGCGCCTGTTTCTCGACGCCGGTGCCATTGGCATAATATTTGGCGGCATCGATGGAGATCGCGGTTTCGAAATTGCCGTCGGCCAGCTTGCGCACGGTCGCGGTCTTGGCCTTGAGATCGTAGACGGTGATGCGATCGAGCAGGTCGAGCACCAGCTGGCGCTCCCCCGCTGTGCGCGCGAGCGACAGGAAGCCGTTCACCAGATCGAGCGAGCGCGGATAAGGCTGGCTCTTGAAGCGATATTTGTCGAGCAATTGCGCCAGCATGTGGTTGACGCGGTCCTCGCCCAAGCGGTCCTGCAGCAAATACATCACGACCGCGCCCTTGCGATAATGGATGTAGCCCTGATCCTCGACGCGATCGAGCGGCAGTTCCTCGATCCGTTCGGATCCGCGCGAGCGCAGATAATTGTCGAGCTCATATTTGAGGAAGCGGCGGATCTTGTCCTCGCCATAGAGGTGCTTCATCACCATCAGCGCCGAATATTGCGCCATGGTCTCCACCAGGATCGTGCCGCCCTGCATGTCGGCGCTGATGATCTGGTGCGCCCAATATTGGTGGCCCAGTTCGTGCGCGGTGACATAGGTCACATAGTCGATCTTCTCGGGATCGTGCGTGTCGGCAATGAAGCCGATCTTTTCGGAATAAGGGATGGTGCCGGCGAAGGCCTGCGCGAAGCTGGCATAGCCGGGGAATTCGATGATGCGCGCATAATCGAATTGATAGGGCCCGAAATGGGCGCGGTAATAAGCCAGCGACACCTTCATCGCCGCCAGCATCCGATCGACATTGAAGCTGTGTTTCGGATCGTAATAGACGGTCAGCTTGACGCCGTCGGCCATTTCCGACTTCTCGGCATAGGCTGCGGACTGGACCGAGAAGAAAGCCAGGATCGGCGCGCCCGAGACGAAATGGGCGGTGCGGCGCGCACCCCGGGTGATGTCGCTGACCTTGCGGCCCGGCGCGATCGGCACCTGGCCGGCATCGGTCGAGACAATGATGTCCGAACGCACCCAATCGGCATCGCCAACATAATTGCGGCGCTGCGCCGACACATCCTCCAGCTTGGCTTTGCGCAGTTCACCCGGCAGCCCATATTTGCGCCGCTTGACGCGATCGCTCAGCAGTCCGTCGCGCGTCATGCCGATCTGCGGCGCGATCTCGGAATTGTCGAGGAAGGTGCCGTTGGCGACCAGCCTGGTGTCGTCGTTGCTGGCCGGAATCCCGCGCTGCCACCGCTCGGTGCGGAAAGACACGGTCCCGGTCGCACCGGGCGCAAGCGGCGTGTCGAAACGGTAGATGCGATATTTGAAGTCGGCATCGTTCATCGCCAGCCTGGCGCCGGGGATGTCGATCGCCACGATCCGCGTCTGTTCGCTCGGCAGCCGGACGTGCAGCACCTTGAGCGGCGCGCCGGTATCGTTGACGAAGCGGTAGGTACCTTGCGTCTCCGCGCGCCGCTCGGCCGGGTAAAGCGCGACCTTCATGCTGATGTCGGTCAGCGACGGCTGGAGCAGCTTTTCATATTTTAGATATTTCTTCTCATAATGCGCGAGCCGTTTGTCGCTGTCCTCGCGCGTGCGGTAGACGTTGAGCACGTTCATATTGTGATAGAGGAAGGCGCCGGTCGCCACCGTCACGACCAGCGCAGCCGCCAGGATCGCGCCCGACGGGCTGACCAGCCGCCGCGGCAATTGCGCGAGGCGCGGCCGCAACCGCGTTTCGGTCCCGCGGCGCCACAGCAGATGCGCCAGCACCGCCAGCATCACCGCGAACGCGCCCCAGTAAAGCCGCAGCCACCAGCCGAGCGCACCGCCGATCTGGTCGCCATTCATGTCGGAAAGCTGCGCGCTGCCGGTGCTGTCATAATTGTACAGCGGGTAGCCGAGGCCGATATTCTGGAGCGTGATGGTGCCGACCAGATAGACGACCATGATGCCCCAGCCGACATATTTGTTGGGGCTGAGCGCCTGGATGAAGACCGCGAGAATCGCGAGGATCGCCATGTCGACCGTCTGCGGCAGCAGATACCAGCCGATATATTGGCCGAGCGCGATGTCGGTCTGGCCGCGCCCAACCTGGACGATGATCGCCGCGACGACCGAAATCAGCAGGGTGGCGAACAATACGCCGGTCACCGCGAGCGTCTTGGGCACCATATAGGCCCAGTTGGGTAAGGCGGTCGCGTCGATGATTTCGTGCATCTTGCGCTCGCGATCGCGCCAGACGAGCTCGCCCGCATAATAGATGGCGATGATGATCGGGATGATGCTGAACGATCCGGCAAGATCGCCGATCAGCGCGAAGGCCAGCGGTCGCGCGGGCGTGCCGTAAATCTCGTTGGCGTACAGCATCGCGCCGACCGCGTTGAACAGCCCGACCAGCAGCAGCACGAAGAAAGCGGGGCTGCGGAACACCAGCCGCATTTCGAACCGGCAGCGCGCCCATAATTGGCTCCACGCCGCCGCCGACGGCCGGGCGGCGGGCAGCTGCGTCACCAGCAGCGGCTGCGTCGCGGCCAGCTTGGTTTCGCGCCGCGCCTGGCGGCGGATCGCGCGCTTGGACGCTCCGCGCTCGGAGAAGCGGAAGCGCGAATAGGCCAGCGCCAGCGCGGCGAGGCCGACCGCGAACCAGATCGCGCGATTGAGCAGCAACGCCCCGCTGATGGCCGGGGTCGACGCGTTTGATTCGCTCGCCGTCCAATAGCGCGTGACGTTGGAGAACACGCCGATGCCGAACGGCTCGATATAGCCCGACAGGTCGCGCAATTCGGGCTTGGCGCGGATCACCGTGTTGAGCACGACGTAGAGCACCAGGAAGACGACGACCGCGAGATAGGAATACATCATCGAGCGGGTCATCGTCGCGACCGCGAAGAAGATCGCCGCGGTCAGGAACAGATTGGGCAGAGCGAGCACGAAATAGGCGTAGAGATAATCGTGCCAGCGATTGGCGCCGAGCGTCTCGCCATCGATCCACGGCATCAGCGAACCCAGCCACATCGCCAGCGGTACGGTCGCGAACGCGATCGCGGCGGCGAGGAAGGCGCCGAGGAATCGCGCGAACAGATAGTCGAACCGGCTGACGCGGGTGGAGCGCACCATCGGCCCGAAGCCGCTTTCGTCGTCGCGCACGATCACGTTGGCGACGAATGCCGTCGTCACGAACATGAAGAAGATCGACAGGATCAGGTGCGTCATCGCGATCGCGACCGGCGCATTCTTGTGGATATTGCCGCCGCCGCCGATCTGGATCTGCTCGACAGTGACCGACCCGAAGGTCAGCAGGAAGAACAGGATGGCGACCACCCAGAAGACCGGGTTGCGCAGCTGGTAGCGCAGCTCGAAGCTGGCAATCTTGCCGAACATCGACGTCACGCCGCTTCGGCGACGGGCGCGCGGCGCGTGCGCGCGAGCGTGGAGAAATAGACGTCCTCCAGCCCGCCATCGACCGCCTCGAAACCCTCGCCGGGATCGGAGGGAGACAATATGTGGACGATCGTGCGGCCCGCGAACAATCGGGTCGAGATCAGTTCGTAGCGCTGGCGATATTCGTCCAGCTGGTCGCGCTCGATCGTCTTGGCCCACACCGTGCCGCGCGATTGCCGGATCAGTTCCAGCGGCGCGCCTTCCAGCTGGATCCTGCCGGCGGCGAGCACCGCCATGCGCGGGCACAGGTCCGACACGTCCTCGACGATGTGGGTCGACAGGATCACGACGACGCGGTCGCCGATCTCGGCGAGCAGGTTGAGGAAGCGGTTGCGCTCTTCGGGGTCGAGCCCTGCGGTCGGCTCGTCGACGATGATCAGATCGGGATTGCCGATCAGCGCCTGGGCGATGCCGAAGCGCTGCCGCATGCCGCCCGAAAAGCCGGCGATCGCCTTCTTCCGCACATTCCACAAATTGGTCTGGTTGAGCAGGGTCTCGACCGTTTCCTTGCGTTCGGGGGCCGAGGCGATGCCCTTGAGCACCGCCATATGATCGAGCATGTCATAGGCTGACACGCGCGGATAGACGCCGAAATCCTGCGGCAGGTAGCCGAGCCGCTCCCGCAATTTCTCAGGGTTGGCGATGACGTCGAGCTCGCCGAAGCGGATGCTGCCGCTGGTCGGCGTCTGCAATGTCGCGAGCGAGCGCATCAGCGTCGACTTGCCCGCACCATTCGGTCCCAGCAGGCCGTACATGCCCTTCGGGATGCTGAGCGTCACGTCGTCGAGCGCGCGCGTTCCGTTGGCATAGATATGGGTGACGGCGGTGAGTTCGAGCACGCGAAATTCTCCCTGTGGGGAGCAATTCTAGCGCGTGTGTTAGAAAGCTAAAGCACTAAATCGCGGGATGCCGACGGCATCGGCGCTCACCTTCTCACGGCCTCGTCGACGTGGGACTTGCCCTTGCCTCGCCAGGGAGACATCCGTGTGGCCCGCACGCTGATGGGTAGCCGATGACCCCCGCCTCGATCGAAGACTTTCGCGAACTCGCCCGCCGCCGGCTGCCGCGCTTCCTGTTCGATTATATCGACGGCGGCTCCTATGCCGAGGATACGCTGCGCGCCAACGAGGCCGACCTCAGGCAGCTCAAGCTGCGCCAGCGCGTGATGCGCGACGTGTCCGAAATTTCGCCCGGCACGACCATGCTGGGGCAGGAAGCGGCCTTTCCGGTCGCGCTCGCCCCGATCGGGCTCGCCGGCCTCTATGCGCGCCGGGGCGAGGTCCAGGCGGCGCGCGCGGCCGAAGCGGCGGGCATCCCCTTCATCCTCTCCTCCTCGTCCTGTTGCGCGATCGAGGAGGTGGGGCGCGGCGTCACCAAACCGGTCATGCTCCAGCTCTACATGATCAAGGATCGCGGCTTCATGGCCGAGCTGCTCGCGCGCACCGCCGCGGCGGGGGTCGAGACCTTGATCCTCACCGTCGACCTGATCGTCCATTCGCCGCGCCGCCGCGACCTGCGCACCGGCCTGACCGGGCAGCAGGGGCTTGCCGCCCGGATGACGCGCGCGGTCGAGATAGCGCGCCACCCCGCCTGGGCGTGGGACGTGGGCCTTTGGGGCCGCCCGCATACGCTCGGCAATTTCGCGCCCTGCATGCCGGACGGCGCCGGTCTCGCTGAGTTCACCGCCTGGGTCGGGCGCAATTTCGATGCCTCGATCACATGGGCCGATCTCGATTGGCTGCGGCAGCATTGGCATGGGCGCCTGGCGATCAAGGGCATTCTCGATCCCGACGATGCGCGCGATGCGATCACGGCGGGCGCCGGGACGATCATCGTCTCCAACCATGGCGGCCGCCAGCTCGACGGCGCGCCGTCGTCGATCGCGGCCCTGCCGGCGGTGGTGGAGGCGGTCGCCGGCCGCGCCGACGTGCTGATGGACGGCGGCATTCGCTCCGGGGTCGACATCCTGCGCGCGCTCGCGCTCGGCGCGCGCGGCATATTGCTCGGGCGGGCCTGGGCTTTCGCCCTCGGCGCGCAGGGCGGCGCCGGCGTGACGCGCATGCTCGAACTGATGCGTCATGAATTGGCGGTGGCGATGGCGCTGACCGGTCAGCGCGACGTTCGTACCGTCAGCCGCGACATTCTCGTCGACGGCTGAACCCATACGCGGCGCCTCGCCGGCGCGCCTCCGCGGGTTCCTTAGCCGGACCCGAACACCTACATGTCCCAAAATTGCTAGGCGCCCGCCTTCCCAGGCCGGCGTTGCCATATCCGCGCTTGAACAGGAGCATCTCATGGATCTGAAACTCGCCGGCAAAAGCGCGATCGTCACCGGATCGACCGCGGGCATCGGCCTCGCCATCGCTGCGCGGCTCGCCGCCGAAGGCGTCGCGGTCACGATCACCGGCCGCAACCAGGACAAGCTCGATGCCGCCGCGCGCGAGATCGCCGCATTCGCCGACGGCGCCGGCACGGTCCGCGCCATCCTCGCCGATGTCGCCACCGCCGCGGGCGCCGAAACCTTGATCGCGGCGGTTCCGGACGCGGACATCCTGGTCAACAATCTCGGCATCTACGAAGCCAAGGCCTTCACCGACATCAGCGACGCCGACTGGCATCATCTGTTCGAGGTCAACGTCGTCTCCGGCGCGCGGCTCGCGCGCCATTATTTCCCCCGGATGCTCGCCCGCAATTGGGGTCGCATCATCTTCATCTCGTCCGAAAGCAGCCTCGTCATCCCGCAGGAGATGATCCACTACGGCACCACCAAGACCGCGCAGCTCGCCATCGCCCGCGGCCTCGCCGCGCAGACCGTCGGCACCGGCGTCACCGTCAATTCGGTCATGCCCGGCCCGACCCGCTCCGAAGGCATCGTCGATTTCGTGAAGAGCGTGCTGCCCGAAGCGCAGTCGGATGAGGAGGCGGAGAAATTGTTCTTCGAGAAAATGCGCCCGCTCTCGCTGATCCGCCGCTTCATCGAAGCGGACGAGATCGGCGCGATGGTCGCCTTCCTCGCCAGCCCGCTTGCGGCGGCCACCAACGGGGCCGCCATTCGGGCGGAGGGTGGGATCGTGCCGACTATCGCTTGAGCGCTCGGTGGCGCGATCAGTGACGTTCGTTCAGGCCACAACGTAAGGCAGCTAAGCGCCCAATCGGCGCCCGTCATGGCAGTGCCGCTTATTCCGAACGCCGCGCCGCGCCATCGGCGATGGGTCGCCGTACGACTTGTGCAGGGGCGCGAGGTGCAGCGCTCCACAGGGTCGCAGCCGGTCGCGCGCCGTCGTCTTCAAATATCGATGCCCAACGCCATGAAGGCGTGGAAGCCGGTCCCGGCATGGCCGTCGGTGAAGGTCGGCCCGCCCGAGCCGAGCAATCGGAAAGGGCCGCCGAGCTTGAGGATCATGCCCAGGCCGAAGCTGGTCGTCGCCCGGCTGTCGACGGCATCGGCGCCGGTGCGGTTGACCTCCACTCCGATCAACAGGCGCTCGCTTACGGCGCGCGCAAGCGCGGCCCCGCCGGTCCAATAACCGCGATTGCCGACGCCGGGATTGATCGCATAGCCGCCGCCGCTGAAGACGGACCACTTACCGGCATCCTTCTGCACCCACAGCGGCAGCAAAGCCGTCACCCGGCGGTGGCCGAAGCCGCGCCGTGCCGTCGGCAGGGTCACCCCGGGGAAAAACGCGACCGACAGGGCGGCGGTCTCATCATGATAGAAGCGGTATTTGACCGACGCTTCGAGATCGCCTCGCCCTGCGTGCAGGCCGCTTGCGTCATGGGCGTAGCTGACCGGTAGTCCGAATGTCAGCTGCACGCCCTCGGCCGCGCCGTAATTGAGCTCGGCGCCGAAGCCGCCGCCATAATCGCCACCGCGCCCGTCGACGTCGGCAAAGGGGGCATAAATCTCCCAATGGCCGGTGTCGGTCGGCTCGGGATCGTCTGTCAGAAAGGGTGGGCCGGCCCTGGCAGCCCCGGCCAACGCTAGGCTGAGCAGGAGCGCGCCAGTGCGGCGGCCGCGGCGTCGCCGTCCGGGCTGCGTCATCGCGCGGCGTCACCGGCCGGATGGCGGCCCGCCCGTTGGGGCAGGATCAGGATCAGCGCGACGATCGCCACCGCGAGGATCAGCGAGGCGAGCGGCCGGCTGATATCGAGGCCGCCATGATCGCGCGGCTTGTCGAAGAAATCGCCGACGGTGGCGCCGAGCGGGCGCGTGAGAATGAAGGCGGTCCAGAAGAGCACGACGCGGCTGATGCCGGTGGCGAAATAGAGAAGGGCGAGCACCGCCAGCCCGGCCCCGAACAGCATGGCACCGCCCGCATAGCCCAAGCCGGCGTCGGCCGCCCAGTCGCCGAGCGCGGTGCCCAGGGTCTGCGAGAAGGTGATGGTGATCCAATAGAAGAGTTGGGCGCGCGGGCTCGTCACGCTGTCGACCGCGATCGTGCCGAGCGTGCGGTGCCAGGCGAACAGCGACGCGAGCACGCAGGCGAGCAGCAGGAGCGTGCCGCCGGGATAGCCGATGCCTAGCGAGCGATCGGCGAAGTCGGCCAAGGTGGTGCCGCAGGTGGTGGAAGCGACGATCGTCGCCCAATAGAGCCAGGGGTTGAAGCGGCGCGCGCGGATCTGCGCCCAGACCAGACCGACCAGCAACAGCCCGAACAGCAGGGTACCGGCAAGATAGCCGTTGATCCACGATTGCTCCGCGCTGGGCGTGGTCTCGCCCAACCAGGTCATCGAGACCGCGTCGCCGCCGGTCTCGCCCAAGGTCGTGGCGAGAATCTTGATGACCCAGAAACCGAGCGTCACCGCCGGCACTTTGGCGAGCATGTCCTTCGTGCGGTCATCCATAGCGCTTCCTTGCTCCCATCACGTGGCCGGACGGCCTGCCGCCATGCGCCTCAGAGGACGGCGGCGTCGCGCCAAATCCGCAGCTTAAAACCGTGACGATCCGACGCCTGGTTGCTCAGGCAAGTCGGCCGACGCACGCCCTATAGGCCTGTTTGCCGGTATAAGCATGGACGTCCGCTTGCACCTCCGGCTCGGCGATCCGAGCGGAGCGCGTGATCTCGCCGACGATCGCTTGAGCTTGGTTAAGACTCGGCTATCGCTCCGCGTGACGCTTAGCGGGCGAGCAATTCGGGCGACGCGGCCGAAAACAGTCGGGCATGCCATCGTGCGGCGGCGACAATTGCGGCGAGCTCGATTGCCAATGCCGTGCCCTGCGAAATCAGCGGCGACAGATCCAGCAACAGGACGCCCATGAACAGGAACAACGTGATCGTCGCCGCGCCGATCAGGGCGACGAACTTGACGACACGCGGCCAGTCCCCGTCCACCACGACCCACGCCAGACCAAGATGTGCCATGGCGAGCGAAAGCCACAGGATCAGCAGCACCGGCACCGCGCTGATCTGGGACCAGACCAGATAAGGGTTCGGTCCCGCGCCGGACCCCGGCATGCCATAGGCAGCGGCGCCCCAGAAAAAGGACGAGAAGCCGATCGCCCGCTCGAACTGGAGGACGGCCATCGGCAGGAGCAGCCCGAGCGCGAGTGCGTATTTTGCGAGCACCAGACGCCCTTCGCCCTGTCGGACCATTTCACGCCATGCGGCGATCAGGCAGCCGCTCGCGAAGACCAATGGCTTGCCGTCTTCGACCGCCGTTTCGAACTCCGCTTCCATCGCCAGGCCCCACTCCCCGCGATCCGTGCCGAGACAGCGGACGGCCAATGCCAGCACCCCCCGCGCAGCGGCTATGGTCATGCTAAGGCAAGCTTGGCGGGTGTCGCGACGCATTTATCGGCCGTCGCCTGCGCCAGGGCGATCCCCGCTGACGTGAGCCGATAAGCATGGCGTGCGGGCCGGCCGAGCTGCGCCGGTTCGCGCCATTCGGCTTCGATCAGCCCCTGGTCGGCCATACGCATCAGCAGCGGATAGAGCGTGCCCGACAGCAGCCCCGTCTCTTTCATCAGCTCGTAGCCATGATGCCATTGCTGCGCGCGCGCGGCCAGCGCCTCGAGGAGGATGAGCATCTGCCTGGACGGTCGTCGGTTGCGGGCCACGGGCTAAAACAACCTAGGTAGAATTAGATGTCAAGTTGGCCATCAAGGAACAACGCCCGGTCGTCGCTCGAACAGGAAGGTCTCGCGGGCGCCCGGGACCTGCACCTCTTGCGGATCGGGAAGGCGATCGAGCCGCAGCTTGGCCGCCGGGCGCGAGCCGTCGATCTCGAAACCGAGATTGTCCATGCCGCCGACATAGAAGCGGGGCAGGACATAAAAGCCGCCTGCGTCGCGCCCAATTGTGTAGCGGGTCGCTGGCTTGCCGTTGAGGGCCATCTCCCCATCGTGCAACGTCAGACCTCCGCAGCAATCGTTGAGAAAGCTGCCATTCTCCCATCCTCGCGGGGCCGACGGTTTCATCAGGACGATGAGCGCCGTCAGCACGACCGCGACCACGCCCGCCGCCCCGATCGTCCACCGATGATGCGCCCCCAACCGCGCGACTTTCCCGGTCGGTGACACCTCGATCGTCATGGCTTCCCCCTGCAGGCGGGCAAAGTACGACATATGTAGATTTAAGAGTCAAGCGCGTGCGTGTGAGGCTTGCACGGCCGGCGCGTGACGATCGCCGTCGCGATGCCGGTCTTTCCCATCTGGTGGGCACGACGATGCCCGCGCGTCGTAGCCGCCCGAGCGGCGGTGCGGTAGCAAAGGGTCGTGGGAAGCGCGCCGCCGGAGACGTCCTCAACGGGCGATCGGGCGAAAGCGGATCGCGACAGGGAGGGATGTCATGCGCATCGATCTTTTCAAAATGAGCCTTGGTGTCGCGGCCGCTTTGCTCGCGGCGGGTGCCGCGCCGGCCCAGCCGCCGCTCGATTTCTCCGTGAAGCATCCCGATTCCGGTCCGACCCGGGGGCTCCCGCCCGGCTCCAGCCAGATCTCCTATTTCGGCGAGCGCGCGGCCTTTTCGCCCGACGGCCGCAAGATCGCCTTCGTCGGCGATTACGACGCTTTCGAATATGATCGGAGCACCGGGCTGACGCGCAACCTCACCGCGCATATCGCGCACAAGACCATCCTGCGCGTCCAGTATCTCGCCGACGGCAACTTCATCATTTCGGGCTTCCGCAGCCTCGGCAAACTGCAATTCGCCACGCGCGACGAAACCCGCAAGGTGCGCGCGACCGACACCGATCTGTTCTTCCTCGGCAAGAGGCCCGGCGCGCCGCTGCTGCCGCTGGACGCGCAGCTGCACGAGGGCTTCGCCTTGTCGCGCACCGCCAACAAGATCGCCTGGGCGGAAAACGTGCCGCACGACATGACGCAGACGGTCGACGGCCACGCCTGGGCGAACATGTACGTCGCCGACGTGCGGGTTGCGCCGGACGGGCTCCATGCCAGCCTCGCCAATCGCAAGCTGGTCAAGGCGATGGATATCGCGGACTGCTATTGGGAGCCGCAGGATTTCCGCAACGGCGACAGCGAGATCCTCGCCCCCTGCTACATGACGAACCGCACCGCGCTGCGGGGCGACAAGGGCGCCCCCGCGCTCCTCGGCGAGAAGATCGTCGGCGTGAACGTCGCGACCGGGAAGGTCGTCACATATTATACCAAGACCGACATGTATGCCGAGATCGAAGGCACCGCGCCCGACGGCAAATGGGCGCTGATCGAATGCGGGCCGCGGCTCGCCGGTCCGCTCGATCTCTGCCGCTTCGACTTCGCCAAAGGCCCGGACCAGATTCTGTCGCGCGTAACCTTCGGGCAGGATTACGGACCCTATAAAATCTCCAATCCCGTCGTCAGCCGCGACGGCAAATGGGCCGCCGCCCAGCTCGCGACCCTGGCTGATGATGCCGGAACGGGCAACGGCATCGTGCTCATCAAATTGCCGCCTTCATAGACTGTGGCGCGGTGCGGCGTTTATCGCGGCGTTTGAGTCCTTAGCTCCCCAGCGGCGGGTGGCCGAGCGGTCCGGACGATCGCTCAAGGTGCGCGCGATCCCAGCCGGCAAGATTGGCGGCGGCTTCGTAGGTGCTTTCCAGAAACTCCAGTAGCGCCGCGTCCGGATCGCCGCTGGCGATCACCGCCGCATAAGGCAGCAAAAATTCACCCAGGGCCGCATCGAACGTCGCGGCGGATGGCCGGACCGGCGCCTGCGCGAAGCCCGCCGGGGCCGGATAGGCGTAGCTGTAGAAGCTGGGGCCGGCGGCGATCTCCAGGCCCGGCCAGAAGCCGGCGCTCGACACCTCCCGGCAATAGGCTTCGCGCGCGACCGCGTCGGGCATGTTGGGCGCGCCGCCGGGATGCGGCGGCGCCGCGCGCCCCGAAAAGCGCGTGACCGCGAGATCGAACGCGCCCCAGAATAAATGGATCGGGCTGCATTTGCCCACGAACCGCGTCCGGAAAATCTGGAACACACGTCCGATCTCCACCAACGCGCGCCAATAGGTTGCCGCCACGTCCGGATCATAGGCGCGCGGCCTCGTGTCCTTGTGAAACGGCACCGCATCGGGAATCTCGGACGGCATGCGGTCGATCCGCACGGCGATGCCGATCTCCGCCAGCGCGGCCATGGTCGCTTCGTGAAAGTCGCGCACGCTTTGCGCCCGCAACGCCACGTCGGCATGCGCGCCATCGCTCGCCCGCAGCTCCAGCCGGCTGGCGATGAAATCGAATTCGATCGTGAACGAACGCCCGTCGGCGGGGATGAGCCCGGTCGTCAGCCCGCGCGCCGACAGATAGAGCGGCACATGCCAGGCGTGATTTTCCCACGGCGTCATCCTCAGGCGGACCTTGCCCACCACCTGCGACCAGAGATGCAGCGCCTCGATCGTCGGCGCGAGATCGAGCGATGACAGATCGGGCCAACCGTGGGTCACCGCTTCAATCCTTACTGGCGGCATTCCCACCCGTCCAAATTGGTCACGCTCAGCGCATTGTCATATACCACCTGGCGCCCGGTCAAACTTGACATTTGTACGCATAAGGCGTACGACGTGACGCACTTTCGGCTCTTTCTCAGATTGGTAGTGGCGTGACGGCGGCGCGGATCGGTGGGTGCGTGCGTCGCCCGCGCCGGATTGCCGCGTCTCCGCGGCCTGCAGACGCTCGCCGCTACCGCAAATCATCAAGTTCGTTTCTGGTGTTTTTTTTCGCGCCGACGGCATCGGCTTCTTGCCATTGCTCTCACCCCGGACGCGCAGCTTCGCGACGCGCACATCGGCAGATCGCGCTCGAGCTCCGTCGGTGTTGGAATCTCCGCGCGTTTAAGGCGGAAGTTATTTTCTGGCCGCTTCGGGGTTCTTGTCGTCGGATGCGGGGGGACGCAGCGCCGCCGTCCGATCCGCGACGTTTGCCAGCGATGGCAGGCCGTCTGCGGGTCGATCGAGGTAGAAATAGGCGACGGCCGACACGTCGTCGCTGCGATAATAATTCGTCCACCCGTCGGGCACGCTGGGATCCGTCAGATCAACCGGCTTGGCGATCAGCTGCCGAAAATCCGATCGCCGACCCGGATCGACCGTAATGGGTCGCAGGGGCACGCCGGCGCCCTGCATGCGGATGACGTCCGCCTTCGGTGCGCCGCCGATCTGCTGAAGGTCGACCCGAATATCGCGATCGAACAGGATCGGATCGGGCACGTGAAAACGATAGAAGGTCCAGCGGCCATGCGGCTCATCCGCGACCGGCGAGCCCTGGAAACGGCCAACAAAAGCACCTTGTCCCCAGGCCGTGCCGATATAATCCTCGGTCCCGGTTCCGACCAATGTCGGCGTAGCACCGTCGCCATCGATATAGACCTTGGCTTCTCCCTCGCCGAACCAGCTCCTGCCATAGCGCGGGTCCGCAAATACGGTCACGATGCTGCCGAGGAACCGGCCATGACCTTTGACCGGCGGCAATATCGGGAACGCCACGCCGGGCGTGGTTGCGCGAGTGCGGCTCCAATGGGCGTGAAAATACAGCGCGTCCGCCGGCACGCTGCCCATTTTGCGCATGTCGACATCATAGAAGAGCATCGCCAATTCCCTGGCGGATTCGTTGGTCACCACCATGCGGGCGCGCTTGCGGAACGGCATCGGGATATAGGAAATAAAGGACCTGCCCTCCGGGCTCGCAATGAGCGCGCTATCCATCGGCACAAGCGCGCCGGCGCCGGCGCCGAAGAAATCGCCAAGCGGTACCGATACAGCGGGCGTGCTGGCGCCGTCCCAATAGATGTCGAGCCGCAACGCGCGCAGCATTTCGGGAGACCGGTCGTCGATCGTCATCCAGATACGATCGATTATGCCGGCGCCCGCGACATCCGCCAGCACGAGCGCCTGGCCCGCAGGGATGGTTTGGTATGCACGCCCCTTCGCACCCGCATTCTCGACCCCGCCGGCGCCCTTCTGCGCGGTTGGGTTTTCCGGGCTGGCCCAGCGCGTGACGGTTCCCGGCTGCGCGCGATACCAGGCTTCGCGCGAATCTTGCGCGCGGACCGGCGAAGCGCACAAAGCGACCAAGGCGATCAGGGCAGCGCAGCTTGACCGCATCGCAACCTCCCTCTGCTGGTAAGGCGCGAGATGGCCTTCGCCGAACCTAGAATAATTATCCTGATGGACGGCGTTCTCGGGCGAAGATGGCCGATAATCATGGCTGACTACCGCTCGGCCACCCCCCTCAAACGTCCAGGTTCGCCACGCTCAGCGCATTGTCCTGGATGAATTCGCGCCGCGGCTCGACCACGTCGCCCATCAGGCGGGTGAAGATCTCGTCGGCAACGTCGGCCTGGCTCACCTCGACCCGCAGCATCGCGCGGTTGGCGGGATCGAGCGTGGTTTCCCACAATTGCTCGGCATTCATCTCGCCCAGGCCCTTGTAGCGCGCGATGGCGGTGCCCTTGCGGCCTGCGGCGAGCACCGCCTCCAGCAGTTCGGACGGGCGCGAGATGCGCCTGGCCGCCTTGCTGTCCACCACCGGCGCATCGTCGTCGCCCTCGGCCGCAGGCTCCTCGGCTTCGGCCTTGCCGATCGGCACCAGCTTGGCCACGGAGACATAGCTTTCGGCCTGCTCGGTCGCGAGGCCGTGCAGCTTGCGCGCCTCGGCCGACTGCACGAACGCGGCATCGACGACATGATGGTCGGTCACGCCGCGCCACAGGCGCCGCGCATGATAGCCGCCGTCGCCGGTCGGCTCGACCTCCCACTTGGCTTCGGGGTCGGCGCGGCCGAGCCAGCCGGCCACTTCGCCCGACACCACGCTGCGGTCGGTCAAGGTCGGGTCGAACGCGCCCGCCAGCGCCAGCGCTTCGATCAGGTCGAACGCATAACGGCGCGGCACATAGGCCATCAGTCGGGCCATGCGCTGGGCATGCTCCACCAGCGTGCGCAGATCGTTGCCCGAACGCTGGCCGCCGGGTCCGTCCAGCATCACCGCGGCAAGGCCGTTATCCAGCAGATAGGCTTCGAGCGCCTGCTGATCCTTCAGATAAGTCTCCGACCGGCTCTTGGTGACTTTGAACAAAGGCGGCTGGGCGATGTAGAGGTGCCCGCGCTCGATGATCTCCGGCATGTGGCGGTAGAAGAAGGTCAGCAGCAAGGTGCGGATGTGCGCGCCGTCGACGTCGGCGTCCGTCATGATCACGATCTTGTGATAGCGCAGCTTCTCGATGTTGAAATCGTCGCGGCCGATGCCCGTGCCCATCGCCTGGATGAGCGTGCCCACCTCCTTGGACGAGAGCATGCGGTCGAAGCGCGCGCGCTCGACGTTGAGGATCTTGCCCTTGAGCGGCAATATCGCCTGGATATTGCGGTCGCGGCCCTGCTTGGCCGAGCCGCCGGCGGAATCGCCCTCGACCAGGAACAGTTCGGACTTGGCGGGATCGCGCTCCTGGCAGTCGGCGAGCTTGCCCGGCAGCGAGGCGATGCCCATCACGCTCTTGCGGCTGGCTTCGCGTGCCTTGCGGGCGGCCTCGCGCGCGGCGGCGGCATCGATGATCTTCGTGATGATCGAGCGTGCATGGCCCGGATTTTCCTCCAGCCATTCGGCCAGCTTGTCCGCCATCAGGCTTTCCAGCGGCTGGCGCACTTCGCTGCTGACGAGCTTGTCCTTGGTCTGCGAGCCGAACTTGGGATCGGGCAGCTTGACCGATACGATCGCGGTCAGGCCTTCGCGCATGTCGTCGCCGGTCAGCGACACCTTCTCGCGCTTCATCATGCCCGACTTTTCGGCATAATTGTTGAGCGTACGCGTCAGTGCCGCGCGGAACGCGGCCAGGTGCGTCCCGCCCTCGCGCTGGGGGATATTGTTGGTGAAGCAGAGCGTCTGCTCGTAATAAGAGTCGTTCCATTCGAGCGCGACCTCGATCCCGATATCGTCGCGCTGGCCGGTGACCGAGATCGGCTCGGGAAAGAGCGGCGCCTTGGTGCGGTCGAGATATTTGACGAACGCGGCGATGCCGCCCTCGTAGAAGAGTTCATGCTCGACCCGCTCGGCATGGCGCGCATCGACCAGGAAAATGCGCACGCCCGAATTGAGGAAAGCGAGCTCGCGATAGCGGTGCTCGAGCTTCTCGAAATCGAACTCGAGAATCTTGAAGGTGGCGGGGCTCGGCAGGAAGGTGACGCGCGTGCCCTTCTTGCCCGGAGGCGCCGCGCCGACCACCTTGAGCGGGGCGACCGCATCGCCATGGGCGAAGCGCATATAATGCTCCTCGCCATCGCGCCAGATGGTGAGGTCGAGGAACTCGCTGAGCGCGTTGACGACCGACACGCCGACGCCGTGCAGGCCGCCGGATACCTTGTAGGCATTGTCGTCGGACGTATTCTCGAACTTACCGCCGGCGTGCAGCTGGGTCATGATGACCTCGGCCGCGGAAACGCCTTCCTCCTCGTGGATGCCGGTGGGAATGCCGCGGCCATTATCCTCGACCGAGACCGATCCGTCGGGGTTCAAAGTAATGACGATCTTGTCGCAATGACCGGCCAGCGCCTCGTCGATCGCATTGTCGGACACCTCGAACACCATATGGTGGAGGCCGGAGCCGTCGTCGGTATCGCCGATATACATGCCGGGCCGTTTGCGAACCGCGTCGAGGCCCTTGAGCACCTTGATCGAGGATGCGCCGTAATCTTCGGATTCTTGGGATATTGCCATGACAAGTATATAGGGATTCAGGTCGCAAAACCCAAGCAAAATGGGCCGGCCACCGCACCCTCCTCCGTCGCGCAATATTGCGCATTTTGTCCCCGTTATGGCGCTGCAAATTCCCTGCTAGCAGGACAGCGGCGGCCCGATCCGGTCGAGAAAAGCATCGATCCGCGCCATGATGGGCAGCCGCCGGGCGTTAGCCTCGCGCAGCAATTCGTGGCCGCCGCCCGGCACCTGCATCAGTTCGGCCTCGGGCAATGTCCGCGCCAGCCGCGCGATCGCGCGCACGTCGACCACAGGATCGCGCTGCGACGTTATGACCAGAACGGGGATGTCGAGCGCAGCGATATCGCGGCGGCGCAGGCGCCGGATCGACGTGCGCGCCGCCCGCACCCACGACCAGCTCGCCACCCCCGATGCCAGCTCCGGGCGCGAAGCCTTCCACCACGCTTTGTCGGCGCGCCGCTCCGGGCAGGAGGTCATGCGCCCGCCCACGTCGCCGATGTCCTTTCGTGATACCGGGCGCTCGGCGAGCCCGGCCAGACTGGCGAGGCCGGCAAGCCAGCGGAGCGCCCAGCCGGGCACGCCCATCACGCGGATGTCGATCATCGGCGAGGCAAGGATTGCGGCATCGATCACGTGCGTCCCGCGCGCCAGCATCCGCAACGTCAGATGGGCACCCATCGAATGGGCGACGATCACATGCGGCGCAGGCGTCGTCGCCGCCCATTGTGCGACGAAACCGGCCAGGTCTTGCACCATCGGATCGAAATCGAGCTGGTGGCAGATCAACGGATCGGCCAGCAGCCGCCCCGATCCGCCCTGCCCGCGCCAGTCGAAACCTGCGACGGTCCAGCCCTGCTCGTGCCAATGGATCAGCGGCTCGAGATATTTCTCGATGAAGTCGCCGCGCCCATTGAGGAACAGGATGCTGCCACGCGCCGGCCCGGGCTGCGGCCAAGCGAAGCTACGCAGCGCCCACCCATCAGCAGCCACCCAGGTATCGAAGGCCATGCCTGCGGGAATGCTTCGCCGCGGTTGAGGCGGCGCGTTCATGCAGCGGCGATCCCCGCGTCCGAGACGAGCAGCCGGGTCGCGGCGGCGGGCGCATCGGCGAACAGGCCGGGCTCGGTGCCGGTCATCCACGTCTGACCGCCCGCGACCGCCAACCGATCGAACAAGGCGGCGCGGCGCAACGGATCGAGATGCGCCGCAACCTCGTCCAGCAGCACGACCGGGCGCTTCCCTCCCTGCTCGGCCACCAGATCGGCATGCGCCAGGATCAGCCCGAGCAGCAACGCCTTCTGCTCGCCGGTCGAGCACGTTTCGGCCGGCATGTTCTTGTCGAGATGCGTCACCGTCAGGTCCGAACGGTGCGGCCCCGCCAGCGCACGTCCGGCGGCGGCATCGCGCCCGCGGCCGTTGCGCAATTCGCTGGCGAGCGCGGAGCGGGCGTCGGCGGAGGCGGGCGTCCAACCCGTAAGTGCAATGCCGGCGCGCGCGAACGGACCGGGCGTTTGCGCCGCCAGCCGCTCGCGCAACGCGGCAACCGTACGCGCACGCGCCTCAGCGATCGCGGCGCCATGTTCGGCCATGCCCGCCTCCAACGCCGTCAGCCAGGCCGGATCGGCGCCCTCCGGCTCGGCCAGCAACTTGTTGCGCGCCCGCGTTGCCGCCTCGTAGCGATTGGAATGCGCGGCATGGCTGGGTTCACGAGCGAGCACCAGCCGGTCCAGGAAGCGCCGCCGGCCCCCCGCGCTTTCGGCGAACAGCCGGTCCATCGCCGGCGTCAGCCACAGCACCGACAGCCATTCGCCCAAGGCAGCCGCGGATTTGTCGGCACCGTTGATCCGCACCTGCCGCCGCTTGGGCGCGGTCGCGAGCGTGCCCGTGCCGATATCGACCTTGCTCGCCAGCCGCGCATTGATCGCGAACCCGCCCGGCCCGTCGCTGCGCGCCATCTCCGACAGGGTGGCCCCACGCAGCCCACGCCCGGGCGTCAGCAGCGAGACGGCTTCCAGGATGTTGGTTTTGCCTGCGCCATTCTCGCCGGTCAGGATCACGAATCCCACGCCGGGCGCGATCAGCGCCTCGGCGTGGTTGCGGAAATCGGCAAGCGAAAGGCGGGAAAGGGCAACCATGAACCGGCTCGAACTAGCATTTCGAGCCGGGCGGTCACACCCGCATCGGCATCAGCACGTAGAGCGCGGGGGCCTTGTCATTCTCGCGGATCAATGTCGGCGCGGCGGCGTCGGCAAGGTGGACCTCCACCATGTCGCCGTCGATCTGGTTTAAGATGTCCAGCAGATAGCGCGCATTGAAGCCGATATCGAACGCGGTTGAGGCATAGTCGCCCGGCACTTCTTCCGCCGCCGTTCCGTTTTCCGGGCTGGTTACGGAAAGCGTGATCTTGTCGCGATCGAGGCTCATCTTGACGGCGCGCGTCTTCTCGCTGGCGATGGTGGCGACGCGATCGACGCCTTCCTCGAAGCTGCGCGGGTCAATGCGCAGCAACTTGTCGTTGGCGGTCGGGATGACGCGCGAATAGTCGGGGAAGGTGCCATCGATCAGCTTGGACGTCAGGATTGCGGTGCCGAGGCCGAAGCGGATCTTGGTCGGCGACAGCGATACCTCGACCGAGCCGTCGACTTCGTCCAGCAGCTTGCGCAGTTCCCCCACGCACTTACGCGGGATGATGACGTCGGGCATGCCCTCCGCCCCGTCGGGGCGCGCCACCGTGACGCGGGCGAGACGGTGACCGTCGGTCGCCGCCGCCTTCAGCACTGGCGTCGCATCGTCGGACACGTGCAGGAAGATGCCGTTCAGATAATAACGCGTCTCTTCGGTCGAGATGGCGAAGCGGGTCTTGTCGATGATCTGCTTGAGCGTCTCGGCCGGAAGATCGAAGCGGGTCGGCAATTCGCCTTCCGCGATCACCGGAAAATCCTCGCGCGGCAGCGTCTGCAAATTGAAGCGTGCGCGGCCGGCGACGACCTGCATCTTGCCTTCGGCGGCGGTGAGCTGGACCTGGCTGCCCTCCGCCATCTTGCGGGCAATATCGAACAGGGTGTGGGCGGCAACCGTGGTGGCGCCGGGAGTCTCGACCTGGGCCTCGATCGTCTCGACCACCTGCAGGTCGAGATCGGTCGCCATCAGGCGAAGCCCGCCCTCGGACGCCTCGATCAGCACATTCGACAGGATCGGGATAGTATTGCGCCGCTCGACGACAGACTGGATATGGCCCAGCGCCCTGAGCAGGATCGCCCGTTCGATCGTCGCCTTCATCGTGTCCCCCGGTCCCCGGTAGAATTTGGTCGGCCACTATAGCGCGGCGTTCGGGGCTGGCCAGAGGGGGCGCCACGAAAAAGGGCCGACGCAGCGCGCCGGCCCTTCCTCGCAATGCTGAGGCTTCAGAAGCGCAGGCCGATCCCGCCGACCACCTGGTTGCGCGTCACGCCCTGCTCGTAGTTCGAGTAGCGATACTCGGCCTTGACGAAGGCGCGGCTGCCGAGCGCATGCTCGACCCCGGCGCCGACGCGCACACCATCGAGATTGCCGTGCGCGAACGTGTCGGTGCCGGTGCCGCTCACGCCGTAGCGGGCGTTGGTGTAGCCTGCCTTGGCGTAGAGCAGGTTGGTGCCGCCGACGACCACGCCGACGCGGGCGCCGGCATAAAGGTCGCGCGAGGCATGCTCGGTCAGGGCGCCGACGCGCTCTTTCTGCGTCGAATCGGTCGCTTCGCCCTCGATGCCGATCACGGCGCCGCCGCGCTGGATATCGTAACCGGCGCCGACGCCATACAGAACGCCATCGTCGTGGCCATTATTCGCCTGAAGGCGGTCCCAGCCGCCGAGCGCCTCGACATGGGCGCCGGTGAAGGTTGGGCCGGACGCGGTGTCCTGCGCGAAAGCGGGGGCCGCTGCGGCCGAGGCCAGCAGGGCGGCAATGATGATTTTCGACATGACTTGATACTCCACATTCTTCTTGACGAGCCGCTCGTCCCCAGAGCGGGGCCGGCGCTAAGAGCCTGTACGGCTGACATTTTTATGAATGCTTCGGTCAGGTGAGGTTTAGGTTGCGGGCAGGATTGTGGCGGTGGATGGGAGGCCGATGCGGTTCCATCATTTCGTCCCTGGAATGTTACTGATCGGCGCGCTGGCAGCTCCGCTCGGCGCACGCGTGCTGATCGGCGGATTTGGCACATGGGCGGCGTTTTGCGACGAGCCGAGCAAATGTTTCGCGATTTCCCAGCCGGTCGAGCGCCGGGGCAATCCATTTCTGAATATTCTGGTGGGACGCGACCTGCGCGTGGAAGCGTATATCGGCGCGCCCGTGCGGGTAGCGAAGTTGCGTGTCGGCGCACTCAGCTTCGACCTGTCCGCAGCCGGGGAGGGAGCAGCCGCCGACGCGCGCATAAGCCGCCTTATCGTTGCGGCAATGCGGACGGGGGAGGCCCTGACGATCGTCGGCACGTCCACCACCGGTCGTCATTTCCGTCATCATTATCTGCTGTCGGGCGCACCCTCAGCGATCGATGCCGCCGCGATCGCCGCCGCCGGTGTGCGGGGTGGAAAAACCCGGGCATTTCGCTTAAGTAGGGGACTTCCATGAACGCTGTCATGCCTATCCCCGGTCTGGTCGATCCGGTTCCCGTCCCGCGTGACGCGGTCGTGCGCGCCGACGGACGGCGCGATCTGCTCGGCCGCTCTAAGGAAGCGCTGCGCGAAATGCTGGCGGAAGGCGGGCTCGACGCGAAGCAGGCCAAGCTGCGTGCCAAGCAATTGTGGCACTGGATCTACAATCGTGGCGCGACCGACTTTTCGGTCATGACCGACATTTCCAAGGTTATGCATCCCTGGCTTGCCGAGCGATTCGTTATCGGGCGGCCGGACGTGGTCGAGGCGCAGGTGTCGAGCGATGGCACGCGCAAATGGCTGCTGCGCTCGCCCGACGGCCACGATTACGAGATGGTGTTCATCCCCGATGCCGACCGCGGCACGCTGTGCGTATCGAGCCAGGTCGGCTGTACGCTCACCTGCACCTTCTGCCACACCGGCACGATGCGACTGGTGCGCAACCTTACCGCGGGCGAGATTGTCGGCCAGGTCATGCTGGCGCGCGACGCGCTTGGCGAATGGCCGAGTCAGCCCGAAGGTCGCCTGCTTACCAACATCGTGATGATGGGCATGGGCGAGCCGCTCTACAATTTCGATAACGTCCGCGATGCGCTCAAGCTGGTGATGGACGGCGACGGCCTCGCACTGTCAAAGCGGCGGATCACCTTGTCGACCTCCGGTGTGGTGCCGATGATGGCGCGGGCGGGCGAGGAGATCGGCGTCAACCTCGCCGTCTCGCTCCATGGCGTGACCAAAGAGATTCGCGACGAGTTGGTCCCGCTCAACAAGAAATACGGCATCGAAGAGCTGCTCGGTGCATGCGCCGCTTATCCCGGTGCCAACAATGCACGCCGCATCACCTTCGAATATGTGATGCTGAAGGGGCGGAACGACAGCGACGAGGATGCCCGCGAGCTGGTCCGTCTGCTCAGGAAGTATCAGCTGCCTGCCAAGGTGAACCTGATCCCGTTCAATCCGTGGCCGGGCGCTGCCTATGAATGCTCCGATCCGGAGCGGATCCGCAAATTTTCGAACATCATCTTCGAGGGCGGCATCTCCGCCCCCGTGCGCACGCCACGCGGGCGCGACATCGATGCGGCGTGCGGACAACTCAAGACGGCGGCGGAAAAGAAGAGTCGTGCCGAAAGGGACAGGGAAGCTGCCGAAAAAGCACTGGCAGGCGCGTAACTAGGCGTTAGATAAGCGCCATGCTGCTGTTCGATCGCGCTTTCAAGAAGCTCATCAGCCAGGGCGAGCTGACCGTCACCGACGCCGACGGCAAAGTCTATCATTATGGCTCGCCTTACCCGGGGCGCGATCCGGTAGCGGTCCGCTTCACCAACAAATCGACCTCCCGCAAGATTGTGATGTCGCCATCGCTCGGCGCAGGCGAAGCCTATATGGACGGCCGCCTGGTGATGGAGCAGGGCGATATCCACGCTTTGCTGGATCTGGTCACCTGGAACAACCGTTTCGAAAAGCGCACCGACGAACGCAACCTTGAGTCGAAGTCGAAGCTCCTGGGCGATCCGCTCGGCTGGCTGCGCACCTATAATCAGGAGCGGCGCTCCAAGCGTAACGTCGCGCATCATTACGATCTGTCGGCGCGGCTTTACGACCTCTTCCTCGACAGCGACCGCCAATATAGCTGCGCCTATTTCACGGATCGCGACAATAGTCTCGAACAGGCGCAGCTCGACAAGAAGGCGCATATCGCGGCCAAGCTCAACCTGCGCCCCGGGCTGAAGGTGCTCGACATCGGCTGCGGCTGGGGCGGCATGGCACTTTACCTGCACGAGAAGACGGGCGTCGAGGTGCTCGGCATCACCTTGTCCGAAGAGCAACTTAAGATCGCGCGTGAGCGCGCGCAGAAGGCCGGCGTCGCCGATAAGGTGAGGTTCGAGCTGATCGATTACCGCAAGGTCACCGGCAAGTTCGACCGGATCGTATCGGTTGGCATGTACGAGCATGTCGGCCCGGCGCATTTCCGCACCTACATCGCCAAATGCCGTTCCCTGCTGGTCGAGGACGGGGTGATGCTACTGCACACGATCGGGCGCATCGGCACGCGCCGCACGACCGACACATGGACAACCAAATATATCTTCCCCGGCGGCTATATCCCCACGCTTTCGGAAATGTCGGAGGCCGCCGAATCCGCGCGGATGATTACGGCGGATGTTGAAACGCTAAGGCTGCATTACGCCTATACGCTGGAGCATTGGCTGCGCCGTACGCAAGCGCACAAGGCCGATATCGAAGCGATGTACGATGCGCGCTTCTATCGCATGTGGGAATTCTACCTGGCGGGGGCGCTGACCGGGTTCGTCAACAGCTCGATGGTCAATTACCAGGTGCAATATATCCGCGATCGTTATGCCTTGCCGATCACGCGCGATTATATGGCCGAGGCGGAAGCCAAGCTGAGGGGCTGAGCCCCGTCAGCGCACCTCGCTGTCCGGCTCGGCCGTATCGTTGGATGGCGGCGTGCCTTGGTTTTCTTCTGCAGCCGGCTCAACCGTCCGCGGTTCGTCCGCGTGCTCGGTCTCCGCTTTAGCCTGGACGTTGACCGGCTCGGCGTCGTGCACGATCGGGGCCGGTCCCCGGCTTGCCGCGGTCGCCGCCGCCAGATCGTCGAGCGTTTTGGCGGAGGTAGCGTTGCGTTGAGCCGCATCCGCGTCCAGCGTCACGTCGGCCACGCCACCGCGGTTGCAAGCGGCCACCAAAAACAGAAGTCCGAGGGCAAGAGGACGGCTCACGTCTGAGGCTTGCTACCGGGCGGCGTGGGTTCGTCGCCCGGCATCGGAGCGGCGCTGTCGGGCAGCGGCGTTGCCGACGGCGCCGGCGCAGCACCCGGCTCGTCGCCCGGCATCGGGGCCGCCGTTTCCGGCAAGGCTGCATCCGGAGCGGGTGGCGAAGTCGCAGCATCGCCTGCCGGAGTCGGGACCGATTCGGAAACAGGCTGGCTGCCCGCGGGCAGATCCGAGTCTGATTCTTCGCCCTGGTCCACGATCGCGGCTGCCCGCCGTTGCAGGAAGGCGGAGCGCGCCGCTGCATAGGGATCGAGGCTGCTCTGGAGGAACGCGTCGCCCCCGCTCTCGGTCAGGTCGGATCGCCCGCTGATCACCTGCGCCGCTACGAAGCCGCGCTTGTACCATACGTCCACGTCCGCCTGGTTGACCGCGACCCGCACCGGATCGGCATAGGAAGCAACACCGGTGCCGACACCGTCACGCAGCGTCGATGGACCGAGCAGCGGCAGGACGAGATAGGGGCCGCCATTCACGCCCCAGCGCGCAAGCGTCTGTCCGAAATCTTCCGGAGCCGGCCGGATTTTCATCTTGCTTGCCTGATCGAACAAGCCACCGATGCCGATCGTCGTGTTGACGATGAACCGGCTGAGGTTGCGCACCGCGCGCTTGGGCTTGCCCTGCAGGATGTTGTTGATGAACGACCACGGCTCGGTCAGATTGGCGAACGCGTTGGTCACGCCCTGCCGCACGGGGCGGGGCGCCACGGCTCGATAGGCCTGACTGACCGGCTTGATGAGAACCTTGTCGGCGGCCATGTTGACCCCCCACACGCCGCGGTTGAACTTTTCCAGTGGATCGCGCTCGGCCAGGCGATTCTGGCCGGGGACGGTCGCACAGGCGCTCAGCACAAGCATGGCGGTGGCGGGGGCGAGCAGCCGTGCTGCGTTGCGGCGCGGGATCATGGCGCTGCGCCTGCCATAGCGGGCCGCGCTCCACAAGTATGAGCGTGCGCTTGGCGCTTGACGGCACGCCCTCGCGCAGGAAGGCTGGCAAGGCCATGACCTCTCCGCTTGCCATCTTCCGCGCGCTTGCCGATCCGACGCGGCTGCGCATCATCGCGCTGTTGCGGCGCATGGAATTGTCGGTCGGGGAACTGGCTCAGGTGCTTGGCCAGAGCCAGCCGCGGGTCTCGCGCCACGTGCGCATTCTCGCCGACGCCGGCCTTTGCGACCGGCGGCGCGAGGGCAGTTGGGTTTTTCTAGGCCTGGGCCGGGCCGCGAGCGCGCCGCTGCTGGCGATGATTGACGGTTGGCGCGACGCGGCAGCCGAACGTTGGGAAGTGGCCGACGGGGCCCGGCTGGAGGCGGTCCATGCCGATCGAGCGGCCGCAGCGCAGGCCTATTTCGATGCTCATGCTGCCGAATGGGATGCGATTCGCTCGCTTCATGTCGCCGAAGACGAGGTCGAGACGGCGATTACGGACCTATTGGCGGATGCGCCGATCGGCAGGATGGTTGATATCGGGACCGGCACAGGCCGCATGATCGAGTTATTGGGCGCAACCACCACCAGCGCGATCGGCATCGACCGCTCGCCCGAAATGTTGCGTTTCGCCCGTGCTCGCATGGGCCGCGCCGGCATCGAGCGCGTCGATCTGCGCCAGGGCGATATGTATGCCTTACCGCTCGACGACGGAGCCGCCGATATGGTCGTGCTGCACCAGGTCCTGCATTATGCGCAGGCGCCAGCCGCAGCGATCGCGGAGGCGGCGCGGCTGATCGGCCCCGACGGGCGGCTACTGATCGTCGACTTTGCCGCGCATGACCGCGACGATTTGCGTGAACGCGAGGGCCATGCGCGCCTCGGCTTCGACGACGAGCAGATGGCATCGTGGTTTGCGGCCGCCGGCCTGGAGCCGGCGCGGACGGTGGAACTGGCGGGCGGCGAATTGACCGTCAAACTGTGGCTGGCGCGGCGCAGCGTCGACACGCGGCGATTGCGGGCGGTGGGTTGATGATCAGGATTTTCTGGGCCGCGTTGCTGGCGCTGATGGCGGTGCCCGCGCAGGCGGCACAGCTGGAGCCCAATCATATTACGCCAAGCCTCGTTGCCGAGACGATGACGCCGGCGGCGGGCAGCAAGGTCGCGCTGGCGTTCATCATGAAGCCCGCGCCGCAATGGCATGGCTATTGGAAGAATCCCGGAGATGCCGGGCTCGAGACACGGGTGGCGTGGACCGCGCCGAAAGGGCTTGCGTTCGGGCCGCTGCAATATCCGGTGCCGCAAACCCTGCTGATCGCCGGGCTGATGAACTATGTCTACGAACGCGACTATGCCGAACTGGTGAAGCTTGATGTGCCGGCAGGACTGGCCAAGGGCACCACGCTGCCGATCACCGTGAAGCTCGATTGGCTGGCATGCAATCCGCAGACCTGCGTGCCGGAGACGGCGACGCTCGCGATCACGCTCACGACCGGCGACGGTGCGGTCGCGCCTTCGGCGCGCAGCCAGTTCGATCGCTGGCGCGCTGCTTTGCCCAAGCCGCTTGGCGCCGACGCCCATTTCGCCGTTGCAGATGGGCGCTTTCGGTTGGAGGTCCCGTTTCCGGCCGCGACGGCAACGGATCGGCCTTATTTCTTCCCGTTGACCGATGGCGCGATCGATTATGCCGCGCCGCAAACGGCGTCTCGCGACGGCGACCGGCTGGTGATCGAGACCGCGGCCAAGGCCAATGTACCGGGCAAAGTCGAGGGGCTATTGCGGGTCGGGCCGAGCACCGGGCTGATGCTGACCGCCATGCCGGGCAAGATCACGCCTGTCTCGCAGGCAAGTGGCGACGGCGGGCTACGGACCTTCCTGACGGCCCTCGGCGGGGCGATCCTGGGCGGGCTGTTGCTCAACATCATGCCGTGCGTCTTCCCGATCCTGAGCCTCAAGGCGCTGAGCCTCGCACGGGCCGGAGGGACCGAGCACGAAGCGCGGCGCGAGGCGCTGGCCTATACGGCCGGGGTGGTGTTGATATGCGCCGGTCTCGGTGCGGGCTTGCTGGCCCTGCGCGCAGCGGGCGGCCTGGCCGGATGGGCATTCCAGCTGCAGGATCCGCGTGTGATCGCCGTGCTGCTGCTGCTGGTGCTGGCGGTCGGGCTGAACCTGGCCGGCTTGTTTGAACTGCCGGTGCTTTCGGGAGGCGGCAAGCTGGCCGGAGCCGGCGGGCTGCAGGGCGCCTTCTGGACGGGGGCGCTGGCCGCCTTCGTCGCCACCCCGTGCAGCGGACCGTTCATGGGCGTGGCGCTCGGCGCCGCGCTGCTGTTGCCCGCCGCCGGAGCAATGGCGATCTTCATCGGACTAGGCGTGGGACTGGCTTTGCCCTTCCTGTTGCTGGGCTTCGTCCCCGCACTGCGGCGCTGGCTGCCGCGGCCCGGCGTGTGGATGGACCTGTTTCGGCATATCCTGTCCGTGCCGATGCTGGTCACCGCGTTGGGTTTGGCGTGGATCCTGGGGAGGCAAGCGGGAGTGGACGGAATGACGGTCGGTCTGGCGGCGGCGTTGGCGATCGCTCTTGGGCTGTGGTGGGCCGGGCTACGTCAGACGGCAATGAAATCCGGAGCGTGGTGGCCGGTCTTTGCGGCCTTGCTGCTGGCGGCTGGCCTGATCGCGATCATGCCGCGCGATGGGGCGGTGGCAGCGACGGTAAGCAAGGGCAATGAGAAATTCAGCGAGACACGTCTGGCTGAGCTGCGCAAGGAAGGGCGTCCGGTCCTGCTCTATTTCACCGCCGATTGGTGCCTGACCTGCAAGGTCAACGAAAAGGCGGCAATCGAGCGCGACGAGGTGAAACAGGCCTTTGCAACCAAACATGTCGCGGTGATGGTCGGTGACTGGACCCGGGGGGACCCGGCGATTAGCCGCTTCCTGTCGCAACACGGGCGCTCGGGCGTGCCCTTCTACCTCTTCTATCCGGCCGGCGGAGGCGAACCCCGCGAGCTGCCCCAGATCCTGACGCCGGGACTGCTCGCGGGATTGAGCTGAATTTAGAGGTTGGCGCCGCCGCTGACTTCCAGCGAGCGACCGTCAACCCAGCGCGACTGATCCGAAGCAAGGAATAATACGGCATCGGCGATGTCGTCTGGCTGACCGATCCGCTTCAGCGCCTGCAGGTTCTTGATATAATCGCGTCCCTCTTCGGTGCCGAGGAAGGCTTGCGCCATGTCCGTGTCGATCGCGCCCGGTGCGATGGCATTCACGCGGATACCGCGCGGCCCGAGTTCCTTCGCGAAATTGCGGGTCAGAACCTCGATTGCGCCCTTGGTAGCGGAATAAGCGGCCGTGCCATCGAATGCGGCCCGGGCGACCACCGACGAGAGCAAGATGATCCGAGAACCTTCGCCCAGGATCGGCAGCAATTGCTGAACGAGGAAGAAGGGCGCGCGAACGTTCACTGCGAATTGGCGATCGAACTCTTCGACCGTTTCCTCTTCGATGCTCGCGAGATTGGCGACGCCGGCATTGGCGACGAGAATGTCGAGCCGGTCGATGCCCAGCCCACGAACGGCGTCTGCAAGTTTATGAGCGCCGTCGGCGGCGGCGAGGTCGCCGCCGACTGCCTCGGCCTGGCCGCCCTTGGCACGGATATCGGCGACGAGGCTGTCGGCGGCGTCGCGGCTGGCGCTGTAATGGACGATCACCCGGGCACCGGCTTCGGCCAGGCGGGCGGCGGTGGCACGGCCAAGGCCGCGCGAGGCACCGGTCACGAGGGCAATCTGATTGGTAAGGTCGGTCATGGTACGTCTCCCTGAGGAAACTGCCAGATAAGCTTATTCGTTACGGACCCCACGCACAGATTCTATACCATACGTTACAGAATGTTTAGTGGATTAGCTGCCAGTCCGTACCCAGGCGCGAACGCCGCCGATCCATGTCTCCAATACCTTAGTCTCCCGCAATGCGCGCGAATCGATTTGGAACGGATCGCGGTCGAGCAGGATGAAATCGGCGAAATGACCGGGCGTAAGGCTGCCAATGCGATCTTCGGCCTTGGCGGCATAAGCGGCGCCGGTGGTGAAGGCCGCCAAGGCCTGCGTCAGGCTGATCTTCTCCTCGGGCAGAAAGCCGCCCGGGGGATCGCCCGCCGCGTCCTCCCGCGTGACTGCATCGGCCATGCCCGGGAAGGGGTTGGGATTTTCGACCGGATAGTCGGATCCGAAGGCGAGCGTGACGTGATTGTCCAGCATCGTCTTCCACGCATATGCGCCCTTGAGCCGGCCCGGCCCGAGCCGTTTGACCGCCATGATGTGATCCGAGGTGGCGTGGGTCGGCTGCATCGATGCCACGACCTTATATTTGGCGAAGCGCGGCAGATCGGCGGGATCGATAATCTGCGCATGCTCGATCCGCCAGCGGCGGTCACCTTCGTACGTCGCCGACAACTCCTCGATCGCATCCAGCACCTGCGCGTTGGCGGCGTCGCCGATCGCATGAACCGCCACTTGGAACCCGTCCATCGCGGCGCGGCTCATCAGATTCTTGATCTTCGCATCATCCAGGAATTGCAGGCCGCGGGTGTTGGACATGTCGCTATACGGCTGCTTGAGCCATGCGCCGCGCGAGCCGAGCGCGCCGTCGGCATAAAGCTTCACCCCGATCATCCGCAGCCGACCGTCGTAGAGCCACGGCGTCGGCTGGGATCCGGCGATGGTGAGCACCGCATCGACGCCCATGCCGTAGCTGGTGATGCGGACACGCAGACGGCCGGCGTCGCCCAACCGCCGCATCGATTCCCAATCGTTGACGTCGGTGCCCATGTCGCTGGTCGCGGTGACGCCGTCGGCGATCAATATGTCCTGTGCCTTGGCGATCGCGGCATCGCGCTCGCGCGGCAAAGGCAGCGGCGCGGCTTTCTCGACGAGAGCCCTCGCGGCGTCGACGAAGAGGCCGGTGGGGCTGCCCTTCGCATCGCGCTCGATCCGGCCGCCGGGCGGATCCTGCGTGCGCGCAGTAATGCCCGCCGCCGCCATTGCCGCGCTATTGGCGAGGATGGCATGGCCGTCGACGCGCTCCAGCAGTGCTGGACGGTCCTTGGTAAAGGGATCGAGGTCGGCTGCCGTAGGAAAGCGGCCGAGCTTCCACTTCTCTTGGTTCCAGCCGCCGCCGCGGATCCAGGCAGGCGTCTCATGCTCGGCTGCGTAGCGTTGCAGCTTACGCTGGGCGTCTTCCAAAGTGGTCGTCTCGGTCAGGTCGAGGCTGAGCGCCTGGAAGCCGAGGCCGGAAATGTGGCCATGTGCGTCGTTCAAACCGGGGAGCAAGGTGCGGCGCTGGCCGTCGAGGCGAAAATCGGGCCGCTCGGGCCTCGCCTCGCCATCGTGCAGCAGCTTGGCCACGCGCCCGTCGCGGCCGATCAGCAGACCGTTAAAGCGCTCAAGGTTTCCCTGCGCGTCGATCGTGTAGCCGTTGACGTTATCCACCAGTCCCTGCGGCGTGACCGGGATTTCAAGTGCGGGCAGTTGCTTGCGCGCCGCCACTGGCGCAGCGGCGAGCAGCATGATGAGGGTGAGAGTGATCACGCGCCTCATCGGCCGAGTCTCCGCACGATCGAGGATGTGTCCTGGCGACCGCCGCCCAGCTGCTGCACCTCGGCGTAAAATTGGTCCACCAATGCCGCGACCGGCAAGGTCGCGCCGTTGCTGCGCGCCTCCTCCAGCGCGAGGCCCAGATCCTTGCGCATCCAATCGACCGCGAAGCCGAAATCGAATTGATCCTGCGCCATCGTCGCCCAGCGATTCTGCATCTGCCAGCTTCCCGCGGCGCCCGCCGAGATCGCCTCGAATACCTTGCCGGTGTCGAGACCCGCGGCTTGGGCGAAGCGCAGCGATTCGGCCACACCCTGGATTACCCCCGCGATCGCAATCTGGTTGCACATCTTGGCCGTCTGGCCGGCGCCGGCTTCGCCGACATGGACGATGCGCGCGGCATAAGCTTGCATCAGCGGCTCGGCATGGTCGAACGCCTCATGCGTTGCGCCGCACATGATGGCGAGCTTGCCATTTTCCGCGCCGGCCTGGCCGCCCGATACCGGCGCATCGACCACCAGCAAGCCGCGCTCCTGCCCCTCCACGGCAAGTCGGCGGGCGATGTGGGCGGAGACGGTCGTGTGGTCGACGAACAGTGCACCCGGACGCATCGCCCCGAAGGCGCCGTCTTCGCCAAGCGTCACCTCTTCCAGATCATGATCCGCCCCAACGCAGGCGAAAACCGCATCCGCACCCTCAGAAGCAAGAGCCGGGGTCGCGGCGCTCTTGCCGGAATATTTGGCCAGCCATGCTGCGGCTTTGTCGCCGCTGCGATTATAGATGGTCACGTCGTGTCCGGCAGCGGCGAGATGTCCGGCGATCGGCGCGCCCATCACGCCCATTCCGATGAACCCAATTTTTGCCATGGTGCTCCCGATGCTTCGCGCGTCGCCTGTCGCTGCCGTCCACAACGCGCAGAATGGGTCCCTTACGGCGGCGCTGGGACGCGCGCCAGCACCCGGGGTTCAAAAAGCGGCGCGATGCGCCTAGGGGCAGGCCTATGGCCACGCTTACCAAGTCCGCCGCAGCCGACCCGCTGCCCATAACTCTCGACGATGTTCGTGCCGCGCACGCGCGCATCGCCGCGTCGATCGTGCGGACGCCGACGCTTATTAGCCGCACGCTGGGTCAGCTCACGGGCGCGACCGTTTATCTCAAATTCGAGAATTTGCAGTTCACCGCCGCTTATAAAGAGCGCGGCGCGCTCAATAAGTTGCTGCAGATGGACGACGCCGCGCGCACCCGCGGCGTGATTGCGGCCTCGGCCGGCAATCATGCCCAGGGGCTAGCCTATCATGGCGCACGCCTCGGCATTCCGGTCACGATCGTGATGCCGCGCACCACCCCCAACGTTAAGGTCAGCCAGACCCAGGGCCATGGCGCGACCGTGATCCTGCACGGCGAGAATGTGGACGATTCGCTGGCGCATGCGCGCGAACTGGCGTCCGAGCGCGGCCTGACCATCGTTCACCCGTTCAATGACGAGCAGGTGATTGCGGGCCAGGGCACGGTCGCGCTGGAGATGCTGGCGGCGGCGCCCGACATCGACACGATGATCATCCCGATTGGCGGCGGCGGGCTGATCTCCGGTTGCGCGACGGTTGCCAAGGCGCAGGGCAACATCGAGGTGATCGGCGTCGAGGCCGAGCTCTATCCGTCCATGTATAATCGCATCAAGGGCACCAGCCTGCCTTGCCACGGCGACACGCTCGCCGAGGGCATTGCGGTGAAGGAACCGGGCTCGATCACATCGGGGATCGTCACGCAGCTTGTCGACGATATCGTCCTGGTCTCGGAGCGCTCGTTGGAGCAGGCAGTGTCGCTGCTGCTGCAGATCGAGAAGACAGTTGTCGAAGGCGCGGGCGCGGCGGGGCTGGCTGCGTTGTTCGCCTATCCCGACCGCTTTGCCGGCAAGACCGTGGGCATCGTGCTATGCGGCGGCAATATCGACACCCGCCTGCTCGCCAACGTGCTGTTGCGTGACCTTGCCCGCTCCGGCCGGCTCGCGCGCCTGCGCATCAAGCTGCAGGATCGGCCGGGCGCGCTCTACAATGTCGCGCGCATCTTCGATCAAGAGCAGGTCAACATCATCGAGGTCTATCACCAGCGCGTCTTTTCGACGCTGCCGGCGAAGGGCCTGATCACCGATATCGAGTGCGAAACGCGCGATGCGGCCCATCTCGCGCGCCTGATGGCGGCTCTCGAGGCAGAGGGATATGACGCCAGCCCGGTCGAACTCGCCTGAGGACCGTAACGACTATGCGGTGAATTGACGCGCCGTCGATAACTTAGGTGGTGAATCGGCTTTTCATCCCACTCCGGGAACGGCATAATCGACAGACCGGGGCCATAGGGCGAGGCGCGTGTAAGCGGTGAGTGCGCAGTTCAAATTTCCGAGGTTCTTCGTCACCTCGCCTGCGCCATGCCCCTATCTGCCGGGGCGGACGGAGCGCAAGGTTTTCACCGAACTGGCCGGCAGTCATGCCGCCGAGTTGAACGAAGCGCTGGGCCGGATCGGCTTTCGGCGCAGTCAGGGTGTTGCCTATCGCCCGAGTTGCACCGATTGCCAGGCCTGCGTCTCGGTGCGGGTGGTGGCAAGTGAGTTCAGCCCCAATGCTACCCAACGCAAGCAGATGCGCCGCCACGCGGATCTCGTGGTAAATATGTGCGAGCCGTGGACGACCGAAGAGCAATTCTCGCTGCTGCGTCGCTATCTCGCCGCGCGCCACCCGGGCGGGGGCATGGCCGAGATGGACGAGCTCGATTTTGCCGACATGGTCGAGCAGACGCCGGTCACCACCTTCATGATCGAATATCGTGAGCCGCCGCAGGGTGGACGGCCTGGGAAGCTGGTCGGCGCCTGCCTGACCGATCAGCAGTCAGACGGCCTGTCGATGGTCTACAGCTTCTTCGATCCCGCGCACGAGACGCGGCCGGGGCTCGGGACCTTCATCATTCTCGACCATATTCAGCGCGCTCGCGCCGCGCGCCTGTCGTTCGTTTATCTCGGCTATTGGGTGAAGGGCTCGGCGCGGATGCAATATAAGGTCCGCTTCCAGCCGATCGAGCGGCTTGGCCCCAATGGCTGGCGCCGGTTCGATACGGCCGAGACCGGACCGGAGCTGCCGCCCGTCAGGGGCGGCATGAAATTTCCCAAGCTCTAATTCATCCATCAGGGTGGCGGGCTGTTCCCAGCCGCCAGAGACAGAAAGAGGTCGACCTGGCCGTCTACGCGTGCAGCTCGCGAAGCCGCGCGCGTCGGGCTTTTCCGCGCCTGCGTACTGCGGCAGGAGTTGAGGTGGACCGGGATAGCGCACAAGGTAGCGGATGATGACGCTACATTATGATGTCCTGATCGTTGGCGGCGGCCATGCAGGCGCCCAGGCTGCGATCGCGCTCCGCCAGAATGGTTTCACCGGATCGATCGCGATCGTCGGCGACGAGCCGGAGCTGCCGTACGAGCGGCCACCTTTGTCCAAGGAATATCTGGCTGGAGAAAAGGCGTTCGAGCGCATCCTCATCCGCCCGGCGGCTTTCTGGGAAAGTCGGCAGGTAGCGCTGCTGCTTGGGCGCGAGATCGTGGCCGTCGACGCCGCGGCGCGCATCGCCCGTACCGCGGATGGCGCAGCCATCGGCTATGGCAAGTTGATCTGGGCGACAGGCGGAAGCCCGCGGCTGCTCGGCTGCGCGGGCAATGACTTGAAGGGTGTTCACGGCATTCGCAACCGGGCCGATGTCGATCGGCTGGCGAGCGAGCTCGACGGCGTCGCGACTGTGGTGGTGGTTGGCGGCGGCTATATCGGGCTGGAAGCGGCCGCGGTGCTCACCAAGCTCGGCAAGCGGGTCGTGGTGCTGGAGGCGCTCGACCGCGTGCTGGCGCGCGTTGCGGGCGAGGCCTTGTCGCGCTTCTTCGAGCACGAACATCGCGCCCACGGCGTCGACCTGCGCCTGGGCGCTTTCGTCGATTGCATCACGGGGGAGGATCGAGTCCGCGCGGTGCGCCTTTCGGACGGTTCCTCGATCGCGTGCGAGATGGTGATCGTCGGTATCGGCATCGTGCCCGCTGTCGGCCCTTTGCTGGCTGCGGGCGCCGCAGGCAGCGACGGCGTGGATGTCGATGCGCAATGCCGGACCAGTCTGCCCGACATCTTCGCGATCGGCGACTGCGCGCGCCATCCCAACCCTTATGCCGATGGCGCCATGATCCGGCTCGAATCGGTGCAGAATGCACATGACCAGGCAGTGGTCGCCGCCAAGACGGTCATCGGCATGGACGTCGCTTATGCCGCCCTGCCCTGGTTCTGGTCGCAGCAATATGATCTGAAGCTGCAGACCGCGGGCCTTTCCAGCGGGCACGACGAGGCGAGCGTCCGCGGGGATCCGGCCACGCGCAGCTTTTCCATCCTCTACCGCAAGGCAGGACGCGTCATCAGCGTCGATTGCGTCAACGACATCAAGGCCTTCGTCGAGGGGCGGCGCCTCGTTACCGAAGGCCTGCTCGGCGCGTCCGAGGACAAGCAGGCTCGCGAAAAGGCATGACCTAATTCAGCCGGCGCCACAGACGGTAAGGTGAGCCTTTCGGCAGCTCCATCGGCGCCAGCCAATTCGGCACCTTCCCCTTGACCAGTTGAACGTAGAATCCTTTCGGCGCCTCGCTGCCATAGACGGTCGATTCCGAGAGGCCGGGGCAGATCAGCAGCAGGCCGGCGCTATGCCGCCGCATCACCTCGTGTGCGACCTCAGGATCGGTCGCACGAAAGCTGTGCTGGACGTCGAGGATGTCGCCGCCATTGCGGTGATAGGGGCCGGCGATGGCGCTGTGATGCGTCACCGCGATCAGGCGCGGACCGAGATCGATGAAGGTCAGGATCGTCGCCGGCGGCAATGCGCCGATGGGGCGTAACGCCGGCAGGGTGGGACAGCGGCGGTTCGCCATATCCACCTTCTTGCGATAGGCCGGCCGCTGCTCGCGCACGTTCTGGACGATGATCCCGGCGAAGGCGCCCGACACGAACAGGAAGGCCGCGGCCGAACCCAGCACGCGCACCGCCATATTACGGTGCGCCAGCGTCCAGCGCAGCAACGGCCAGCCGAGTGCGGTCGCGCCGATCACCCCCAGCATCTGCGAACCCGGGCCGGCCCGCGTCTGCCAGAACAGGAGCAATGCGGAGAATAACGATAATAAGGCGACCAACGCCCAGGGGACCGCCTTGTCGGTGCCCCGCGCGCGCCAGAAAGCCCAGGCCGATCCGATCACACCGATGATCGATAGCGACAAAGTGGGAAAAGCGATGCGCCAGCCATGCTGGTAAAGCGGCTTCGCTTCCTTAATGTGGCTGAACCACAATTGATAAAGTTCCGGAGAGATATGCTCGGGCCGGCCGAGGCATTGCGGGAAGGCAAGTGCAAAGCCCGCGCAGATCGCGGCACCCCCCGCGAGCGCCGCGACGATTCTCAGCCAGCGCCGGGCGAACGGTAGCGATCCGAAAGCAACGGCAAGGCCGCCGGTTACCAGCAAGGTCGACAGATAGACCGGCGTCAGCGCGTCGCACAGGAGCTGCCGGTTGTCATACGAGGCGAAGACCGCATAGCCGAGCGCCGCTCCCGCAGCGAGGCTGAGGCCGTAGCCGCGCAGCCGCTCCGCCTGCTCGTTATCGATCACCCACCACAAAACGATGAGTGCCCCCGCGACCGCGAGATAGGGAAGCAGCTCCAGCCCGATCGTGAGCGAGAAGGCGGTGGCCAGGCCGGCCGTCAGCCCGCCGCGAAGCTTGCGGGCGTCGGCCATGCCGGCGACGGTGACGATCAGGCTCGCGAGCTGCCAGCCATGATGATCGACCCGCAGCGGCATCCACATCAGCATGCTGGAATTGGCGCAGACCAGGATCGCCGCGGCCAGCAAGAAGGCCCAGCGGTCAACGAGGCGCCGTACCGTGAGCATCATGCCGTAAAGCGCGGCGCCGAACGCCAGCATTGGCGCGATCGCGCACGCCCAGCGCGCGGCTTCCTGCCAGCCGACGAATGGACGCAGGATCAGCATCAGGCCGGCGATCGGCAGATCGACCAGCCGCGACCAATGAACGGAAATGCCGTTAGGCGGATCGATCCGATGCTGGCGCAGATCGTACCAGCCCTGGCCCTGCAGCAGTGCGCGCACCTGGGCGAAGCGCAGATTGTCGTCAGTGTCGCTCAGCGCAAACCAGTGGATCGCGTTCCACTTGTAATAGAGCATGTAGATTGCGGTCGCGGCCCAGAAGAGCAGGAACCAACGCCGCCAATGCGCCGGCTTGCCGAAACCTCGAACCCAGTTTTCGCCGATCACCGCACTTCCCTCGCCGCTGGCGGCGCTCTACGAGCCCGGGGACAAAGAGCAAGGGACAGTGTTCGGCAATGACCGCGGTGGCGCAACAGCGGCGCGAGATGTTCTGGCAGATCGTGCGCTATGGCGTGAACGGCAGCATCGTCACGGCGCTCTATTCGGCGGTGCTGGTCGTGCTCGACAGCTGGACGCACCTGCCGTTGCAAATCTGCAATTTCGCCGGCTACGTGGCAGCGGTCTCGCTCGGCTATGTGCTCCATAGCCGGGTGACATTCCGCAATCATGGCAGTCGCGACCATGCCAGCAAGGTCCGATTCGTGATCGCGTCCCTGCCGAGTTTCGCGCTCAACGCCTTTTGGGCCTGGCTGCTAACGGAGGCGCTCAGGCTGCCCCATTGGACGCTCTACCTTCCGATATGGCTGGTAACCCCGGCACTTCTGTTCGCGCTTAACCGCTGGTGGGTATTCCGGTGAAACTTGCCTCCGCCCCCGCAAGCGCGCCACAAGCGATCATGGCTCCGCAGCAAGTCCCGCTCATTTCGGTGATCGTCCCGGTCAAGGACGAGGAAGAGGCAATCCAGCCGTTCGTGACGCGGGTCGGGAAGGTGCTGGAGGATCTGCGCGATCCCGACGGCGCTCCCGTGTTGTGGGAGATACTGTTCGTCGACGATGGCAGTTCGGATGCGACCTTGCCCGCGATCATGGCGGCGAACCGCGCCGATCCGCGTGTCGTCGGCATCGCGCTGTCGCGCAATTTCGGCAAGGAGGCGGCTTTGTCCGCCGGACTGGATCATGTGCGCGGGCAGACGGTGGTGCCGATCGACGTCGATCTGCAGGATCCGCCGGAAATGATCGGCGCGATGCTCGATCAATGGCGGCTAGGCCACGAGGTTGTGTTCGGCGTGCGTCGCAACCGTATGACCGACAGCCTGCCGAAAAGGCTGACGGCCGACCTTTATTATCGCGCGCACAATTGGCTGAGCGAGGACAAGATCCCCGAACATGCCGGCGACTTCCGCTTGCTCGATCGCAAGGTGGTCGACGTCATCCGCGCGATGCCGGAGCGCAATCGCTTCATGAAAGGCCTGTTCGCCTGGGGAGGATTCCGCCAGGCGGCGGTCGAATATGACCGCGCCGAGCGCGCCGTCGGCCGCACCAAGTTCAATTATCTCAAGTTGTGGAAGCTCGCGATCGACGGGCTTACCTCCGCATCGACCGCGCCGCTGCGCGTCTGGTCCTATATCGGTTTCGTGATCGCCGGCATCGCCTTGCTTTATGCCCTGTTCCTGATCGCGCGCGTGATCCTCTACGGCGTCGACGTCGCCGGCTATGCCTCGATGATGGTCGCGGTGCTGTTCCTGGGCGGGGTGCAATTGCTCTCGCTCGGAATCCTCGGCGAATATGTCGGCCGCATCCTGGTGGAGACCAAGCGGCGACCAATCTACATCGTCCGCCAGCGGATCGGCGAGGCAGGCGTTCAGGAGTAATGGAACGCCACGTTTATGACCGCATGGCCGAGATCGACCGCGATCATTGGTGGTTTGTCGGACGGCGGCGGATTCTGGCGGCGCTGATCGAGCGGTTCCGCCCCCAGTCCGGCCCCTTGCGCATCCTGGAGGTCGGCTGCGGGACGGGTTCGAACATCGCCATGCTCCAGCAATTCGGCACCGTTGATGCGGTCGAGCCGGACGATCATGCCCGCGCTTTTGCTGCCCAACGGACCGGGCTTGCGATCAAAGGCGGCTATCTTCCGAACGTACCGCTGCATGACGGGCAATATGACCTGATCGTTCTGCTCGACGTGCTCGAGCATATTCCCGACGACATCGGAGCGCTCACGGCATTGCGACCCAAGCTCGCACCGGGCGGGCGCCTGCTGCTGGCGGTGCCGGCGATGCCATCCTTGTGGAGCGGCCATGATGTCGCTCACCATCATCAGCGCCGCTATACCGCCCGTAAGCTGGATGCGGTGGTGAGGGCCGCCGGCTTCCGCCGGTTGCATCGCGCGGCGTTCAACAGCCTGCTATTGCCCGCGATTGTCGGCGTGCGCCTCGTCAATCGGCTGCTTGGTCGCAAGGGCGGGGATGAGGACCGGCTTCCGCCGAAGCCGGTCAACCGCCTGCTCGGCGCCTTATTCGCGGCCGAGCGTCACGCGGCGGTGCGCGGCCTGTTGCCAGCCGGCGTATCACTGGCGTTGGTAGCTGAGCCGGATCCAGGCGGGAGCGGCAGCACGCGGTAGAGGATACCGCTGCGGCCGCCCGTCCAGATCGGTTCCAGCCCCGGAAAGCTGTTCCAGCGCGCGCGCGGAATGTCGATCAGCCAGACATAGTCGAACGCGTCGTGCGGCAGGGTGTTGATGCCCTCCGGATAGGGCTTGGCCCGCCGGTCGCGGCAGCCATGCGGCCGCAAAATCTCGGTGGGATCCTCCGCATAGCCTTTGGCTGGCGCATATTTGATGCGCACCAGCTGCGCGCCCGGATCGGTCCACTGACCGTTGGCGAAGGCGTTGCGGCGGACGATCGCCATGGCGCCGAGATGGTCCATGCGGCTGGTCTCCCAACGGCCCAGGCATTGCAGCCACACCTGGACGAAAACCCTGCTGCCAGGCTTGACGTGATCGAGCGCGGCCAGCTGACGGCGGTTGTCCGCTTCATGCCGTGCGAAGTTTGCGGTCAGGATGCCGATCCGGCCGATGAAGATTGCGGTGGCGACGGCCGCAACGATTGCCGCCCGCCGCCGCGACTGCGCCTTCATCGCGATGGCGACAACCGCAATCAGCAACACATAGGGCGCCAGCCGCATGTCGGCATAGGCTGATCCCAGCAGGATGCGCGGCAGTAGGACATAAGCAATGATTAGCATCAAGGCAGCGATGCCAAGCGTCCGGTTCATACGCACCCACAGACCCGCCAAACCCAGCGCGATCAACGCCCACAGCAGGTAGACATTGGCGAGGTCGAGCGACATCCAGCTATTGCGCAGGCTGGAGACCAGATAGACATATTTGGCGCGCCAGTAGAACCAGTCGACGTTGCGCCCGCCGGCATCCCCGCTGCGCCAGGCGACCAGCAACAATAAGGGCGGCGACAGCGAAAGGCAGGACAGGCCACCATGCCACAGGCTGGGTATCAACGTCCGGCCTGCATCGCGCTCGCGCACCACTTCCGCACCGAAGGCCAGCAGGCAGAGCACCGCCCAGCCGAAGATGTGGGCGGTCGTCAGGATCAGGCCGATCGGCACGAACAAAGCGTGGCGCAGGCGCCAGCGCTGCTGACGGCCCAGCCGCAGCCACAGCGCGTAGGCGTTGAGCGCCAGCGCCATCGACAGCAGGAAATTGACGAAACCCCAGATCAGCGGGAAGCCATAGGCCAGGGGCAGGGCGAACAAGGCCGGCGGCGGCACGCGGCCATGCGCCTCGCGCGCGATCCACAACATTCCTGTCATGGTGAGCATGACGATACCGATCACGATCAGCTTCACGCCGAGCTCCAGCCCGAACAATGCCGCCATCGGCACGATCAACAGGTCCACGCCGAGATTGGCGATGAAGGCCCAATGGAAGTCGAAATATTCCGTTCGGAGTGGGGAGGTCGGATCCGACAGCTGGATCCGGTAGCGGCCCATATGCTCGGGCAGATCGGTCAGCGGCGGCACCGTTGGGATGATCAGCGGCACCGCCGAGAGCAGAACCAAAGCGGCCAGAAACCACCAGCTGTTCCACCAGCCGGCAGGCGTCTCGTTTTCGGGGAGCGCTGAGCGGAACATGTCCCGCCCTTATGGCGCCGTCAGCCCGCGCGACAAGTGCTCGTAACAACCCTAATCAACGTCGCGATGCGCTTGGGGCGGGGATATTGGGCGGCGATCGGCTTGTTGGTCGCAATTGGCATCGGCGTGCGGAGCTGGGGCCTGGGCGCCGCGCCGTTATGGCTGGACGAGGCGTATAGCGCCTATGCCGCGGACAAGGATTGGGCGTTCCTATGGCGGATCGTGCCGCTCTATGAGAGCCACCCGCCTTTTTATTATAGCCTGCTGCATCTGTGGGTGGGAGTGTTTGGCGACGGGCTGATCGTGCTGCGCCTGCTTGGGTGGGCGTCGAGCCTCGCCACCCTGCCGGTGATGGCGCTGGCCGCGGGCGAGGCCGGCCGCTGGATCGGCTGGGGAGCTGCGGACCGCCGGCGGCTGCAGCTCATCACGGTGGGGCTGTCCTGTCTGTCGCTGGCGCTGGTCGAAATGGCGCGCGAGGCACGGCCTTATCCGCTGATGATCCTGGTTTTCGCCGGAGCCATCCTGTTGCTGCTGCAGCTCGCGCGACGCGTAGAGCGAGGCAGGCCGGTCGCAAGCGCGGCGTTTGCCGGCTACCTTTTGCTGCTCGAGGCCTTGTTGTGGCTGCACAATCTGGGCCCGCTTTACGGCGTAGCTCTTACCTGCGCGCTCGCGATTGCGCTGCTGCGGCGCGTGACAGGTCGCGATTGGCTATGGTTGACCGGCGGGTATGGGCTGGTTGCCCTGGCATATTTGCCTGGGCTGGCGATCCTGCGTGGCCAGGCCACGACCTGGGTCGCGTCCACCTGGCTGCGCTTCCAGTTCGACGGCAGGTTCGTGGGGCGGCTGGAGACGCTGTACGCCGCGCCCGGCTGGCCTGGCATCGCCAGTCTGGTGCTGGCGGGGTTTGCCGCAGCCGCGCTGGTGCGGGCGCGAAATGGCCCGCGGCTGCTCGCCAGTCTCGCGGTGCTCGCCTTGCTGCCGGTCATCCTCGCAGTGATCTTGTCCCTGACGGTGGCACCGGTCTTCATCACCCGGACCATGACGCCGGTCGCGGTGCCCGCGTTGCTGCTGCTCTCGATCGGCGCCGCCGCTCCCGGGCGCTATCGATGGATAGGAAGGGGCAGCGCGGTCCTGCTTGCCACAGCGATGCTCGTGGCGGACGTGCAGGGGCTCCAGCGCGGGCCGATGCAGGATTGGTATCGCACGGTCGACTGGCTGGCAGCGCGGTTCCGGCCCGGCGACGCGGTTTACGCTTATCCGAATGAGGGCAAATTGCCGCTTGTCTATGCGTTGCGCGACAAAGGACTCGCTTACCCGATCCGGGCGATCCCGACCGACATGCCGGCGCTGGAAGCGCGCCACGGCTGGCATCCGACGGGCACGCGCGGCGTCTCGTCATTGCCGCGCGGGGAGCTGCGCGCAATCGCGCGGGAGCCGGCGACGCAGGCGATCCCGACCATCTGGCTGCTGCGCCTTGGACCGACGACTTTCGATCGAGGCGATATATTCCTGCTGGAGCTACGTCGCGGTCGCTATGTCGTGCGGCACTGGCAAGACGGACCGATCGATATCGTCGGCCTCAGGCGATTGCCGGCGACCCGGAAACCCTCTCCCAATAGCCCCTAGATAGCGGCGAGCGCCTGCTCGAAATCGGCGATCAGATCGTCGGCATTTTCGACCCCGATCGAGATGCGGACGAGATTATCGCCGATGCCGAGCGCGTCCTTGCGCGCCTGGGGTACCGACAGATGTGTCATTCCGGCCGGGTGGCTGGCGAGCGTTTCGGTGCCGCCGAGGCTGACCGCGAGCTTGGCGATCTTAAGCGCGTCGAGGAAGCGGAATGCCTCTGCCTCGCCGCCCTTCAAATAGAGCGAAAAGGTTGAGCCCGCGCCCGAGCAATGGCGATTATAGATGTCGGCCTGACGCGAGCCTTCCTCAAGGAAGCCTAAATAGCCGACATGTTCGACCTTGGGCTGATCGCGGAGCCAGGCACAGACCTTGGCGGCATTCTCGCCGGCGCGGCTCATGCGCAGTTCCAGCGTCTCGAGGCTACGCAGCAGCATCCACGCCGGATGCGGATCGAGGATCGTGCCGATCGTGTTGCGCATCATCCGGATCGGGTTGATCGCGGCCTTCGAGCCGACCGCGCCGCCGGCGACGAGATCGCTATGCCCGCCGGCATATTTGGTCAGGCTGTAGATGACGATATCGGCCCCGTGCTTGAGCGGTTGCTGCCACAGCGGGCCGAGGAAAGTGTTGTCGATGACGATCAGCGGCTTTTCGCCTGGGAAGAGCGCGTCGCGCGACGCGGTCACCGCGTCGATGTCGACCAAAGCATTGGTCGGATTGGCGGGACTTTCGAGATAGATGAGCGGGACGCGGCCGCTGGCATTGGCCTCGGCCATTACCGCATCGATTTCCTCGCGGGTCGCGCCGGCCGGAAAATCGAGCCATTTGATGCCGAACCGGCCGAGGATCTTGCCGATCAGCGTCTCGGTCGCGGCATATAGCGGCGCGGAGTGCACGATCGTATCGCCCGGCTGGACCAGAGCCAGCAACACGGTCGCGATGGCGGCCATGCCGGACGTGAAGGTCAGCGCGTCTTCGGCCTCTTCCCAGATGCCGAGGCGATCCTCGAGGATTTCCTGGTTGGGGCCGTTGAAGCGCGAATAGACGAGGCCTTCGGCTCCGCCCGGGCGCTTGCCGGTGACGCCTTCGAAGAAGCGCTTGCCCGCGGCCGCGCTGTCGAAAACATAGGTCGAAGTGAGGAAGACCGGTGGCTTGAGCGAGCCCTCCGACAGGGCGGGATCGAAGCCGTGGCCCATCATCAGGGTCGCGGGGCTGAGGCGGCGTCCGCCAACCTCCAGCGGCTGATGGCGTGGACGACGCCGCAGCCCGCCCCCGGTCAGGTCGGCCTCGGTCTTGTCGTCCTCGGCCATGTCAATTCACCTTTAGATGATGCGGAACAGAAACAGCGCGATGATGACGACGCCCGGGACGCCCAGCAGCCACAAAATCAGACCCTTGCCCATCCGAACTCTCCCGTCGGCACGCTCCCAGCGAGCCTGCTACGGAACCGAAACGAGCGGGACTCACGCCTGTTCCGACTCGGGCGCGCTGTCGCGGAAGAAGGGTTCGACATTGCCGTTGAGCTTCATCGTCAGCGGATTGCCCTTGCGGTCGCGCGTCTTGGCCATGGCAAGGCGCACCCAGCCCTCGCTGATGCAATATTCCTCGACGTTGAACCGCTCGGTACCGTTGAAGATGATGCCGATGCCGCGTGCGAGGGCATCGCCGTCATAATGCGGGCTGCGGGGATCGACCGAGAGGCGGTCGGGCGGGGTGGGAGTGGTTTCGCTCATGGTGCCGGCCATAGCGGGCTTCTTTTATTGCGTCATCCCGGGGCGGCCCAGGGGGTGGGGGACCCGGCCGGTTTACCGCCGCTCCGCATCGGAAAATAAAAAAACACCAGAAACGAACTTAATGATCTCGGTCTGGAACCGAGGGTCCGACAGAACATATCACGAACAGAAAGTCAATCCCACGCTGCCGAGTCGAAGCGTATCGGCCGGCCGATCGCCTTTGCGGCGAGCGCGCCATCCCGCATCACGATCCGGCCGCGCACGATCGTGCCGACCGGGCGGCCGGTGATATTCATGCCGGTGAACGGGGACCAGCCGCAGCGCGACGCCAGCCAATCCTCTTCAATCGTCCACTTCGCCTTGAGGTCGACCAAGGTGAAATCGGCGTCATACCCCGCGGCGATGCGGCCCTTGGCGGTCATGCCGAACACGCGCTGGGGTCCGGCCGAGGTCAGTTCGACCAGTCGCTGCAGGCTCAGGCGGCCATGGGCGACATGATCGAGCATCAGCGGCAGCAAGGTCTGCACGCCCGGCATGCCGCTCGGCGAATCGGGGTAAGGCTTTGCCTTCTCCTCCATCGTATGCGGCGCGTGATCGGAGCCGAGCACGTCCGGCACGCCCTGATTGAGCCAGTTCCAGATCCCGTCGCGATGCGCGGCGGATCGGATCGGCGGGTTCATCTGGGCATAGGTGCCGAGCCGCGGATAGGCGTCCTCCCCCGCAAGGGTAAGGTGCTGCGGCGTCACCTCGCAGGTGGCGATATCCTTGTTGCGGGAGATGACCTCCAGCTCGGCCGGCGTGGTCACGTGCAGGATATGGATCGGGCGCCGCGCGGCGCGAGCCAGGCGCAGGATGCGCTGCGTCGCCAGCATCGCGCTCTCGTCATCCCGCCAGACCGGATGCGAGGACGGGTCGCCGGCGACCCGCTCGCCGAGCCGGGCCTGCATGCGGGGCTCGTCCTCGGCATGGATCGCGACGCGGCGGCGGCCGTGCGCGAGGACACGCGCCAGTTCCGAATCCTCCGAGACGAGCAGGTCGCCGGTCGAGGCACCCATGAAGATCTTGACGCCCGCGGTTCCGGGCAGCCGTTCCAGTTCACCCAGCAATTCGGCATTGGCGCTGGTCGCACCGACATAGAAAGCATGATCGCACCACATGCGATCCTCGGCGCGGGCGAGCTTGTCAGCGATCGCGGCTTCGCTGTCGGTGTTGGGCTTGGTGTTCGGCATCTCGAACACGGCGACCACCCCGCCGAGCACGGCGGCGCGGCTGCCGCTTTCGAGATCCTCCTTCGCCTCGAGCCCGGGCTCGCGGAAATGGACCTGGCTGTCGACCACGCCCGGAAGCACGGTCAGCCCGGTGCAGTCGACCGTCTCGCCGGCATCGCCCGACTCGCCGATGGCGACGATCTTGCCGTCGCGGACCCCGACCGAGGCTTCCACCGGCCCCCCGGGCGTCCACACCGTGCCGTTCTTGAGCAGGAGATCGTAAGTCGCCATCAATCACTCCCGTCATCCCAGCCAGGCTGGGACCATGTCTTTTGCAGCTAGCGTCGCCGCGGGTGGCGATAGACCCGGCTGGGGCGACGAGAAAGTGGTAAGTCGGAAGCCTGCCTCTACATAGACTCCCATGACCGCGACCACCCTTGCCGACCGCGCCCTGCTCCGCCTCTCGGGTGAAGATGTGCGCGGTTTCCTCCAGGGGCTGGTGACCAATGACGTGACTGGGCCGCTGCCGGTCTGGGCAGGGCTGCTGAGCGCACAGGGCAAGGCGCTGTTCGACTTCCTGGTGTGGGAGGATGGCGCGGATCTGCTGATCGATTGCGAGCGGGATCAGGCGGAGGCGCTGGCACGGCGCCTCTCACTGTACCGGCTGCGGCGGGCGATCACGATTGCGCTCGACCACCAATTGGCGGTGCATTGGGCGCGCGAGGGCGACATGGGCGTGGCCGATCCGCGTCTGGCCGCGCTTGGCCGGCGCTGGGTCGCCCCACCCGATGAGCCTGTGGAGGGATGGCGGGCCCATCGCCTGGCGCGTGGAGTTACCGAGGGTGCGGCCGAGCTGGGCTCCGACAAGACATTGTGGCTCGAAACCAATGCGGTCGAACTCAACGGCGTGAGCTTCTCGAAGGGCTGCTATGTCGGGCAGGAGAATACGGCGCGGATGAACTGGCGGCAGAAGGTCAATCGCCGGCTGGTCGTGACGCGCGCGGCCGAGGACCCGGGTGACGCGGCCAATGCTTATTATCCGGAGCTTGGGCTCGCGGTGAAGCGCGTGCAGGTCGAGCGGATTGCGGCGGGGGACGATGGGCTGATCGTGCCTGACTGGCTAGCGAATGCGATCGGTCCCACGACCGTCGCTTAGAAACGACTGTCATCGCGAGCGTAGCGAAGCAATCCAGCTTGGGGTCTGGATTGCTTCGTCGCGTCCGCTCCTCGCAATGACGAGGGTCAGGCCGCCAGCTTGCGCAGGACGTAAGGCAGGATGCCGCCGTTGAGGAAATATTCGAGCTCGTTGACCGTATCGATCCGGCAGCGCGCCTCGAACGTGGCTTCGCTGCCATCGGCCCGCTTGAGGCGAACCGTGACCATCTGGCGCGGGCGCAGGCCAGCGACATTGTCGATGCTGAACTGTTCGCTGCCGTCGAGCCCGAGCGTCTTGCGATCGGTGCCGTCCGGGAATTGCAGCGGCAGCACCCCCATGCCGACAAGGTTGGAGCGGTGGATACGCTCGAAGCTTTCGGCGATCACCGCCCTCACGCCGAGCAAGGTCGTGCCCTTGGCCGCCCAGTCGCGCGACGAGCCGGTGCCATATTCCTTGCCGGCGACGATGACGAGCGGCGTGCCGTCTTCCTTATATTTCTGCGCGGCGTCATAGATGGCGAGCGTCTCGCCGGTCGGCACATAGCGCGTCATCCCGCCTTCGACTCCGGGCACCATCTCGTTGCGGATGCGGATGTTGGCGAAGGTGCCGCGCATCATCACCTCATGATTACCGCGGCGCGCGCCGTAGCTGTTGAAGTCGGCCTTCGAGACCTGATGCTCGTTGAGATAGCGACCGGCCGGGCTGTCGGCCTTGATCGAGCCGGCCGGCGAGATGTGGTCGGTCGTGATCGAATCGCCGAGGATGGCGAGCGGACGGGCATCGACGATGTCCTCGACCGGCTTCGGCGTCATCGTCATGCCTTCGAAATAAGGCGGGTTCTGGACATAGGTCGACCCCGCCGACCAGCTATAGGTATCCGATCCCTCGATCGAGATGGCGCGCCATTTGCGGTCGCCCTCGAAGACGTTGGCATAGCGCGTGCGGTACATATCGCTGTCGATCACCGACGTGATCAGATCGCTGATCTCGTGATTGGTCGGCCAGATATCCTTCAGCATCACCGGCTTGCCGTCTTCGGTCGTGCCGATCGGGGTGGTGGTGATGTCCTCGCGCACCGTGCCCTTGAGCGCATAGGCAACGACCAGTGGGGGTGAAGCGAGGAAATTGGCGCGCACGTCGGGCGACACGCGCCCTTCGAAATTGCGATTGCCCGACAGCACCGAGGCGGCGACGAGATCATGCTCGTTGATCGCCTTGCTGATCGGCGCGGGCAGCGGGCCCGAGTTGCCGATGCAGGTGGTGCAGCCATAGCCGACGAGGTTGAACCCCATCGCGTCAAGGTCCTCCGACAATTTGGCCTTGTTGAGGTAATCGGTGACGACCTGGCTGCCGGGGGCAAGGCTGGTCTTGACCCACGGCTTGGGCTTCAGGCCGAGCGCGCGGGCCTTGCGCGCCACCAGCCCGGCCGCGACCAGCACATTGGGGTTCGAGGTGTTGGTGCAGCTCGTGATCGCCGCGATCACGACATCGCCATGGCCGACCTGATAATCCTCGCCCTCGACATCGACCCGCACGTCGCTGTCGCCGGTCTTCTTGTAGCCGGTCACCAGCTCGTTGTTGAAATTCTCGTCGACGTTGGTGAGGAGCACCTTGTCCTGCGGGCGCTTGGGGCCGGCGAGGCTCGGCTGCACACTCGACATGTCGAGCGCGAGCGTGTCGGTGAACACCGGATCGGGCAGCGTCGGGTCGCGCCACAGGCCTTGGGCGCGCGCATAGGCTTCGACCAGATCGATCTGTGCCTCGTCGCGGCCGGTGAGGCGCAGATAGTTGATCGTCGCCTGATCGACCGGGAAGAAGCCGCAGGTCGCGCCATATTCGGGTGCCATATTGGCGATGGTCGCGCGGTCGGCGAGGCTGAGCGCGTCGAGGCCGGTGCCGTAAAATTCGACGAAGCGGCCGACCACGCCCTTCTGGCGCAGCATCTGGGTGACGGTCAGCACCAGATCGGTGGCGGTAATGCCCTCGGCGAGCGTGCCGGTGAGCTTGAAGCCGACCACCTCGGGGATCAGCATCGATACCGGTTGGCCCAGCATCGCGGCTTCGGCCTCGATCCCGCCGACGCCCCAGCCGAGCACGCCCAGGCCGTTGACCATCGTCGTGTGGCTGTCGGTGCCGACGCAGGTGTCGGGATAGGCGATGTCGACGCCGTCGGTGCCCTTGGACACCCACACCGTCTGGGCGATATTCTCCAGATTCACCTGGTGGCAGATGCCGGTGCCGGGGGGGACCACCTTGAAATTGTCGAGCGCCTTGGAGCCCCAGCGCAGGAATTCGTAGCGCTCCATATTGCGGGCATATTCGATCTCGACATTGTTCTCGAACGCCTTGGGCGTGCCGAACTCGTCGACCATCACCGAGTGATCGATGACGAGATGGACCGGCACGAGCGGATTGATCTTATGCGCGTCCCCGCCCAGCGCCGTGATGGCATCGCGCATGGCGGCAAGATCGACCACGCAAGGGACGCCGGTGAAATCCTGCATCAGCACGCGCGCCGGACGATATTGGATCTCGCGCTCGGAGGTGCGATCGGTCAGCCACTGGACCATCGCCGTAAGATCGTCGGTGGTGACGGTCTTGCCGTCCTCGAACCGCAGCAGATTTTCGAGCAGCACCTTCATCGAGAAGGGCAGGCGTGAAATGTCGCCGAGTGTCTCAGCCGCCTTTGCGAGCGAATAATAAGCGACCGTACGGCCAGCGACGTCGAGCGTCGAACGAGTGTTGAGCGTGTCGTGGCCGACGGCGGTCATGGGCGAGATCCCTCACAGCGATGCGGTATATGGCGGGGGCACTAGCAAGGGGATGGGGGTGGGGGAAGGCGTTTGGCCATCGAAATTCCGGCTTTTGCGGCATGGGCAGCGGGATCGATCGCCGGCATCGCCGGTTTCCTGCGCCGAGGAGCTTGCGATGCCCAAGATACTCGATCGCTGGACGGTATTTCCGCATGGGCCGCTGGAGCAGATTGACGATCGGCTGCTGACCGTCTCCGGCGACATCCCCATGCCGCTCGGCAATTTCCCGCGGCGCATGACGGTGATCGGCCTTTCCGGCGGCCGCACCGCGATCTGGAGCGCAATGGCGCTGGGCGAGCCGGAGATGGCCCGGATCGAGGCGCTCGGCCGGCCCTCCTTCCTGATCGTCCCCAGTGGCTATCATCGCATGGATGCACCGATCTGGAAGGCGCGTTATCCCGACATCAAGGTGATCACGCCCCCCGGCGCCCGGGAGCGTGTCGCGCAAGTCGTGCCGGTCGAAGCGACCGATGACATTCTCGACGATTCCGACGCGCGGTTCCAGGTGGTGCCGGGAAGCGGCGCGCGTGAGAGCGCGCTTTTCGTTCGGCGTGCATCCGGATCGACGTTGATCGTCAATGATGTGATCGGCCATGTTCGCCATCCGCGCGGCATCGTCGCGCATGTGCTGACCCGGCTGCTCGGCTTCGGCGCGTCCGGGCCGCAGATTCCACGCGATATGAAAAGGCTGCTCATCACGGACCCAGAGGCCCTGGCGGCGCAGTTCCGGCTCTGGGCATCCGACCTTTCTCTGGCACGGATCATCGTCTCGCATGGCGAGCCGATTACGGCCGAGCCGGCGGCCGTGCTGCGTGCGCTCGCGGCGAGGCTCGACGCTTAGCGCCGCCGTCAGGTCTATTGCGGCCCGGGCTCCGGGCCGACATGGACATCGACCGCCAGCGCCTCGGCACCCCCGCCAATGCGCGCACCCGATATCGGGGCCGCTTGGCTATGGTCCAGGCCGATGGCGACGCGGACATAGGATTCGGTCGGGCAGCGCCCTTCATGCGGATCGAAGCCGATCCAGCCGAAACCTTCGACGTAGAGTTCGGTCCAGCCATGGGCGGCGTGGGTATCCGTCTCATAAGGCCGGTAGAGATGACCGGCGACATAGCGCGCGGGGTAATGCGCGGTACGGGCGGCGGCGATCAGCAGGTGAGCCGCCCCCTGCGCGTCGGCCTTGCGATCCGCCAATGCAATGGCGGCGCTGTGATCGCCGCCGACATAGGGCTCGTCGAGGACGAGATGATCGTGGACCGCTTCGGCCAGCATATGCGCGCCGGCCAGCGGATCACCCGGCAATTGCAGGCTGGCTACATAGTCGTGAAGCGCGGCATCGGCGCGGGTGAGCGCAGTTGGCTGCAGGAAATGGAGCGGCGGTAGCGGCTCCGCGGCCGCACCGAGCAGCCCGGCGCGATCCTCCGTCAGCACCTCGCCCGAAACCGAAATGGCAATGCGATCGAGCGGTCCATCGACATAGAGCATCGTCGTCTCATTGCCGTAACCGTCACGCCCCGGCTTCAGGCGGGCGTCGCGATCGACATCGATCGACCAGGACACGACGCTCTGCCCGGCATGATTGCCGGGTGTCAGCCGCAGCAGCTGCACGAGCCGCTTCTGCGCCTCGCTAAATCGGTATTCGGTCCGGTGGGAGACGTAGAGGCGCATGGCTTCAGCTTAGGGCAGGGCGGGCGAGGGAAAAAGCCCCGAAGCTTCTGTCACGTCATCCCGAAACATGTCGGGGGTGACGGCAAGCGCTGTCGCGCAATGTCGGCGCGAAATGCCCTAAGCAAACCTGAATTGCTGGCCGATGGCGCGGTCGATCTGGCTGGCCTCGACCACGAACGCCTCGAGATATTCGTGCAGGCCCTGCCCGAAGACGGCGTCGATGCTGGTCCGGCTGAGCGTCGTCTGGCAGCGCCGGGCGAGCCGGTCGGCCTCGCCCTGCCGCCCCAACCTCTTGCCGATATAAGCGAGGTGCTGGACCGCCTCTTCGATCGCGCCGGCCAGGCTGCGCGGCACTTCGCTGCGCAGGATCAGCATGTCGGCGACCAGCCACGGCTTGAGGCCTTCGCGGTAGAGCCAGCGATAGGCGGTATTGGCCGAAACGGTGTGGAGGATCGTGGTCCATTGGTCGCGATCGATCACGCCGCCGACCTTCTCGCCCTCCGGCAAGAGCAGGTGATATTTGACGTCGATCAGCCGCGCGGTGTTGTCGGCCCGTTCGATCGCGGCGCCGAGGCCGATGAAGTGATAGGCTTCGTTGCGCAGCATATGATTGAGCGCGCCCTCGAAACCGCGCGTCTCCGCGCGGATCATCGCGGTCAGCGCCAGCGTCTCCTCATAGCCGCCGGTCGTGGCGAGGCCGCGCAGGCCGAGCCAGGCGCGGTTGATCGCTTCCCACGCGTCGCGCGTCAGCGCGGTGCGGACCGACTTGGCGTTTGACCGCGCCGCATCGAGGCATGAGCGGATCGAGTTGGGGTTTTCGGGTGCAAGCGTGAGATAGCCGGCGACCGATTGCGGATCGACCGGCAGCCCGGTCGCCTTATATCGCTTGTCGCAGGCGGTGACGCGCAGCGCGCTTTCCCACGCCACCTGTCCCGCCGGCCGCGCCGACAGGGCATCGAGCCGCAAGGTCGCCTCCAGCAGGCGCGCGGTGAATTCGGCACGCTCGACGTAGCGGCCGATCCAGTAAAGCTGTGCGGCGGTCCGGCTCAGCATCTAGGACTGCCGCTGGGTCTGCCCGTCGGGGCCTTGCGATTGATATTGGGTGACGTCCGACAGGATCAGGCTGTCCTTGGTGCCGCCACCCTGGCTGGAATTCACCACGAGCGAGCCCTCGATCAAGGCGACGCGGGTGAGGCCACCCGGCACGATATGAACCCCCTCCGCGCCGGTGAGCACGAACGGACGAAAATCGACGTGACGCGGCGCCACGCCCTTGTCGGTGAGCGTCGGCACGGTCGACAGCGCCAGCGTCGGCTGAGCGATGTAACGCTGCGGTTCGGCGATCAGCGCGGCGCGGAAATCCTCGATCTGCTTGCGGGTCGCGGTCGGCCCGACCAGCATGCCATAGCCGCCCGAACCATCGACCAGTTTGACCACCAGCTGGTCGAGATGGTCGAGCGTATATTGCAGCGCCTCGGGCTCGCGGCAGCGATACGTCTCGACATTGGGGAGCTTCACGTCCTCGCCCGAATAATATTTCACGATCTCGGGCATGTAGGAATAGATCGCCTTGTCGTCGGCGATGCCCGTGCCGGGCGCGTTGACCAATGCGACGTTGCCGGCGCGATAGGCCGCGATCAGCCCCGGCACGCCAAGCAGTGAATCCGGCCGGAACACCAGCGGATCGATATAATCGTCGTCGATGCGGCGATAGATCACGTCGACGCGCACGCGGCCGTCGATCGTGCGCATCCACACGACATCGTCGTCAACCTCAAGGTCCGCGGCCTCGACCAGTTCGATTCCCATCGAATCGGCGAGGAAACTATGCTCGTAGAAAGCGGAGTTGAAATGGCCCGGCGTGAGCAGGACGCATACCGGCTCCGACCCGCTGCCGCGCGGTGCGACCGAGCGCAACGTGTCGCGCAATTGATCGGGGTAGCGATCCACCGGGCAGACCGGGAAGCGATGGAAGATTTCCGGGCACAGCCGCAGCATCGCTTCGCGATTTTCCAGCATGTAGGAGACGCCCGAAGGCGTCCGTGCATTATCCTCCAGCACGAAGAAGTCGTCGGGGCCCGTGCGGACAAGGTCGATGCCGCAGATATGGGCAAACACCCCGTGGGGCGGCTTCTGGCCATGGAGGAAGCCACGAAACTGGGCGTTGGCGAGCACCAGCTCTGCCGGGACGACGCCATCGGCGATGATCTGCTGCTTGCCGTAGACGTCGCCGAGGAAGGCGTTGATCGCCTCGACCCGCTGGACCAGCCCCGCTTTCAGCCGTTCCCACTCATTGTGGGTGAAGATGCGGGGCACGATGTCGAACGGGATGATACGTTCCGCGCTCTCTTCCTCGCCATAGACCGCGAAGGTGATCCCCAATTGGCGAAAGGCGGCTTCGGCCGCTTTCTGGCGACGGTCGAGTTCGTGCAGCGGCGTGTTGGCGATCCAGCCGGCCAATTCGGTGAATCCCGGCCGTCCGGTACGGTCGCCGCCAGTCCCCCACACTTCATCAAATGCGTCGCGCATTCCGCTCCTGGTATCGTGTTCGGCAAGTGCAGACTGCCGCTGTTCGCTGCAATGCACAAGAGAAAGAGTAGTGGGGCCAGAACGAACGGAATTGCCAAAGCGTTGCAGGCCATTAGCGTGGCCCGCGAGGAATATGACAAGCCCCGCTCCCCCACCTTTGCCGGAAGAAGCGCTGGAAGAGCGTTTTCTCGCCGCGACCGGCCCCGGCGGGCAGAATGTCAACAAGGTGGCGACGGCCGTGCAGCTACGCCTCGACGTTTATGCCCTGCGGCTGGTGCCGGACGTGTTCGCACGGCTGAAGGGGCTGGCGGGTAGCCGCTGGACGCTGGACGGCGGCATCATCGTCACCGCCCGACGTTTCCGGACGCGCGAAGCCAATCGCGCCGACGCGCGCGCGCGCCTGGCGGAGTTGGTCGCCGCCGCGCACGTCCGCCCCGAACGGCGGATCAAGACCAAGCCGAGCAAGGCGGCAAAGGCGAAGCGGGTCGACACCAAGGCGCGCACCGGGGCGATCAAGCGCGGGCGGGGAAAACCCGCGCTCGACTAAGTGGCCCGCTTACATGCCCGCGGCGGTCGGGCGGACGATGATCTCGTTGATGTCGACCCCGTCGGGCTGCTCAAGCGCGAAGCGGATCGCGCGTGCGATCGCGTCCGGAGTCAGTGACTTCCTGCGCCATTCCTGGAGTGCTGCCGCGACCCCCTGGTCCGTGATGTCGTGGCCGAGTTCGGTCGCGACGACGCCCGGCGAGATAATCGTCGCGCGAATATTGTCATGCTCCTGCCGCAGGCCGTCGGTGATCGCCCAAACCGCATATTTGCTCGCGCAGTAAACCGCCGCCGTCGGCATCACCATGTGCGCGGCGATCGAGGCCACATTGACGATATGCCCGCTCCCCTGCGCCACGAAGTCCGGGAGGACCGCGGCGATGCCGTTGAGCACGCCGTGGATGTTGACGTCGATCATCCGTTTCCATTCGTCGCGCTTCAGCGCGGCGAGCGGCGACAGCGGCATGACGCCGGCATTGTTGACCAGCGCGTCGATGCGGCCAAAGCGCGCCCTGGCGGCGGCGGCGAAGGCGTCGAAGCTCGCGGCGTCGGTCACGTCCAGTTCCTGCCACGCCACCTGCGAGCCCAATTCCTGCGCCATCGCCTCCAAGCGATCGCCACGGCGCGCGCCGATGAACAGCCGAGCGCCCGCCTGCGCCAGCTCGCGCACGGCGGCCTCGCCGATGCCGCTCGAGGCCCCGGTGATAAGCACAGTCTTGTCGGTTACTCCGGTCATGTCGGTTCCTTTCGATTGGGTCACGGCAAAATGGTGCCGGAGCGGCTGAAGGCGGTAGATTGATCGCCCAAGGAAATTGCACGATCCTCTGAAACTGGGCGTGGCGACTTGCGGTGGTGGACTTCGTGATCGAAGAAGCAATCATGGATCAAATGGCCGAACTCAGCGCGATCATCACGCGCCATGCGCCGGCCACGGGCATGTATGCCACGCCGGTGCGGTGTCTATCCTTGTTTCGGGCAGACCAGCCCACCCTGCCGATCCCCTCGGTCTATGAAGCGTCGCTTTGCCTGATCACCCAGGGGGCGAAGCGGGTGTCGATCGGCGACACCAGCCTGCTATACGATGCGGCCCATTATCTTGTGGTCTCGGTGGACCTCCCGCTGACGGGGCATATCGTCGAAGCGAGCGCCGACGAACCCTATCTGTGCTGCAAGATCGACCTGGACCTGCGCGCGCTGGCCGACCTGATCATAGCGGAGGGGCGGACGGGGCGTCGCGACGGTGCGACGGTGCTGGCCGTATATCCGAGCGATCCGGATCTGGTGGATGCGGCCTGCCGCCTGGTGCGGCTGATCGAGCAGCCCGCAAGCATTGCGACCCTTGCGCCCCTGATCGAGCGCGAGATCCTTTACCGGCTGCTCATGGGGCCGCACGGATCGACGCTAAGGCAGATCGCCGCCGCCGACAGCCACCTCAACCAGGTGAGCCGCGCCATCGCCGCGATCCGCGGCAATTTCCGCGATCAACTCAGAATCCGCGAGATCGCCGCCGCTGCCGGCATGAGCGATTCCTCGCTCCATGCCCATTTCAAGGCGGTGACGCGCATGACGCCGCTCGAATATCAGAAGCAGCTGCGCCTGCAGGAGGCGCGCCGCCTGATGCTGACGGAAGGAGCGAGTGCCGGAACGGCAGGCTTCGCGGTCGGCTATGACAGTCCGTCCCAGTTCAGCCGCGAATATCGCCGGCTGTTCGGCGCGCCGCCGCGCCAGGATGTCGAACGGCTGCAAGTCGGTCGGGATTACCTCAGCGCGACGCTCGCTGCTGGTTAGCCGCGGCTCTTCATCAGCGGCTGGATGCGCGTGCCAAAGGCTTCGACGCCCTCGATGAAATCGTCGAAGGTGAGCAGCACGCCGCCGGTGTTGGGGACCTCCGCCATCTCGTCGAGCAGGCGCGCGACGGTTTCGTAGCTGCCGACCAGCGTGCCCATGTTGAGATTGACCGCGCTTTCCTTGTCAGCGAGCTGGCGGACGTTGGTGGTGGTGCTGGTCTTGTCGGCGGCGCCCTGCTCGCCGAGCCAGGCGATCGCCTCCTGATCGACGCCTTCGCGATAATGGATCCATTTTTCCATCGCCTCCGCGTCGGTCTCGGCGGCGATGATCATGATCAGCACGAATACGGAGACGTCGCGACCGGTCTTGGCGGTGGCGAGCGCGAGCCGCTCGTTGTTCGACGCGAAGGCCTTCGGCGTGTTGACCCCCTTGCCGAGGCAGAAGGCGTAATCGGCATATTGCGCCGAGAAAGCGAGGCCCGCGTCGGACGAGCCGGCGCAGATGATCTTCATGTCGCCGGTCGGCACCGGGCGAACGCGGCAATCGTCCATCTGATAATATTGGCCGCAGAAATCGGACACGCCGGTGCCCCATAATTCGCGCAGGATATGGGCATATTCGCCGAGCATGTCGTAGCGGTTGCGGAAATGCTCGTCGCCCGGCCACAGTCCCATCTGGCTATATTCGGGACGCTGCCAGCCGGTGATCAGGTTCAGCCCGAAGCGGCCGTGGCTGATCGAGTCGATCGTGTTGCACATTCGTGCGGCGAAGGCGGGCGGGATCACCAAGGTCGGGCAGGTGGCGTAGATCTTGATCTTGCTGGTGACCGCGGCGAGCCCCGCCATCAGCGTGAAGCTTTCCAGCCCATATTCCCAGAATTCGGTCTTGCCGCCGAAGCCGCGCAGCTTGATCATCGAAAGCAGGAAATCGAGGCCATATTTCTCGGCGCGCAGCGCGATCTCCTTATTGAGATCGAAGCTCGGCATATATTGGGGCGAGGTCTCGCTGATCAGCCAGCCATTGTTGTTGATGGGGACGAAGACACCGACCTGCATGATGCTCACTCCTCGATTAAAGGCTCGCCGGCGATCCAGGCGGGCGCGAATTCGTTGAAATTGTCCGCATCGGTGACGTTGCAGGCGTGGCCTCCCCACCGCATCGTCACCTCCGTCCCGCCGTTGAAGGGGGACAGGCCATCGACGATGCGCGCCGACGCGATCGACGGCACGAGGATGTCGTCGCTGGCGGCGACCGCGAGCAGGGGCGAGACGATCTCGCCGATCCGGTCGAGAATGTCGAAAGCACGCGTCGCGGCGATCCGTTTCTCGACATTGTCGATGCCGGGAAAATGGTCGATGCTGGCGCGGGTCTGGGCCGCGACCTGCGCCTCCTCCTCCGCGATCCAGTCCGCCGGATAGAGGAAGATCGATTGCGCCTCGGCATAAGCTTGCGGGCCGCCGGCGCGCAGCAGGATCAGGCGCGCATCGAAGCAACGGCCGGTGTGCGGCTCCAGCCGCCCCCAGCCGTTGACGACCATCAGCCGGCCGATCCGCTTGGGCGCGGCCAGCGCCAGCGCCATGCCGATCAAACCGCCCAGCGCGTGCCCGAGGAAATGGGCGCGGGCGATGCCGAGCGCATCGAGCAGGCCGAGCGCGTCCTGCGCCATTTCCTCGACACTCGGCATATCGGGCAGGGCGCGGTCGCTGCGGCCGGTGCCGCGATGATCGTAGAGGATGACGCGGAAGCGTTCGGCGAAGGCCGCGAGATTGGGTTGCCAATAGCTCGCCGAGCCGCCGAGGCCGGGCGAGAGCAGCAAGGGTTCGCCGTCCTCCGGGCCATGCAGTTCGTAATAGAGCCCGGCGGCATGCGGCATCAGATCGGCTCCGCGCCGCTCACGACAGATGCGCTACCGACGCGATCTCGACCAGGCAATCGGGCTTCACCAGCTCGCATTTAATGCAGTAGCGCGCCGGCTTCGCGCCCGGGAAATATTCGGCATAGACGGCATTGAAGGCGGCATAATCGGCAAGATCCTTGAGGAAGATGTGGTTCATCGCCACGTCCGCCATGGTGGCGCCGGCCGCTTCCAGCGTAGTCTTGATCACCTCGAGCACGTGGCGGGTCTGCGCAGCGGCATCGCCGACATGCAGCACGGCGCCGCCCTCGCCCAGCGCCAGCACGCCTGAGACGTAAACCGTATTTCCGGCCTTGGCGCCCGCGGAATAAGGCGCGATCGGGGTCGGGAATTGGGGCGGGTTGATGGCTTCAAAGGGCACTATTCTTTACCTTCCTGCTGCCTGAGGGATTTTTCCTCGCGCGGGATCTGTCGTTGGAGCAACGCAAGCAAGCTTGGCGTGCTGGGTCCGTGCACATCGGCAACGCGCCACAGGCCGCGCTCGCGGACAAGATCAACAGTGAAACGCTCGTCCGATCCGTTGCGAAGCAATATCGATACGATCGCGCCGTTCGAGCCTCGCGGCTGGACCGAAGACGAGCGGATGCGATAACTTGGATCGGTGTCCTGGCATTCGCAAAAGGGCACCCAGTCGAGTGCGCCGACACCCCCAGTACGACGCGCCAGGGCGTCGTCACGCCGCATTAGTGCGCCGAGTTTCGAGGAATAGCGGACCATCCTGAAATTAAAGTCGCCTGGAATCTGTCGGTAGATGCCAATGACATAGGCTTCGGCATTCGCCAGCGGCGGCGCGGCGGCGGCGAGACAAAGAAGAAGCGGGAGTGAGGCGAGGACAGCCGGTAGCGACCGGACCCCCGAAGGCGCCCCGGTTTTCATTCCCCGATCTGGCCGAAGCTGCCGCAGAAATCGGCCACGCTCGAAACCCAGCCGAAGAATTTCTCGACGTTATAGACCGTCGCCTGCTGGATGAAGTCGGGGCCGAGATGGTGGGTCGCGTCCTCCAGCATCACCCCGAAATATTCGAGGTGGAAGCCGTCGCGCAGCGTGCTTTCGACGCAGACGTTGGTGGCGATGCCGACAAACACGATGTTGCGGATGCCGCGCGCGCGTAACGTCTGGTCGAGCTGCGAGTTGAAGAAGGCAGAATAGCGCGTCTTGTGGAGCGTGATGTCGCCGGGCTGGGGGGCGAGGCGGTCGACCAGCGCATAATCCCAGCCGCCGCGCGCCAGCAATCGTCCCTTGAGTTCGGGCCGCGCGCGCATCGTCTTGAGCGCGTTGGACTTGTGCCAGTTGGGCGATCCTGGGCCGCCTGCCTCAACATAATCGGCATCCCAGCCGTTCTGGAGGTAGACGATCTGCACGCCCGCCCCGCGCGCCGTGTCGAGCACCGTCGCGATCTTCTCGATCGTCCCCGCTGCGCCGGCAATGTCGAAGCCCGCCAGGTCGACATAGCCGCCGGGGGAGGCATAGGCATTCTGCATGTCGATCACGACCACCGCGGTCTGATCGGCCGCGAGGCGCAAAGGCTCGGGCCGCGCCGGCAACGTCACCATCCGCGTGCCCGGCGCGATGGAAGGTTCGACGACGCTATCGCTCTGCATCACTGGATCGTGACGGCTAACCTTACCCACTGCAAGCCCTCCCTGCGGCCGATCAGGGGTTGCCGGCCCCGGGCCCATCTGCGATCCGGCGCAGGTTCGTCGGAACCGCACCGACAAGGACTCTTCCCGTCTCTGAGGAATCGTAGCGAGTGAGCCGCGAACGAACCGATTCGCCCGAACCCGTCACGTCCGCACCGCGGCGGGCATTCTCGCCTGGTTTCGTTCACCTGGTGCTGGCGCTCGGCGGCTTCGCGATCGGCACCACCGAATTTGCGACCATGAGCCTGCTGCCGGCTTTCAGCCACGGCCTGGGCGTGGACGAGCCGACGGGCGGCCACGTCATCAGCGCCTATGCTTTGGGGGTGGTTGTCGGCGCGCCTTTGCTTGCCGTGCTGGGCGCGCGTCTTGGCAGGCGGACCTTGTTGATGCTGCTGATGGCGGCCTTCGCGGTGGGGAACCTGCTGAGCGCGCTGGCTCCCACATTCGGCGTGCTGCTCGTCTTTCGCTTCCTGGCCGGGCTTCCCCATGGAGCATATTTCGGCACTGCCGCGCTCGTCGCGGCCGGGCTCGTCCCACCCGAACGGCGCACGATTGCGGTCGGCCGGGTGATGCTGGGGCTGACCGTCGCCACGATCGTCGGCGTGCCGCTCGCCAATGCGCTGGGCCAGTGGCTGGGATGGCGCTGGGGCTTCGGCGTGGTGGCGATCATCGCCTTGCTGACCGCGATATTGGTACTTGCGGTCGTGCCGGCCACGCCGCCGGCCGCGAACGCGTCGCCGTTGCGTGAGCTTGGCGCGCTGCGGCGAAGCCAGGTGTGGCTGACGCTGGCGATCGGCGCGATCGGCTTCGGCGGCATGTTTGCGGTCTATACCTACCTCGCTTCGACGCTGGCGGCGGTGACCCACGCGCCGGGTTACGCGCTGCCCCTCGTGCTCGCCGTGTTCGGGGTCGGGCTGACATTGGGCAATATCGTCGTGCCGCGCTTCGCGGACCGTGCGCTGATGCCGACCGCGGGCGGCCTGCTCGCCTGGAGCGCGGCGGCATTGGCGATCTACCCGTTCGCCACGCCGCATCTTTGGTCGATCACGCTGGCCGTGCTGGCGATCGGGATTGGCGGAGCGCTCGGCACGGTGCTGCAAACCCGCCTGATGGATGTTGCCGGCGATGCGCAGGGGTTGGCCGCGGCGCTCAATCATTCCGCGTTCAACACCGCCAATGCGCTGGGACCATGGCTCGGCGGAAGTGCGATCGCCGCGGGCTACGGCTGGGCATCGACCGGCTGGGTCGGTTGCGGCCTCGCGCTTGCAGGGCTGGCGATTTGGGCGGTCGCGTTGCTGGTGGACCGTGCCCGCTCGGTGCGCGAACCCTGCGCCGCAGCGGCCGAGTGAAGTTAGAGCGAGCGGTTCGGGAGCGGCCTTGGCGGAATGGCGGAGACGGAGAGATTCGAACTCTCGATACGGTTTCCCATATGACGCTTTAGCAAAGCGTTGGTTTCAGCCACTCACCCACGTCTCCGGATCCTGGCAGGCGGCGGGCTATAGCGAGACGATCCGCGCCAATCAACGCCTTCGCCGTTCATTGCAGGGAAAGCGCGCCGGCGCCTATCATAGGGCGTCCAATATGGGGGTAGGAATGATCGGCAGAACGGCAAGCATGATCCTGGCAGCGCTGCTGACGGCATCGGCCGCAGTCGCGCAGGTCCGCACGGTCGATCCCAACAATGCTGGTGCGATGGCGGCGCCTGCCCCGACAGCAGCACCGGCCGAGGCTTCCCCACCTCCCGCCGAAGAGGAGGCGCCCGCATCGGCTCCGCCCAGCACCATGGCGGCCCCGGTCGAGCAGCCCGCCGGTACCCAGCCGCCCCCGCCCGCGTCCCAGGCCGAGATTGCCGCGCGCGACGCTTCGGCAGGCGGCACGTTCGAGGAAGGCGACGTCGTCGGCGCCGCCGAAGGCGTCTTCGGCAAGGGCGCGGCAGGGCTCGCGAATCTGATCGAGAAGATCTTCAAGGAGCAGGGTCGCCCCAACGCCTATATCGCCGGCAATGAGGCGGGCGGCGCGGTTGCGATCGGCGTGCGCTACGGATCGGGCACCTTGTTCCACAAGATCGAGGGCCAGCGTCCGGTCTTCTGGACCGGGCCGTCGATCGGCTTCGATCTGGGCGCCAACGCCTCCAAGACGTTCGTGCTCGTCTACAATCTCGACGACAGTCAGGAACTTTACCACCGCTTCCCTGCCGCCGAGGGTAACGTTTACGCCATTGGCGGATTCACCGCCTCCTACCTGCGGCGCGGCCATATCGTTGTGATCCCGATCCGGCTGGGGGTCGGGCTGCGGCTCGGCGCCAACCTCGGCTATATGCGCTTTCGAGAAAAGGGCAGCTGGCTGCCCTTCTAACCGGTATCGGCGTCGGTGGGTTCGCGGGGTGGAAGTTCCTATGCCGCGGTTCGTTACAGGGTGAAGTCGGTCGCGCCGATCTTCTTGTCGGCGATCTTGAACATGTCGTCCAAGGCTTCGGAGGCGCCGGCCATGGAGAATCGCGAAACGTTGAACTGACCGTTCGCGAGCGGCACGACGATGCCGATCTCCGCTGCTTCCCCGAGCATCTCTGTCACATCCTCGTCGACCAGGAAGACGGCATATTCCTCACCCTCTTCCCTGACGTGCAGGCACCGCAGCGTAACTGCGAGCGCCCCGTTCGCGCCGCTGATCAGGCCGGGATAGGTGACACCTACCTCGCACGCTTTACCGTTGTTGATATAATAGCTGCAGGTCGTTCCGCAGAGCAGTCCGAACAGCGATCCGGCTTCGTTGGTCGTCACCGCAGCGACGAACAGCTTGTTCTGCTCGATCCGCCACTTCTTATATTGCTGGATTGTCGAACTAAGCGGCATCTCGATCGCGTCGGACGAAAGACTGCCTGTCGGCGGATCCCTGGCCTCTAGCGGGGCGGCGGTCATCCCCGCCAGCATCACCAACTGCCACAGCTTCATAGCCTCCCCCATTTCCGGCGATGTGCATAAGGAGCGCGGCCGGAACAAAAGGTCAACAAAAACTAAGCAGAGCCTAGGCAGGCAAGCCGATCAGCGAGATTTCGCGACCATAATCAGGCTCGCCGCGATGCGTGGCGCGGCGGAAGCTGAAGAAGGCTTCCGGATCGGCATAGGTGTCCAGTCCGAGCGCCTCGACGGTGCGGATGCCTGCCATAGCCAGACGGGACAGCACATAGGCTTCGATATCGAATTGCTGGTGGCCGCTGCGGCCGGGTGTGAAGAAGCGTTCGTTGGCCGGATCCGCCTGTTCAAAGCGCGCAGCGAAAGTGTCGTCGACCTCATAGGACGTGCGCGCGATACAGGGGCCGATCGCGGCGGCGATGCGGTCGCGCTGCGCGCCCAGTTTCTCCATGGCGGCGACCGTGGCGTCGGTGACTCCGCCAAGCGCGCCCTTCCAGCCGGCATGCGCGGCGCCCACCACACCCGCCTGCACATCCGCCAACAGGACAGGCACGCAATCGGCGGTGAGGATGCCGAGCAGCAATCCGGGGCGATCGGTGACGAGTGCATCGGCGTGCGGACGCGCGTCTTCGGCGAAGGGTCCGGTCGCGATCACCGCCTCGGCGGAATGAACCTGATGGACCGTGACCAGCGACGCACCAGGCAGCACCGCCCCAACCGCGCGTCGCCGATTCTCGACGATGGCGGCGCGGTCATCGCTCGAGCCCAGGCCGACGTTCAGCCCTGCGAGAATGCCGGTGGAAACGCCGCCCCTCCGGCCGAGAAAGCCATGTGGCACAGCGGCGAGAGCGCGCGCGCGATAGGGCTCGATCATGCTCAGAATCCCCCCGGCTCCGGCCAACCGGGCGCGGTTGCCGCCATTACCTTGAACAATTGGCCCATCGCGCCGGGATGGGTCAGGCGGCGATAAGCCGCGCCGATCTCCTCCGCCTGATCCGGCGCGGCGCGCGTCAGCGCCGCTACGCGGTTGGTCAAGCCGAGCGCGAGCAGCCACTGGCCCTGCTCGACAGGGCCCCAGACCCGCAATCCGGCGGCTTCTGTCGCCCGCGCGAGTGCCGCGAAATCGACATGCGCGGTTAGGTCGCTTGCCCCCGGTGCAACGAACGGATCGGCGAATGCGTGCTCGCGGACCGCCTGAAGCGTGTCGCCATGTCCGTCGCCAGTATAGCCATAATCGATGATCAGCAGAATTCCGCCCTGCTTGCCGAGTCGCCCGGCCAGCGCACCGGCCAGCGCGAGCGCGGCCGGGTTGCGCTCGACAATCGTGCCAGGATCGGCGTCAGCCCCATGTGCCGCGATTTCCGCGGGAACCGCATCGCCGGCCACCGCCTCGAAGCCTCTTTCGCCGAGGCGCACGCTCCGCTCCCGCCAGCCGTCTTCGGTCTTGATCAGCTGGCGGACGGGCAGCGCGTCGAAAAATTCGTTGGCCACGATCAGCAGGGGGCGGTCGACCGGCAATGTCTCGATCGTCTCGTGCCAGGAGGCGTGCGGCAGCCGGTCGAGCTGCTTCTGCCTCAGCAATGGGCTCGTCTCGACGAGATGAACGGGCGGCGTGAGCCCGGCCACCTTCATCGCGCGCACCATATCGCTCGCGAGCGTGCCGCGGCCCGGTCCAAGTTCAATCAGCGCCGCATCGTCAGGGCTCCCGGCGCGCTGCCACAGATCGGCAAGCGCGAGGCCGATAATCTCGCCGAACATCTGGCTGATCTCGGGCGCGGTGATGAAGTCGCCGGCCGCGCCGATCGCATCGCGCGTCGCATAATAATGCGCGTTGGCGGCACCCATGAACCGCTCGATCGAGACCCGCCCTTCCGCCTTGATCAGGGCCGCGAGTTCGTCGCCGATGTCAGGCGACGCTGGCATCGCCGGCAATGGGCTCCACTCGTACGCGCCGGCCGTTGGCGGTCATGATGAAATATAGGCCGACCAAGATCATTGGTGCGGACAAAGTCTGCCCCATCGATATGCCCCAAGGCAGGATGCCGAGCTGCGCGTCGGGCACCCGGAAATATTCGACAAGGAAACGGGCGGCGCCGTAGCCGACCAGGAATACGCCCAGAAGCAGGCCGGGCTTGTAGCGTGCCTGCGTCCGCCAGAAGAGGAAAGAGAGGATCGCGAAGAGAACAATCCCCTCCAGCCCCGCTTCGTAGAGCTGGCTGGGATGGCGCGCTGGCTCGGGCAGGCCGTTTGACATCGTGTTCTGAAAGATGATGCCCCATGGCTCATCGGTCGGCCGGCCCCACAATTCACCGTTCACAAAGTTCGCGATCCGCCCGAAGAACAGGCCGAACGGACCGCAACAGGCGACATAGTCCAGGAAGCGCAGCATCGAGAGATTGTTGCGCCTCGCCAACCACCATATCGCGATGACGACACCGAACGCCCCGCCATGGAACGACATGCCGCCGTCCCACAATTTGAACCACTGCAGCGGCGTGGCCCATAAAGCCGGTTCGCCCGGCCCCGGACTTTCTCCGTAAAAAATGATGTAGCCGATGCGCCCGCCGAGGATGATGCCGAGTGTCGCGTAGAACACGAAATCGTCGGCATGGCGCCGCGCCATCGGCGCGCCCGGCTGATCGATCAATTTCGTGAGATACCACCAGCCCACGAGGATACCGGCAATATAGGCCAGACTATACCAGCGGATCTGGAAGATTCCGAGGTTGAGCGCCACCGGCGACAGATTCAGGTCGGTATAAGAGAGGTGACCCGCGGCAGCGGTGGCGGCGAGGATAGCAAGGCTCATGGCCGCGCTCTAACCGAGGGAGGGCGCAGCGGCAAACCAACAGCGCGCCATTGACCGCTCTTTGTGAGCGCGCGAGGAACGGGCATGATCGAAAAGGAATACCAATGGTTTCGCCCCGCCGCCGACTGCTTGCTGCCGCTTTGCTCGCCTCCCTGCCCGCGATGAGCGTCGCGGCCGATCCCGTTCCCGCCAACGATCCCTACATCTGGCTCGAGCAAATCTCCTCGCCCGAATCGCTTGCCTGGGTCGAGTCCGAGAATAAGCGTTCGCTGGCCGTGCTCGAAACCGATCCGCGTTTCGCCGGCCTTTATGCCGACGCCGTCACGATCGCGGAGGCCACGGACCGCATCCCGATGCCGAACCAGATCGGCGACCAGATCACCAATTTTTGGCAGGACGCCGGCCATGTTCACGGCATCTGGCGGACGACGTCAGCGGCCAGCTATCTGACCGCGACGCCCCGTTGGCGCACATTGCTCGATCTCGACGCGCTCAGCACCGCCGAAAATACCGGCTGGGTGTGGAAGGGCGCCAATTGCGAGCCGGTCGGCGAGCGGCTGTGCCTGCTCAACCTGTCCAACGGTGGCGAGGACGCGACCACGCTGCGCGAGTTCGATTTCGGTGCAGGATCCTTGGTGGCCGGCGGCTTTTCCCTGCCCACCTCAAAGCAGGGCGTAGCCTGGGAGGGCGCCGACAGCCTGCTGGTGGCGCGCGACTGGGGACCCGGCACGATGACCGCATCGAGCTATCCGTTCGTGATCAAGCGCCTGCGCCGCGGCCAGCCGCTCGATCAGGCGGTCGAGATCTTTCGTGGCAAGGCGAGCGACGTCAGCGCCGACCCGACAAGCCTGGTCGATGGCGACGGCAATCGCCTTGTCGTGATCGAGCGCGGCGTCACCTTCTTCGAATCCGAATTGTTCGTGGTCGACGGGCCGCGGGTGACGAAGCTCGATCTGCCGACCAAATTCCGGATGCAAGGCTTTGCCGCGAACCAACTGCTGCTGCGGATCGACCAGGATTGGAAGGGCCTCAAGGCGGGGTCGCTGGTCGGCTATCGCATCGCCGGTGGCAAGGTCGCCGAACAGCGCCTGCTGTTCGCGCCCGGGCCGCGACAGTCGATCGATGAGGTGGCGACGACGCGCGGCCATGTGCTGGCGGTGATCTACGACAATGTTCGCGGCCAGGCGTGGAGCTTCGCTCCCACCGCGCGCGGTTGGACCACGAGGCGCATCGCCTTGCCGGACAACGCCTCGGTCGGGATTGTGAGCACCGATCGGCTGAGTGAGGACGCCTACCTCAACGTGCAGAGCTTCACGGTTCCGACCACCTTGTGGCTGGCGAATGCGACGGAGGCGAGCGCGCGCCAGATCAAGGCGATGCCGTCGCGCTTCAATGCCGCCGGCCTGGTCACCGAGCAGTTCGAGGCGACCTCCAAGGACGGCACCCGCATTCCCTATTTCGTCGTCCATCGCGCCGACATCAAATATGACGGCAGCACGCCTACGCTGCTGAATGCCTATGGCGGGTTCCAGGTGTCCGAGACGCCGGTTTACCAGGGCCTGCGCGGCAAGCTTTGGCTGGAACGGGGCGGCGCTTACGTGCTCGCCAATATCCGCGGCGGCGGCGAGTTCGGCCCGGCGTGGCACGAGGCCGGGCTCAAGACGAAGCGGCAGGTCATCTATGACGATTTCGCCGGCGTGGCCGAGGATCTGATCAAGCGCGGCATCACCTCGCCGCGCCGGCTGGGCATTTATGGCGGCTCCAATGGCGGATTGCTGATGGGCGTCGAGATGACGCAGCGCCCGGACCTGTGGAACGCGGTGGCGATCCAGATCCCCCTGCTCGACATGCTGCGCTACGAAAAATTGTCGGCAGGTTCGTCCTGGGTCGGCGAATATGGCAGCGTGAGCGTGCCGGCCGAGCGCGCCTTCTGGGAGAAGACCTCGCCCTATCAGGCGCTGCGCAAGGGCGCGAAATATCCCGAGCCTTTTATCTGGACGACCACCAAGGACGATCGGGTCGGCCCGGTGCAGGCGCGCAAGTTCGCGGCGCGGATGAAGGAATATGGGCTGCCTTACCTTTATTGGGAAAATACCGAGGGCGGCCATGCGGCGGGCGCGAACCTGAAGCAGGCCGCGCGCGCGGTGGCGCTGGAGATCACCTATTTCACGCGCAAATTGATGGACCCGGTCGAGCCGCCGTCGGCCCCCGTGCGATAGCGGATCGCGCTACACCCCGCCTCTCCGCCGTGATAGTCAACGCGGGGGAATGGGGAGGATGAGATGGCGACCGCGGCGCGGAGGAATGACGACGTTCTGGTCGAGCCCGAACCGAAGGGCCTGACGCGCGCGGGCGCCCACCGCCTGGATGCGATCGACATGCTGCGCGGGCTCGTCATCGCGATCATGGTGCTCGACCATGCGCGCGATTATTTCCATTATTATGCGCTGCGTCTCGATCCGACCGATCCCGCCAACAGCTGGGCTGCGCTCTACGCCACGCGTTGGGTCACGCATCTTTGTGCGGCGACCTTTGTCTTCCTGGCGGGCGTCTCGATCTATTTTCAAAAGGCGAACGGCAAGCCGCATCTCTCCGCCTTCCTGCTTAAGCGAGGCGCATGGCTGATCCTCCTGGAAGTGACGGTGATCAGCTTCGGCTTCAATTTCGCCGAGCCGTTCGTCTTCCTGCAGGTAATCTGGGCGATCGGCGTAAGCATGATCTGCATGAGCCTGATCGCGCGGCTGCCGGCGCGCTGGGTATTGGCGCTCGGGCTGGGTATATTATTGCTCTACCCACTGGTTCTTTCGGCGACGGCAGGTTCCGTGGATGCGACCAGGGCATCATCCGGGGCGGGGGCGACCGATGCGCTGGATATCATCCGCACGCTGGCACTGGCGCCCGGTGTGATTGGCACCAGAATTTTGGCTTATTATGCGGTTTTGCCCTGGCTGGCCGTGATGTGTCTCGGCTTTGGCCTTGGGCCGATCTATCGTCTCGACCGGTCCGCGCGCACCCGGCGATTGTTGCCGATCGCGATCGGCCTGCTGGCCGGATTCGTCTTGCTGCGCCTGATCGATTCCTATGGCGATCCGGCACCTTGGAGCTATCAGGCGACGCCGTTGCGGACCTTCATGTCCTTCATGAACCTGTCCAAATATCCGCCCTCGCCGGATTTCGTGTTCGCGACCCTCGGCATCTCGATCCTGTTGTTCCTAGCGCTCGAGGCATTGCGCGGCCCGGTGGCGCGCATATTGCTCGCTTTCGGTCGCACGCCCTTATTCACCTACATTTGCCATATCTACATGCTGCACCTCCTGATGCTGGCGGCGGTGCTGGCGCTGGGCTTCCCGCTCGGCACCGCGACGGACGTGGTCCTGTCGACCAAGGTGAAGGACTTCAACTGGGGCTTCGGCCTGCCGGTCGTCTACGCGGTTTGGGTGCTTGTCTTGCTCGCGCTGGCGCCGCTTTCGATATGGTTTTCGGCCATCAAGGCGCGGCGACGCGACTGGTGGTTGTCCTACCTCTAGGAAGAGGGTGACGGGCCGCGACACGCGCCGTATCAGGCGGGGATGGCGGCGGCGGATATTACGGACAAGGGCTTGGATCGGCGCACGTTGCTCATCGGCGGCGGGCTCGGCGTAGGTCTGCTGCTCGCCTGGGAATTGTGGCCGCGCGACTATCCGGCCAACGTCGCCGCCGCTCCGGGCGAAACGGTGATGGGCGCCTTCCTCAAGATCGACACCGCCGGGCGCGTCACCGTGATCGTGCCACAGGCCGAGATGGGCCAGGGCATCTGGACCGCCCTGCCGCAGGCGCTGGCGGATGAGCTTGGCGCGGATTGGCGCCAGGTGGGAGTCGAGCCGGCACCGATCAGCCCGCTTTATGCCAATCGCCTGATCGCGGGCGACTATGGCGAGGCGCATGTGCCGCATTTCCTGCGCGGCGTGGGTCGCTGGGCGGCAGGCGAATGGGCGACGCGCAACGCGCTGATGATCACCGCCGGCTCCACGTCGATACGCGCGTTCGAGCGGCCGTTCCGCGACGCCGGTGCGTTCGCCCGCGCCCTGCTGTGCATGGCGGCGGGCAAGCGGCTGGGTGTCGATTGGCAGGCTTGCGACACCGAAGCGGGGTTCGTCGTTCGCGGCGACGATCGTTTCCGCTTCGGCGAACTGGCGGCGGAGGCGGCCGGCTTCACCCCGCCGGTCAAGGCCCCGCTGCGCAAACCGGGCGAGGGCAATATTTCCGGCAAGTCGATGCCGCGGCTCGATTTGCCGTCCAAGGTCGACGGCAGCGCCCGCTTCGCCGGCGACGTGCGGCTCCCCAACATGCTGTTCGCGAGCGTCCGTCACGGGCCGCTCGGCGACACCAGGCTGGTGGGCGAGGATGTGGCTGCGGCCGACACGGTGTGGGGTGTGAGCGCGGTGGTGCGCGGCGACGGCTGGGTCGCGGCGCTCGCCAACAATTGGTGGGCGGCCGATCATGCGTTGGACAAAATGCGCCCGCGCTTCGCGACCGGAGGCACGCTGCCCGATAGCGCGGGCGTCGCGCGTGCGCTGGACACGGCGCTGGGTGGCGCGGGCGAGACGCTGGTTTCGGTCGGCAAAGCGGGGGAAGCCTTTTCGGGCCCGGGCCTGATCGACGCCGTTTATGCGGTGCCGCTGCAGGCCCATGCCACGATCGAGCCGCTGGTAGCGACCGCGCGGGTCGACGGCGACCGTCTGGAAGTGTGGGTGCCGACGCAGGCGCCCGGCCTGGCGCGGGCTGCGGTCGCGGCGGCGACCGGGTTCGGCAACGTCATCGTCTATCCCACGCTCGTCGGCGGCGGCTTCGGCCGCAAGCTGGAAAATGACGCAGCGGTCCAGGCCGCGACGCTCGCCATCCGCGCAAAGCGGCCGGTGCAGGTGATGTGGAGCCGTGGCGAGGAGATGCGCCGTGGCCGCCACGGCGCGCCCGCCAAAGCGCGGCTGACGGCACGGCTTGGCGCCCGCGGTGAGATTGCGGCCTGGCGTGCGCGCATCGCTACCGGCGCAGGCGATGGGGTGCGGCGGCTGACGGGGCACGGATCTTCCAGCGATGGCCATGCCATGGTCGACGGAGCGCTCCCACCCTACGCGATCCCGGCAGTCGCCATCGAACATGCCGCGGCTGACATCGGCATCGAAAGCGGCGTGTGGCGCTCCGGAGCGCATTCCTACACGGCTTTCTTCACCGAAAGCTTCGTCGACGAACTGGCCGCGCATAGGGGCAAGGATATGCTCGCATTTCGCGAGGCGATGCTCGCGCATGCGCCGCGGCTGGCACATTGCCTTGCGGCCGCGGCCGGCGCGGGCGGGTGGAGCGGCAAGACGCATGCCGGCGAGGGCCTTGCCTGCCATTCCGCCTTCGGCAGCCACATCGCATTGTATGTTCAGGCTGCGCATGAAGGGGGCCGGATCAAGGTCGCGCGAATGGTCGCGGCGGTGGATGCCGGGCGGTTGATCAATCCCGACATCGTCCGCCAGCAGATCGAGAGCGGGCTCGTCTGGGGCCTCGCTTCCGCATTGGGCGACGACATCACCTTCACGCGCGGCTTGCCCGACCAGGTCAGCTTCGACAGCCTTTCGCTGCCCAGGCTCAAGGACATCCCCGACATCCACGTCGAAATGGTCGCGTCGCACGAAGCCCCCGGCGGCGTCGCCGAACTGGGAGTTCCGGTAGTGGCGCCGGCGATCGCCAATGCGATCTTCTCGGCAACGGGCAAGCGGCTGCGCAGCCTGCCGCTCAGCCTCGCATGAACCCGCCATCCGATCATCCATCGATCCCGACGCCGAAGATCGGGGTCCTGATCACCAATCTCGGTACGCCGGACGCTGCCGACGCACGCGCGGTGCGGCGCTATCTCGCCCAATTCCTGTCGGACCGGCGCGTTGTGGAAATCCCGCAAATCCTGTGGCAGCCGATCCTGCGCGGCATCATCCTGCGCACGCGGCCGAAGAAATCCGCCCATGCTTATGCGCAGGTCTGGCGCGAAGATGGATCGCCGCTCGCCGCGATCACCGCGCTGCAGGCGGCGGCATTGCGCGGTACGTTCGGTAGCGACGTGATGGTCGAGCATGCGATGCGTTATGGCCGTCCGGCGATTGCCGAGAAGCTGGCGGCGATGAAGGCAGCCGGATGCCAACGCATCCTGATCGCGCCGCTCTATCCGCAATATTGTGCAGCAACGACGGCGACGGCCAACGACGCGGCCTTTGCTGCCCTCGCCGCGATGCGCTGGCAGCCGGCGCTGCGGACGCTGCCGCCTTATTATGACGATCCTGCCTATATCGCCGCGTTGAAGACGAGCGCGGAAGCGTCGCTCGCCGCCTTGCCGTTCGAACCCGACGCGATCCTCGCCAGCTTCCATGGCATGCCGCAACGGACGCTGGAGCTCGGCGATCCCTATCATTGCCATTGCCAGAAGACCGGGCGCTTGCTCGGCGCGGCGCTGGGGCGGGAGCTGCTGGTCACGTTCCAATCGCGCTTCGGCCGCGCGAAGTGGCTGGAGCCGGCGACCGACGTCACGCTCGCCGCATTGCCGGCCAAGGGCATCAAGCGCATCGCCATCCTGTCGCCCGGCTTCTCCGCCGATTGTCTCGAAACGCTTGAGGAATTGGCGATCCGCGGCCGTGAAACATTCCTGGCAGCAGGCGGCACCGACTTTGCCTACCTGCCCTGTCTCAATGACAGCGCTCCGGGCATCGAAATGCTGCAACTTTTGCTGCAGCGGGAACTTGCGGGCTGGGTCGCCGCTTCCTAGGCTGGCCAACGAGAAAAACTGAGGAGAGACAGATGGCGCGCGTGGCGATCGTGACCGGCGGAACCCGTGGCATTGGCGAGGCCATCAGCCTCGCGCTCAAGGAGGAAGGCGTAACCGTCGCTGCCAATTATGCCGGCAATGATGCGCGCGCGCAGGAATTCAGCGACCGCACCGGCATCGCCGTGTTCAAATGGGACGTGTCCAGCCACGAAGCCTGCATCGCCGGCGTATCCGCGGTCGAGCAGCAGCTCGGCCCGGTGGATATCGTCGTCAACAATGCCGGCATCACCCGCGACGGGACCTTGCTCAAGATGAGCTACGACGATTGGAAGGCCGTGATCGACACCAATCTCGGCGGCTGCTTCAATATGGCCAAGGCGACCTTCCCGGGCATGAAGGACCGCAAGTTCGGCCGCTTCGTCAATATCGGCTCGATCAACGGACAGGCGGGCCAATATGGCCAGGTCAATTATGCCGCGGCCAAATCCGGTATACACGGCTTCACCAAGGCGCTGGCGCAGGAAGGCGCGCGCTTCGGCATCACCGTCAACGCGATCGCGCCCGGCTATATCGATACCGACATGGTCGCCGCCGTCCCGGCCGAGGTGCTGCAGAAGATCGTCGCCAAAATCCCGGTCGGACGCCTCGGTCAGGCGCACGAAATCGCGCGCGGCGTCACCTTCCTCTGCTCGGAGAATGGCGCGTTCATCACCGGATCGACTTTGTCGATCAACGGCGGGCAGCATATGTATTAAGCCCACTTGATGGCGGGTCCCGTAAAACGTTCGGTCATGATCGCGGGGCACGCCACGTCGGTCAGCCTCGAGCCGATCTTCTGGGAGGCATTGAAGCGGGCGGCCGATACGGCAGCCCTGCCGATCAGCGCCCTGGTGGCGCAGATCGATGCGCGCCGGATTGCGGACCGGGAGCCGGTCAACCTCGCCAGCGCGATCCGGGTGTGGTTGATGGAGGAGGCGCAGCGCCGGCTGACCGTGGCGGAGGATCCCGCGGGGACCGGCTGAATTTTGCGCAGCTATTCAACCGATGCGCGATTGGCGGCGATCCTGAGCAGCGTATATCCCGCCGCGGCCGAGAGAAGCGAACCGAGCAGGACCCCGATCTTCACCTCGTCGACCAGGATTGGATTGCGGAAAGCGAGGCCGCCGATGAAGAGGCTCATCGTGAAGCCAATCCCGCAAAGCAGGGCTATTCCGTAAATCTGGGCCCAACTCGCTTCCGCCGGCTTGGCGGCGAGGCCGCACTTGATCGCCAGCCAGACCGAACCGAGCACGCCGATCTGCTTGCCCACGAACAGCCCCGCGGCGACGCCGAGCGGCAGCGGCGCGAGAAGGCCGGCGGGGGTCAGGCCGACGAACGAAACGCCCGCATTGGCGAAGCCGAACAAGGGGACAATCAGGAATGCGCTCCACGGATGCAGGCCATGTTCCAGGCGATGCAGGGGAGAGGATTCGGTGTCCGCTGCCGTGGCCTCCCTTACCGGGATCATCATCGCCGCCAAGACGCCTGCGATCGTGGCGTGCACGCCCGACATCAGTACGGCGACCCAGAGTAAGACGGCGCAAATCAGATAGGGCCAGAGCGACCTCACGCCGCCGCGGTTGAGCGCGAACATCACGCCGATCACCCCCGCAGCCGCCAGCAGCGCCGGCGCGCTGATCCCCGCCGTATAGACGAAGGCGATGATCGCGACCGCGCCCATGTCGTCGACGATCGCCACGGTCGTAAGGAAGATCTTGAGCGACGTCGGCACGCGTTTGCCAAGCATGGCGACGAGGCCGAGGGCGAAGGCGATGTCGGTCGCGGACGGGATGGCCCAGCCGCGTGCCAGGCCCGCGCTTCGTCCCGCGACCAGCAAATACACGACCGCCGGCACTGCCATTCCGCCTAATGCTGCCATCACCGGCAACAGCCGGTCCGGCCAGCGAGCGAGGTGGCCGACCGCGAACTCGCGTTTTATCTCCAGCCCGACGAGCAGGAAGAAGATCGCCATCAGCCCGTCATTGATCCAGTGGAGCACGGAAAGCCCGCCCAGCTCGAAGTGGAGCGCATCGTGATAGGCAGCGCCAAGGCTGCTGTTGGCGACGATCAGGGCAAGCGCCGCGGCCGCGATCAGCAGGATGCCTCCCGCGGCTTCCCCTTGAAGGAAAGCTTGCAGAGCGTTGGTTGGGCGTTCGCGCGTCATGACTGGCATTCGCACTAAGCGAGCCGCGCCGCTGCCGCATCCAAAAACGGGCTGCGTGCCACGTCTTGCAACCGCGTTTGGGGCTGGCCTTCGCGTGGTCGTTCGCTAAAGGCCGCGCGCATGACCGACATTGCTATCAAGCGCGCGCTGCTTTCCGTTTCCGACAAGACCGGGCTGGCCGAACTGGGGCAGGCGCTCGCCGCCAAGGGTGTGGAGCTGGTCTCGACCGGCGGGACGGCGAAGGCGTTGCGCGACGCGGGGCTGACCGTGCTCGACGTGTCCGAACTGACCGGCTTTCCGGAGATGATGGACGGGCGGGTCAAGACCCTCCACCCCAAGGTCCATGGCGGGTTGCTCGCGGTGCGCGACGACCCTGCTCATGCAGCCTCCATGGCCGAGCATGCGATCGGTGCGATCGACCTGGTGGTGGTCAATCTCTATCCGTTTGCACAGACGGTCGCGAAGGGGGCTGCGCGCGACGAGATCATCGAGAATATCGATATCGGTGGCCCGTCGATGGTGCGTTCAGCCGCCAAGAATCATGCATTCGTCGCAATCGTCACGGACCCGGCCGATTATGCCGCGGTCGCTGCCGGCACCACCAACCTCGATCAGCGCAGGATGTTCGCCGCCAAGGCGTTCGCGGCGACCGCCGCCTATGACGCGATGATCTCATCCTGGTTCGCGTTCGCCGACCAGGGTCAGGCCTTTCCCGAGACGATGTCGGTGCCGGTCCGTAAAGCGAGCGAATTGCGCTATGGCGAGAATCCGCACCAGCATGCGGCGCTGTACGTGCCACTCGGCCCTTCGGCGCGCGGTATCGCCCAGGCGGAACAGCTCCAGGGCAAGGAGCTCAGCTATAATAATTATAATGACGCCGATGCGGCGCTTGAACTGGTCAGCGAGTTTCGCGACGGGCCGCCGACCGTGGTGATCGTCAAGCATGCCAATCCATGCGGCGTCGCCACCGCGGACACGTTGATCGATGCCTATAAAGCGGCCTTGGCCTGCGACGGCGTATCGGCGTTCGGCGGGATCATCGCGGTCAACCGGCCGCTCGACGGTCCGACCGCCGAGGCGATCTCCGGCATCTTCACTGAGGTGGTGGCGGCGCCCGCTGCCGATGCGGCCGCGCGGGAAGTGTTTGCCCGGAAGAAGAATCTGCGCCTGCTGATCACGGGCGAATTGCCCGATCCCGGTCGTCCCGGCCTGCAGATCAAGTCGATCGCAGGCGGCTTATTGCTGCAGACGCGCGACAATGGCTCGGTTGGTGAAGACCAGCTCAAGGTCGTGACCAAGCGCGCACCGTCCGCGCAGGAGTTGGCGGACTGCCGCTTCGCCTGGACCGTCGCCAAGCATGTGAAGTCGAACGCGATCGTCTATGCGAAGGACCGGGCTACGGCAGGGATCGGCGCAGGCCAGATGAACCGGCTGGAAAGCGCCCGCATCGCCGCGTGGAAAGCCCGGGACGCCGCCGAAAAGGCGGGCTGGCCGGAACCCCGCACGATCGGCTCCGCCGTGGCATCCGACGCCTTCTTCCCGTTCGCGGACGGCCTGCTCGCGGCGGTCGAGGCGGGGGCGACGGCGGTTATCCAGCCCGGCGGGTCGATGCGGGACAATGAGGTCATCGCCGCCGCCGACGAGGCAGGTCTGGCGATGGTCTTCACCGGGATGCGCCACTTCCGGCACTAGACCGGAGGCGTCGCGCTAGATCCGCTGGCTTGCAAGGACCTCGGGGTTCGAACCCAGATTGTGGAGATAATGCTCCCGTTCGGCCGTGCCCATCCTGAGCCGGTTTAGCCGATTCCGCTGCGCATCGGTCAGCCGGAACTTCTGATAGCCGCGCTCGACCAGGCAGGAGTCGACGACCTGCTGGAGCTGCTCGACGATATCGACCCAGGCGGCATGATCGAACATGCCCTTGTAGAGGGTGGTACGGAACGGCACGCGGTCAGGGCGAACCGCATCCACCGCCATCATATTACCGGCCTCGCTATTGCGGTTCGCGTAGAAGTTCTGGCTGTCGAAGAAGGAATAGAAGGCCGCGAACTGGATCGCGCCGAGCGCCTCCGCCGTGGATGTCTTCATCCCTACTTTCACGCCGAACGCGCGGTTGGCACATTGCTGCGCGTCGGCATTGTAGGTGGCATAGGTTACGTTGGGTTTGCCCCAGCTGATGTTGCCAGGCTTGCCGACCGCCAGTGCGGGGCTGGCAAGAAGCGCGGCAGAAAGCGTGGTGATGGCAACGAACCGGCGAACCATGCGAACCTCCATTGCTGGCGTGCACGCAACGCAAAATACTCATGGTCAGAATGCGCATCATGCACCCGCAGTTCCCATCCTGGCAAGGATCGGGCGGGGGCCTCTTGGGAAACGCGCAATCCGCACCTTCTGCCCCAGGCGGGTTTGCACGGCCGGAACATTTCAGGCACACTTGCGCGCATTCTGTAGGGATTTCGATCATGGCGACGCAGATCGCGGGCGGGGGTAATTGGCGGGGCCAGATGCGGCGGATCGGCCAGCGCGGAGGCGCCATGCTGAGCGCGCTGGCCGTGCTGGCCTTTGCGCTGCTGCTGGCCTTTGCGCTGGTGAGCTACTCGCCGACCGACCCGGCGATGATGACCGCCGCCGGCGGCCCGGTGCGCAACGTGCTCGGCCCGGTCGGTGCCTGGGGTGCGGATCTGTTGCTGACCCTGTTCGGCTTGCCCACTGCGTTGCTGATCCCGCCGCTGGTGGTGGTGGCGCTGCGGCTGTGGCGGGGCGTCCATCCGGGCCAGTGGAAGCGCGCCCTGCCGATCACGATTCTCGCTATGCTGCTGTGCGATGTCGCACTCGCCCTGGTGCATATCGGCCTATCCGGCTCGCTGCCGGCAGGCGCGGGCGGCGCTATCGGCCTGGGCGCCGCGAGCCTGATCGACGGCGGCCTCGCCTTGCTGGAGCCGGCCTGGGCGATCGGCATTCGTATCGCCGCCGTGTTGCTGCTCGGCATTATCGGCGCGACCATGGCTTTGTGGTCGCTTGGCCTGGACGCCGAAGAGCGCGCGGCCCTGTTTCGGCGGCGCGAACGTGTCGCGCGTGACGAACGCGTGGCGGTGACCCGCCCGCTGCGTCAGGCGCCGGCCAAGGCGCGCGCGGCGACCATGCCCGAAGTCGAGGAGGCCGAACCGCCGCGGCCGACCATCAACACGCCCGTCCGCCAGACCCAGCCGAGCAATCGCGGCCAGCGTGAGCGCCAGGCCAAGCTGGCGCTCGGCGATACGTGGGTGCTGCCGACGCTCGATCTGCTCTCGCCACCGCCGCCACCCGTTACCGGCCAGCTCGACAAGGCCGCGCTCGAGCGCAATGCGCGCCTGCTCGAGACGGTGCTCGAGGATTTCCACGTGCGCGGCCACATCACCGAGGTTCGTCCCGGCCCGGTCGTGACGATGTACGAGTTGGAGCCGGCGGCCGGCATCAAGGCTAGCCGCGTGGTCGCGCTGGCTGACGATATTGCCCGCAACATGTCGGCGCTGTCGGCGCGCGTCGCGACCATCCCCGGGCGCACGGTGATCGGCATCGAACTGCCCAACCAGAAGCGCGAGAGCGTCGTCCTGTCGGAGCTGATCGCAACCCATCAGTTCGAAAACCAAGGACCGGGCAACCTCGCGCTGATCCTGGGCAAGAATATCGCGGGCGATCCGGTGATCGCCGATCTTTCGCCGATGCCGCATCTGCTCGTCGCCGGCACGACCGGGTCGGGCAAGTCGGTCGGTCTCAACGCGATGATCCTGTCCTTGCTGTACCGGCTGACGCCCGACCAGTGCCGCATGATCATGATCGATCCCAAGATGCTGGAATTGAGCGTCTATGACGACATCCCGCATCTGCTGTCACCGGTCGTGACCGAGCCCGCCAAGGCGATCCGCGCGCTCAAATGGACGGTCGAGCAGATGGAGGATCGCTATCGCATGATGGCGACGATCCAGGTCCGCAGCCTCGCCTCGTTCAACGAGAAGGTGAAGGCGGCCAAGGCCAAGGGCCAGGCGCTCGGCCGGCGGGTGCAGACCGGTTATGACGCCGACACCGGCCAGCCAATCTACGAGGAAGAAAAGCTCGAATTCGAGCCGCTGCCGATGATCGTGGTGGTGGTGGACGAGCTGGCCGACCTGATGATGACGGCCGGCAAGGAAGTCGAATTCCTCATCCAGCGGCTGGCGCAGAAGGCGCGCGCCGCCGGGATCCATCTGATCATGGCGACGCAACGCCCGTCGGTCGACGTCATCACGGGCGTGATCAAGGCCAATCTGCCGACCCGGATCAGCTTCCAGGTCGCGTCCAAGATCGACTCGCGCACGATCCTCAATGAGCAAGGCGCCGAGCAATTGCTGGGCAAGGGCGACATGCTCTACGTCGCCGGCGGCAAGCAGATCGTGCGCGTGCACGGACCGTTCGTGTCCGACGACGAAGTGCGCGGCGTTGCCGATCACTGGAAGGCGCAGCGTCCGCCGGAATATATCTCCGCGGTGACCGAAGAGCCGCTGGAAGGCGGCTACGAGATCGAGGGCGCGCCGTCGGGGCCGGACGATCCGGAGACCGCGACCTATCGCAAGGCGGTTCAATTGGTGGTCGAGAACCGCAAGGCCTCGACCTCCTGGCTCCAGCGCCAGTTGCGCGTCGGCTATAACAGCGCGGCGCGGCTGATCGAGCGAATGGAGAAGCAGGGCATCATCTCGACCCCCGACCATGTCGGGCGGCGCGAGGTGCTGATCGAGCCGAGCGACCTGGCGAGCTATCTCTAATTTCTATTGTACGCTCATGCTGAGTAGAGACCGAGTAGCCCCGAAGGGGCGTATCGAGGGCTCGTATCGAAGCACGCTTGCCGGCAAGGTCCTTCGATACGGGCTCTCGATACGCGGCTATGCCGCTACTAGATCCCTACTCAGGATGAGCGGGTCAGGGGTTCGAGGTCGCACGTTGCCCTGAACAACCGTCGCGCCTACCAGCCCGGCATGCTTCCGGCCCTTGCCCATATCGATGCCTGGATCTTCGATCTGGACAATACGCTCTATCCGGCATCGTCGGATCTGTTCGGGCTGATCGACAAAAGGATGACGGCCTATGTCGCGCGGCTGACCGGGTTGCCGCACGACGAGGCCTATCAGCTTCAGAAGAGCTATTTCCGCGAGCATGGCACCACGCTTTCCGGACTGATGGCGGAACATGGCGTCGATCCGCACGAATTCCTCGGCGACGTCCATGCGATCGAGATGGACGTGCTACGTGAGGATCGGCGGTTGGTGGATGCGATCGCGCGGCTGCCCGGACGCAAGCTGATCTTCACCAACGGCGATACGCCTTACGCGCAGCGCGTGCTGGCCCGGGTCGGGCTGTCGCAGACGTTCGAAGCGATCCACGATATCCATGCCATGGCCTATCAGCCCAAGCCCGATCCACGCGCCTATCGATCGATGGTCGATGCGTTCGGAATCGATCCGGCGCGCGCATTGTTCGCGGACGACCTGGCCCGCAATCTGGCGCCGGCCAAGGCGCTCGGGATCACGACCTTGTGGATCGATAACGGCTCGGAGCAGGTCGGAGACGACAAGGGCGACGGGATCGATTACCGGACCGCCGACCTCGGCCAATGGTTGCACGAAATATTGGGGGATACATGACGCTTGAAGCCACGATCGACGCCGGCTGGGAAGCGCGCGACACGCTGACGCCCGCGACCGCCGGCGAGATCCGCGAGGCGGTCGAAGCCGCACTGGCCGGGCTGGACGCGGGCACGCTGCGCGTCGCCGAAAAGGTGGGCCACGACTGGCAGGTCAATCAATGGCTCAAAAAGGCGGTGCTGCTGTCCTTCCGGCTCAACGACAATGCGCGCATCGTCGGCGGCGCGGCCGGCGGGCCGGCATTCGACAAGGTACCGACCAAGTTCGCGCATTGGGACGAGGAGCATTTCCGCGCGGCCGGCTTCCGTGCGGTGCCGGGCTGCGTCGTCCGCCATGGTGCGTTCATCGGCAAGGGTGCGGTGCTGATGCCGAGCTTCGTCAATATCGGCGCCTATGTCGGCGAAGGGACGATGGTCGACACGTGGGCGACGGTCGGCAGCTGCGCGCAGATCGGGCGAAACGTGCATATCTCGGGCGGCGTCGGCATCGGCGGTGTGCTCGAGCCGCTCCAGGCGGGGCCGGTCGTGATCGAGGATAATTGCTTCATCGGCGCGCGCTCCGAAGTGGCCGAGGGTGTCCATGTCGGCGAGGGTGCGGTCCTGTCGATGGGCGTCTATCTCGGCGCCTCGACCAAGATTGTCGACCGCGCCACCGGCGAAGTCTTCATGGGCCGCGTGCCGCCTTATGCGGTGGTGGTGCCGGGCACTTTGCCGGGCAAGGACGGCGGCCCCGGTCTCTATTGCGCGGTGATCGTCAAGCGGGTCGACGCGCAGACCCGCTCCAAGACCGGCATCAACGAGCTGCTGCGCGACTGAGGTCGCCGATCCCAAGCAGTGCCGGCGCGGTGTAGAGCGCCTGCGCCATCGCCTTGCGGAGCTCGGGATCGCAACCGAAATTATACGCGAGCTGCGCGACGCCGTTGGTATCGACCCAGCTGATGCGGATGTCGCCCTGGTCGGTCACATATTCCCGGCATTGCGGCGGCTCCACAAGCGCTTGCTTGCCCTCCGGTCGATAGGCGGCCAGCCGGTCGCGGAAGGCCGCGATCCGATCGGCGGTGACGCGCACGTCGCGATTGAGGATCTGGGGGAGCTGGTCCCGGCCACGCCCCAATGCCTGTCTCACCCGAACACTGCCGTCTGAAAAAACCACCAGCTTGAGCGACAGGCAGAAGCCCATGCAGAAGCCAGGGCCGAGTTCGTAATCGATCCTGTCGCCACCCAAATCCGATCCGACAATCGGCGGCGTTGCAACGCGGTCGATCATCTTGCGAATCTCGCCGACCACCAGACCGGACTCGTCGGCCATCACCTTGTGGCCGCTGCCTTTGGCAAAGATGAAGCGGCGCGCCGGATGCCCCGTCGTGAAGGCGACATGCGCGTCGTACCAGACCCTGGCACTGTCGGGATCAGCTTGCCCCTTCTCCGCCTTGATGTCGGTGATCGGCAGGCGTTCGGACACGGGCAGCGCGTTCACTGCCGCGGCGATTCTCGGCATCGCCTCGGCAAAGGGGATCGCGACCTTGGCAAGCGCGGGCGCCTGCCTGCGGATCTCGTCATATTGCGGCCGCATGCTTTTCAGATTCCGGTCGACCTCGGCCGGCGTCCAGACGCCGGGAACGACGGCGTCCAGCAGCACCATTGCGCGCAGGCGGCGGTCGTGGCGCGCGGCGGCAAGACCGATAGCCCCGCCATAGGAATGGCCGACGAAGATGATCGGCCCGGCAATGCCGCAGCGCGAGAGGATCGTCCGCAGGATATGGACATCATTGTCGAGGCTGTAGCGCTGGCGCGTGTCGATCACGCTGCGGCCCATGCCCGCCCGGTCATAGACGAAAGTCTGAACGCCGGCCGCGCGAATGCGGGGTTCGATCCCGGACCAGACGGTCGAATCATTCCCGAAGCCGGCCTCGAACACCACCGTGATCGTGCCGGCCCCGGCCTTGCTCGCCCATATACGGTTGCCGCCGACAGCGAGTATCGCCGGATTGCACGCCGTCGCTGTCGATGCCGGTGCGGCAAATGCCGGCGCTATGGCCACCAGCCCGGCGGATAGCATCGCCGCCTTCACCACTCTCCCGAGAAAGGCCGCCATCGCTTCCACCCCGCTTTGGACGCGACGTTAAGCGCGGCATGCGAGAAGCACAAATGTCGGTGCGAGCGACCTCGGCCCGGTTTAGGGTCGGGGGATCCGGTCGACCGGCAGCGTGCCGCGCAATGCCGAGATCGGGCCCATCCAGCCTCGATATTCCTTCTTGCTGGCAGCAATATGCCGGTTTCCACAGTGCCCGCCTTTGGGACTGCGCGACCAAGCCATGAAGCTCGATCGCCCGCCGCTGGGGCCACGTGAGCAATGGCGGTGAGGGTGCGTCGGAACGGCGTTCAACCGCCACTGGCGCGCGCCGCGCCGCCCCCATAGAAAGGCGCATCTTTCCTATCGAGGTTTCCGCATGAAAATGTCGTTAAAGGGCAATGTCGCGCTCGTTGCGCTCGTGCTTGCACTCTCCCCCGCGCTGGCCGCACAAGCCGCCCAGCCCAAGTTCGGTACCTGGGGCGTCGATTATCCCGGCATGGATAAAGCGGTGAAACCGGGCGACGATTTCTGGTCCTATGCCAATGGGACGTGGAACCGCACGACGCAGTTCGCGCCCGATCGGGCCAGCGCGGGCGTGGGCGTGGTGCTCGCCGACCAGGCCGAGATCGACGTGCGCGACATCGTCGACGGGCTGGCCAAGGACCCCAATGCCAGCGGCGTCGATCGCAAGGTCGGGGCCTTTTACGGCGCGTGGATGAATCAGGCGGCGATCGACGCGGCGGGCACGCGTCCGCTTCAGCCGTATCTCGCCAAGATCGATGCGGTGAAGACGCGCGACGATCTGGTCCGGCTGTTCGCGACGCCGGGTTATGCGGCGCCGATCGGCGTCGGCATCATTCCCGATTTCGCCGATCCGACGCACTATGTCGCCTTTGCGGGCCAGGCCGATCTCGGCCTGCCGGACCGCGATTATTATCTGCTGCCCGGCGCCAAATATGACGCGATCCGCGCCGCCTATCGCGCTTATGTCGTCAAGATCCAGCAGCTTGCGGGCTTTGCCGACGCGCAGGCGCGCGCCGACCGCATCATCGCGCTCGAGACGCGGCTCGCGACCGATCAGTGGCCCGTGGCCAAAAGGCGCGACATCCAGGCGATCTATCATCCGATGGATCGGGCCAAGCTCACCGCGCTGGCGCCGCAGTTCAACTGGCCGTTATTCCTCGACGTACAGGGCCTCGGCAACATACCGACGGTGATCGCCGCCGAGACCAGCGCGATTACCGCCGCCGGCCAGCGACTGGACGACGTGCCACTGTCGACGTGGAGAGAGTATCTCGCCTATCGTTTCGTGAGCGACAATGCCTCGGTACTGCCCAAGGCGTTCGACGATGCGCGCTTCGATTTCTACAGCCACACGCTGAATGACGTGCCGGTACAGCGCGAGCGCTGGAAGCGCGGCGTGCAGATGGTCAACGGCGCGATGGGAGAGGCGGTCGGCCAGGCCTATATCGCGCGCCATTATCCGCCGGAAAGCGAGCGCCAGATGGCGGAGCTGATCGAAAATCTGCGGAGCGCCTATGCCGACAAGATCGGCCACGCGACCTGGATGGACGACGCGACCCGCAAGGAAGCGCTCGCCAAATTGGCGGCGTTCGAGCCGCGCACCGGCCACCCGGTCAAATATATCGATTATTCCACTATCCAGATCAGCCCGAGCGATCCGCTCGCCAACGCGATCAACGCGCAGGATTTCCAATGGAAGCTGGAACTGTCGCGGCTCGGCAAGCCGGTCGATCGCTCGCTGTGGACGATGACCCCGCAGACGGTGAACGCTTATTACAACCCGCTGATGAACCAGATCACCTTCCCGGCCGCGATCCTGCAGCCGCCTTATTTCGATCCGGCCGCCGACCCGGCGGTGAATTACGGCGAGATCGGCGCGATCATCGGCCATGAAATGGGCCATGGCTTCGATGATCAGGGCCGCAAGTTCGACGCCAGCGGCCATTTGCGCGACTGGTGGAGCAAGGGCACGTCCGACAGCTATACCGCCCGCGCTCAGCGCCTCGTCGGCCAATATAATGGCTATGAGCCGATCCCCGGCACCAAGATCAACGGCCAGCTGACGCTCGGCGAGAATCTCGGCGATCTCGGCGGGCTCGAGGCTTCGTACCAGGCCTATCGCCATTATGTGGCGGAGCATGGCGAGCCCAAGGTGATCGACGGCTATAGCGGCGACCAGCGCTTCTTCCTCGCCTTCGCCCAGGCGTGGCGCAGCAAGCGCCGCGAGGGGGCGTTGCGCCAGCAATTGCTGACCGATCCGCACAGCCCGGCCGAATTCCGGGTCAACGGCATCGTGCGCAATGTCGACGCCTGGTATGCGGCGTTCAACGTCAAGCCGGGCGACAAATTGTATCTGCCGCCGGAAGAGCGCGTCCACGTCTGGTGATTGTTGTCCACCCTTAGCGTCACCCCGGACGTGTTCCGGGGTCCACCAGGCGGCGCGAGCCGCGTAAGAAGCTGAAGGGATGCGCGCGAGGCACAGTGGACCCCGGAACAAGTCCGGGGTGACGGAGGATGTGCCCGAATGCCGGCGGTTTTGAGCGCAAGCGGCGAGGTGACTTGCCGCTTGCCGTTCGTCATGGTGGGGTGATGCACAGGCAGATGAGCCGCGCCGATTGGGCGATCCTGCTGATCCTGTCGGTCTTGTGGGGCGGTTCGTTCTTCTTCATCGGCATTGCGATCCATTCGGTCGCGCCGCTGACGTTGGTGTTGTTGCGCGTCAGCCTTGCCGCGGGCCTGTTGTGGGCGTGGCGGGCGCTCCGCCGGGACCGGCTGGCGCTGCCGACCGGTGCGGTCCCGGCCCTGTTCCTGCTGGCGTTGCTCAACAATGCCCTGCCGTTCATCCTGTTCGCCTTCGCGCAGCGGACGATCCCGTCCGGGCTGGCCTCGATCCTCAACGCCACCACGCCGATCTGGGGCGTGATCGTCGCGCATCTCTTCACACAGGACGAGCGGATGACGCCCGCCAAGGTCGCCGGTGTCCTGCTCGGCTTCGGCGGGGTGGCCGTCATGATCGGTGCCGACCTGCTTGGGCAGATCGGCGATAATGTCCTGGCGCAGCTCGCCTGTCTGGCGGCGACCTTATCCTATGGGCTGGCCGGAATATGGGGGCGGCGCTTCCGGGTGATGGGGGTGCCGCCGGTGGCGGTCGCACGCGGATCGCTTACGGCGGCGGCCGTCCTCCTCCTGCCCTTGGTGCTGCTGTTCGAGCCGCCATGGCAGGCGACCGCGCCGGCGCCCGAAGCGTGGGCGGCGCTGGCGGGACTTGCCTTCTTCTCGACCGCCATCGCCTACATCCTCTATTTCAAGCTGCTGGCGTCGGCGGGCGCGACCAATTCGCTGCTCGTGACCTTCCTGATCCCGGTCACCGCAATCCTGCTCGGCACATTCCTGTTGGGCGAGAGCCTCGCGCCGCGCCACTTTGCGGGAATGGGGCTGATCGCAATGGGGCTGGCGGCGATCGACGGTCGCCTGTTAGGGCGGTGGCGATGATATGCCGGATCCTGTCCCTTATGCTCGTCCTGCTTGGCTGGCCGGCGGCGGCGGCGCTGCCCGTCACGCAGGCGCAGGTCGTGCGGACCTATCCGCATGACACGAGCGCTTTTACCGAAGGCCTGCTGATCCGCGACGGCTGGCTGTACGAGAGCACCGGCTATGAGGGGCAGAGCTTCATCCGCAAGAAGGAGCTGGCGACCGGGCGAATCGTCCAGAGCATCACCATCCCGCGCCCTTTGTTCGGCGAGGGCATCGTCGATTGGGGCAACCGGCTGTACAGCTTCGTCTGGCACGGCGGCAAAGGCTTCATCTGGACCTTGCCGGGTCTGAAGGCGGCGGGCAATTGGACCTATAGCGGCGAAGGCTGGGCAATGACCCAGGACGGGCGCCAGATCATCATGTCCGACGGCACGCCGGTGCTGCGCTTCCTCGATCCCAAGACGATGAAGGTGACGCGGCGGCTGACGGTCACCGCCGAGGGACAGCCGGTCGCGTTGCTCAACGAGCTCGAATATGTCCGCGGCGAGATCCTCGCCAACGTGTGGCAGACGGCGTTGATCGCCCGGATCGATCCGAACAGCGGCAAGGTGAAGGGGTGGATCGACCTGGCGGCGTTGTGGACGCGGGTGCAGGTGGCCAATGACGACGCGGTGCCGAACGGCATCGCTTACGACAAGAAAAGCGGGCGGTTGTTCGTGACGGGCAAGAACTGGCCGACCTTGTTCGAGATCAAGCTGCCGGGCGGACGGTAGTAGCCTTCGCTAAAGCCGGCGCGAACTTTTGGCTCGCCTCGCGGCGAGTGATGTCCGCAAATATTGTCGTCATTGCGAGGAGCGTAGCGACGAAGCAATCCAGGCCGATGCGCGAGCGGCGGCCCGCATTTTATATCATCGGCTCGCAATGATGAATGCAATCGATCGAAGATCTCCGATCACCCAGCCTGCGCCAGCAAGGCCGCGGCCTCCTTGCTGGTCCAGTCCATGTCGCGCGAAACGCGCCACACTTCCCTGCCGTTGGCATCGTACAGGATCGTGGTCGGCAAAGATGCCGTCTTGAGCGGGATCATCAGCGCGTTGCCGGTGTCCATCCACGGCTTGAGCGTTTTCAGCGGGCGCTTCTGGAGGAAGGGCGTGACCACGCGCGGGCCCTCCAGATCCTCGTTGACGACGATCACCTGCAGCTTGGCGGCATCGCGTGCGGCGAGCGCGTCCAGCGTCGGCAGCTCCTTGATGCACGGCACGCACCAGGTCGCCCACAGATTTACCAGCAGCGGCTTGCCCTTGAGATCGGACAATTTGGCGGTTGCGCCCTGATCATTCTTGATCTCGGCTTCGGGGATGGGCTTGCCCTTCAGGGACATATCCGGCGCTGCCGGCGCAGGGGCGGCCGCAGGCGTCGGTGCCTCCTGTGCTTGCGGCGCGGGGGCGGCTTGCTTATGGCAGCCGCCGAGCGCGGCCAGCAGCGTGAGAGAAGCGAGGGCTAGACGCCGCATGTCGGACTCCAATGCCATGTGGGGCGGAAGGTTCGCCGATGGGCCTAGCGCGATCATGCGCGAAATCAACGCCTCGATCCCATTCGACAAGCGCCTGTGGCGGCAGGATATCGCCGCCAGCCGTGCCCATGTCGCGATGCTGGGTGCGCAAGGCATCGTCGATGCGGCCGATGTTGCCGCGATCGACCAGGGGCTGGCGCAGATCGCCGACGAATATGAGCGCGACGGTCCGCCGGAGAATCTGACGCTCGAGGACATTCACATGACGGTCGAAAGCCGGCTGGCCGAACTGGTCGGCCCGGCGGCGGGACGGCTGCACACGGGGCGCTCGCGCAACGACCAGGTCGCGACCGACTTCAAACTGTGGGTACGCGACGCGATCGATGCGGTGCTCGCCGGGCTGGACGAATTCGAGGCGGTTTTGCTGGCGCGCGCGGAGGAGCATGCCGCGACGATCATGCCCGGCTTCACCCATCTTCAGGTCGCGCAGCCGGTGACGCTCGGCCACCATCTGATGGCGTGGCACGCGATGATCGGGCGCGATCGCTCGCGCTTCGCCGATGCGCGCGCGCGGCTCAACCGCTCGCCGCTCGGCAGCGCGGCGCTGGCCGGGACCGGCTTCGCGATCGACCGCCATGCGACCGCGGCTGCGCTCGGCTTCGACGGGCCGACGGACAATTCGCTTGATTCGGTATCCGACCGCGATTTCGCGCTCGATTATCTGATGGCGGCGACACAATGCTCGCTCCACCTCTCGCGCATGGCGGAGGAGTTCGTGATCTGGGCGAGCCAGCCGTTCGGCTTCATCGCATTGCCCGACGCTTATTCGACCGGCTCGTCGATCATGCCGCAGAAGCGCAACCCCGACGCGGCCGAGCTGGTGCGCGGCCATGCGGGCCGCATCGCCGGCTGCATGGTCGCGCTGACGATGACGATGAAGGGGCTGCCACTCGCTTATTCGAAGGACATGCAGGACGATAAGCCGCCGGTGTTCGAGGCGCACGATCTGCTCGCGCTGTCGATCGCGGCGATGACCGGCATGGCCGAGACGACGCGGTTCGTGCCGGAGCGGATGCGGACCGCGGCCGAAGCCGGCTTCTCGACCGCGACCGATTTCGCCGACTGGCTGGTGCGCGAGGGCAATATCCCGTTCCGCGAGGCGCATCACATCACCGGCCGGGCGGTGAAACTCGCCGAAAGCGAAGGCGTGGCGCTCGCTGCCCTGCCGCTGGAAGCGCTGCAGGCGATCGATCCGCGCATCGACGCGCGCGTGTTCGGCGTGCTGACGGTCGACGCCTCGGTCGCCAGCCGCACCTCGCATGGCGGCACGGCGCCTGAACAGGTGCGCAAGCGCATCGCCGAGGCTAGAAAGCCGGCATGAAGCGTTCGATCCCCCTCGTCGGCCTGCTGCTGCTCACGGCGTGCGGCAATGAGCAGACTTTGCATCCGCCCGCCGGCGGGGCGCTCCCGCCCAAGCCCGCGACGTCGCCCGTGGCGCCGACACCGACCGAATTGCTGAAGCGGCCGGCGGCGGTACGGCCGACCCGGAGCGACGAGCTGCTGACCAAGTCGCAGCCCCGCGCCGACGATCCGTTCGATCTGCCGCCCAAATAGATGGATCATTTCGAGCTCAAGGACGGCATGCTCCATGCCGAAGGCGTGCCGCTGGCGCGGATCTCGGCCGAGGCGGGGACGCCGATCTATGTCTATTCGGCGGCGACGATCGAGCGCCATGTGCGCGTGTTCCGCGAGGCGCTCGCGGGGATCGACGATCCGCTGATCGCGTTCGCGGTCAAGGCCAATCCCAACCGCGCCGTGCTGGCGACGCTCGCCGCGCTCGGGCTCGGCGCCGATGTGGTTTCGGGCGGCGAGCTCAAGCGCGCGCTCGCGGCGGGAATACCGGCCGCCAAGATCGTCTTTTCCGGGGTCGGCAAAACCGCCGAGGAGATGGCGCTGGGTCTCGATGAAGGGATCGGCCAGTTCAATCTGGAATCGGTGGCCGAGGCGGAGATGTTGTCGCAGGTGGCCACCGCGCGCGGTGTGACCGCCAGGGTCGCCTTCCGCGTCAATCCGGATGTCGACGCGGGCACGCACAGCAAGATCTCGACCGGCCGGGCCGACGACAAGTTCGGTGTGGCCTATGACCGTGCGCCGGATGCCTATGCGCGCGCGGCGGCCATGCCCGGCATCGCGGCGGTGGGCGTCGCGGTCCATATCGGCAGCCAGCTGACCGATCTCGCGCCCAGCCGTGCGGCGTTCGAGCGCGTCGGCGCGCTGATCGCCGCTTTGCGCGCGGCGGGGCACGCGATCGACAGCGCCGATTTGGGCGGCGGGCTGGGCGTGCCCTATAATCCGGCGGTCCCCGTGCCGCCGAGCCCGGCCGATTATGGCGCGATGGTGCGCGAGGTCACGGCGGGCTGGGACGTCCGCCTGATCTTCGAGCCCGGGCGGGTGATCGTCGGCAATGCCGGCGTGATGCTGACGCGGGTGATCCGGATCAAGGAGGGGAAGAATTACCCGTTCGTGGTGCTGGATGCCGGCATGAACGACCTGCTGCGCCCGAGCCTGTACGACGCCTGGCATAATATCCGCGCGGTCGAGCCGAACGGCGCAAAGTTCGTCGCCAATGTCGTCGGCCCGATCTGCGAAACCGGCGACACGTTCGCGCGCGCCCGGGAAATGGATCAAGTTGCCGCCGGAGACCTGGTCGCCTTCATGACCGCGGGCGCTTATGGTGCCACCATGGCCAACACCTATAATTCGCGGGGACTCGTGCCCGAAGCGATGGTCTCGGGAGAGGAATGGGCAATTGTCCGCGATCGCCAGCCGATCGAAGCCCTGATCGCGGCCGATCGCCTTCCACCCTGGCTCTGAGGACAGCATGACCATCAAGCGTGTGCGCAAAGCGGTGTTTCCGGTGGCGGGCTTCGGCACGCGCTTTCTTCCCGCGACCAAGGCGGTGCCCAAGGAATTGCTGCCCGTGGTCGACCGGCCGCTGATCCAATATGCGATCGACGAGGCGCGTGCCGCCGGGATCGAGCAGATGATCTTCGTCACCGGCCGCGGCAAACATGCGATCGAGGATTATTTCGACAGCGCGTTCGAGATCGAACACGACCTCAACGCCAAGGCGAAACATGCCATTTTGGAGGCGATGGGCCCGACCCGGCTCGAGCCCGGCCAGGCCGCCTTCGTGCGCCAGCAGCAGATGGCCGGCCTCGGCCATGCGGTGTGGTGCGCCCGCCAGCTGATCGGCGACGAGCCGTTCGCGGTGCTGCTGCCCGACGAATTGCTGTGGAATCCGCAGCGGCCTTGTCTGTCGCAGATGTGCAACACCTACGAAGCCAAAGGCGGCAACGTCATCGCTGTGGTCGAGGTGCCGCAAGCGCATACTGACCGGTACGGCATCGTTTCGCCAGGCGAGAGCGAGGGCGCCGTCACCGAGGTCAGGGGCCTGGTGGAGAAGCCCAAGGCGGGAACCGCCCCGTCGCGGCTGGCGGCGGTCGGCCGCTATATCCTGCAGCCCGAGGTGCTCGACATATTGTCGGCCGGCAAGAAGGGCGCGGGGGGCGAGATCCAGCTGACCGATGCGATGGCGGAGTTGATCGGCAAGCAGCCTTTCCACGCCCAGACGTTTGACGGCGTCCGCCACGACTGCGGCGAGAAAGCCGGCTTCATCATCGCCAATATCGCGCTCGCACTGGAACGGCCGGACATTGCCGACACGATCCGCGCTTACGTGCGATCGATCTGAGGCGGCTACGCACAGCCTGCCGATCTTCGTGAGGCTGCAGGGGCGCCCGGTCATCCTGGTCGGCGCCAGGCCGATGGCCGATGCCAAAGCGCGGCTGCTGGAGCGGGCCGGGGCGATCCTGGTCGGCGAAGAGGCGCAGGCGTCGCTGGCGGTCGTCGCCGCGGACGATGAAGCGGCGGTGGCGCGGCTCAAGGCGCGCGGTATCCTCGTCAATGCGGTCGACCGGCCCGATCTGTGCGACTTCACCTTGCCCGCCATCATCGATCGCGATCCGGTGCTGATCGCGATCGGCACGGGGGGCGCATCCGCCGGCCTGGCGGCGGCGTTGCGCCAGCGGCTGGAAACTTTGTTGCCGGCCGGATTGGGGCGGCTGGCGGAGGCGCTGTTCGGCGCGCGCGAGCGGTTGCGCCATCGCTTTCCCGCGATCGACGAACGGCGGCGCGCGATCGGGGCGCTGCTCGCCGCCGGCGGGCCGCTCGATCCGCTGGTGGAACATATGGATCCCGCCGCCGCGATCGCCTCGGCCGAACGCCGTGGGGATCGCTGCGAGCAGGTCGTTGTCGTTTCGGGCGATCCCGAAGCGCTGACCTTGCGTGCGGCGCGTCTGCTCGGGCTGGCCGATCATGTCTATCATGACCGGCAAGTGCCGAATGCGATCCTCGACCGGGCCCGCGCCGACGCCGAGCGCGTTGTCGGCGAACCGCCTGCGGCGCCGCCACCGGGGCTCACGCTCCACCTCATCTGGAAACCGCAATGAACCACTGGGCGCTCGAACTGCAATCCGACGGCAAGGGCCATGAGGTCGATGCGGCCGCGGCGTGCAGCCGCGCGGTGCCGGCTGCCTTCGTCTGGGTCCATCTCGACGGGCGGGAACAGGATACGCTGCAATGGCTGAAGGATCACGGCGGCATGCCGACCACCGTGATCTACGCGCTGACCGCGACCGAAACCCGTCCGCGCAGCGAGGCGATCGAGCAGGGCGCGCTGATCAACCTGCGTGGCCCGGCCGCGGGGGGCGGGGAAGGGGTGGACGACCGGCTGGTTTCGATCCGCGCCTGGGTCGAGCAGGGGCGTGCTATCTCGGTCAGCTTCCATCCGCTCGACGGGCTCGACGTGCTGCGCGAGCAGATGGTGGCCGGCGAGATCAAGGATCCCGGTGATCTCATCTCGCATCTCGCCATGATCATCACCAAGCGGGTCGACCCGGTCATCAGCGACCTCGGCGACCTCGTCGACGATTGCGAACTCGCCATCGCGCCGGAGCATGCCTACGAAACCCGCCGCAAGATCGCCGAGGCGCGCGCCGACGCGATCGTCTATCGCCGCTTCGTCGCGCCGCAGCGCGAGGCCCTGTCGCGGCTGGCGGAGCTCGACGCGCCATGGCTGGAGGATGACGACCGGCTACACCTGCGCGAAGCGGCGGACCGGTTCGCGCGCATGGCCGAAGAGCTGGATGCGGTGCGCGAGCGATCCGCGCTGATCCACGAGCAGTTGACCGACCTCCGCTCGGAACAGATTGAAAATCGTGCGTTGCTGCTGTCGATCGTCGCCTTGATCTTCCTGCCCTTGACGTTCCTGACCGGGCTGCTGGGGATGAATGTCGAGGGCATCCCGGCGGCACATGAGCCCTGGGCCTTCTGGGGCGTGGTGGGCTTCTGCGCAGCGATCGCCGGCGGCATCACCGCCTGGTTCGGTTACGCCCATTGGTTCAGGCGGTAGGGCTAGCGTTCAGGAGATAAGAATCCCCGCCAGCGCCGCCGACATCAGGTTGGCGAGGCTGCCGGCCAGCAACGCTTTGAGCCCGAGCCGGGCGATCATCGGCCGCTGATTGGGCGCGAGCCCGCCGGTTACCGCCATCTGGATCGCGATCGAACTGAAATTGGCAAATCCGCACAGGGCGAAGGTCACCACCGCCTGGCTGTGCGCGCTCAGCGTCGAGGCGATCTTGCCGAGATGGATGTAGGCGACGAATTCGTTGAGCACGATCTTCTCGCCGAACAGGCCGCCTGCGGCGCCGGCCTGATCCCACGGCACGCTGATCAGGTACATCACCGGCGCGAACACATAGCCCAGCATATGCTGGAAGGTCAGATCGGCGATCCCGAACCAGTGGCCCACGCCCGACAAGATACCGTTGGCGAGCGCGACCAGCCCGACGAAGGCGAACACCATCGCGCCGACCATCACCGCCAGCCGTACGCCGAGCTGCGCGCCCTGGGCGGCCGCCATGATGACGTTGGCGGGCTTTTCGTCCTCGTCCGCATGGCTGGTGTCGACCATCTCGTTGATCGGCAGATCGAGATCGGCCGGATCGTCCGGCATCATCATCTTCGCCATCAGGATCGCGCCCGGCGCGGACATGAAGCTGGCGGCGAGCAGATATTCGATCCGGATCCCCATCGACGCATAAGCGGCGAGGATCGTGCCGGCGACGCCGGCCATGCCGCTCGTCATCACCTGGAACAGCTGGGAGGGGCGCAAGCCGGCGAGATAGGGACGGATCACGAGCGGCGATTCCGACTGGCCGACGAAGATGTTGGCGGCGGCGCACAGGCTTTCGACCTTGCTGATGCCGACGACCGCTTCGATCGCGCCGCCGAGCCAGCGCACGATCCGCTGCATCACGCCGAGATGATAGAGGATCGACACCAGGCTGGCGAAGAAGATGATCACCGGCAGTGCCTGCAGCGCGAAATTCTGCCCGAGCGGCGAGGCGGCGAACGGCCCGAACAGGAACGCCGTGCCCTCGCCCGCATAACCGAGCAGCGCACTCACGCCGCCGGCCATGCCGGCGATCACCCGCTGGCCGGCGGGCACGTACAGCACCAGCACGGCGATCCCGACCTGTAACGCAAACGCCGCGCCGACCACGCGCAACTGGATCCAGCGGCGGTTCGACGACAAGGCGAACGCCACCGCCAGGATCAGGACGATGCCCGCCAGGCTGAGCAGATGACCGGTCATGCGCGCTACTTTCCCCTCAAGCCGACGCGTGACGATACACGCTCGGATCGCTGAGGCCAGCTCAGACCAACGATCGTCAAGCGGGATTGTATTTCGCGAGGAACGCCTCGACGTGAGACAGGAAGTCCGCCTGGTTCTTGGCGTCGGTCAGGCCATGGCCCTCGCCTTTGTAGAAAAGGCCTTCGACCGTCGCGTTTCGCCTCTGCAGCGCCTTTACCAGCTGGTGGGATTGGTTGGCCGGAACATTGTTGTCCGCCTCTCCGTGCGCGATCAGCAGCGGGATAGTGATGGCGGTCTGCTGCTGAAGCGGGGAGAAAGCGTCCAGGTCGCGTTTCTCTTCGCCCTCGACCTTCTTCGCCCAGGCGGCGGCGTAGCGCGGGGCGTAGAATAGAGAACGGTCATGACGGAGCTGTGCACGTATGTCGCTGACTCCGGCCAGGCTGATTGCGCACCGGTAATGAGCGGCGTCGCGCGCCGCGCCCCATTCCGCGGCATAGCCGCCATAGGATATGCCCACGATACACACGCGCTTGGGATCGATCGTGCCCTCCCGCGCGAGAGCGGCAATTCCGTCGAGCAAATCGTCCTGCATTGCCGCGCCCCACTGGCCATAACCCTTTTCGACGAAGGATCGGCCAAAGCCGGTCGACCCGCGGAATTGCGGCTGCAGCACGGCATACCCGCGGCTGGCGAGGAACTGGACATAGGGGTCATAGCCCCAGCGATCGCGCGCGAACGGTCCGCCGTGCGGCATAACGATAAGGGGCAACGCCTTGGTTGCTTTACCAACCGGTAGTGTGAGGTAGCCGGGGATCTCAAGCCCATCGCGCGCTTTGAAATCGAATGCCCTAACCGGGGAAAGGTGGAGCGTCTCGCGATTGTCGAACGCGGGCAGCAGACCCTTCATGATACGCGCCTTGCGATCGAACAGATAAGACATGCCTGCGCTGTCCGGCCCCATCGTCTCGACGACGACAAGGTTTCCGTCCTGGCTGCGGCTGGTCATGGTATTGACGGTGTTGGGGAAGATCCGATCGATCTGCGCTTGAAGCCTGCCCTGTTCCGCATCGAGCCATTTTACGCGGGGGCGGTCATCCTCATAGGCGATACCGGACACGGTATAGCCGCCTGCATCTATCACCAAGCGGTCGACGTCGACCTTGGGATGCTCGAACAGGGCTTTGCCGAACGTGTCGTGCTCCAGATCATATTCGTAAACGGAAAAGCGCCCGGTCTGACGATTGCTGATGGCAAGCTTGGTATTGCCGGGGCCGTCAAAACGGATCGTTTCGAGCATGTCATCGCCGCCGTCATCCGCTTTGCCTTTTGGCGGCGGCGGTGGCGTCGACCGCCGCAGCGGTTCATCGGCCTTTGTGCGGTAGAAGATGGCAGGGTGCTTCCCATCGCGCCCAATCCCCGCCCGGACAACGCCATTAGCGTCCGCAAACCAGGCCAGTATCGGCGATTGACTGGCCTGCACCGTGGTGACCAGCCCGGACGCCAAGTCGACGCGAAGGACTTCGGGCCACTCCTTCGAGTTGCGGGTCGCGCTCAACAGGACGCTCGAGCCGTCCGGCGCTGTCCAGATCACGGCACCCGCGCGATAGGGCGCTTTTTTTGGCAACAAGGTGTCAACCTTCGCGGAGGTGACATCGACGGTGACCGGGACCGGAAACGGGATGAGAAACGGTCCGAACGGCACGAACGCTGCCCACGACGTGAGCAACCGGCCATTGCCGAGCCAGCTCATCGGGGAAGAGCCGACGCCTTTGATCAGCTTTTGGCACCCTGCGTCGAGGTCAGCGGCGCTCAATACGCATAAGGTGGTACCCCCGTCGAAACGCCCTACCAGCGTCCGGCCGTCCGGTGAGATCATCGGGCCGGAAAATGTCGCCTTCTTGAGGAAGGCTTCCGGTGGCGGAGCGGCTGCGGCATCAGCCGCATGAGCGGCGGTTCCAGGAAAAGCAGAGAGGGTGGAAACCGCAGCGATGTATTTCGCTAACACCCTGATCGTGCGATTCCGTCGCGGCATCCAAGTCCCCCCAAGGGAAATTGGCTCAGGCGCGCAACGATAGCAAGCGGGGCGGATGCGCTGACGCGCACCCGCCTGCCGATCAGCCGCCGTGCGCCGCGAGCGCCGCCAGCAGCAGCAAGGCGACGATGTTGGTGATCTTGATCATCGGGTTGACCGCCGGGCCGGCCGTGTCCTTGTAGGGATCGCCCACCGTGTCGCCGGTCACCGCCGCCTGGTGCGCGGGCGAGCCCTTGCCGCCATAGGCGCCGACTTCGATCACCTTCTTGGCATTGTCCCACGCGCCGCCGCCCGAAGTCATCGAGATGGCGACGAACAGGCCCGAGATGATCACACCCATCAGCAACGCACCGAGTGCGGCGAAGCCATTGCCCTGGCCAGCTACCGCGGTGACCGCGAAATAGACCGCGATCGGCGCCAGCACCGGCAGCAGCGACGGGACGATCATCTCCCTGATCGCGCCGGCCGTGACGAGGCTGACCGTGCGGGCATAGTTAGGCCGCACGCTGCGATCGGCGATGCCGGGATTCTCCTTGAACTGCGCGCGGATGTCCTGCGCCACCGCCTGCGCAGTGCGGCCGACCGCCGTCATTGCCATGCCGCCGAAGAGATAAGGCAGCAGCGCGCCGAGCAGTAGCCCGACCACGACATAGGGATTGGACAGCGAGAAGTTGACGGCAACATTGCCGAAGAATTGCGACAGATCCTCGGTATAGGTCGCGAACAGCACCAAAGCGGCGAGGCCGGCCGAGCCGATCGCATAGCCCTTGGTTACCGCCTTGGTGGTGTTGCCGACCGCGTCGAGCGCGTCGGTGCGCTCGCGCACCTCACCCTCAAGCCCGGCCATTTCGGCGATGCCGCCGGCATTGTCGGTGACGGGGCCGTAGGCGTCGAGCGCGACCACCATGCCGGCGAGCGCGAGCATCGCGGTGGCGGCAAAGGCGATGCCGATCAGGCCGGCGAGCTGGTAGCTGGCGATGATGCCGACCACGATCACCAACGTCGGCATGGCCGTCGATTCCATCGACACGGCCAAACCCTGGATGACGTTGGTGCCGTGGCCCGAATCCGATGCCTTGGCGATCGACTGGACCGGGCGATAATTGGTGCCGGTATAATATTCGGTGATCCATACGATCAGGCCGGTGACGCCGAGCCCGACTAGCATGCACCAGAACAGGTCCATGCCGGTGAAGGCGGTATGCGCCGCGACGGCAGGCGCGGTGTCGAGGCTGGTCGCCTCGGCCGCGCTGCCGATGACGGCATTCATGTCCGGGAAGATCAGGTGGGTCGCCCACCACAAGGCCGGGATCGACAGGACGGCGGTGACGATGAACCCCTTGTAGAGCGCGCCCATGATCGAACCGCCGCCGAGACGGACGAAGAAGGTGCCGATGATCGAGGTCAAAATGCAGACGCCGCCTGCGAGCAGCGGCAGCGTCATCAGCTTGGCGGCGTCGGCGCCGGCGACGAGCAAGGCCACCAGCACCATCGTCGCGCCGAGCGTGACGACATAGGTTTCGAACAGATCGGCGGCCATGCCGGCGCAGTCGCCGACATTGTCGCCGACATTGTCCGCGATCACACCCGGGTTGCGATCGTCATCCTCGTCGAAGCCGAGCTCGTTCTTGCCGACCATGTCGGCGCCGACGTCGGCCGCCTTGGTGAAGATGCCGCCGCCAAGGCGCGCGAAGATCGAGATGAGCGAGGCGCCGAAGGACAAGGCCACCAGCGCATTGATCACCGGCCGGCTGGTCGGCGTGAGGCCGCTATGGACGAGTGCGAAGAAATAGCCGGCGATCGCCAGCAGCGCCAGGCCGGCGACGAGCATGCCGGTCACCGCGCCCGAGCGGAACGCCATGGTCAGGCCGCCCTGAAGCGAGTGACGCGCCGCCTCCGCGGTGCGGACATTGGCGCGCACCGAGATGTTCATGCCGATGAAGCCGGTCACGCCAGACAGGATCGCGCCGATCGCGAAGCCGACGGCCGGGATGAGACCGAGGAAGAAGAAGACGAGGATCGCGACCACGACACCGACAACAGCGATGGTGGTATATTGCTTGGCGAGATAGGCGCCGGCACCTTCCTGGATGGCGGCGGCGATGTCCTGCATCCGCTGATTGCCCGCCGGCGCGCGCAGCACCTGCATCGCGGTAATGATTCCGTAGAGCACAGCCAGCAGGCCAAAGAGAATGGCCAGTTCGACGATCAGCATCTTCCTAATTCCCCCAAAAGGTTTGGCGCCGCTTTATTGCGCGGCCGGGTTGAGGGAGGGCTTAGTGCGACTTGGCGTTATCGGCAAGCCAAGCGGAGAGGGTAATTGATGCAGTTGAGACGAGGCTGCGATTCTTCCCCGGCGGCCTCGGGCGACTATTAGATAGGGCCGGCTGATCGGGCGCCATGTTCATAGCCAAGTCGTCCCGGCGGCGGCACTTCGCCTTCGCGATCGGTCAGCAGCAGCCCACTGCCGGAGGCGAAGTTGCCGATCGCGGTGATCGGGGCAAATCCCGGCTGCCCCAGCGCCAGGCCGGGGGGTGCGGCGAACAGCAATTCATAATCGTCGCCGGCGGTAATCGCGGCGAGGCGCGCCGCCCGGTTCGAACCCTCCGCCACCGGGACAGCCGTGAGATTAATCTGGACGGCAAGCCCGCTTGCCTTGGCCATCCGCGTCGCATCGATCAGCAAACCGTCTGAAATATCCGCCATGGCATGGACCAGCGGCGCAAGGGCCCGTCCTTCGGCCAGGCGCGGCCAAGGGCGGCGATAGGCCTGCAGCCACTCCGCAGGCCCGGCGCGTGTCCCCCGCGCAATCGCCAGCCCCAGCCCGGCCAGGCCGATGCTGCCCGTGACATAAAGAATATCGCCTGGCTGCGCGCCCGCGCGCGACGGGGTGCCGCCCGGGCCCGCCTCGCCGATTGCGGTGAGGCCGTATGCGCGTGGCGCGCCGTCGGGCATAAGAATGGTGTCACCGCCGAGCAGCGGTACGTCGAACCTGTCCAGCGCTTCACGCAGTCCTTCGACGAAGGCGGCGTCATATTCGTCGCTGCCCAGCGCATAGCCGAGCAGGATCCCGATCGGCCGCGCGCCCTTCGCCGCGAGGTCCGACAGGTTCACCGCCACCAGCTTCCACGCGACATCCTGCGGCGGATCGTCCGGCAAATAATGGACGCCCTCGACCAGCATGTCGTGGGTCAGCACCAGGCTAGCACCGCCGATGCTGAGCAGCGCCGCGTCGTCGGCAAGACCACGTGCCGCGGGGTCCCGCGCTAAAGGCTTCAGCCGATTGATGAAATCATTCTCGCGCGACACGGACAAATCATAGCGGCGACGCATCGGCCCGGCCACTCATGCGTTCAGGCGTGGGAACAGGGAGTTAAACGGATGGCGAGCACCGCGAGCATGGCGGCGCCGGTAGAGGACCCGCACGGCCGCGAGGCGGAGAGCCCATTGGGATTCCCGCGCCATGCCTGGCGGGAAGTGCTTGGGCGGGTCTGGATCAAAACCGGCGACGACAATATCAGCCTGATGGCCGCAGGGGTGGCATTCTACGCCTTCCTCGCCTTCGTCCCCTTGCTCGCCGCGTTGGTGATGACCTACGGCTTGATCGCCGATCCTTCGACGATCGCCGATCACATGCGCGCGATCATCCGGCTCGTGCCGAAGGATGCGGCCAAGCTGATCCTCGACCAGATCGTCAGCCTGGTGACCGCGTCCACCGGCAAGAAGGGGCTCGGCCTGCTCGTCGCATTGCTCGTTTCGATCTATGGCGCGACCCGCGCGAGCGGGGCGATCATCATGGCGCTGAACGTGGTTTACGAACAGCATGAGCGCCGTTCGCTGCTGCGCACGACCTTGATTTCATTCGTGATGATCATCGCCGCGATCGCGGTGGCGATCGTCGGCCTGCTGGCGGCGTCGGTGCTGGCGCTGCTCGGCAAATGGGCGAACCGGCTGGGCGAGGTGACCACGATCACGATCGGCGCGGCGACCTGGCTCATCGCGGCAGGGCTGGCCTGCGTCGCGATCGGCGCGGCCTATCGCTATGCGCCGGATCGTCACGACGCCCGCTGGCGCTGGATTTCGGTCGGTTCGGTCCTCGCCACTTTTTTGTGGTTGCTGGCGACGTTGGGCTTCGGAGCCTATGCCGCGACGATCGGCAATTATAACGCAACCTATGGCTCGCTCGGCGCGGTCGTGGTGCTGCTGATGTGGCTCTATGTCTCGGCCTACGCCATCCTGCTCGGCGCCTCGGTCAACGCCGAGACCGAGCGCCAGGTCGAAAGCGATACCACCACCGGCAAGGCCAAGCCGCTCGGCAAGCGTGGCGCCACCGTCGCCGACCAGGTGGCGCCGCCAAGCTAGCGGCTTGGCGATATCTCCTTCGCGGCTTTTTGAGTGCGTCCCCTTGGCGTCCACGCTACCGCGTCGCATCGATTGGGGAAGGAGTTTGAATGGCCGGGGGACTGGTAGCCCTGCTGGACGACGTGGCGGCGATCGCCAAGCTGGCGGCGGCGTCGCTGGACGACGTCGCGGGCGCCGCCGGGCGCGCGGGCACCAAGGCGGCCGGCGTGGTGATCGACGATACCGCGGTCACGCCGCGTTACGTCACCGGACTGTCGCCGGATCGCGAGCTGCCGATCATCGCCAAGATCGCGGTCGGATCGCTGCGCAACAAATTGCTGTTCCTGTTGCCCGCGGCGCTGGCGCTGAGCGCCTGGCTGCCATGGGCGATCACGCCGCTGCTCATGATCGGCGGTGCCTATCTCTGCTTCGAAGGCACGGAAAAGGTGATCGAGGCGATCACCGGGGTGCACCATGCCGAGGAGGTGGTGGAGATCACCGATCCCAAGGCGCTCGAGGATCGTCAGGTCGGCGGGGCGGTGCGCACGGACTTCATCCTGTCCGCCGAAATCATGGCGATCGCATTGGCGCAGCTGCCCGGCATGTCGATCCTCTCGCAGGCGATCGTGCTCGCGCTGGTCGGAATTGCGATCACCGTCGGCGTCTATGGCGTGGTGGCGCTGATCGTGAAGATGGACGATGTCGGTCTCCATTTGGCCCAGCGAAAGGCGCATGCGGTGCGCGCGGCGGGGCGCGGATTGGTGGCGGCGATGCCGGTCCTGCTGCGCGCGCTGGCGGGGATCGGCACGGCGGCGATGATCTGGGTCGGCGGCGGTATCCTCGTCCATGGGCTGGAGGTGCTCGGCTGGGGCGCGATCGCGCATTGGCTGCATGGTGCGGCAAAGGCGGTCGAGCATGTCGTGCCCATTGGCGGCGCGATCGCGGCCTGGGTGACGACGGCGCTCGGCTCCGCCATCGTCGGCCTGATCGTGGGCGGCGCGATCGTGGCCCTGCTGCATCTGGTGCCGCGCAAGCATTGACGGGCGGCGCAATCAGAAGGTGCGGATCACCGCCAGGAATGCATCGCCATAGGTCTCAAGTTTGCGCGCGCCGACGCCACTGACCTGGCCGAGCGCGTGCAGGCTTTGCGGCTTTGCCGCGACCATCTCGCGCAAGGTCGCGTCGTGGAAGATGACGTAGGGCGGCACACCCTGGCCCTTGGCGAGTTCGCGGCGCAGGTCGCGCAGAGCGTCGAACAGCGGATCGGCCGGGCCGCTGTCGCGGTCGCGGCGGCGTCCGGCGCGTTTGGGCGGCAACACGATCGCGACCTTCTCCTCGCCCTTGAGGATCGGCTTTGCGGCGGGACCGAATGACAGCCCGCCAAAATCGTCGGCGCGCAGCGCGTCGCGGGCGAGCAAGGCACGCGCGACCGGCTTGATCAGCTTGACCTCCTCCTCGTCGGCGATGCCGAATACCGAAAGGCGGTGATGGCCCTGGCCGAGCACCTTGTCGGTCTCCTTGCCCGACAAAACGTCGGTCAGATGCGTGACGCCGAACCGCATTTCGGTGCGGAACGCGGCCGACAGCAATTTGCGTGCGACTTCGGTCGCATCGACCGACGAGGGCGGGTTGAGACAATTGTCGCAATTGCCGCAGGTCTCGGGCGGATGTTCGCCGAAATGGCGCAGCAGGATCGCGCGGCGGCAGCCGGTCGCCTCGACCAGGCCGGCCAGCGCATTGAGACGCTGGCGTTCGCCGCCGCGCCGAACATCCTCGACCTCGGTCTCGATGCGGCGGCGGGCGCGGGCAAAATCCTCCGCCCCCCAGAATAATTGCGCGACCGCCGGATCGCCGTCGCGGCCGGCGCGGCCGGTCTCCTGATAATAAGCCTCGATCGATTTCGGGATGCCGGCATGCGCGACGAAACGTACGTCGGGCTTGTCGATGCCCATGCCGAACGCGATCGTCGCCACCATCACCATGTCTTCCGACGAGACGAAGGCGCGCGCATTGGCCTGGCGTTGCGCGGGCTCGAGCCCGGCATGGTAGGCGCGCGTCGGCCTGCCGGACGCGGCGAGCGCGGCGGCGAGCTTCTCGGTTTCGGCGCGGCTCTGCGCGTAGATGATGCCCGGGCCGGGCGTCTCGGCGATGAAGGCGGCGAGCTGTCGCGCCAGTCCATCGCGCGGGCTGACCGCATAGCGGATGTTGGGCCGGTCGAAGCCGGCGAGGATCAAGCCCTCGTCCGGTATGCCGAGCTGGGCGAGGATGTCGGCGCGGGTATGCTTGTCGGCCGTGGCGGTGAGCGCCAGCCGCGGCACGTCGCGATGCGCATCCAACAAGCTGTGCAGCTGGCGATAATCGGGCCGGAAGTCATGGCCCCATTCCGATACGCAATGCGCCTCGTCGATCGCGATCAGCGCCAGCTGCGTGCGATCGAGCAGGCGGCGGAAGCCATCGGTGTTGGCACGCTCCGGCGCCGCATAGAGCAGGTCGAGCTCGCCATCGCGCAGACGCCGCATGGTTTCATCGCGGTCCGCATCCGCCGAGGTCAGCGCGGCCGCGCGGATCCCGGCTGCCTCCGCCGCGCGCACCTGATCGTGCATCAGCGCGATCAGCGGCGAGATGACCAGTCCGGTCCCTGGCCGGCACAGGCTCGGTATCTGATAGGTCAGCGACTTGCCTGCCCCGGTCGGCATCACCGCCAGCGTATTTTGCCCGGCCATGACACGATCGATCACCTCGGCCTGGCGGCCGCGGAAATCATGGTAACCGAACGTGTCGTGCAGCGCTTCCTGGGGGGTCATGGTCGGCATGACGCTTGTACGGACCCTCGCCGGAAGTCCACGGCGTTGCGGCAGTTTTGCCGGGTCGTGGATCATTCGGCCGCTTCGCGACTTGGAGCCGGACATTCTGGAGCATCGATCTTGCCCGACCTGTTATTGCATCCCCATGCGCTGGACCAGGCAGCCCGCACCGTCCGCGCCATCGTCGAAACGCCCGCGGGCAGCCGCGCCAAATATGATTATGATGCCGAAAGCGGCCTGTTCGCGTTGCACGGCGTGCTGCCGGCCGGGATGGCATTTCCGCTCGCTTTCGGTTTCGTCCCCAACACGCTCGCCGAGGACGGAGACCCGGTCGATATCCTGATCCTGGCCGACGAGGCCCTGCCGGTCGGCTGCCTGGCGGTCGTCACCTTGCTGGGCGTGATCGAAGCGGTGCAGACCGAGCGTGACGGCAGGACCAATCGCAACGACCGGCTGATCGCGCGCATCACCGCATCGCGCATGTATGCGGATGTCCACGACCTGGATTGCCTGGGCGAGGCGATGGTGCGCGAGCTGACCCGCTTCTTCGAGACCTATAACGATCTCAAGGGCAAGAATTTCGAGGTGAAGGCGGTAAGCGATCCCGCCCGCGCCTGTGCTCTCATCGCGCAGGCAAGCCGCTGAGGCGGAAGTGGGCACGCTGCACGCGCGTCATCAAATCGCAACGCGGATCGGTTAGCGGCGGACTGTGCAGCAGGGGAGCCGCGCCATGTTCAGAATGATCTTCGCGATCGTCGTCGGCGTCATGGACAAGACGCCGAAGCGGGAAGGCCGTAGCCTCGTTCGATAGACCTATCAGCTATTAGGCCGGCCCGGGCCGTCGGCTCGCCTCTCGGGACGAACCGACGGCGCAGTGCGGCACGCGCTGTTCAGCGAACCTCGGTGTAGAAATATTCGTGCTGGCTGTCGCGGATCAGGAGGGTGCGCAGACCGTCCTTGGTCCCGACCAGGGCATCCGCCCCGATCGATCCCGGGCCGGCCGAAACGACCGAAACGCTGCCGTCGGGGTTCTTGCGGGTCGCGACCGGGCCTTCGATGAAGCCCGCCTTCATCCACTTGGCGCCGTTGCGCTCACGGAATGTGATCTGCGAGCCCTCGGGGCTGCGGTAGGTGGACGCCAGCGCAGCCAGGACCGCGGGATCGCCCGGGTAGGTCAGGCGCGCGCGCCGTGCCTTGACCTGCACCTTGGACCGGGCGGCGGCGGCGGCGATATCGTCCGCCGCCTCCGGCTTGCCGTCATAGACCACCTCCAGCAGCCGCCGCAGGAACGGCCCGAGCATCGCAGCGCCGGGGTCGGCATTGGTCAGCAGCACGGCACCGATGCCGGCATCGGGGAGCACGTAGAAATTGCTGTGATAGCCGAGCAGGGTGCCGCCATGGGTGACGACCGGAATGCCCCAGGCATCGCGGGCGAACAGCCCCATGCCGTAGCGGGTGTCGCGATCGACCGCGACGCCGGGCTTGCGCCGCTCGAGCAGATTCGCCTCGCTCACGATCCTTTTGCCCTCCGGCGACAGCCCCTTGGACAATTCGAGCTGCGCGTAGCGCGCCATGTCTGCCGTCGACGACCAGGCGCCGCCGGCCGGGCGATAGGGATAGGGCGCAAGATTGAAATAGTTCGACATGAGGGTCATGCGCCCATCGATGTCGAGCCCGTGCGGGCGCGCCCAATCGCCGCTTTCGCCCTTTTTGTAATCGAAAGTCGAATCGCGCATGCCGAGCGGATCGAAGATGCGGGTCTGCATCGCCTTGTCATAGGCGGCGCCGAGTTCGAGCTTGGGATAGGCCAGGTGCCCGCCGACATAGCCGGCCGCGGCTGCCATGAGGTTGTTATACTGGAATAACTGGCCGAACTTGCTGGTTGGCACGGTCTGCGCGAGCTCGGTGAAGGTGCTGCTGGCTGGTGCCCCTTCATTGGCCAGGATGAAGGCATAATCCTTGCGCGGCAGGCCGGTGCAGGCGCACACCAGATGGCGCACGAGCGTGGCCCGTGTCGTCTCGTCGCCCCCCAGCCGGAACGAAGGATAAAGATCGATCACGCGCTGGTCCCAGCGTAGCTTGCCCTCGTCGGCGAGCACCGAAAGCAGCAAGGTCGACATGCCCTTGGTGTTGGATGCGACCATGAACTTGGTATGCGCGGTCACCGGCTCGGGCGAGCCGAGCGCACGCACGCCGATGCCGCCCTGCCAGACAACCTTACCCTGATCGATCAGGGCGAGTCCGACGCCGGGCACCTCGAGTGCACGCGCCGACGCGGCGACGAAGTCGCGCAGCGCCTGGATCCGTTCGGGGGTCAGGCGGTGTGCGGTCCGACCCGCGAAGCTCTCGCGCTCATAGCCTGCCGGGCGCAGGCCTTGGGCGATGACCGAGCTGGCGGCGGATCGCTTGTTCAGGGTCGCCTCGGAGCCTTCCTGAAGCAGGACCGTCCATAGCTCGCCGTTGCGCAAGGCCACTGCCGACACCGAGACATGCTCCGCGGGTGAGGTCAGATAGACCAAATTGACCTTTTCGTCCCATCCCTCGCCACGCGCCCCGGCCGCGGCGAGCTGAATCGGGCGGACCATCGCGGGGCGATACCGGGCCCACGCCTGCGCCGCCGCCGCCTGCGCATCGCTCGCCTTGCCGACCTCGACGACGGCGATCTTCAGATCCCCTTCGGGTGCGGTGAACAACGTGATCGGCCCATCGCTCGATTTCGCCCACTCCGCCGGCTGGACATAGCTCAGTCCCGCCGCGCTCTTGCCCGGCGTGTCCGCCGGCGCCTGCGCCATGACGGCCACGGACAAGCTGGTCAGTCCCAATGCCAGCACGGCTTTCATGGCGATCTTTTTCATCTGTTCCTCCGCTGTCGGCTACGCACCGTCATCCCCTGACTGTAAGCTATTGCGCTCCGATCCTCATCGGAAAATAAGCACTCCAATCGGAAAAAATGTCAACAGCGGGACTGCTATTGTTATTACGGCGTGTCGCGGCGATGCGTTGCGCTGAAGCAGGGTGGAGGATTTGATGTACGGGGTGTTCGATCCGGTCCAACGCGATCACGTACCGGCCCAGGAACTGCACAATGGCGGCTGGATGCCGCATTCGGACGTTCCGGCGCGGGCCGACATGATCGTCGCCGCGCTACCGCCGCTGGCGCCGGCGCAAGACTTCGGACTCGAACCCATCCTCGCGGTGCATGATCCGGATTATATCGAGTTCCTGCGCACCGGCTACCAACGCTGGCAGGCGAGCGGCCGCCCGGGGCAGGCGATCGGCTATACCTGGCCGGTGGTGGCGCGGCAGCCGCGCAAGCTCGATCGTATCGATGCGCTGCTCGGCCGCTTCAGCTTCGATGCCGCCACGCCGCTCGGCCCCGGCACGTGGGAGGCGGTCTATGGCGGCGCGCAGACGGCATTGACGGCGTTGCAGGCTGTGCTCGACGGACGCGACCCGTACGCCTTTGCCCTGTGCCGGCCGCCCGGCCATCATGCCGGCGCCGACTATCTCGGCGGCTATTGCTATCTCAACAATGCCGCCATCGCGGCCGAAGCGGCAACCCGCGCGGGCCGTCGCGTGGCGGTGCTGGATGTCGATTATCATCATGGCAACGGTACCCAGGACATCTTCTGGCGACGCGGCGACGTCTTCTTCGCCTCGATCCACGCCGATCCGGCGACCGATTATCCCTTCTTCTGGGGCCATGCCGACGAGGTCGGCGAGGATGCGGGTGCGGGCGCCACGCTCAACCTGCCTTTGCCGCAAGGGACCGACCTGGCGGCCTATATGCCCGCGCTCGAAACCGCGCTCGCCCGCATCGGCGCTTTCGGCGCGGACCTGCTGATCGTGTCGTTCGGCGCGGATACGTTCGAGGGCGATCCGATCAGCCATTTCGCGATCAGGACCGAGGATTATCGCGCGATCGCCTCCCGGATCGCAGAGCTCGGCCTACCTGTGCTGATCGTCATGGAAGGCGGCTATGCCGTCGACGCACTCGGCGACAATGTCGCCAGCTTCCTGAGCGGGTTCGACGCAGCCGCCTAGCTGATCCCGCTACTTGCCGGCTGCGGCCGCCACCGGCGTGAACAGCAGGTCCTGATAGTCCCAGCTGAAGTCGACCAGCGGCGACACCGCCTTCATCGTCACGCGATCGATCTTGCCCGTCGGCCCGATCGCGAAGGTAACGAAAGCGGGCTCGATCGCGGGGTCGTCCCAGCGCGTACGGAAGCTGTCATATTGCCAATGTTCGAGCGTGCCGGTCATGCGCGGCGTCTGCTTGAAGTCGATACGCAATTTGCCCGCTTCTTCGCGGATCGAGATCGGCCCGTACCAGGGATCGGCATAGTTACCGGCATAGGTCGCCTGCGGCAGCGACGGACCAACCTTGGCCGGCTGCGCGCTCGGCTGGTTAAGCGCGGCAATCGCGCGCGCCTGTCGCTCGCGCTTGAACGCGCGCCACGCCGCCGGCCAATCCTGGGTCGGCTTGCCGAGATAATGATCGAGCAGCACATATTGCATGCCCTTGATCAGCTCGCCGTCTTCCGAATTGATCAGCATGGTGAAGCCGACATTCTTTTCCGGGATCAGCACCACCAGAGCCTGGAAGCCGAACACCGCGCCGCTGTGCGAGACGATCTTGGCGCCCTTATAATCCTGCACATCCCAGCCGAGCGCGTACGCATCGAAGTTCGGCGACGCATCCTTGAGCGGTCCGGGCAATTGCGAGATCGGCAGCGGCACGACCGGCTTCCACATCTCGGCCGAGGCGGCCTCGCTGAACAAGCGGCCATTGCCCTCCGGCAATTTGCCGTGGCCGAGCTGGATCAGCATCCAGCGCGCCATGTCGTTGGGGCTAACCGCCAGCCCCCCGGCCGGCGCGGCATTGCGGCCAAGCTCGTCGCGCTCGTTGAGTACCGATTGATCGCCGACGCCGCGGAACGGCCCGTTGAGCCGCGCATGCGGCCAGGCGCGGTTGGCGGTGGCGAAACGCGGCGCGCTGTCGCTCACCGAATTGGTCATGCCTGCGGGCTTGAGCACATGCTTGGCGACGAACGCCTCCCATGTCTCGCCGCTGATTTCCTCGATCAGCTGGCCGGCCGCCATGTAGAGGATATTGTCGTAGGCGTAGGCGCTGCGAAAGCTCGTCGCCGGCTTCATGAAGCGCAGCCGCTGTACGCTTTCGCGGCGGGTAAGGTTCGTGCGCGGCACCATCAGCAGGTCGCCCTGACCGAGGCCCAAGCCGCTGCGGTGGACGAGAAGGTCGCGCACCGTCATCTCGCGCGTCACCCACGGATCGTACATTGCGAACCAGGGCATATGGTCGATCACGCGATCGTCCCATTTCAGCTTGCCTTGATCGACCAGTACCGCCAGCGCCGCGACCGTGAATGCCTTCCCGGTCGAGCCGTTGGGGAAGATCGTGTCGGCGTCGACCCGCTCCGTGCTCCCCAGCCGCTTAACCCCGAATCCCTTTGCGAAGGTGATCTTGCCATCCTCGACGATCGAGATGCCGACCGCCGGAATGCCGATGTCGCGGCGCAATTGCTCGATCTGGTCGGCCAGTCCTGCGGGAGGCGCGGCGGCTGCGATCGACGGCATCGTCATCAGCAAAGCCGAAAGCGCGATGCGGCAGGCGAGTGAACGGCGGGGTGCGGTCATGGCAGCATTCCTCGAATGGGCTCCGGATCAATCGGCTTTGACGAGATGGTAGGTTTCGTAGGGATGCGAGGCCAAGGAGAAGCGCCAGTCCTTCGGCCCGCCATAGAATTTGAGCCGGTCATAGGGGCCGCCGGCGCGCGCGCCGGTGATCTGCTGATATTCCAGCGGCCCGATCTGCTCGTAGGCGGTCTTGATCCCTTCGGCGGTAACGAGAACCACGCGCGGGCTCGGCATCGTTACCTTGAGATCATGCTCGGGATTGGCTGGACGCGAATAATCGCGGCGATTGTCGCGATAGGCGCCGAGCGGCGGCGCCGGGGCGCTGCCGGTGTAAAGCGGCGCCGGCGTCTGCGGAAACAGACGGCCGATCAGCGCATCGCGCAACTCCGTCCGCGCGATCGAGCTGCCTTGCCCGCCGGTGAAGGAGACGAAGAAGCCGATGCCTTTTTCCGGCGCGAGGATAAGGTCGGAATGGAAGTCGCCGGTATTGCCGGCATGACCCACCAGCCGCGGCCCTGCCTCGCGATAGACCAGATAGCCATGGGCGATGCCCGGCAGGCCCGGGACGTTGGCCAGCGAATTTCGCTCGAGCAGCGCCACCGTCGCGGGGCGCAGGATGCGCTTGCCGTCGAGTGCGCCCCCGCTCAGCATCGCCAGCATGAAGCGGGCCATATCCGGCGCCGTCGCCGCTGCCGATCCGGCCGGCATGATCGAACTCACATATTCGTAGGACTTGGGTACCAGCTGTCCGTCGACCAGCCTGTGACCCGCCGCCATATGGGGCTCCAGGGCGGCCGGCAGCGGCTCGCGAAAAGTGGTCGAGTTCATGCCCAACGGCCTGAAGATGTGGCGCTCGACATAATCCGCGAAGGGCTCGCCCGAGACCCGTTCGACAATGTAACCGGCGAGCGCCGCGCCATAATTGGAATAGGCGATCTCCGTGCCGGCGGGCCATAAACGGGCGGGTACGTGCGTCTTCAGAAACTGTTGATAGGGCGTGAGCTTGTCCGGCGAAGCGACGATGATTCCGCTGACGTCACTCATGCCGGGGCTATGCGACATGAGGTCGCGGACGCGGATCGGAGCGCCCTGGAAGTCCGGAATCTTGAAGTCGATGTAGCGATTTACGTCCGCGTCGAGATCGATACGACCCTGCTCGATCTGTTGCGCCAGCGCCGTCCAGGTGAACAGTTTCGACACCGAACCGGGGCGGAACAGCGTATGCTGTGCATCGACCGGCGTGCGGGTCGCGATATTGGCGAGACCATAACCGTGCGTGAATAGCACCCGGCCGTTGGCGACCACCGTCACCACGGCTCCGGCGACCTCGCGGCTGGCGATCTGGCCCGCGACCAGTCCGTCGACGAAGTCGGCAAGCCCGGCGATGTTGCTGGCTGTTACGGCAACATGCCGCTGCGGTGCGGCGACGAGAGCGGCGGGTGCGGTGCATGCGAGCGCGGCGCAGGTGAGGGCACGTATCCAGGACATCAGGCTTCTCCGAAGGCGGGGCGCGCCGCGCTGCCGCGCACAAGACGAAAGATGCCGATCGTCAGGAGCGGCACGACGTAGACGGCTAGCAAAGTGTAAGCGAGGATCCGGTAGCCGCTGGCGATAAGCGCCACGAGACCGAACCGGTCGGCGATGAACATGCAGCCGATCAGCAAGGTTGCCGCCAGCGCGGCGCGCGCGCGTGGCGACAATTCACGCCCATGGCGATGATGCCAGACGGCCGAGACACGCTCGTTGATGGCATGGACCGCGCCGGTGCCGCTTTCGAGCAGGGCCGCGAAGATCATCGTCTGGAAGACGAGGTGGAAGATCGGCAGGTTCAGCCGCAGCAACATGAAGTCGGACGGCAAAGTCTCGGCGGCGATGTCGGGATAGAAAGCGACCATGCAGGTGAAGAACAGGATCGCCGGCAGCATCGCCAAAGGTCCGGCCACAAGCCCCGCGATGACGGCGTCGCGGCGGCTGGTCATATGCCGCATCACCGGCAGAATCACGACCGCGCCGACGACATTGTAGCTGGCATAAGTGAGGCCGCCGAGCGCCCAGCCATCCCACGGTGCGGGCGTAGCGAAACCCTCTGCCATCTGCCCGCCGAAACGCCCGAAAGCGAGCAGCATGAAGAGGATGTAAACTCCGTAAAGCAGGAAGGAGACATATTTGAACAGGCGCTCGACCGACGCATTTCCGAAGGTCGCAAACAGGACGATCGCCAGTGCCAGCGCGATCGTGCCGACGATCGGCGGCAGACCCAAAGTCGCCGCCGCGATCGCACCCGCCGCCGCGCCGAATACGGCCAGGATCAGGACGACGAACAGCACATAGGCGATCTCGAAGGCGATCCAGGCGGGCCCGAGCAGTTGCTTGAAGAAGCTGCGGTAATCGAATGCGCGTGTGGCGCGCGCCAGCGCAAAGGTGATCGCGCAGATGATGCTCCACAGCACCATCGCCAGCAGCATGCCGGCAAGCCCGCCACGGGGGCCGCTCGGCAGGAAGAATTCGGCGAGTTCGCGGCCGGTGGCATAGCCGCCGCCGATGACGACCGCCTTGAAGGCGAAGCCGGGGAGCAGGAAGCGCTGGAACCAGCTGGCTTGTTGCTCCCGGGCCTCGTTCATCATGCGTCGCCGAGGCAGTTGGCGACCAACCGGTCGAAGGCGGCGCCGCGCCGGATCGGATCGGCCACGGGCAGGCCCAATCGTTTGCTATCGTCCGCCATCACCTGCGCGGCCTCGTCGTCGCTGAGCGCGGCGGTGTTATAGGCGATGCCGCCGCAGCGTATGGCGGGATTGGTCCGCCGCCCGAGCATTGTCGTCAGCTCGATAATCTCCTCGACCGTGGGCACGCTATAGCCCGCCGTCCCGAGCACGACGCTCCGCCCCGGCTCGTGGCAGACCACGAATACGTCTGGCTGGCTGCCGTGGAGGAGCCCCAACGAAACGCCTGCATAAGCGGGGTGGAGCAACGATCCCTGACCCTCGATCACATCCCAATGATCCGGCGCGGCGTCGGGCGACAGCAATTCCGCCGCTCCCGCCTCGAAATCCGACACCACCGCGTCCATCGGTATGCCGCCGCCCGCGATCATGATCCCGGTCTGCCCCGTCGCGCGGAAATCGCTGTCGACGCCGCGCGCGGCGAAAGCGTCGGCAAGCGCCAACGCCGTATATTTCTTGCCGAGCGCGCAATCCGTGCCGACCGTCAGGAGCCGTTTGCCGCTGCGCTTGCGGCCGTTACCGACCGGAATGTCGGCGGGCGGCGTGCGCACGTCGATCAGACGCCGCCCATGCTTGCCCGCTGCCTCGGCAAGACCCGATACGGCCGTGAGGCGCACGTGCATGCCGGCGATGATGTCCAGCCCCGCCTCGATCGCTTCGATCAAGGCCGGGTGCCAGCTCGGCGGGATGTAACCGCCGCTATTGGCCACCGCGATCACCATTGCGCGGGCACCCTTGGCGGCCGCTTCCGCGGGCGTCAGCCGCGGCAGGCCAGTCGTCACCGCGTCGGGGCTTGACGAATATTCGCCGATACATTTATCGCCGGCCCAGTCGCGCAGGCCGAAGGCGGTCTTGGCGAAACCCGGTTCGGTAACGTCGCCAAGGAACAGCAAGTAGGGCGTGGGCAAGGCCAAAGCGCTGGCACCCGCCGCTGCGGAAAGGTCGCGGCCAACGCTATCGCGCGCGGCCGTTTGCGCGTCCGTCATCGCGTCCTACTCCGCAGGGAAAGGGCGTAGCTGCCGAGCGCAATGATCACTTCGTTACCCACGCTCGTCCCTCGCTTTGCCGTCTGTACTGCATATCAACGCGGCCATGTTTCCGTCTAGAGAATAAATTTCCAAATGGATATTTTAAGCTCGCTTGGGTGAGATTAACGCGCGTTATTGGCCAACCTGCCCGCCAATTTGGGAGGCGACCGCCTCCGCGCGTGCCATGACCCGCAGCACGTTTTCGCCTGCCAGCTTGGCGACATCCGCATCGCTCCAGCCCCGCCGCATCAGTTCGGCCAGGAGGGCGGGATAGGTCGAAACGTCGCCCAGTCCATCGGGCAAGTCGTTGCCGACCCCGTCGAAGTCGGACCCGATCCCCACATAATCGACACCGGCGACCTTCGCGATATGCTCGATATGATCGGCGACTTCGGACAGCGTCACGCGCGGACGCGGATGCGCAGCCTGCCATTCGGCAAACGCGGCCGCTGCCTTGTCGGGCTGGCCGATATAGAGGCCACCATAAGGGGGCGCGTTGAGGCGCGCCTTTTCCGCTGCCTGATCCGCCTCCCAGCGGCGGCGCGCGTCGGAGACATAGGACGGCGCGTAATTGACCATCACCAGCCCGCCATTGGCGGCGACCAGCTTGAGCACATCATCCGATACGTCGCGCGGATGATCGTCCAGCGCACGCGCGCTGGAATGGGAAAATATGACCGGCGCCCGGGAGACACGCAGCGCGTCGCGCATCGTCGCCTCGCTGACATGGCTCAAATCGACCAGCATGCCGAGACGATTGAGTTCCAGCACGACCTTTTCGCCGAACGGCGTCAGGCCGTCATGCTGCGGATTGTCGGTCGCCGAATCGGCCCACTCGATCGTCTTGGTATGCGTCAGCGTCAGATAGCCCGCGCCGAGATCGTGATAGGCTTCGAGAACGGCGAGGCTGTTGTCGATCTGCCCGCCGCCCTCGACGCCGATCAGCGAAGCGATGCGCCCCTGCTTGTGAATGCGGCGGACGTCGGCGGCGGTGCGGGCAAGCGCGAAGGTTTCGGGATAGCGCGCGGCGATTGCGCGCACGAGCTCGATCTGCTCGATGGTCTGCTTGACCTGTTCGAGACCGGGCAGATTGGCCGAGACCCAGACCGACCAGAATTGGCCGCCGACCATGCCGCGGCGCAGACGCGCGATATCGGTATTGTAGGGCACCGGACGCTTGTCGAGATCCGCGCGGAGATCCATCGTCCAGCGCGCGTCGGCCTCGCGCCCGCGCAGCGCTTCCGGCCAATCATTATGCCCGTCGATCAGCGGCGTGGCTTTCAGCACGCGTGCGACCCGCGCCGCATAATCCTGCGCCGAAGCCGCGGACGCACCCGCGAGCGCCGCCAGCGCACATCCAGCCAGTGCGATCATCCGTGGCGTCATCGTCGTCTCCTTTTCCGCGGTCTCAGCGGGCATAGTGATGGTGCGGCCGTGCTGCGTTCAAGCGGCAACCGCCATGGGCGAGCCCCACACTTCCGGGCCGACCCAGATGTCGCCATCGCGATAATCCACGCTGGGGCTCCGATCGTGCGCCAGGAAGGTGGGGCCATCGAGATCGACCAGGTCGCACAGCTGGCCCAGAATGAAACCCGGCGCCATCGCCAGGCTCGTGCCGACCATGTTGCCGACCATCACGCCCAGGCCAAGCTGTCGCGCCGCGGCGGCGATCATCAGGCCCTCGGTAAGCCCGCCACATTTGTCGAGCTTGATGTTGACGATGTCGAAGCGGCCGAGCGCCCGCTCGAGCTCGGCGAACGATAGAATGCTTTCGTCGGCCGCGATCGGCAGCGGCGAGACAAATCCGTCGAGATCGGCCTCGCGCCCCCGTGCGAGCGGCTGCTCGAGCAGCGACACTCCGCAGGTCTTCAGTGCGTCGGCAAGCGCAGGCAGCTCGTCGATGACGAAGCCCTGGTTGCCGTCCACCCCCAGCCAGACATCCGGCCGGGCTTCGCGGATCGCCCGCACGCGCGCAATGTCCAGCGCCAGCTCGCCGGTCAGCTTGGCCTTGATCGAACGTGCCGAGACATCCCGACGCGCGGCCTGTGCCATCGCTTCCGGCGTGTCCGCGCCCAGGGTGAAGGTGGTGCGTAACGGGCGCGGCGGGGGCAGGCCGGCGAGCTCCCACACGAAACAGCCGGCGCGGGCCGCTTCAAGCTCCCACAATGCGCAATCTACCGCGTTGCGCGCCCCGCCCGGCGGCAGGATATCGCGTAGCGCCGCGCGGTCTGGCCCGGCCTCGATTTCCGGGCGCGCCCGCTCGATGGCGGCACACATGGCGGGAACGTCGTCGCCCATATAATAGACGCCGGACGCCTCGCCGCGACCGCGATACATGCCGTCTCCCAGCGTGACGACCACCACGTCCGACGTCTCGAACACATAGCCCGAGATGCGGAAGGGCGCGGCGAACCGCAATGTCTCGGTGGCGACCTCGACCTTCAGCCTGGCCATCAGTAGCGCGTCGAAATGGTCATCAGGTGGAACCGGATGGCGAAATAGAGGATGAGCAAAGCCGCGAGGAACACCAGCAGGCTCCACAGCTTGCTCGTCCACTTGCGGCGGTCGCGGAACGCCAGCCACAGGTTCCAGCCCGCGATCGCGACCGTGCCGACGAAGATGATCGCGCCGGCGACCTGCAGCAGCAACAGGATTGTATCGAACGCGCCCGCCAGATTCTTCAGGTTGCTGAACATGGCGCTGACGACCACGACCCAGCTGATCAACAGCGCCAGTTCCAGTCCCGCCATGACGCGGACTGCGCGATAGGCTTTGAGCCCCTGCCGGGAGAGGCCGATCGGAGCGCGATAGCGCCGCCGCACATACCAGGTGACAGGCCAGTAGAAGAAGGTGAGCGCGAGGATCGCGAGGCTGAGGAATAATGCGGGCTTCAGCCACGCCGACGAAACACCGGCCGGCACGCGATCGAAGACGATGAAGGGCGATTCCCCATCCATGCTCCAGCGCACCACCTTGCCGTCGATCACCTTGGCCGCGAGCCGATCATGGCCGTTGCGCTCGCGCCAGACGAAGGGCGCGATCTCCACCCACTCGCGCGGGCTGCCGCCGATCCCCTTCAGGTCGGGGACGACCAGCTCGCCCTTGGGGCCGACGGTGACGGCGGTCTGGCCGAACAGGCCGGCAACCGACACGAAGCTCGTCTGCGAGCCGCGGCTGTTGGCCCACAGGCCGGACATCATCTGCGCATGCTTCTTCGCCGTTTGCGCGTCGACCAGCCCGTCCTTCACCGTGTTCGGGAAATAGCGATCGGCGAAATCCTGGAAGATCGCAGTACGCAAGGTTCCCGCCGCACCCGCGCGGCCAGGGCTGTTGAACGAGATGTAGAAGCCGACGCCATCATTGGTGAACAGATGCAGCGAAGTGTGGAATGCGGCGGTATCGCCGAGATGGCCGACGACCTCATGGCCGTTCACATTGGTTTCGAAGAAGCCGAGCTCCATTCGGTCGAGCGGCGGGATCAGCGAATAAGGATTGATCTTATCGAGCGGGCTGTTGTGCATCATCGCCGCGGTTTCCGGACGCAGGATGCGGTTGCCGTCGAGCGCGCCGCCCTCGAGATGGGCGAGCATGAACCTGGCCATGTCCACGCCCGTCGCGGAGAGCGATCCTGCCGGCGCCGGGCCGACCAGCTCGAACGCAGCAGGCGATCCGGGCTTGCGATAGCCCGTCGCCATCACAGGCCTCAACCGCGCGGGCAGCGGCTGGCGGAAGGTCGCATCCTTCATGCCCAGCGGCGCGAAGATGTGCCGCTCGACATAATCGTCGAACGGCTCGCCCGATACGCGCTCGACGATATGGCCCGCCAGCGCGGTTGCCCAATTGGAGTAAGCCGGGGTCGTGCCGGCGTCATAGATGCGGGCCGGCAGCGAATTCTTCAGGAACTCGCCGAGCGGGCGCAAATGGCCGGGATCGTAGAAGATGACGCTCTTGGCCGCTTCGTCGAAGCCGGCGGTGTGCGTCATGATCTGGCGCAACGTCACCGGCTTGCCGTTGCGCGGCGGAATCTTGAAATCGAGATAGCGGTTGACGTCGGTGTCGAGGTCGAGCTTGCCCTGCTCGACCTGCTGCATGACCGCGGTCCACGTGACCAGCTTCGATACGGAGCCCGGACGAAACAGCGTGCGATAAGGGTCGACCGGCGTGCGCTTGGCCGCATCCGCAAAGCCGAAACCCCTGGCGGTGAGAAGCTGCCCGTTCTGCACAATCGTGACGACCGCGCCCGGAATGTCGCTGCTGTGGAGCGCGTAGGGCAGATAGCCATCGAGCCAGGTGTCGACGTCCGCCTTCGTCAGGCTGTGCGGGCCGGCATCAAAGGCGGGAGCGCTTTCACCCGGTGTCGTCGAAGGCCGCGCGGCCTCGGTGGGTGCTAGCGTCGGCGCGAGCCTATCACTCTGGCCGATGGCAGCGCTTCCCATGATCAGCGCGAGCGCGCCCAGCGCCCAACCCTTGAAAGACCGCATTGCCCCTGCCCCTTGAATGGACGCGCGCCAGAACGGCATCTTTTGCCCAAAGGAGAATTATTATCCTAATCGGAGAATTGTCAACCGATAGTGTCGGCGCGCGGCTGATGCCGCGCTCAGGCGCGCGTCCTAAGGGGAATGGACCCAAAGCGCGCATTGCGCGCCTGCGCGTAACGATGCTACGCGATCCGAATTGGAAAACGGAATAGGCCGAACAAGGCATGGCGAAACGGCGCTCGACACTCGGAGCGGTAATCAGGGAACTGCGCAACAGCAATAACTGGACCCTGCGCGAGATGAGCGAGCGGACCGGCATTCCGGTATCCACGCTTTCCAAGGTCGAGCATAATCGCCTGACGCTCACTTACGACAAGCTGCAGGAATTGAGCGCGCGGCTGAATATCCGCATGTCCGACCTGTTCGCGGAGAGCGATGCGCCCCCGCCGGTCGCGTCGGTCACGGCGCGGCGGAGCCTTGGCACGCGCGATAACGCCTTTCGCGTCCAGACTGCGAACTACGATTATTATTATCTGTGCGCGGAGCTGCGCCGAAAGCGCATGATCCCGAATATCACCACCATCCGCGCGCGCTCGCTCGACGAGTTCGGGGAGCTGGTCCATCATGCCGGCGAAGAGTTCATCTACGTGCTGAAGGGCCAGATTGTCGTTCACACCGAATTCTACGATCCGGTCACGCTCGAGCCGGGGGAATCGATCTACATCGATTCCAACATGGGCCACGCCTACCTCGCCGGCCCGGATTGCGAAGAGGCCGTGACGCTGGCGGTGATGTCGAGCGCCGATGATGACCTGATGGATTCGCTGATCACCATGCACGGCGAGCGCTGACCGCCCGGTCAGCGCAGCTCGCTCATTTCCACGTCGTGCCGAGCAGGCGGCGGAAATTCCCGCCGAGCACCTTGGCGATATCGGCATCGGCATAGCCGCGCCGGACCAGCTCCTCGGCCAGATTGTACATCTTCAAGGGGCCGCTGAACGCCTCGATGTCGATCTTGTCCCGGAAGCTGTAGCTGCCCTTATAGCCCGCCTTGAGCATCTTATACTGGTCGGGCGCCATCTTGTCATAGCCATACAAATCCGCGTCCGTGCCGATGCCGACATGATCGATGCCGATCAGCTTCACGACATGATCGATATGATCGGCGACGTTGGCGATCGTCGTCGGCTCGGCGGCGCTCACGAAATTGCGCACGCCGGTAATGCCCATCACGCCGCCCTTGGCGCCCAGCGCCTTGATCGCTTCGTCGGTCTTGGTGCGGGGATGATTGTTCAACGCCCGGCAATTGCTGTGCGTGATCGCGATCGGCACGGGCGACAGCTCGATCGCGTCGAGCGTCGTCCGGTCTCCGCAATGCGACGTATCGACCAGCATGCCCACGGCGTTCATCGCCTGGACGATCTCGACGCCGAAGTCGCTTACACCCCCATCCACGCGGTCGGTACAGCCCGATCCGATCCGGTTCTGGTTGTTGTAGGTCAGCTGCGAGCAGCGCTGGCCGAGCTGATAAAAGACCGCGACGTCCTTGGCGGACCGGAAATGATCCGAATCCTGGAGGCCCATGATGACCGCGGCCTTTCGCTCCCGCTTGGCGCGGTCGATGTCGCCGGCATCGTTGACCAGCGTGAAGACGCGATCATTGTGGCCGACATAGGCGCTCCAGCCGGCGAGATATTTAAGAACCTGCGCATATGCATCGGGGCCGCCGATCCCGAACGAATTGTGAAAGCCGGTGATGCCGCTCGCACGAAAGTCGGCGATCTGCTGCTCTGACAATTCGTTGGCGATGGTTTCGGGCCGCAGGTCGAGCGACAAAGGTGCGAGCATATCGATCACGATCGAACTCTCGACCACGTCCATGACGCGTTTCGAATAGCGCTTGGGCGAAGCGGCGTGGGCGCGATACATCCCTGCATTGACCATCGGAAAGGCGATGGCCCCCGATGCCGCCACCACTCCACCGAGTAATGCCCGACGCGACAATTTGGACCTGTTCATAGCAGCCGCTCCCCATATTCCAGGACATCAGTCTAGGCGATTTATTGCGCCTGAAAAGAGAAGATTCTCTGATCAGGCTAAATAGCTCGAAGTCAGGGCTTCAGCTGCGCATCCAGGAAGCGGACCATCGCCGCATCGGCTCGCAGCCACGTATCGTACCGCAGGAAGCCATGCACTTCGTTGGGGAAGATCAGCTCCTCATAGGCTGTGCCTTGCGCGGCAAGTCGCCGGGCAAGATCGACGGTCTGCTCGAACCGGACGTTGCGATCATCGTCTCCCTGGATGAGCAGAACGGGTGAGCGCCAATTCTTGAGCGCCGCCTCGGGTGAGCTTTCGAAGGCGAGCTTCATCAGGGCCGCATAATCGCCCTGCTCATAGCGTGGCGGGGCGTTGCGCCCGATCGACCAATCGTGAACCCCGTGGAAGTCGACCCCGGCCTTGAACAGGTCGCTGTCGCGCGCGAGCGCCTGTGCGGTCAGGAGCCCGCCATAGGAGCCGCCCCAGATGCCGATACGGCCGCCGTCGACCTCCGGCAGCGCCTGCAGGAAATGCGCGCCCGCCACGACGTCCTGATATTCGGAATTGCCGATCGCGCCCGCTTTGGCGGGATGCTGGAAGGCGCGACCATAGCCGATGCCGAGCCGGTAATTGACCGACAGGACCGCATAGCCACGCGATGCCAGATATTGGTTCATGGCATAGCTGTGCGTGTAATAATCCATGTACGACCAGCCGAGCAGCATCTGGCGGGGTGGCCCGCCATGGACGAAGATCAATCCCGGATGCTTGCCGGCGCGCCGCTGCGGCAGGAACAATTGGCCATGGATCGTCAGCCCGTCCCGGGCCGTGAAGGTGACCGGCTTCGGAGCCACCAGAACGTTCGAGGGGAAGCTGGCGTCGGTTGTGGACAGGAAGTCAGGGCCTCGCCCCGCGGCGCTCGCCAGCGCAACACGCGGCGGGACTGCGGGCGTCGAGGCGACATAGGCCAGTTTGCCGCCGGCGAGTGGCGTGGGCAGCCATTCAAGGCCGGTTCCGCTGCTCAGTGCGAGCGGACCAGGCCGATCGACCGCCACGCGGAAAAGGTGGCGCCGGTCGATGTCTCCGGCGGCTCCGCCGGTATTGGCACTGTAGAGCAGCGCCGTCCGGTCGGGCGTCAGCGTGACATGCTCGACCATGAAAGGTCCGGGCGTGAGCAGCAATGGTTGGCCGCCGCCGGCCGGAATTGAATAGAGATGCGGCCACCCGTCCATTTCGGCGCGGAAGATGAGCCGGTCGCCCGCTCCCCACATCAGGAACAGGCCATCGGGAACGGCCGGATAGGAGCCCTCCGGCGTTGTGGGGCTCTGCCAGACCAGCCGGCCTGTGCCGTCATCGGGTGACGCTACCCACAGCGAGAAGGGGTTGGGCGTGGCGAGCAACGGCGAGGCGAGGGCGTCCGCTATTCCCAGCCGCCGGGCGAAGGCGACGTGCCTGCCGTCAGGCGACCAGACCGGCGAATCGTCGAACGCGGTCGCGGGTGCGAGCCAGCTGATCGGCCGGTCGGGGCCGCCATAGACGCCGATGAAGCTGTGGTCGCCGCGCCGCGAGACGAAAGCGAGTCTGACACCGTCGGGTGACCATGCCAGGCTGTCGATCTTGCCGCGATCGTAGAAGAGTTTTTCAGGCTTGCCCTTACCATCGGCGGCCACCGTCCACACCTGGTTGTCGCGCAGGAAGGCGATCCTGCCGCTGGCCGAGACTATTGGCTCCTCGCCCTCCCCGACCTTGACCGGCGCGCGACCGTCTACCGAGGCCCAGATTTCCATTTGTGGCTGCACAACAGCGGAAGCCGGATTGGCCGCAGGGAGGCCGTTCGCCCAGCCATTATGGTCCACCGCGCCGCGTACCCAGACCAGCGTGCGGCCGTCGGGTGAGAAAGCGAGCTCGGACAGATCCTGACCATCGTCGCTCTTGCCTGCGACGAGTTGGCGCGGGCGGTAATCGGGGCCTTGCGCCAGCCAGATGCTGCGCAATCCCTTGTGCAACTCCATCCACGCGACGCGATCCCCCGCCTCCGGTGCCGTGAGACTGCCGACGAACTTATAAGCGAGGAAGGACTCGAGGCCGGGAGGCGTGGCCGGGGCGGCGGCCAGGACCGGGAGCGCCATAGCGGCGAACCCCGCTAGCATCGATAAGCGCTTCAGCATTCCCCTGTCTCCTCCACAGCTTTGCCTCCACCCGCATCAGGCTTCCCGCTACGCTCGATTGGAGAGCTATTGTCCTATTCAGGACAGGTCAACGATCATGAGATAGCGCCAATGTAGCCACACTAGGACCGTAAAGCGGATAACCGCCGATATTCAGGCTGAGACGCGCCTCATCGGGACGACTTGTCTCATTCAGGATAATATGCATTATGACCTGCAGCACGGCCAACAGCCGGCAGAGCTTGCCCAGACCGCAGGGAGCGGTCGAAGCAATTAGGGGGTTATCATGCGCGGATTTTCGAACCTTTACGGCAGCCGCAAATTCAAGGGAGCCAGCGCCCTCGCGCTTATAATCGCGCTCGCCAATGCCAGCGGAGCGCTTGCCCAGACAACCGCGACCCAGGATTCCAGCCGCCAGGACGCAGCCGAGGGCACCGGGGATCAGAGCGAAGTCGTCGTGACGGGATCACGCATCGAACGCGCAGGATTCAATCAGCCGACGCCGACTACCGTGATCGGCGATACCGAACTCCGCCTAGGGGCCCGGCCCAACATTCAGCAGGTCCTGAACGATTCGCCGCAGTTTCGTCCAACCACTACGCCGCAGGTATCTGTGGGCAATACATCGAGCGGCACCGCGCCGGTCGATCTGCGCGGCCTGGGTTCGGATCGAACGCTCACGCTGATCAACGGCCGCCGTTTCGTTGGAGCCAACAACCTCAACTTCGTTCCGCTCGGCCTGGTCGACCGCGCCGAGGTGGTCACCGGCGGTGCGTCGGCGGCCTATGGTTCAGGCGCGGTTGCGGGCGTGGTGAATATCATCCTCAAGAAGAACCTTGAGGGCCTGGCGGTCGGCGCCTCAAGCGGCATTTCGTCGCGCGGGGACGGGGCTCGCTACGGGGCCGACGCCACGTACGGCACCAGCTTTGCCGATGGGGCCGGGCATTTCATGATCGGTGCCGAATATCTGGATGACAAAGGCATCTCAGATCGCAACTCGCGCAAGAATCTCGGTAGCGCCGCGCTGCTCGCGCTCGACCCCGCCTTCCCCAAGCGGCAGACGCGAGTACGGGATGTTAACACCAATCCATACGGCACCTATTATACGCCGGGCGGCCTCATCACGAGCGGCGTCCTCGCCGGCCAGACCTTCAATCAAGATGGCACTCTCCGGCCGTTCGATGCTCCCAACGCACGGGGTGTTGGCGGGTCCGACGCGCGCGGCTTGTACGACGATGTCGCGGTGGCGCTGCCGGTCCAGCGCATCAACGCTTATGCGCGTGCCAGTTATGACGTCGGCGGCGCGACCTTCTGGATCGACGGCACCTACGGACGCTCGCACGTAAACGACGGCAAGTTCCTGCCGGACTATCTGGCTTCGGCACCCATCACGATCTCGGCGGCGAACCCCTTTCTGTCGCAAGCAATCCGCAGCCGGCTCACGGCAGCGGGCCAGAGCGGGTTCACCTTCATGCGCGACTATAACGATATCTATAACCTGCAGTTCGACGCGCTTCGCACCACCTATGAGGGCGCGATTGGCGTCGACGGAAAGCTTGGGAGCGGCATCAAATATGCGGCGCATTACAGCCATGGCGAAGTCGTCGCGACTCAGCGGCTGAAGAACGCCACCTTCTTTCCGCAGTTCAATAACGCCATCAACGCTGTCAGGAACGCTTCGGGGAATATCGTCTGCGCGATCAATGCCGATGCCAGCACGACGAACGACGATGCGGCGTGCGCGCCGCTCAATCCGTTTGGCCCCAATAATGCCTCCGCGGCTGCCTTAGCTTATACCCGCGGGACCGAATATTCGCATACCGTCAGCAAGCTGGATTCCGCAGACGTCCATGTCCAGGCCGACCTGTTCTCGCTTTGGGCTGGGCCGATCACCGGCCTGCTCGGTGCGGAAGCACGTTGGGAAGAGGTCGTCGCGACCAACGGCGCGCTGGATAAGAAGGCCGCTTTCGGCGGCTTCTCGCTATATACCAGCCCCGTGTCGGGCGGGTTCAACGTCAAGGAAGGCTATGGCGAGCTCGCGGTCCCGGTGCTTGATGCTACGGCGGTGAAGCTCGATCTGAACGGGGCCGCACGCTATTCGGATTACAGCACCAGTGGCGGCATCTGGTCATGGAAATATGGCGGCACGGTACGCTTCTTCGGTGATCTGATGCTGCGAGCAACCCGCTCGCGCGACATCCGCTCGCCCAATGTCGGCGATCTGTTCGCGGTGCGCAGCCTCAGCATCGGCCCAGTGGTTGACCGGGATACCGCCAACCGGCCGCCGACCCCGCCATATAATTCCGCGCCAACCCTGGTGAGCACCTATCGCGGCGGCAACCCGGATCTGGTGCCGGAAATTGGCAAGACGCTGACCTTCGGCGGATCCTATTCCCCGTCCTTCATTCCCCGGCTGAGCGTGTCGGTCGATTATTACGATATCAAGATCAATGGTGCGATCGCCACGCTTAGCGGGTCGGACCTGTCCGCCGCCTGCGCCGCCGGCAATGCCGCGGCGTGCGATCGGGTGATACGCGATCCGGTTAGCCAGACGATCACCCAGGTGTTCGCCAACGCGCAGAATATCGCCAGCTTCAAGACCCGCGGCATCGATTTCGAGGCCTCGTATCTGGTGCCGCTGTCTCAACTGAGTAGCCATATCCCAGGGTCGCTGCGGATCCGGGCGCTGGCGACTCATGTCGACCGGGTCATCTTCTCGACCGGTGCAGCCACCCCCATCAACGTCGCGGGCGATGTCGGCGAAACCGTCACTAACGGCACGCCCAAATGGCGCGGTACGCTGAGCTTCAGCTATCAGACCGACCGGCTCGGACTGGACGCGCGCGTCCGCTACGTCGGCGGCGGCAAGTTCAACCAGTTGCTCGACGGGCGCATCCCGAGCCCCGGCGCACCGGCGAACGTCACGCTGCTCAATAACGATATCAGCGCGAGGACTTATGTGGACCTCGGTGCGCAGTTCAAGGTCAACGACCGCTTCACCTTCTTCGGCAATATCGCCAACCTGTTCGATCGCGATCCCCCGATCAGCACCGCCGGGCCGATCCATTACGACGCGATCGGTACCTATTTCACCTTCGGCGCCCGTGTGAAATTCTAGCGGCAGTTTGCTAGCCGGGCGGGGGCCCGGGCGAATGCGGAGTGCAGAAGGGTGGAGGCTCGCACAACCCTAGGTGCGGGCCTCCACCAATTGCTGTTGGTCGAATCCGCCTCATGAAGGCAGACCTTCCCATCTTCGGAAATGCCGCCAACGATTTGTCGCTGTAACGTGCCCGTCTGCCATGAAAGCAGTGGATGGTGACCCCTACGGGACTCGAACCCGTGTTTTCGCCGTGAGAGGGCGACGTCCTAGACCGCTAGACGAAGGGGCCGGTCTGCACGGAAGGCGCGCTCTTATGTGGGCGCGCCCTCACCGTCAAGCTCAGGCAGCTTCAGCCTCGGCCGCTTCTTCGGCTTCGCGCTGTTCGGCCTGCTGGCGCGCCCACATCTCGGCATAGAGCCCACCGCGCGCCACCAGCCCGGCATGGCTGCCGCGTTCGGCGATCCGGCCCTTGTCCATGACGATGATCTCGTCGGCGTGGACGATCGTGGAGAGGCGATGCGCGACGATGATCGTCGTGCGGCGCTGGGCGAGCAGGTTGAGCGTGTCCTGGATCGCGGCCTCGGTGCGGCTGTCGAGCGCGCTGGTCGCCTCGTCGAGGATCAGCAATTGCGGATCCTTGAGCAGGGTGCGCGCGATCGCGACGCGCTGCTTCTCGCCGCCGGATAGCTTCAATCCGCGTTCGCCGACCTTGGTGTCATAGCCATCGGGCAGTGAGGTGATGAAATCGTGGATCGCCGCGCCGCGCGCGGCGGCCTCGACCTCGGCCTGGCTCGCGCCGGCGCGGCCGTACGCGATGTTGTAACCGATCGTGTCGTTGAACAGCACCGTATCCTGGGGAACGATACCGATCGCGCGGCGCAGCGAGGCCTGGCTGACGCGGGCTATATCCTGTCCGTCGATCAGGATGCGGCCGGCGGTGACGTCGTAGAAGCGGAACAGCAGCCGCGCGAGCGTCGACTTGCCCGCGCCCGACGGGCCGACCACCGCCAACGTGCCGCCGGCGGGGACGGCGAAGTCGACGCCTGTCAGGATCCGGCGTTCGGGATCGTAGGAGAAGTCGACCTGTTCGAACCGCACCGATCCGCCCTGGGCGATCAGATCCGTCGCGTCCGCGACATCGGTCACCTCCTCGGGCGTATCGACCAGCTTGAACATCGCCTCCATGTCGATCAGCCCCTGGCGGATCTCGCGATAGACCATGCCCAGGAAGTCGAGCGGACGGAAAAGCTGGCTCAGCATGGTGTTGATGAACACCACGTCGCCGGTCGAGAATTTGCCCTTGCTCCAGCCCCAGACGCTGTACGCCATCGCGCCGGCCATCATCAGGTTGGTGATGAAGCCCTGGCCGATATTCATCCACGCGAGCGAGGTCTCGACCTTGGTGGTGGTGTCGACCAGCCGCTTGACGCTCTCGCCATAACGGTCCTGCTCGACGCGTTCGGCGCCGAAATATTTGACCGTCTCGTAATTGAGCAGCGAATCGACCGCCTTCTGCGTCGCCTCGCTGTCGGAGCGCGTCCATTCGCGACGCAGCGCGATCCGCCATTCCGTCATGCGGCGGGTGAAGGAGATGTAGATCACGACCATCAGGGCCACCGCGACCACCAGGCCGGGGCCGAATTTGGTGAAGAAGATGATGCAGACCGCCGCCAGCTCGAAGATCGTCGGCGCGATGTTGAACAGCAGGAAATAGAGCATCGTGTCGATGCTCTTGGTGCCGCGCTCGATCACCTTGGTGACGGCACCCGTGCGCCGTTCGAGATGGAAGCGCAGCGACAGGCGGTGCAGGTGGCCGAACACTTCCAGCGCGAGCTTGCGCGCCGCCTCCTGGCCGACGCGCTCGAAGATCGCGTTGCGCAGATTGTCGAACAATGTGCCGCCGAAGCGCGCGCCGGCATAGGCAACGACCAAAGCCATGGCGAGGCCGACCGCCTCGTGGCCCGGCGTCATCCGGTCGATCGCGCCCTTATAGGCGAACGGCATGAGCAAGGTGATGCACTTGGCGCCGATCACCAGCAGCATCGCCACCGCCACGCGCATCCGCAGCGCCGGCCGGTCTTTCGGCCAGAGATAGGGCAGGAAGCGGCGGAGCGCACCAAAGCCGTTCTCGGGATTGGGCGGGGCGTCGGCGGGGGTGGAAGGCGGCATCACCGGTCAAGATAGGGTGCAGCGCCCGATCCGCAAACTTTCGGTTACCCGCGGGGCGAACCAAGGCCTCACCGAATTGGAGCCTATCACGGTCCGTCGCCCCAGCGCAGGCTGGGGCCGATGTCTCGTCAGGCACAAGATGCCATCGAATACGGCAACAGACAGGGATGCCAGCCTTCGCTGGCATGACCAGGTCGGGGTGCGCGAGCCCGCGCGATGATTGACTTTGTTCCCTTATTGTTCTAGGCAATCTGCTGCTGTGCAGCCACCCGGCATGGGGCCGCCATCAAGTTCGTTTCTGGTGTTTTTGTTTTTTCGGCTGTTTGAAATCGTCGAAATCAATGCGCACGGATCGCCATCAGGCGGGCGAGCGTGGCGCGGAAGCGGCCGAGCTCCGCGCCGGCAAGCTGTGCCGCCTGAACGAACTTCACGCTCGCCGGATTCACCGCGACATTGTTCTTGAACACCTCGAAATGCAGGTGCGGCCCGGTCGAGAGCCCGGTCGAGCCGACATAGCCGATCAGCTGCCCGGCGCGGACGCGTTGGCCGGCCTTGGCGAGGATCCGGCTCATATGCGCATAGCCGGTGCCGAGATTGCCCGACGATTTGATCTGGACGTAATTGCCGTGGCCGCCATGGAACCCCGCGAAGCTGACGACGCCGTCCGTGGCGGCGACGATCGGCGAGCCCATCGGTGCGCCATAATCGATGCCCTTGTGCATGCGGCTGAAGCCCAGCACCGGGTGGAAGCGCAGGCCGAAGCTTGACGTCAGGTGGCCATGGACCGGCATCTTCATGGTGCCGCGCGTTTCGCCGACGCCGGCGGCATCGAAGAATTGTTCCTTGCCGCCCATCATCCACTTGAGCAGGCGCAGCTCTTTCTTGCCCTGTTGCAGGCCGGCGAACAGCAGGCTGCCCGTCTCGGTTTCGCCGGTGGCGGCGCGGCGATGTTCGACGATGATGTCGAACCGGTCATTGGCATGGATGCCGGCGGTCGAGACATGCTGGCCCATCGCGCGGAGATAGGCCTGGATCGCATTCGCCGGCGCGCCCGCGGCACGGGCGGCGGCGAGCAGGCCGGAGCCGACCCGGCCCGCGATCCGCAACGGCGTATTGTCGACCGCGATCGGGATGCGCTTGACGCGAAGCTGATCGCCTTCGCGATTGACCTCGAGCGCCAGTTCGAGCTTGGCGCGGAACGCCAGGTGATCGAGCGGGCGGGCCACCGACTTGTTGGGGCGACGACCCAAGACCAGATTCATCTTTGTGCCCGGCTTGATGGCGTCGAGATCGCCGGAGACCATGGCCGCGACCGACTTCGCCTCGTCTTCGCCGACGCCCGCACGTTGCAGCACGCGCGCGAAGCCGTCGCCGGTGCCGAGCGTGGCGCTGACCTGAACCTGCGGGCGCTCGGGCGTGTCGGCCAGCCGCTCGACCAGGTTGGTCGCGATCACATGGCGGCCCGTGTCTGCGCCGTAAGCCGATGGGGCGATCGCGCCGACGCGCATTTCCTGTTCCTGCCGCGCACCCAAGGGCGGCGCGACCGTCCCTGCCACCGGCTTGATGCTCGGCGCGAACGAAATGGCGAGCGCACAGAGGGTGGTGCAGGTGGCGAGGCCGCGCCACCATTCGCGGCTGCCGATGCGCGTGCCAAGGTCCACGACAAGGTCGAGGTCGGTCGCACGCTCGATGCCGCGGCGAAGCGCGTGGCGATCAGGCAGGCGGGTCGGCCGCGTCGGCGCGAGCGCTACGGCGCCCCCGCCCGCAAAACCATCGCTCTCCCGCAGGTACATGCCGTTCCCCGTCTTGAGCCCTGATAGGTCGGTCTAGCGCCGACAGGCGGGAAGGACTGTGGATAACCCGGGTTAAAGTCAAACCAATCCACGGGGTTAGAAGCTGAAGCTGCGACGAGGTGAGTCGTTTTTCCGGCGAAGCGAATCGATTGGCGGAACGAATTAAATCGCGGTGGTATGATCCACGTTCGCTTGCTTTTGCCGATGCTTGCGCCATCTTGCCGGGGACATGACGCGTATCGCCGCCCAGCCGCTGGTCGCGGTGCTCGGCCCGACCAACACCGGCAAGACCCATTTGGCGGTCGAGCGTATGTGCGGCCATTCGTCCGGACTGATCGGTTTCCCGCTGCGATTGCTGGCGCGCGAGGTTTACGACCGGGTCGTCGCGATCAAGGGCGCCGACTCGGTGGCGCTGGTCACGGGCGAGGAGAAGATCCTGCCCGACAAGGCGCGCTGGTTCCTGACCACCGCCGAAAGCATGCCGCTCGACAAGGAATTCGCGTTCGTCGGGCTGGACGAGGCGCAGTTGGGCGCCGACCCGGAGCGCGGCCACATCTTCACCGATCGCCTGCTGCGCGCGCGCGGCCGCGAGGAGACGATGGTTCTTGGGTCCGAAGCGTTGCGGCCGATGCTGCGGGCGCTGACCCCGGACGCGGAGATCATCACGCGGCCGCGCTTCTCCACGCTCACTTATGCCGGCCCCGCCAAGCTGTCGCGCCTGCCCAAAAGGTCGGTCGTCGTCGCCTTCTCGGCCGAGGAAGTCTATGCGGTCGCGGAGATGCTGCGCCGCCTGCGCGGTGGCGCGGCGGTGGTGATGGGCTCGCTCAGCCCGCGCACGCGCAACGCGCAGGTGGCGATGTTCCAGGCGGGCGAGGTCGATTATCTGGTCGCGACGGATGCCATCGGCATGGGCCTCAACATGGACGTGGCGCACGTCGCCTTTGCGTCGCTGCGCAAGTTCGATGGCCGCAAGAGCCGGCGGCTGACGGTGGCCGAGATGGCGCAGATCGCAGGCCGCGCCGGGCGCCACCAGCGTGACGGCACGTTCGGTACGCTCAGCCTCGAAGGCCCGTCGGCGCAGTTCGAGGATGAGGAGGTGCTGGCGATAGAGGAGCACCGCTTCCCGCCGATCGATCATCTTTACTGGCGCGAGGGCAAGCCGCGCCTCGGCTCGGTCGACACGCTGATCGCGGATCTCGAACGCAAGCCCTCCTCCCAGGTGCTGCGCGCCGCGCCGCAGGCGATCGATCTGGCCGTCCTCAAGCGGCTGGCGGACGAAGCATGGGTGCGGGAGCGTGCCGGCGATCCTGCCGCGGTTCGGCGGCTGTGGGATGCGTGCGGCCTGCCCGACTTCCGCAAGACCGGAGCCGAGCCGCATAGCCGCCTTGTCGGCCGCGTGTTCAGGCATTTGAGCGAGGGCGATCTGCATCTGCCAGTGCCGTGGTTCGCGGACGAGCTGGCGCGGCTCGATACGGTGCAGGGCGACGTCGAGACGCTGGCGGACCGGCTCGCGGCGGTGCGCACCTGGGCCTATATCGCGCACCGGCCGACCTGGCTCGCCGAGCCCGAACATTGGGCCGCGCGCACGCGCGTGCTCGAGGAGAAATTGTCGGATGCGCTTCACCAGCGCCTGACCCAGCGCTTCGTCGATCGCCGCACGTCGGTGCTGATGCGCGATCTCGGCGCCAAGGGGGCGGACCTCCTGCCGATGAAGGTCGATGCCGACGGCAGCGTCACGGTCGACGGCGAATCGATCGGTATCTTGATCGGCTTCCGCTTCAAGGCGGATCCACTGGCGCGCCATGGCGACATGAAGCGGCTGATGGCGGCGGCCGAGCGGCGGCTGGGCGAGGAGCTGGGCAAGCGGGCCCGCGCGCTGGCCGTCGATGAGGATTCCGGTTTCAGCCTCGCGACCGACCTCGGCCGGCCGGTCGCCCTGTTCTGGCAAGGCGACGTCGTCGCCCGGCTGACCAAAGGCAAGGATCTGCTCAATCCGCGGATCGAGCTGCACCGCGCGCTGGATGCGCTGACGCCGGCGGATCGGCAGGCGGTGGCAGGGCGGCTCCAGGTCTGGTTCGACGATCATGTCGCGCGCCATCTCGGCGCGCTGGTCGACATCATCGCCGCGGCGCGCGATCCGGCGCAGCCGGCTTCGGTCCGCGCGCTACTCGCGCCGCTGGGCCAGGCCGGCGGCGTGCTGGCGCGGCGCGCGCTGGACGAGGTTCTCGACGCGCTCGATCGCGACCAGCGCGGGCCGCTTACCAAATTGGGCGTTCGTATCGGCACGCTCGACATCTTCGTGCCTGCATTGATCAAGCCCGAGCCGGCACGCTGGCGGGTGGCGCTGGCTGCGGCGCAGGAGGGCGTCTCGATGCCCGGAACACCCCCGATCGGCGCCGTCTCCGCGTCTACGCCCGCCGATGCCGCAACCTGTCATGCCTTCGTGATGGCCGGCTTCCGGCCATTGGGCGCGCAGATGTTGCGGGTCGACCAGGTCGAGCGGCTGGCGCGCAACGCCCACGATGCGCGCTCTGGCCGGGCCGCTTTCGCCCCGGATGCGAGCCTGGCTACCTCGCTCGGGCTGATGCCGCCGAGCTTTACCCAATTGATGCTCGCGCTCGGCTTTCGCGCCGCCGAGCAGGGCTGGGTGTGGAAGGGCAAGCGGACCCCGGCGCGGCCCGACAAGCCCGCCAAGGCGCGGCCGGGCAATGCTTTCGGCGCGCTCGCGGGATTGCGGCTGTGAAGAGCGGCGCTTGCCGGCGTTCCGGTGGGAGCCTCGCTTGAGGCTCGACAAATTCCTGTTCTTCACGCGGCTGGTGAAGACGCGCAGCCTCGCCCAGCGGCTCGCCGAAGGCGGCCACCTACGGATCGACAGCCGTCCCACTGATCGCGCGCATGCGGAGGTGCGGCCGGGCATGGTCCTGAGCTTCCCGCTCAACGATCGCGTACGGGTGCTGCGAATCGAGGCAATTCCCGCGCGGCGGGGCCCTGCGCCGGAAGCGCAGGCATGTTATACGGACCTCTCGCCGCCCGCCGCCGGTTGACGCCACCGGGAGCGCACCATATTCGGCCCGCTTCGAGGAGCCTTCCATGACTTACGTCGTCACCGACGCCTGCATCCGCTGCAAATATATGGACTGCGTCGAAGTGTGCCCGGTCGACTGCTTCTACGAAGGCGACAATATGCTCGTCATCAATCCTAGCGAGTGCATCGACTGCGGCGTCTGCGAGCCCGAATGCCCGGCCGAAGCGATCCTGCCCGACACCGAAAACGGGCTGGAGAAGTGGCTCGAGCTCAACACGACCTTCTCCGCGCAATGGCCGAACATCACGCGCAAGCGCGAAGCGCCGGCCGATGCCGATGCGTGGAAGGGCGTTGCCGACAAGTTCGATACGCAATTCTCACCGGAGCCCGGGCAAGGCGATTGACGGCCGGGCAGCCGGATTGTCGCCGCTTCGGTTGAGTGTTCACGGGTAACCGTTACCAAAATGCCGCGCTTTTACAGAAAGCTGGCATTACGGTTGTAATTCTGTTACATGCTTCGGCAAGAAGTGAGCGCCGCGCGGGCGTTCTCACATGGATCATGTTTCCCGAACCGCCCATCGCTGCCGTCGGGCCGCTCGTTAGCGGACTTGTCGGAGCCTCGCGGTCCGCTTGAGCAGGAAGGTCTCTAAATGGCTGCAAAGGCGCTGAGCTTCGTCGTCGGCGATTATGTCGTATATCCCAAGCATGGTGTCGGCCGCGTGGTCGAACTCCAGAGCCAGGAAATCGCGGGTACGAAACTCGAGCTTTACGTGCTCCGTTTCGAGAAGGAGCGCATGACGCTGCGGGTCCCGACCAACAAGGCGGAAAGCGTCGGCATGCGCAAGCTGTCGTCCAACGCCCAGATGTCGGACGCGCTGACCACGCTCAAGGGCAAGCCCAAGGTCAAGCGCACCATGTGGTCGCGCCGCGCCCAGGAATATGAAGCCAAGATCAATTCGGGCGACCTGGTGTCGATCGCCGAAGTGGTCCGCGATCTGTTCCGCGCCGAGGATCAGCCCGAGCAGAGCTATTCCGAACGGCAGATCTTCGAGGCCGCCTGCAGCCGTCTCGCCCGCGAGCTGGCGGCGATGGAATCGGTCGACGAGCCGACCGCGCAGGTGAAGATCCTGGATATCCTCCGCGCCGCGGCGGCGATCCACAACAAGGTTGCTGCCCCGGCGACGTAAGCCTGCCACGGCGTGAACGAAAACGGGGCGGCGTTCCGAAAGGAGCGCCGCCCTTTTCGTTTCCGATCAGCTCGTCTTTGCGAGGAGCGTAGCGGCGGAGCAATCCAGTCCCGATCACGCCCCATGTGGGCCTGGATTGCTTCGCCAGGCTTTCGCCCGGCTCGCAATGACGGGTGGAAGGGCCTCCCTCTCGTCAGATCTGCGGCACCACCGCGTCCATGATCGTGATGCGTTTGCCGGTGTCCGCGCCGACGCTCGACTGGGTGACGAGGATGGTCGCGCCCGGCTTCAACTCCGCCTTTACCAGTTCGTAGAAGCGGCGCGGAAAGCGCGCACGGTTGATCGTGGCCTCGTCCAGCTCGCGCCCCGCATCCTCGCTATGGCCGGGCAAGCCGACATAGAGCCAGCGCGCCTTGCCGTCCTTGCCCACGGTCAGGGTGATGACGTGGGAGCCGGGATCGTCGTCGTTGATGATGGCCGCGCTGCGCCCGATCTCGAAACCGTTACGCAGCACCACCACCCGCTGATCATGCTTGGAAATGATGATGCTGAGCGGCCCGGTGGGCGAACGCTCCGGCGTCCAGCGAAACTCCTCCGCATCGAGGTCGCTTTGCTCGATCGGTCTCCCCTTGGCATCGATCGGCAGCAGCAGGCTCGATTCGCTCGTCAGCGCCTTCTTCGCCGCATCGCCCTGAACGACCACAGTCGCGCCCAGCCTAGTGATGCCGAACAACGCGCGGGCGAAGCCGATCGGCAGGTGCACGCAGCCATGGCTTTCGGGGTAGCCGGGCAGGCCACCCGCATGAAGCGCCACTCCATCCCACGTCAGCCTTGCTGAAAGGGCATGGGCGCGCTGTTATAGACGTTCGACCGGTGGTTGGCATCCTTTTGCAGGATGGTGAAGACACCGGTCGGCGTCGCATATCCATCCTTGCCCGAGGAGATGGTGCTGACCGCCATTCGGATGCCGTTGCGATAGACGGTAGCGCGCTGCCGCGACAGATCGACATAGATGAGCAACGGGCCGGCAGGCGCCACCTGCGGCGCCCAGATCCACTGGCCGGGCCTGAGCTTCTCGGCCATACGCGCCAGCTCGGGCGGCGAGCTGGCGGTGGCACCCTGCGCGTGGAGCGGCGAGCCTGACCCTAGCACAAGGGCAGCCATGCCGATCATCACGCTGAGGCATCGCTGGGTCATATCGCTTCTCCGGTCCCTTGCCGTTAGGTCATCGTACCAATCGCCAGGGCAACTTGACTACAGCTGTAATAAAGGTGTACCACTTGGATAACACAGTGGAGTGATGCCGATGCGCCAAATCATCCTTTCCGCCCTGATCGCCGCCAGTGCTGCCGCGCCCGCCCTGGCGGGAGAGCGTTCGTTCCCGACCGGTGGCAATTTCGATCGTGTGTCGAACAGCACGCCGTTCGACGTCTATGTCCATACCGGGAAAGCGCCGGGGATTCATGCCGTCGGCACGGACCAGGCATTGGATCGCCTCCGGATCGAGAATCGTGGCGGACAGCTTCGTATCGGCACCAAATCCGGCAGCTGGTTCTCCGGCTGGAACTGGGGCCAGAGCGGGCGGCTGCGGATTGACGTGACGGTGCCGATGGTCTCCGAAGTCAGCCTTGCCGGCCCGGGCAACATGATTGTCGACGTCGTGCGCACCCGCGATTTCGGCGCGCATGTGTCCGGACCCGGCACGGTCAAAGTCGCGGCGGTCGAGGCGGGGGGAGTCACGCTGAGCATGAGCGGCCCCGGGGACATATCGATCGCGGGCCATGCCGGCCGCGCGGTGATGAATGTGTCAGGCCCGGGCAATATCCGTGCCGCCAATCTCTCCCTCGCCGAGGCGAGCGTTACGGTCAGCGGCCCCGGCGATGTCGATGCAAACGTCACCCGCACCGCCGACGTGAGCGTTTCCGGCCCGGGCGACGTGCGTATCCGTGGCGGCGCACGCTGCTCGACGCACAAAAGCGGGCCGGGCAGCATCAACTGCGGTTAAGGCCGCTGCCTACCGTTTGGGCTGAGCTTGTGACTGCTGCCTCTCCCGCTCATCCTGAGGTGGAATCGAGTAGCGGCATAGCCGCGTATCGAGAGCCCGTATCGAAGGACCGCTGAGGCGAGCGTGCTTCGAGACGCGTGAAGCAGGCACGCCATGTCCCCCGGACATGGCTGCGAATTGCCGGGGGCAATTCGCACCTGCTCACGCTCGATACGGCCTTCCAGGCCTACTCGGTCTCTCTTCAGCATGAGCGGGTGTGGAGGTTGGGTCAGATCAAATAGAGCGAGGCCAGTTCGCGCACGAGGCCGGTCGGGAGCGTGGCGAGATCATCGGTATCGCCGCCGAGATCCGTCGGGGCATCCGCGCCGGTGAGATAGCGCCAGCCCTGGTGCGCGCGTTTGGGACGGACACGCACGGACACCAACGCTGCTTCGAGGCGGATCAGGCAATGGCCGCGCTCATCCTCCTCGAAGCGCAGGATGCGGCTGCGCGCGACCAGCTGATGCTTGATGATCCAATAGAGCGAGCCGCCGATCAGTTCGGCATGGCGAGTCGGGCGATAGCGCGTGGTGATATAGGTCTCGCCGCCTTCGGCCCGGCCGGTCAGCCGCGCGCGCAGCAGATCGGCGTCCGAACAACCGACCGCGACCTTGGTGAGATGAAGCAGGGACACGGCACCAATCTGGCGCCTGTTCGCGCCGGTTCAAGCTAGCCGGTCAGGCCGAACAAGGCGGCCAAGCCAAGGAAGGTGAAAAAGCCCAAACAATCGGTGCACATCGTCAGAAACACCGCCGACGATACCGCGGGATCGAATTTCAGCCGGTCCATCGTCAGCGGGATCAGCACCCCGGCAAAGCCGGCCACCAGATTGTTGATCAGGATGGCGAGGCCGAACACGAACGACAGATCGGGCCGGCCGAAGATCCACCATGATCCAAGCCCGATCAGCGAGCCGAGCACGATGCCGTTGGAGGCGGCGATGCGCAGTTCGCGGAAGATCATTCGCAGCGAATTGGAGCTGGTGAGCTGGTTGGTAGCGAGCGCGCGCACCACCACCGCCAAGGTCTGGGTGCCGGCATTGCCGCCCATGCCCGAAACGATCGTCATCAAGGCCGACAGCAACGCAAAACGGGCGATTTCGTTCTGGAAGGCGCCGATGACCGAGGCGGCGATCATGGCCGTGCCGAGATTGATCACCAGCCAGATCAGGCGCGTGCGAACCGTGAAACGGATCGGCTCGTTGATGTCGCCCATGCCGGCGCCCGACAGGCGGGTAATATCCTCGCCGGCCTCTTCCTGGATGATGTGGACGATGTCGTCGACCGTGATCATGCCGACGAGCCGCTCGTTATGGTCGACCACGGCGGCGGAAATCAGCCCATATTTCTGGAAGCGGAGCGCGACCTCTTCCTGATCCATGTCGACCGGGATGAGCGTCTGTTCGCGCTCCATCACGTCGGCGATCGGCACCTTGCGCTGCGAGCGCAGGATCCACGACAATTTGCAGGTGCCGACCGGGTGGTGGCCGTGATCGACCACGAACACTTCCCAGAAATCCTCAGTCAGATCCCGGTTGCCGCGCAGATAATCGAGCACGTTGCCGACCGTCCAATGCTCGGGAACCGCGATCAGATCGCGCTGCATCAGCCGGCCGGCCGATTCCTCGGGATAGGACAAGGCCTCTTCGATCGCGGCGCGATCGTCCGGCTCCATCGCGCGCAGGACCTCGCGCTGGTCCTCGATATCCATGTCCTCGATGATCGCGACCGCGTCGTCGGTCTCGAGCTCCGAAGCGAGGTCGGCGACCTGCTGGGCGCTCAATGCCTCCAGCACCTCGTCGCGGACCCAGTCGTTCATTTCGGCAAGCACATCGCCATCGAGCAATTCGGCCAGCGCGCGCGCGAGCGGCTGGCGTTGATCGGCCGGCGCCAGCTCGAACAGATCGGCAATGTCGGCGGGGTGGAGCGGCTCGACCAGTGCGCGCGCCTGAGCGACCTCGTCCGCCTCGACATGTTCGATGACCGCGTCGATGAAGTCGGGGGTCAGCCGATCCTCCTCGTCATGCGAGGGTTCGGGCACGATCGGCTCGTCCGCGAGGTCGATGCGATCGGCGATGTCGGTTTCGCGCTCGCTCATACCCACCTCCCGCAACGCTGCCGCTCGCTTAAGCTGCACATTCCGGCTTGTCAGCCCTTCATCGGCGCGAAAGCCATCCCATATGGTTCAGGTGACCTATCGCCTCTCCGTTCTCGACCAGTCGCCCATCGCCGCGGGTTCGACCGCGACCGATGCCCTCCACAATACGCTCGACCTTGCACAGGCGGCCGATGCTCTCGGTTATCACCGCTATTGGCTGGCCGAGCACCATGCTTCGCGCTCGCTGGCGGGCGTCGCGCCGGAGGTGATGATCGGGCCGGTGGCGCTGGCAACCAATCGCATCCGGGTCGGATCGGGCGGCATCATGTTGCCCCATTATTCGCCGTTCAAGGTCGCGGAGATGTTCGCAATGCTGTCCGCGCTGGCGCCGGGCCGGATTGACCTGGGCCTCGGCCGCGCACCCGGTAGCGACCAGCGCACCGCATTCGCGCTCCAGCGCGATCGCAGCCGGCGCATGCCCAACGACTTTCCCGACATGCTCGACGAGCTGACGGCTTACCTGCAGGGGACGATGCCGCAGGACCATGCCTTCGCGCCGCTGCAAGATCTGATGCCGACCGGCGGCGGCATACCCGAATTGTGGATGCTCGGCTCCTCGCCCGAATCGGCCTATTGGGCGGCGGAGCGCGGCCTGCCTTATTGCTTCGCCGACTTCATCAATTCCGACGGCGCGCATCTTGCGCGTACCTATCGCGCAAATTTCCGCCCATCCGCGCAGCTCGCCGAGCCCTATGTCATGGCCGCCACCTGGACAATCGCCGCGCCGAGCGCGGAGGAGGCGGAGCGGCTCGCGGCACCCGCGCGCATGATGTTCGCCCACCTGGTCAGCGGCACGCCCATCCCCGTTCCCTCGGTCGAGGATGCGCTGGCGTGGCTCGATGCCAATCCGCAGGCCAACCGCCAGCGCCGCCGCACCGTGCTGGGTACGCCGCTGCAGGTGCGGGCGGGGCTGGATGAGGTCGCCGCCGATTATACCGCGGACGAATTGATGCTGGTCAACATCCTGCCCGATCACGCCGCGCGCAAGCGCTCCTACGAACTGGTCGCCGCCGAATATGGGCTGGCGCCCGTCACCGCCGCTGCTTAAGCGCGCCCAACCGAATTTTGGAGAATCGACCATGGCCGACGACACGCTGACGCTCACCCTCGATACCGGTAACGACACGGGCGGCGACGTCGTGATCAAGCTGCGCCCCGATCTGGCACCGGGCCATGTCGCGCGCATCACCGAGCTCGCCCAGGAAGGTTTCTACGACGGGGTCGTGTTCCACCGCGTCATCCCCGGCTTCATGGCCCAGGGCGGCGATCCGACCGGCACCGGCATGGGCGGATCGAAGAAGCCCGACATCAAGGCCGAATTCTCGTCCGAGCCGCACGTTCGCGGCATCTGCTCGATGGCCCGCTCTTCCAACCCCAACAGCGCCAACAGCCAGTTCTTCATCGTGTTCGACGACGCGACCTTTCTCGACCGCCAATATACGGTGTGGGGCGAGGTGACGTCGGGCATGGAGCATGTCGACGCGCTGCCCAAGGGCGAGCCGCCGCGCGCGCCCGGCAAGATCGTCAAGGCGACCATTTCCTAATTGTCGAACAGCTCCTCCCTGCGGGGAGGAGCTTTCAAGCGATCGTCTCGAACAGCCAGTCGTGGAAGATCTTCACGGCGCGGTTGGACAGGCCCGTGCGGCGCGCCGCGAACCAGTAACTGTAACTCGAATCCGCGACCTCGTCGAAAATGCGCACGAGGCGCGGATCGTGCGAGCCTTCGACATGCTCGTCGAGCATGAACGCCACGCCCAGACCCTGCGCAGCCGCGTCGAGGATCAGCTGGCCCGAATCGAAATGGTCGGTCGCCTGCGGCTCCAGATCGGGCCGCCCGATCGATTCGCGCCAGATGTTGAACAATTCCGGCATGTCGCGGTGGACGAGGATGGTGGCATGGGCGAGATCGTCGGGCTTGCGGATCGCGCCGGAACCCTCGCGCAACTTCGGCGAGCCGATCGCCGCGACCCGGCTCTGCGCAATCTTGCGCGAATAGAGCGCCGGGTCGATCTCCCGCGCGATTACGATCGCAGCATCGAGTCCCTCTCCGAGCCGCGCCAGCGCATGCGGTTGGGTATCGAGATCGATGTGGAGCGATTCGTGCCGGGCGCGCAGTTCAGGCAATCGGCCGATCAAGCGCTGCGATGCAAAAAGCGGCGGGACATTGAGTCGCAGCCGTAACAAATCCCCCTCCCCGGTGGTTGCGTCGATTGCAACGGCAAGTGCATCGAGGGCGGGGGCGACCCGTGCCAGCAACTGCTCCCCGTCATTGTTGAGCATCATCGCCTGATGGCGCCGTTCGAACAGCGGGCGGGCGACGAAGCGCTCAAGCGATTGGATGCGCCTGCTGAGGGCTGGCGAGGATAAGGCCAGCTCTTCGGCGGCAGCCTTGACCGAGCCCAGGCGCGCAACCTGCACGAATGCCTCTACGGCCGTGAGCGGGGGAAGCCGACGCACATCATTCTCCCTCGAGCCGGTCCCAAGTCTCGACGTTACCGGCGCAACGCCAACGTAACAAAGCGAAGTGTGGATGCGAATTGCGCAATTCGCAATCGCAAAACATCGCTTCGCACTTGCACAATGTTAGCGCAACCAGCATAACGGACCCGCCTTTCAGGCATCCTCTCCTAAACTTTCAGGGCCGGTTCCTTCGGGAGCCGGCCTTTTTTTCTGGAGTGACCAAGGCGGGATAGGTGCGGGCGTGCGTATAGCTGCCAAGTGCTTGCGATCGAGCCTGCTTTTGTCGCCTCGCCAGGCCGCGAGGCTGCCACGCTTCGTCTCACCGCTGCGCTGCCGCATGCAGCGAACGGGATTGCAGGGCGTCTCTCGCTTGCCATTACGTGTCAGTTTTGCGACGGGTCAAAGACGTTTCGCGTTACAGGGATCGCTGCACCATGAATTCACCGGTTGCCGAGCAGGCGCTCAAGCGAACCGCGCGCCGCCGCCCGAGTGCAGGGCCCGGGCCGCTAGCCATGTTCTTCAAGGGCTTCCTGCGCCACCCGGTGATGGTCGGCTCGATCATCCCCTCGTCGCGCAAGCTGATCCGCACGATGCTGTCGCGTACCGACTGGGCCAATACCAAATTGTTCGTCGAATATGGTCCCGGCGTCGGCACATTCTGCCAGGCGGTGCTCGATCGCATGGGCCCGGACGCGACCTATATCGCGATCGATACCAATCCCGACTTTACCGACTATCTAGCGCGCACGATTAGCGACCCGCGCTTCATACCCGTCTTGGGCTCGGCTGCCGACGTGCGGCGCATCATCAACGATCACGGCCACGAGCAGGCGGACTATATCCTTTCGGGCCTGCCCTTTTCGACGCTGCCGCCCGGCGTCGGCGGCAAGATCGCGACCGAGACCGCAGCGGTGCTGCGTGTCGGAGGCGCTTTCCTGGTCTACCAATTTTCGCCCAAGGTCCGCGACTTCCTGGAAATGGGCTTCCAGCGGATCGACCATGCGTTCGAGCCGATCAATATCCCCCCTGCCCAGCTCTACTGGGCCTGGAAGGACTAAACGACCTCCGCGACGGAGCAGGCTGCGGCTTAGTCGTCACTGGTTGACCCCAAAGTTCAGCCGACGCGTGACGCTCGCGTCGACCACCGCCATCAGATAATAAGCGGCTGCCCAGCGCAGGCGGGTGAGGAAGCCCGCTTTCCTGTGCTGATCGACGGTGATTTCGCGCGAATTGGCGAGCTCGCCCTCGAAATAGCCGCGCATATGATCGGCGAAGGCCTTGTCCTCGACCCGCAGCATGATCTCGAGGTTGAGGAATAGGCTGCGTACGTCGAAATTGGCCGATCCGATGTGCACCACATCGTCGATCACGAACAATTTGGTGTGCAGCTTGAGCGGCTGATATTCGAACACGCGCACGCCGCGCGACAATAGACGATGATAGGTGTGGCGCGCCGCCGCGATCGCGACATCGTGGTCGGTCTTGGACGGCGTGATCACGCGCGCTTCGCCGCCGCGCTTGGCGACCCGCTCGATCGCGCGCATCATGCGCGGCGTCGGCGCGAAATATGCCGCGATCAGGTCGAGCCGCCGGCTCTTCCCCACATCGCTGCGCAGCGTGCGTGCCCATGGACTCAGCCGCCGGGTCGGGCCGCCGAGCAGCCAGCAGGCCTTGCCGCCCTTGGGGTTGCTCCACCGGCCGAGCGCGTGGCGCAAGTCGCGCAGCGGCGCCTGGGCCTGATGCGTCCATTTGGCGAGTGCGTCGAAATAACTCGCGAGCCGCTGCGCCGCCGGGCCCTCGACGCAGATGCCGAGATCGCGCCAGCCTTTCTGCTCGTCGAAATAATCATTTTCGACGTTGAAGCCGCCGACGATCGCATGATGTTCGTCCGCCAGCGCCAGCTTCTGGTGGTTGCGCAACAGATAACGCCGCCCATAACGCGGCAGGAAATGGCAAACGTCGGCGCCCAGCGCTTGCAGCGGCTTGAAGAAATCGGGTTTGGCCGAGCTGCCGAAGCCGTCGACGATCAGCGAGACGGCGACGCCGCGTTCCAGTGCGCGCTCCATTGCGGCCCGCACCTCGCGGCCGGTCTCGTCATCGGTGTAGATATAATAAAGCAGCCGCAGATTTTCCTTAGCCCCGTCGATCAGGGCGATCAGCGCCTTCAGCCGCTCCGGGCCGGCGACAAGCAAGGTCAGCCGATTGCCATCGACGGTAAAATGTTTGGACGGGCTTTCCGCGTGCGGGTGCGGGGAGGTCTTCAATGATGGTTTCGTTGACTCTGGCACTCGCTCGTCCTATCTCGCCGCTCTTCAACACTCACCAAATGCTTGGTCAAGCGGAGCGTTCAGAATGGCGCGCGTTACCGTCGAAGATTGCGTCGACAAAATTCCCAACCGGTTCGATCTGGTGCTGCTCGCAGCCCAGCGTGCGCGGCAGATTTCCGGCGGAGCCGAGCTCACGATCGATCGCGATCGCGATAAAAACCCGGTCGTCGCCTTGCGCGAGATTGCGGAAGAGACGGTGGTTCCCGACGAACTGACCGAGGCGGTCGTGCAGAATCTGCAGCGCGTCCAGGTTGACGAGGAAGACGCACCGGATGCGATCGGCTCGCTGTCGGCCTCGGCCGAGGCGCTGCGCCTCACCGCCGCTGCTCCGCCGCGCACCCAGAATCTCGGCGCCGACTACGAATAAGCCGCTCCGGCGCGCTCAGGCAAAAATCAAGGGTCCGGCTCCCGCGAGGGGGCCGGACCCTTTGTCTGTGCGCTGCTGAGAAAGGCTGGTGCCGGCCGTCGGAATCGAACCGACGACCTACCGCTTACAAGGCGGTTGCTCTACCATCTGAGCTAGGCCGGCATGTCGCTGCAGCCCATGCTTCAGATGCTGGAAAAATGCTAGGCTCTGCTGTTTCACGCTCTTGATCGTCATGCCAGCGCAGGCTGGCATCCATCTTCCCTTGCACAAGACGCTGGGGGTGATGGACTCCAGCCTTCGCTGGGGTGATGCCGAAAAGTGAGGGATCAGACCGTGAAACTCTCGCCGCAGCCGCAGCTGCCCTTGGCATTGGGATTGGCGAAGACGAAGCCGGCGGCGAAATCGTCCTCTACCCAGTCCATGTTGCTGCCGATCAGGTAAAGCAGGCTCGCGCCGTCGATATAGAGGTCGCCGCCAGGCGTCGCGACTTTCTCATCCATCGGGCTGGCGCTGGTCACATAGTCCACCGAATAAGCCAGGCCGGAACAGCCGCGACGCGGCGTCGACAGCTTGACCCCGATCGCGCCATCCGGCGCCTGCGCCATCAGGTCGGCGATGCGCCGCTCGGCAGACGGCGTCAGCGTAAGCGCGGCCGGGCGTTGGCGAAGGGTTGTGGCCATTACAACATCCCCAGTTCAAGCTTGGCTTCGTCGGACATCTTCTGCGGGTCCCACGGCGGATCCCACACCAGGTTGACGTCGGCGAGGCCGACGCCGGGCACCGAGCCGACGCGCAATTCGATCTCGCCCGGCATCGATTCCGCCACCGGGCAATGCGGTGTGGTCAGCGTCATCGTCACCGTGACATGCGCATCGTCCGCGATGTCGACGCCATAGATCAGGCCGAGATCGTAGATGTTGACCGGGATTTCCGGATCGTAAATTTCCTTGAGCGCGTCGATCACGCGTTCGTACAGGTCGCCGCCAATCTCGCCCTGCGCCGGCGGAGCGGCGGGCTGGAGGAAGCCGGCGAGATAATCCTTGGCGCGTCCGCTTTCTTCCAGCACGGCATCGTCGACGCGTGCCTTGGGCGGCGCCGGCGGAGCCTCGGTCAATTCCTCGACCTCGATTTTTCGTTCCTCATTCATCCGAAGATACGCCTTACCCGCTCGATACCCTTGACCAACGCGTCCACATCGCCCGGCCCATTATAGACGCCGAAGCTGGCGCGTGCCGTTGCCGGCACCCCCAGCGCCTCCATCAACGGCTGCGCACAATGATGGCCGGCGCGGATCGCAATCCTGCTCTCGTCCAATATGGTGCCGACATCGTGGGGATGAACCCCCTCGACCGCGAAGCTGACGATTCCGGCGGAATCTTCCGGCCCGAACAAGGTCACGCTGTTGAGCTCGCGCAATGCTGCGCGCGTCCGGCGGACCAATGCGGTTTCATGCGCGTGGATCGCTTCCAGCCCGATGCTTTCGACATAATCCATCGCGGCATGCAGTCCCAAAGCGCCGACGATATGCGGCGTGCCCGCCTCGAACCGTGTCGGCGGTGGGGCGTAGGTGGTGCGTTCGAACGAGACCTTGTCGATCATCGATCCGCCGCCCTGCCATGGCGGCATCGCCTCGAGCAGCTCCGGCCGTGCCCACAGGCAGCCGATCCCGGTAGGGCCATATAATTTATGCCCGGAGAAGACGTAGAAATCGCAATCGAGCGCGGCGACGTCGACAATCATGCGCGGCACTGCCTGGCAGCCATCGATCAGCAGTTTAGCGCCCACGCCGTGCGCCAGATGGGCGGCGCGGCGGACGTCGAGTGTCGACCCGAGCACGTTCGAGACATGCGCCAGCGCGACCAATTTGTGCCGCGGCGTCAGCATCTTTTCGACCGCGTCGAGATCGATTCGTCCGTCCTGCGTCAGGGGCGCGACATCGATCGCAATGCCGGTGCGGTCGCGCAGCAATTGCCACGGCACGATGTTGGAATGATGCTCCAGCTGGCTCAGCAGGATGCGGTCGCCCGCCTTGAGGTGGGAGTCGCCCCAGCTTTGCGCGACGAGGTTAATCGCCTCGGTCGCGCCGCGCACGAACACGATCTCGTTGGCCGAGCCCGCATTGAGGAAGGTCGCGACCCGCCGCCGCGCCGCCTCATAAGCCAAAGTCATGTCGGCCGAGCGTTGGTAGACGCCGCGATGCACCGTCGCATAGGTTTCGCCATAGGCCGCCGCGATCGCATCGATCACGACCTGGGGCTTCTGCGCGGTCGCGGCGGTGTCGAGATAGGCCCAGCCGGCGGGGATAGCGGGAAAGTCGGCGACGCGGTCCAAAGGAGCGCCGTTCGTCCCGAGCGAAGTCGAAGGACGTGTTTCGACTTCATGCCCTTGGGCATGAAGTTTATCCTGAGCGCCTGTCTTGCAGGCAGTCGAAGGGCTCAACGCAAACGGGGAAGAAGAAGCGCTCACAGCACCCGCTCCAGCGCTGCATCGATTGCCGCCGCGAACTTCGCCTCGTCCTCCGAGCCGTCGAACAGCCCGCTGACGAACGCGCGCAACAGCACCGCCTTCGCCTCAACCGGCGGCAGGCCGCGGCTGGCGAGATAGAATAATGCCTGCGCATCAAGCTCGCCGACGGTCGCGCCATGCGCGCACTTCACGTCGTCGGCATAGATTTCGAGCTCGGGCTTGGCATTCACGGCCGCTGTGCGATCCAGCAGCATGCCCTTCACCGACTGGACCGAGTCCGTCTTCTGCGCATCGCGCGAGACCGCGACCTTGCCGAGATAGGAGATGGTGCCGTTGCTGCCGGCAATGCCGCGCACCGTCTGCCGGCTGGTTGCGCCTGCCTCGAAATGGCGCATCGTCGTGACGAGCTCGATCGTCTGGTCCCTGCCCGCTATCAGCGCAGCGTCCAGATCGAATGACGCCCCTTCATAAAGGGTGACGTCCAGCGCGACCCGCCCGAGCGTGCCGCCGCTATTGACGATCTGCATTGCGAAGGACGCGCCGACGCCGACCTCGATGACATAGTCCCGCACAATTGCCGCATCGGCGACGGCGTCTTGGACCAGACTGACATAGTGACTGTCGCCGGCCGGCACGACGATCTTGCCCGGGATCGGCACCGGCCAAATGCGTTCCAGCGCCTGGAGATCGCTATAGCGCCAGGCCTCGTCACGTTTGGTCGGCAGCGACGTCACGCCGCAATATCCGCATAGCCCTCAGCCTCCAGCTGGTGGGCCAGTTCCGGGCCGCCCGAACGCACGATGCGCCCGCCCGCGAGGACATGGACGAAATCCGGCCGCACATAATCGAGCAGCCGCTGATAATGGGTGATCAGCAGAACCGCCTTGCCGGGCTTGCGCATGATCGCGTTGATGCCGGCACCGACGGCACGCAGCGCATCGATATCGAGCCCACTATCGGTCTCGTCGAGGATGGCGAGCTTCGGATCGATGATCCCCATCTGCACCATCTCGGCGCGCTTCTTCTCGCCGCCGGAAAAGCCGACATTGACCGGCCGCTTGAGCATATCCGGATCGAGGCCGAGCGCGTCCGCCTGTGCGCGCGCGCGCTTGATGAAATCGCCGCCCGACAAGGGCTCTTCGCCACGCGAGCGGCGTTGCGCATTGAGCGCCTCGCGCAGGAATTGCAGGTTGGACACGCCCGGAATCTCGACCGGATATTGGAAGCCCAGGAACAGGCCCGCCGCGGCGCGCGCGTGCGGCGCCATTTCGAGCAGATCGGCGCCTTCAAAGGAAACCGAACCCTCGGTCACTTCGTAACCGGGTCGCCCCGCCAGGACATAACCCAGCGTCGATTTCCCGGCGCCATTCGGTCCCATGATCGCATGGATCTCGCCCGCGTTCAGCGACAGCGACAGACCCTTGAGGATCGCCTTGCCGTCGATTTCGGCGTGGAGGTTTTCAATCTTAAGCATCGTCACTTTCTACCGTCAGCCAGCGGATGGCATCCATGCCTCTCTCCACGAATGCGCCCGACGGTGGGAGCAGACATGGACCCCAGCCTTCGCTGGGGCGACGCCACTGGAAATCAGCCAACCGATCCCTCCAGCGAAATCCCCAGCAGTTTCTGCGCCTCGACCGCGAATTCCATCGGCAGTTGCTGCAGCACTTCCTTGGCGAAGCCATTGACGATCAAGGCAACCGCCGCCTCCTGATCGAGCCCGCGCGACATAGCGTAGAAAAGCTGGTCATCGCTTATCTTGCTGGTCGTCGCCTCATGCTCGATCTGCGCGGTCGGATTGCGCACCTCGATATAGGGCACGGTGTGCGCGCCGCAGTCGGAGCCGAGCAGCAGGCTGTCGCACTGGGTGAAGTTGCGGACATTCTCCGCCGTCGGGCCGACGCGGACGAGTCCGCGATAGGTGTTGTCCGACTTGCCGGCCGAGATGCCCTTCGACACGATCGTCGAGCGCGACCCCTTGCCCAAGTGGATCATCTTGGTGCCGGTGTCGGCCTGCTGATGATTGTTGGTGACCGCGACCGAATAGAATTCGCCGACGCTATTCTCGCCCGCCAGCACGCAGCTCGGATATTTCCAGGTGACCGCGCTGCCGGTCTCAACCTGGGTCCACGAAACCTTGCTGTTGCGGCCCTGGCAGAGCGCGCGCTTGGTCACGAAATTATAGATGCCGCCGACGCCGTTGGCATCGCCCGGATACCAATTCTGCACGGTCGAATATTTGATCTCGGCATCGTCGAGCGCGACCAGTTCGACCACGGCGGCATGGAGCTGGTTCTCGTCGCGCATCGGCGCGGTGCAGCCCTCCAGGTAGGAGACGTAGCTGCCCTTGTCGGCGACGATCAAGGTGCGCTCGAACTGGCCGGTATTTGCGGCGTTGATCCGGAAATAGGTGCTCAATTCCATCGGGCAGCGCACGCCTTCGGGAATGTAGACGAAGGTGCCGTCGGAGAAGACCGCCGCGTTCAACGCCGCGAAATAATTGTCGTGGATCGGCACGACCTTGCCGAGCCATTTGCGCACCAGATCGGGAAATTCCTTCAACGCCTCGCTGATCGAGCGGAAGATGACGCCTGCTCGTTCCAGCTCGGCGCGGAAGGTGGTCGCGACCGAGACGCTGTCAAACACGGCATCGACGGCGATCTTGCGGCTGCCCTCGACGCCGGCGAGCATCTTCTGCTCCTCGATCGGGATGCCGAGCTTTTCATAGACGCGCAAAATCTCGGGATCGACCTCGTCGAGGCTGCCGAGCTTTGGCTTCTCCTTGGGCGCAGCGTAATAATAAGCGTCCTGATAATCGATCGGCGGGATCCTGAGCTTGGCCCAGTCCGGCGTCTCCATCGTCAGCCAGTGGCGATAGGCCTTGAGCCGATAGTCGAGCATCCACTCCGGCTCGCTTTTCTTGGCCGAGATGAAGCGGACGATATCCTCGTTCAGCCCCTTGGGCGCGAACTCCTGCTCGATATCGCTCGAAAAGCCCCATTCGTAGGTCTTCTCGATGGCGGCGTAGGCTTCGGCGTTACGCGTGGCCATGATTACGCCCCCACCGTTCGGGCTGAGCGTGTCGGAGCCCTGTCTTCACTTTCAGCCGTCAGAGAAGAAAAAGGCAGCCCTTCGACAGGCTCAGGGCGAACGGGAGTTTGGGCGAGCGACGCCAAACTCACCCCCGCGAGCGCGCCGCGCATCGCATCGTTGACGGCATTCCAGTGCGGCTTGACCAGGCAGGTGCCCTCAACCGCGCAATCGTGGCGGCCATGGTCGACGCAGGTCGTCATCGCGATCTTGCCTTCCACTGCCTCCACGATATCGGCCAGGCTGATCGCGGACGGATCGCGTGCCAGCCGAAACCCGCCGCCGGTGCCACGCGAAGAAACGATCACGCCCGCCGCCGCGAGCCGGCCGACCAATTTCTGCGCGGTTGGCAAAGGCACGCCGGTCTGCTCGGCAAGACAAGTCGCACTCAGACGTGCACCGTCGCTGCGCGCCGCGGCGGCTAGCATGACAACGGCATAATCAGCGAGATTTGAAAGGCGCATATTGCCCTAATCGGAATGATTCAGTCCGATTACGCAGATGGTCGCTCGGGGGCGCGGGGTCAACCCTCCGCGTCGCCCCAGCAAAGGCTGGGGTCCATGTCTGCTATCACGAGCGCAACGCTGCTTTGAGAGAGATGGATGCCAACCTGCGCTGGCATGACGAATAAGATTACCGCGAATACATGGCCAGCGCATCGCGGCGGAATTGCGCGGCGCTCTCGCCTCGGCTGTAGAACATGTGCCCGCCCGCGTAGAGATTGAGGTTCACCCGCTGCGCTACGCCGAAGCTCGGCATCTGATCGACGATCAGGCGGCTGGCGAAATAAGGGCAGGAGAGATCGTCCATGCCGTGGGCGATCATCACCTGCATCTTGGGATCGTTGGCGATCGCCTTGCGCAGGTCGCCCACGGGAGAATCGCTATTGTCGCGATCCCAGGCGCTGTTCACGTCGTAGGACAGGAGATTATAGCGTGCATTGACCTTCCAGCCGACCTGGTTGGTCATCAGGTCGACTGCGGCGCTGGTGGTCGGCGCGATAATCGCGTCGAGAATCGGATCGTTCGACCTCTGCTCGGCCGCGCCGGGGAAAGGATCGTAGGCGGTTACGTTGGAATCATAGACCGAGCCGATCTTGCCCTCCTGGCGGTGGATTTCGCGCAGGAAAGTGCGGATATCGACCCGCCCTTCGCTGCGGCGGACGATCGCCGGATCGAGCCCGGTATAAGCGGAGACTTTGGCGGTCAGGCGCTCGATCGCCTGCGGATCGGATCGGCCGCGGAACAGGTCGGTTGCGAACTCGCCGCGATCATAGGCCTCGACCTCGGCCAGTGCCGCCGCATTGGACAATTTGCCCTGCCGTTCGAGGTTGGCGGCCGCCATTGACGGCAGCGACACCATGTAGGGCAGAGGCGACAGCGCATTCTCGTCGCTGTCGATCGCCTGGGGGTTGAGATAGGGCGACACCATCGTGATGCCGTTGAGGCCGACGCCGAGCCGGCTCTGCAGATAATAAGCGACGCGCGGGACGCGGTAGCCGCCATAGCTTTCGCCGACGAGATAATGGCGCGAGGTCAGCCGCCCATTCTGGTTGAGCCAGTCAAAGATGACCCGGCTGAGATATTCGATGTCGGTTTTGGCGGTATAGAAGTCGCGCTTGGTCGCGGCTTCGTCCTCCAGCGTGCGACTGAAGCCGGTGCCGATCGGATCGATGAATACGAGATCGGTGAAGTCGAGCCAGCTATTGGCATTGTCGCGCGCAACCGGGCTGTCGGATGGCGCATCGCCCTGCGCGCCGAACTGGACACGCTTCGGCCCGATCGCGCCCAGATTGAGGAAGGCCGACGCCGCGCCCGGGCCGCCGTTGAAGGCGAAGGTCACCGGGCGGCCCGCGCCGCGCCCGGGCACCGTATAGGCGGTATAGACCACCTCGCCGATCTTCTTGCCCTTGGCGTCCTGGATGCCGATCGTGCCGACCGTCACATCATAGGCAAGCAGCTTCCCGCCGATCGTCGCGCTCTGCCGCACCGTCTTGTCGGCGGGCAGCGGTGCCAGCTCGACCTTGTCGGCCGTTTTCTCGTCGGCGGCAAAAGCTGCGGTGGGCATGACGAGCAGAAGCAAAGCGGAAAGGATGTGACGCACGGGATAGGACCTCAGGTGGGACGCGCGCACCATGTTCGAGCCTCCCATGGCGTGCAAGCAGGAACGCGCAAGGCGCACCGTGCGTTGGCGGCGAGAGGAGACGGGGTATGACTCAGGACGATAAGCACGACCACGACAATCCGGACGATCCGCAGCAGCCGGAAGTGCGCCGCGCGCTCGACGCCGGTGACATCAAGGAGTTGCAGCGCAATCCCAGCGACGAGAATGCCAAGCTGGAGGTCGAACTCGATGAGAGCTTTCCCGGCTCGGACGCACCGTCCAGCACGCAGCCGGGCAAGGGCAAGGATCCTGCACCTTCGTCGGGTTACGATCCCGAGGAAGAAGCCCGGCTCGCCGGCGAACATTGAGCAAGCGTTTCGTCGCAATAATGTCATCTGTTGCATAAAAGACATGTTGCGCCGCAGCACGATCCATGATTCTCTCCCATCAGAGCTAGCGTCGCAGGGTTAACGGCCCGGCAAGCATCGCCGGGTTATCCTTGCGGTCTTCTCTTGGTGGGAGGGCAGTATGGGCGTGCAGATGAGACCGGCCGATGGCGCGATGTCCCTGGCTGAAATGAAGGAATTTGCGGGCTTCCCCGCCGCCACACAACGTTATGTGCGGCGCTCCCTCGATATCGGCCTGTCCCGACAAGATGCCATGGCCCGCTGGTCGCGGGACGTGGTCGAGGCCGCCAGCATCAAGGCGCAGGCCCGGATCTATTGCCGCCTCGATCATATTCGCGATCATCTGCCGGACGATAGCGGCCTGGATCAGATGGAGCCCTTCTATACCCCGCTGATCACGATCACGGCATTCGATCTCGGCCAGGGCCGGCTTTCGAGCTTCGCCTCCTACCGCTTCCTGTATGAGCGGCTGATCGGCGGCGGTGTCCGTCCGTGGCTGCCAGGGGCCTTCTGCGCAGCCGCGGCGCTGCCGCACCTTCATCCCGAAAAGCGCCGCCTGCTGCTCCAGTCGATCAGTGAGGCTGCCGCGACCGCGCCGGGTTGGTCGAGCCGCCAGCCCTGCTTCTTTCCCGAGTGGGTCGATAAGATCGAAGAGCCGCTCCCCAACTGACGCGCTGCAACAGCGCGGACGTCGGCTTCGTCTGGGCCTCTGCTACCTGCATGCGGTCCAGAACCCGCCCCTGCGCGCCTCGTCGAGATGGAGATGATCCCGATGGGCGGCATTGTAGTCGGGCGACAAGGTCGTCGCGAACAGCCGGCAGGCGCCGTCGCGCACGTCGTGCAGGAATTGGCCTGTCGCGCCGGCACGGTTCCAGTCGCGCGCGACCGTGATCCGCCGGCCATCGCTTAGCACGAACCCCGCCACGTCGAGCGCGCGGGCACGGCTATGCTCGCTCCAGTCGCCGGTCTCGCGGCCATAGATGCGGCGGCAGGCATAGCTGCCATAATGATCGATCGTGGCGACGCGGGCGCCGAGCCGTTGTTCGGCCGCCGGCTGGACCACCTCCCGCTCCCAAACGGCCAGCGCGGCTGCAAGCGGGCAGGCCAGCGGCGGCGCGGCCGGAGCGTACCGCGCCGTGCGCCGTCCGCCCGCGGCCCAGGCAATGCCATCGTCGAAGCCGCAGCTCTGCTGCCGCCGCGGCGGCAAGGTACGAAAGGCGATCCCCGCCCGCGCGAGCAGGCCCCGGCAAGTCGGGCCCTCCAGCGATGCGATCTTGCCTGCGGTCGCCCGGCCGATCGGCGCGTCGAGGTCGAGCGCCGTCCATGGCAGGTCTTCCGGCGCGAGCCGCGGCAACAGATAGACGAGCAGCAGCGGCACGCCGACCGCCGCGATCAGCATGAACGTCAGCAATCGTCGCAAGCCGCGCAGGAACGCCATCGCTTTCCCCGACGTTCGACGGCATGAGGCGTTCCTTGGGAAGCGCCAACCAGATTCCGGGAGACCTCAGCCAATGTCCGCCACCCGCCTGACCACCAAGCGCGTCGAAAAGCCGTGGGGCCGCCGCGACCTGTGGCCCGCCTTCGAGCCCGTGCCGGAGGGCGGCGCGCCGATCGGCGAGATCTGGTTCGAAGTTGCAGGCGAGCAGGACGGAAGCAGCGACGGGCCGCCGCTGTTGATCAAATATCTGTTCACGAGCGACCGCCTGTCGGTACAGGTCCATCCCGACGATGCGACCGCGCAGAAGCAAGGATATCCGCGCGGCAAGGATGAGGCGTGGGTGATCCTCGCCGCAGATCCGCATGCCTCGATCGCGATCGGCACGTTGAACCCGATGACGCGCGAAGAGCTGCGCGCCTCGGCCGAAGACGGCACGATCGAGCATCTGCTCGACTGGAAGGCGGTTAAGAAGGACGATTCCTATTACACACCGGCGGGCACCGTCCACGCGATCGGCCCGGGCCTGACGCTGATCGAGGTCCAGCAGAATGTCGATCTGACCTACCGGCTCTACGATTATGGCAGCGCGCGCGAACTGCATCTCGATGCCGGCATCGCGGCGAGCAACCCGGTGCCTTACGTCGCCCCCTATAAGGCGCATGCCATCGCGGAAGGCCGCACGATCCTCGCCGACGGCCCGAAATTCGTGCTCGAGCGCTGGACGGGGCCGGGCCGCGGTACCCTGAAGAGCGACGGCCGGCCCTTGTGGCTGGTGCCGATGACGGGCGCCGGCGAGATTGACGGCGCCGCGCTGGAAGCCGGTGGCGTGTGGATGGTCGAGGGAGAGACGGCGCTGACGCTCGACGATCAGGCCGACATGCTGGTCGCCTATCCCAATGCGGGGGTGATCGAGCCGCTGTGGGATCGCACGGGCTAAGCAGTTCGCGTCAGGCGACCTAACACGATCCCAAAAAAGGAAAAGCCGCCGGACTCGCGTCCGACGGCCTCTCTTTTTGGTTCAACCGATCAGAAGTGGAGGGTTCCCTCGACGCCGAAGGTGCGCGGCATGTTGAAATTGCCATAGTCGCCGAGGATGTTGGCGTTGTTGCCCACGAGCAGGATGTTGGGAACACCCGCCGCCGCCGCGGTCTGCACGGCAGGCAGGCTGTTCGACGGATCGCGCCGGTAGACGTGATGTTCGTTGAACAGGTTGCGGCCCCACAAGCCGAACGTCACCTTTTGGTCGCCGCTGCCCAACCGGATGTCCGCCAGCGAGAGGCGCCCGTTCACGATGAATGAACTGTCCGCCTTGGTCGCGAACTGATCGAAGGTCTGCGTCGCCTGCGCGTAATTGGCGTCGAGGTGGAAGCGGACCGAGGCATTGCTGCTGCCGATCGGCAATTTATAGTCGATCGATCCGCTCGCCGCATTGCGCGGCGTGAACACGATGTAGAACTTCTGGTTCACCGTGGTCGCATTGCCGGTTGGTGCGCCTGCCGCCGTAAACTCGCGGTAGGTGACAGGCACGGCGGGCACGTTGGTATAGGTGTAGGCGTAGGATGCGTTGAGGGTCAGGCCTTCGGCCGGGGCGACCGACAGATCGGCCTCGATGCCGCGGATCTTGGTGTTGCCCGGCGCATTGAAGGTGACAAGGTTGTTGAAATTACCCGTCGCCGTCGGCTGGATCGTGCTCAGATCGACCTGGCTGTCCTTGCGCTGCATGATGTAGCCGGCAAGGTTGAGCCGCGCGCGATGATCCCAGAAATCGGTCTTCAGACCGACCTCGTAGCTCTTCACATCCTCGGGGTTGAATGCCTGATAATTGGCCGTGCGCGAGCTCGCGCCGCCGGCGCGATAGCCGGTCGCATATTTGGCATAAGCGTGGAGATTGTTGCTGAGGTCGTAGGCCACGGTGACCATCGGGTTGAAGCGATGCCAGGTCTTGTCGAGCGGCTTGTAGCCGTTCGCCGTCGCGGCGGCCGTGTTCACCTGATAATTGATGTTGCGCGAGAAGGTGAGGATGCCCTCTTTCTTGTCCTCGGTGTAACGGCCGCCGGCAGTGATATGCAGCGCGTCGGTCGCGTTCCAGGTCGCCTGGCCGTAAGCGGCGTAGCTGCGCGAGCGGACCTCGGATGCGCGGTCGATCGAGCAACCATTGACGGCTTCGCCGACGAACAACGGCGTTGAGGCGGTGCAGAACGGGATCGGAACATAGGTCGCGCCGGTCACGGCGGTGCCGGTCAGGGTGGCGATGGCGCCGACCGAGTTGGGCGTCGCCGCATCGTCGCTGACCCGCTCATTGAAATAATAGAGACCGGCGACATAATCGACGGGCCCGACCGATCCGACCGCCTGCAATTCCTGGCTGAACTGGTCCTGATGGAGGTCGGCAAGGCTGTAACGGCTGAACCCGCACGGGGCAGCGGCGGTGCAGGCCGCGGTCAGGTTGACCACCGGCACGCGGTGCGCCCCGCCCGAATTGTCCCACTGTTGCACGTCGACGCCGCGCCACGCCGTGATCGAGCGCAGCTCGATCTCGGGCGAAAGCTTCCACTTGAACGTGTTGGTGAAGCCATGCGTCTTATCGAAGCTCTTCTTCTGCGGCACGCCGATATCGGCATGGCGCATCAATGTGTCGCCGTTGATGACGACGCCGGGAAGGACCGGCTTGATCGAGCCGGACGTGCCGGTAAAGGCCGTGCCGGGCAGCCGGCAGGCGCTGGCGGCCGGAAGCGCCAGCGGGGCGGCGTTGGTGCCGCCGCTGACGCAGCCATCCGGATTGTAGTTGAGCAGCTGGCTGTAGAATGGCGTATTGTCGTCGCGCGCGACGTCATAGGCGAAATCGTCGGTGATGCCGTCGATCGGCTCCCACCGGACGGCGCCGCGCAGGCCCTTGCGGTGATAATAGCCCCAGCCCGCCTGGTCGGCGAGCGGGTTCTTGGTCACCGAGCCCTGATGCTGCAGGACCCCGTCGACCTTGAACGAGAAGTTGGCGATCCGGGGAAGGTCGAGGTGGATCGCGCCATTATAAGAGCCGAGATTGCCGACGCCGCCTTCGACGCGGCCGCCAAATTCGCCGGTAGGCGCGCGGCTGACGATCGACAGCGCGCCGCCTTCGGTATTGCGGCCGAACAACGTGCCCTGCGGGCCCTTCAGGACCTCGACACGCTCGACGTCGAACAATGCCGCGTTCAGCCCGTGCTGGCGACCGAGATAGACGCCGTCGATATAGATGCCGACGCCCTGCTCGCGCGCAGGCTGGTTGGCATCGAGCGGCACGATGCCGCGGATGCCGATCGTCAGCGCAGACTGGCGCGCCTCGAAGGTGGCAACCCGCAGGCTGGGGACCGCGCCATCGGCCAGATCGAACAGACTCTGGACATGGCGATCCTTGATCGCCTGGTTGTCGACGACGCTGATCGCGATCGGCGTGCGCTGCAGATTGGTTTCGCGCTTGGTCGCGGTCACGACGATTTCCTCGAGCGCCGGCGCATCGGCGCCTGCTGCTGCGTCGACCGCGGGTGCGGGATCGACGGCGGCGGGCGCCGCATGTGCCGACGAAGCGATGACGGCCGCCATTGCGCCTCCCATGAGGAGTCGCAGGCGGAAGCCCGTTGAATTACGCATTTTAGATTGCCCCTTGCTGTGGGATTCGTTGTCCCGTGGCGCGGAGCTAACGGCGCAATACGACAAACTTATTACATGACCGAAATTTTACGCGAATATTTCTGAATTAATTCGATTTAAACAAAAGTGTAACAGATCTGTCATCCCAAAGTGCCAAGCATTACGATGGCGATTACTGCGCCGAAACGAATTCGGCTTGCCGGTCGATTCACAAGACTGTCATAATCGCGGCCTAGGTCGATCCGCGCCGGTTCACAGGATCCGGTCCAAAGGAAAAGCACATGATCGTCCGTCACACGCTGCTTGCCGGTGCGGGACTTGGCGCGCTCGCGCTCGCCGCCACGCCGTCTTTCGCTAAGCCGGCCCACCATAATGCTTCCACCAGCGCGAATGCCGCGCTGATCAAGCAAATCCAGGCGTTGCAGGAACAGGTCGCGGATCTCGCCGCCCGCCTCAACGTCACGGAAGCCGCCCAGCGCGAGACCGTTGCCAACGTCAATAACGCCCAATCCGCCGCGACAACTGCCGCGACCCAGGCCGCGCAGGCGCAAACCGCCGCCGCAGCGGCGCAAACTTCAGCGACCGCCGCGACTGCGGCCGCTACCAAAGCTGTGCCGGCCGCGGTCAAGACCGAGTTGGCGAGCTTCACCAAGGGCAAATGGTGGGATTCGACCACCGTCTCCGGCCGGATGTATTTCAACTTCTCGAACGTCGAAACCAAGGTCAACGGCGCGAAGCCGACCGGCGCGGGTTCGGTCAACGGCACCGGCTTCAACATCAAGCGCTTCTATCTGGGCGTCGACCATGTGTTCAGCCCGATCTTCGCGGGTAACGTGACGATGGATGTGTCCAACGTCGTCGGCCAGACCAGCAACACCAACTTCACCTCGACGGGCACACCTGCGGGCACCAACCTGCCGGCGCTGGTCGGCAAGGGCTTCTACATCAAGAAGGCCTACCTCCAGGCCAAGCTCGACCCGGCGTTCATCATCCGATTGGGTGCCGCGGATCTGCCCTGGGTTCCCTATGCCGAGGGCGTTTACGGCTATCGTCATATCGAGAATACGCTGATCGACCGCACCAATTTCGGTACCTCGGCCGATTGGGGCATCCACGTCTTGGGCGATCTTGCCCAAGGCTTGATCAGCTATCAGGTCTCGGTTGTCGATGGCGGCGGCTATCGTAACGTCAAGGTGACCAACTCGGTCGACGTCGAGGGCCGCGTGTCCCTGAACTATAAGGGCTTCTACGGAGCGGTCGGCGGCTACACCGGTGATCGTGGTAACAATACGCAAGGCGCGGTCACTCCGCACAAGGCCACCCGCGAGAATGCGCTGATCGGCTACAAGACCAAGCTCTTCAACGCCGGTCTGGAATATTATCACTCGAAGAACTGGAACAACGTGACGACCGTCGCGAGCGACACGTCCGATGGCTACAGTGCCTTCGGGAACGTCAACTTCGCGCCGACGTGGAGCGTGTTCGGCCGGTACGATTGGGTCAAGCCCACCAAGACGACCAACGACAATCTGAAGGAGCAATATTACAATATCGGCGTCCAATGGGAGCCGGTGAAGATCGTCGACCTCGCGCTCGTCTACAAACATGACAGCGTCGATAACGGCACGTTCGGCACGCAGAACGGAACGATCGGCGGCCCCAATCCGACCGGGTCGCTGGTCGGAGGCCGCGGCACTTACAATGAGATTGGCCTGTTCGGTCAGCTGCGCTTCTAGGACCGTATTCTCCAAAGACTGGGGCGGCCGGGAAGCCGGGCCGCCCTTATTTTGCCGCCGGCCGGCTTCGACGCGTATAAGAAAAAGGGCGGCCCCGGCATCCCGGGACCGCCCTTCTTGTTCGAGAGCGAGCGCTTAGCGCTTCGAGAACTGGAAGCTGCGGCGGGCCTTGGCCTTGCCGTACTTCTTACGCTCGACCGCGCGGCTGTCGCGGGTCAGGAAGCCGGCCGCCTTGACCGGGGCACGCAGCACCGGCTCGTAGCGAGTCAGGGCCTGGGCGATACCATGCTTGACCGCGCCGGCCTGGCCGGAAAGGCCGCCCCCGGCGACGGTGGCGATCACATCATATTGACCGTCACGCTCGGCAACACCGAACGGCTGGTTGATGACGAGGCGAAGCGTCGGACGTGCGAAATAGACTTCCTGATCGCGGCCGTTGATCGTGATCTTGCCGGAACCCGGCTTAATCCAGACGCGGGCGACCGCATCCTTACGACGGCCGGTGGCGTAAGCGCGGCCCTGCTTGTCGATGATCTGCTCGCGCAGCGGCATCGGCGCGGGAGTCGGCCCGGAGTTCGAAACCGGAGCTTCGTCGCTGCCGGCGTCGGCCGGTGCGGCCGCGCTGGTGGCCGGAGCGGCGGGCGCCTCAGGCGCAGCCTGGCCGGTGAGGCTCGCCAGATCGGCGAGAGACTGACGGGTGTCGGACATTATGCGCCCACCTTATTCTTGCGGTTCATGCCCGCGATATCCATCGGCTCGGGCGACTGCGCGGCGTGTTCGTGATCGGTGCCCTTGAAGATGCGCAGGTTGCGCATCTGCTGACGGCCGAGCGGCCCGCGCGGGATCATGCGCTCGACGGCCTTCTCAAGCACGCGCTCGGGGAACTTGCCGTCGAGCACCTTGGCCGCGGTAATTCCCTTGATGCCGCCGGCATAACCGGTGTGCTTGTAATAGACCTTCTGGCCCAATTTCTTGCCGGTGAACCGAACCTTGTCGGCGTTGATCACAACGACATTGTCGCCACAATCGATATGCGGCGTGTAGCTCGGCTTGTGCTTGCCGCGCAGGATATTGGCGATGATCGAGGCGACGCGGCCGACGACCAGCCCGTCCGCATCGATCAGATGCCATTTCTTTTCGACCGTGGACGGCGTAGCCGACCTGGTCTGCTTCGAGAGCGCCCTCATGGACATGACCTTTGATAAGTGCCGGTTTCACGCCGGCCCGAAAACAATCGCGCCGCTCTAGCCCATAAGCTGTAAGCGGCGCCGACGCGGCCAAATGCGTTGGGACCCCCAAAAAGTCAAGCAAATCCGCCATAATGTCGCGTGGTATTATAATACCGTAAAACTAGCGGCGAACGCGATGCGGTGTTCCTATACCATGCGCGGCCCATATCATCGCCGCGAGCAGCAGCGCCGCCGTTGCCTGATGCGCCACCGCCAAGGGCAGGGCGACCCCGCTTAACAAGGTTTCGATACCCAGCACGATCTGCATCAGCACCAGGACCACCAGCACAATCGCAGGTGCGCGCCGCGCCGCGCGATAGGCGCCGAGGGCAAGCAGCCCAGCCGCGACCGCCACCACCCACGCCCACCAGCGATGCGTGAACTGTACGACGATCGGGTTTGACGAGAGATTGAAGAGCCAGGTCTTGCCGGATGCCCAGCCCCCATCCGGGAAGATCGCGTCGCCCATCTTCGGCCAGGAGGCGAAGGCATAACCTGCGCGCAAGCCGGCGGTGAACGCGCCGAGCACGAACTGCAGAGCCAACGCCAGGATTGCGAGGAACGGCCACAAGCGCAGTTTCACGCGGCGCACGCCATTGGCGAGCGCCAGCAGATCCAGCGCCGTCCAGATCAGCACGGCATAGATCAGCATTGCTGCCAGCAGGTGGACGGCAAGCCGGACGTGGCTGACTTCGGTACGGACCTCGAGGCCGGATGCGACCATCCACCAGCCGATCAGCCCCTGCAGGCCGCCGAGCGCGAAGATCAGGATCGTGCGCCAGCCAAACCCTTTCGGGATCCACTTCTTCCACCAGAACACCAGCAGCACGATCGCCAAGACCGTGCCGATCGCGCGCGCCAACAGGCGATGGACATATTCCCAGAAGTAGATGTGCTGGAAAGCGTCGAGCGTCATGCCCTTGTTGAAGGCGTGATATTGCGGGATCGTCTTGTAACCGTTGAAAGCCGCCTGCCATTGGGCATGATTGAGTGGCGGCAGCACGCCAAGCAAAGGATCCCATTCGGTGATCGACAGACCCGATTCGGTCAGTCGTGTGATGCCGCCGACCATGACGATCGCGAACACCATCGCCGCGACCACCAGCAGCCAGAAGGCGAGCAGGCGTGGGCGGGGCTGAAAGCGGGAAGAGCGTGCCACCGGCGCGCTATGGCCCGGGGGCAGCGCGCGCGCAATCGGGTGCGAAACTTGTGGTGTCGGCGCGCGGGGCCTATTTGTCGGCGATGGCGCATGCGCATGACCATCACATATCGGACGGAGCCGAGCTGACCATCCAGGCGCAGCGCGCCCTGGAAAAGGCGGGTGAGCAATGGACGCCGATGCGCGCGACTGTGTTCGCCGCGCTGGCGGGGTTCACGAGGCCGGCTTCGGCCTATGACATCGCCGAATCGATCTCGCGATCGGAAGACAGGCGCGTGGCGGCCAATAGCGTCTATCGCATCCTCGATCTGTTCGTAGCCAAGAACCTTGCCCAGCGCGTCGAAACGGCCAACGCTTACGTCGTCAATGCCCATCCAGCCTGCCGCCACGACTGTATCTTCCTGGTCTGCGATGGCTGTGGCGAGACCACGCACATCGATGACGATGCGCTTACGGAGCGGGTGCGCCGCGCTGCGGACAGCGCCGGATTCATGCCTGTACGTCCTGTCATCGAAGTGACCGGGCGCTGCCGGAAGTGCGCCGCCAATTGAGGCGGACCCGGTCCGCGCTTCCACCGCGACCGATCTGAGCCTAGACGGGGTCATCCGGAGAATAGTCCAAGCGTATGTCCGAACGTCCAATCACGCCTTTGCTCGACACGATTGAAGCACCCGCCGATCTGCGTCGCCTGAAAGCCGAGCAACTGCGCCAGGTAGCCGATGAGTTGCGCGCCGAGATGATTTCGGCGGTTTCGGTGACCGGCGGCCATCTCGGTGCCGGGCTCGGTGTCGTCGAGCTGACGACCGCGCTTCATTATGTGTTCGATACGCCGAACGACGTTCTCATCTGGGACGTGGGCCATCAGGCCTATCCCCACAAGATCCTGACCGGGCGCCGCGATCGTATCCGTACGCTGCGCCAAGGCGGTGGTCTGTCGGGCTTCACCCGCCGGCAAGAGAGCGAATATGATCCGTTCGGAGCAGCGCACAGCTCCACCTCGATCTCCGCGGCTCTTGGATTTGCTATTGCCAACAAGCTGTCGAACAGGCCCGGCAAGGCCATCGCCGTGATCGGCGACGGGGCGATGTCGGCGGGCATGGCCTATGAGGCGATGAACAATGCCGAGGCTGCCGGCAACCGGCTGGTCGTGATCCTCAACGACAATGACATGTCGATCGCGCCGCCCGTCGGCGGGCTCTCGGCCTATCTGGCCTGGCTGGTCTCGTCCAAACCGTTTCTGGGCTTGCGCGACATCGCCAAGCGCATTGCGCGCCGGCTGCCGCGTCCGCTCCACGATGCGGCGCGCAAGAGCGATGAATTCGCGCGCGGCATGGCGATGGGCGGTACGTTATTCGAGCAGCTCGGTTTTTATTATGTCGGCCCGATCGACGGCCATAATCTCGACCATCTGATCCCCGTGCTGGAAAATGTGCGCGACGCGGGTGAGGGCCCGATCCTGATCCACGTCGTGACCAAGAAGGGCAAGGGTTATGCCCCGGCGGAGGCATCCGCCGACAAATATCATGGCGTACAGAAGTTCGATGTCGTCTCCGGCAAGCAGGACAAGAGCCCGGCAGGTCCGCCAGCCTATCAGAATGTCTTTGCGGATGCGCTCATCGCGGAAGCCCTAAAGGATGAGCGCATCTGCGCGATCACCGCGGCGATGCCGGGCGGCACCGGCATCGATCGCTTCGCAACGGCATTTCCGGACCGCACCTTCGACGTGGGCATCGCCGAGCAGCATGCGGTGACTTTTGCCGCCGGCCTCGCGGCGCAAGGCATGAAGCCGTTCTGCGCCATTTACTCGACCTTCCTGCAGCGCGCCTACGACCAGGTCGTGCACGACGTCGCGATCCAGAATCTGCCGGTGCGTTTCGCGATGGATCGCGCTGGGTTGGTCGGCGCCGACGGTGCGACTCATGCCGGCGCGTTTGACCTAGCCTATCTGTGCACTCTGCCGAACATGGTGGTGATGGCGGCGGCCGACGAGGCCGAACTGACCCATATGGTCCATACCATGGCCGCGCACGACAGCGGCCCCATCGCGGTGCGCTATCCGCGCGGCGGCGGCACCGGCGTCGCCATTCCCGCCGAACCCGAGCTGCTCGCGATCGGCAAGGGGCGCGTCGTGCGGGAGGGTAAGGCGGTCGCGATCCTGTCGCTCGGCACCCGACTCGAAGAGGCGCTCAAGGCGGCGGATCGGCTCGAGGCGCAAGGCCTGTCGACGACGGTCGCCGATCTGCGCTTCGCCAAGCCGCTGGACGAGGCGCTGATTCGGCGCCTGCTGACCAGCCATGAGGTTGCCATCACCGTTGAGGAGGGGGCAGCGGGCGGTTTTGGAGCGCATGTGCTCACCCTGGCATCGGATCAGGGTCTGATCGATGCGGGCCTGAAACTGCGCACCCTGCGCTTGCCCGACCGTTTTCAGGATCACGACAAGCCGGAAAGGCAATATGCCGAAGCCGGACTCGACGCCGACGGCATGGTCGCGGCAATACTGGGAGCGCTCCGCCATAATTCGGTCGGCGTGGGCGTGGCCGGGTGAGACGCTGGCTGCTGCTCCTGCCGCTTTTGATCGGCAATGCGGCCGCGGGCGGCCCGATCGAGGTGGACGTATCCGGATTGCGATCGGCTCAGGGATTTGTCCGCGTCAGCGTCTGCCCCAAGAACCTGTTCCTCAAGGTTTGCCCGTGGTCGGCATCGGTGCCTGCGCACGCCGGCGAAGTGAAGGTCGTCGTCGAGGGCGTGCCACCGGGCCAATATGCGGTTCAGGCGTTCCACGATGCGGACGCAGACAACAAGCTCGGCCAGAATTGGATCGGCATACCGCGGGAAGGCATTGGCTTCTCGAACGATGCCATGGGCCACCTGACGCTGCCGCGTTTCTCCGTCGCGGCGTTTGATCACGGGCCGGCGCGGCAACGCATTGCCGTGACCGTGCGCTATTTTCTCGGCTGACCTACCAGGGCCAGCCCTGGCGATGTTTCTAGCGGGCCTTGGCCGGTTTGGTGTAGGGTACGAAGTCACCGAGACCTGCGAAGCCGCGTTCCATGCGCGACGTCCGGTCGAGCAGCTTGATGCGGTCAAGACGGCATAATTCCGACCCGTAGACGAACTGCACCGGGATATCGTCCTCGCGTAACATCTCCGCGCCGCGCGGACGGTTGACGTAAACCTTTCCGCCCAACGTGCGATACACGATCGCCGTACCATCGATGATGTGCGACCCGACAATCCGGGAGAGCATGAGGCATTTTTCCGGTGGGCCCGGAATGAGGCCGCTCACCTCCTTGGCAAGCTCCGCCTCGCCGCGTTCCTGCAATGATTGGCGCGCGGCCGCAGGGCTGGCTGCCGCTATCAGGACCGCCACGCCCAACATTAGACTGCGCATCATCCGTCTCCTGACCGTTTGGCGCCCTCTATCACGTCTGGCTGAACCGCCGATGAGCCGTGCGGATACCATTGGTCCCCCGCGCCGTATCGAAAACCTAACGGTGCGAAGATATTTATGATAATTGCTCTAGTGAGGGTGGGTGCACTTAGCATTTGTCGTATCGCGGAAAGCCGTTAACGGGTTGTTAGGGGTGGGGAACAATATAGCGCGTGCCAACGATATTCACTTTGCTGCTGCCCATCGGGCTCGCTGCGATCGTCTGCGCGATCGGGATCGTGCTGTGGCGCAATCGCGGCGCGGCGCGTGGCCGGGTGGAGAGCAAAGGTGCTTCGGACGGTGCGACGACCCTTGCCGAAGACCTCGCCCATGCGGTCGCGCGAAACGAATTCTTCCTCGTCCATCAGCCAAAGATGCGCTCTCGCTCGGGCGAGGTAACCGCGGTCGAGACGCTGGTGCGGTGGCGCCATCCGACGCGTGGATTGATCGGTCCCAACGATTTCATCGCGCTTGCCGAAGAAAGAGGCGAGATGCGGAGCCTCACCGAATGGGTGATTCGGCAGACGATCGTTGAGCAGGCGAGCCTCGCTTCGTGTGGTCATGCCCTGACATTTAACGTCAACATCTCGGCGCGTGTGCTGCCGGACAGGGATTTTGCGGAATGGGCGCTGGCTACGGTCAGCGCGGCTTCGGGTCCGATCGGCTTCGAAATTACCGAGACCGCGATGATCGCCGATCCTGAGGGTGCGTTGCGTAACCTGCACCTGTTTGCCGATGCCGGAATCAAGATCGCGATTGACGATTACGGCGCTGGCCTGTCGAGCCTGGCTTACCTCAAGCAACTTCCCGCTCACGAGCTCAAGATCGACCGAATGTTCATCAGCGGCCTGTCCAGCAGCCATCGCGACCCACTACTTGTGCGCTCGACTATCGACCTTGCTCATGCCCTCGACATGGAAGTTACTGCGGAGGGAGTCGATTCGCCGGCAGCGCTCGCTTTGCTGAAAGTCATGGGCTGTGACGTCATCCAAGGATTCCTGATCGCGATGCCAATGACGCTTGGTGAGCTTAGGTCCTTCCTTGATGCGCGTGTGGATAGCACGCCCGAAGCCTCCTTGGGATTCAATTGGTTAGCGCGGGCGGGCAAAGTAGGATGATCTAACGACTCGGAAACGCGCGAACGGGGACCCCCTAAACTTCATAACGCATTAATATTGCTTGAAAAGATGCTTGCCTATTGGTAAGTAACTTCTCAAGGCGCGGCATTTCGCCCTCGCCATGACGGAGGCGTTATGTTCAAGGCGACCAAGATTCTCGGCTTCACCACTGTGGCAGCCCTTGCAGTCGGTGTCGCTGCGCCGGCATTTGCTTATGAGCAGATCCGCCCGATCAAGCCGGCTTATGAGCAGATCCGGCCCGTCGGCCCGTCGTATGAGCAGATTCGTCCAGTCAAGCCCGGTTACGAGCAGATTCGTCCGGTCAACCCGTCCTACGAGCAGATTCGTCCAGTCAAGCCTGCTTGATGGCATAATCTGGAAGCAGCTGTCGGATGAGGGTCGGCTTGCCGGCCCTTTTTCGTGTCAGCCAAGCCGTGCTCGTCCCGCCAATCCGTGCGACATTGCCGTCGTCATAATGTAAGGCATCAGGCTACAGCCTTAGCTCAGGGGCACTACAGTGGCATCACTATGAATCGGCTGTTAGCCGTCCTTGTGTTTGTCTTGGCGACGGCAAGCCAAGCGGTCGCCGCGCCCGCCCGATCCTTTGACGAGAGTGTGGCCGCGATCCGTGCAGAAATCGCAGCTGATCCTGAGCGTGCTTTGGCCGATGCTGAGGCGCTGCGCGCTTCATCTCGAGGAAATAAAGCCCGCGGCGGATACGCCGAGGCCACGGCTGACTGGCTTCGGGCAGAAGCGCTTCTTGGTCTCAATAAGCCAGCTGCGGCCCTCCCCATCGTTCGGGCAGCGCTTGTCGCACTTGGGGAGGCGGACGAGCCCGCTCTCCGCGGTGAGCTGATCCTCGCGCGGAGCGGTGCCGCCGCGGCGCTGGGGCGCGTCCAGGACGCCTTGCGCGACAGTCAGCTTTCTTATCGCCTCTTCAACCGCGCCAAGGATGCACGGGGACAGGCCAAGGCGTTGCATTCCATCGGATTTTTGTATTCCGACGGAGGCGACTACCGCACCGCGCTCCGTTATTTCGATGAGGCGATCGAAACCTATTCCGCCGATCCTTCCCTGGTGCTGTCCGCACAAAACAACCGCGCCGTGGCTTTCTCCGAACTGGGTCGTTTCCGCGAAGCTGTGTCGGCCTATCAGTCAGCGCTTGCTTACGTTCGCGATCCAGCAACCCGGTCCCTGATTTTGCGCAACCTGGCTAGGGCACAGGCGGAGGCTGGCGAGTTGAAAGCCGCGCAAACGAGCCTGTCCCGGGCAGTCCGGCTAGCGCGGTCCGCTCCAGCAACGCGGAACACCTCCGCGCTCCTCGGCGTTGGCGCCTTTCTCGCTTTCCGGCAACGCGACCTGGGGCTTGCCGAGGCTTTGATCAATCGGGCTTTGTCGGCTGGCGATGACGATGACCCGGAAACGCAGCGCGACCTCCAGCACACTGCTTATGAAATCTACCGGACACTGGGCGACAAGGCAGCGGCGCTTGACCATCTCGAGGCTTTCCGCCGGCTTGACGACGAGCAACGCGCGCTCGCCGCTTCTTCGAGCGCCGCTTTGCTAAACGCACGCTTCAACTTTGCGAACCAGGAGGTGAAGATTGCCCGCCTCGATCGCGAAAAGACCGAATCGGCCGCGCGCTTCCGCAACGTTCTTACCCGCGGACTGCTCGCGGCAGCGATCCTGGTCTCGACCCTGCTGCTGATCGGCTTCCTGTCGATCCGACGCAGCCGCAATCAAGTGCGTGCTGCCAATACGACCTTGCTGAGCACCAACGAAGCGCTCGAAAAGGCGCTGGCGGCGAAGACCGAATTTCTCGCCACTACCAGCCACGAAATCCGCACGCCGCTGAATGGCATTCTTGGCATGACCCAGGTCATCCTCGCCGGTCGCGCGCTCGACCCGACGCTGCGCGGCCGGATCGAGCTGCTGCACGGCGCGGGGGAGACGATGAAGGCTCTGGTCGACGATATCCTCGACGTTGCCAAGATGGAGACAGGCGAACTGCGCATCCAGACCGCGGAGATGGATCTGAAGCGCCTGCTCCAGGATGCTGTCCAGGTGTGGACGGGGCAGGCAGAGACCAAGCGGATCGACATACAGTTCGACCTGGATCATTGCCCGGGCAAGATCATCGCGGACGAGGTGCGGCTGCGCCAGATCATCTTCAACCTGATGTCGAACGCGATCAAGTTTACCGACCGCGGACAAGTGCGACTGGCGGCATTCGCGGAACCAGAAGAAGTCGATGGCGAGGCAATAGGCGAACGGCTGATTGTCCGTGTTGCCGACAGTGGCATCGGCATTCCGCCAGAGCGGATGGAGGATATCTTCGAGTCCTTCCGTCAGGTCGACGGAGGGGTCACCCGGCGGCATGGCGGGACCGGTCTGGGTCTGGCGATCTGCCGCAGCCTAGCACGCGCGATGGGTGGCGACGTGACCGTCAGCTCCATGCTTGGTGCGGGCTCGACTTTCACTCTCATGCTACCGCTGGAGCGAGGCGAGGTGGAAGTTGCGCGCGCGGACCGTGTGCCCGCCACCAGTCTCGCAACCGCCGAGATATTGATGATCGAGCCGAATCCCCTCGGTCAGGGGATCATGCGCGCTCTGCTCGCGGCGGAATGCGCCGGCCTGCACTTTGCCAGTGACGTCGACGGCGCGCAGCAGGCGCTCATGACTGCCAGCTATGACAGCGTCGTAGCCGAGGGTAACGCGCTCGGGCTCAATCCTAAAAGCGCTGGCGAACTCGCGGCGACATGCGTCGCGGCGGGTGCTCGCTTCACCTTGTTATGGCGCGAGCCGGACGAGGCGCTGCTGGCGGCTTTCGCGGAGCAAGGTGTAACGCATGTCATCGCCAAGCCGATCAGCGCGGCCGATCTTCTTTCCGAATTGAACAGGGCCTATGGACAACCGGTCGCCAGTCGGGACATTGCGGCGTGATCGGCTAGGCGGAGGCGTAAGATGAACATATTGTTCGTCGAAGATGATGCAATGAACCGCCGCGTGGTCCGCGACATGCTGACCGTGGCCGGTGCGACGATGGATGAGGCGGAGGATGCCGAGAGCGGCCTCCAGATGATCGACGCTTATGATTATGACATCGTGCTGATGGATCTGCGCATGCCCGGAATGGATGGACTGACCGCCATCCGCCACATCCGTGCGCGCACTGACGATAAAGCGAGCGTACCTGTGATCGTCGTCACGGCCGATACCGCACTGGATATCTGCCGCGACTGTATCGATCAGGGGGCCGACGAAGTGATTTTGAAGCCTGTCGCCATGAACAAATTGTTCGATGCGATCGGCCGCCTTATCGCGCGGGGCAACAGCCGGATGATGCTGAACTAGCGGCGTATCGCGAAAAATTGGCGGAGCTGATCGGCAGCCTCGCCCGCACCGATGCCGCCATAAACCTCAGGGCGATGATGACATGTCGGCTGCGCGAAGAAACGCGGACCGTGCACGACCGCCCCGCCCTTGGGGTCCTCCGCGGCGTAGTAAAGGCGCCCGATTCGCGCGTGGGCAATTGCGCCGGCGCACATTGCGCATGGCTCCAGCGTGACCCACAGGTCGCAGCCCTCGAGGCGCGGCCGATCAAGCTTCTGTGCCGCGCGGCGAATGGCGACGATCTCGGCGTGTGCGGTCGGGTCATTCCCGGCCAGCATCATGTTCGCGGACGTGGCTATCACTGACCCGTCGAGCGTCACGACCGCGCCGACCGGCACCTCCCCGGCCAGGGCAGCCTCCGCAGCAAGATCCAGCGCAATGCGCATCGGCACGGGCAAAGCTAATCGCATGAACCCGCCTTATCGGCGGATCGGGTCAGGCGCGAGCCAGGAAGTCCGGGCGCAGCACGACCGCCAGCGCGAAAAGGATGCCCGGCACCCAGAACAGGATCGTCAGAACGGTCCCGATCCAGAATGCCGGCTCAATCCCGCGCGCCAGATAGATGCCCAGCGGCGGCAGCAATATCGCTGCGATAACCGCCGCCGGGCTGACGTCACGCTGCATCAGTTGGCCTTGTGGACCGCGACGGTCGGGACGGCCACGGTCTTCTTCGTGGTTTCGACCTTGGGGACATCAACGGTCGTATTCTTCGTGCCGACGTCGATGCTGCCGACATCGGCCGACACGGCCGGCGCTTCGCCGCCCTTGACGCTCACCGTCGGCAGCGTCCCGGACTTACCATGAAGATCGACATAGCCGGTCGCGACCGCAATGATGCCGATGACAACGATGATAGCCAAAATCGTTACAATCGCGCGCATCGGTTTCTCCTGTTATAACTGAGGCGCCTAACGTGCGTTAGTCGAGTCGGTTGCATCCTTCGTCAGCAGGCTCCTTGACGAATTGGCGGGTTGCCGTTATCCGGCCGCTCTTTCCAGACCATCGATTTCGGGATTTCAGCGCATGTCGCGTATTTGCGAGCTGACCGGCAAGGGCCGGCAGGTAGGCCACAATGTGAGCCACGCCAACAACAAGACCAAGCGGACGTTTCTGCCGAATCTGCAGAACGTGACCTTGATCTCGGACAAGCTCGGCAAGGGCGTGAAGCTGCGCGTGTCGACCCACGGCCTGCGCTCGGTCGAGCATGTCGGCGGTCTCGACAATTGGCTGCTTAAGGCCAAGGGCGAGACGCTCTCGCTGCGCGCGCGCCGCCTCAAGCGCGAGATCGAGAAAGCCTCCGTCGCCGCCTGAGCCGCCTGCCGCCAACGTTAACGGCGGCTAACATGCTCATTCAGTATCGACTCAGCGGCCTTGCTGCATAAACCCGTGCGTGGCGGAGGTATCGCCATGAGTACGAGGATTGTGGCGATGGTGTTCAAAACGCTCAGACTTGCTGGAACGGCGATCATTGCCGCGACCATGCTTGTGCCGACCTTCGCCGGCGCCCAATATTACCGCGGCCCCGCTCCTTATTATCAGGCTGGCTATAGCCGGGACGGCTATGCCTCCGATCGCGACGGTTATTCCCGTGATCGCGACGGCTATGGCTACGACCGGGGCCGGCGAGACCGCGACCGCCGTCATGCCAATCGCGACCGCCGCGACTATCGCCATTGTGACCGCGGTACCGGCGGCACCATCCTGGGTGCTATTGCCGGCGGACTGCTCGGCAATGCCGCAGTGGGCCGTCGCGGCAATCATACGGCCGGTGCGCTTGCGGGCGCAGGCGTGGGCGCGCTCGCCGGGAACGCGATCGACCGCGATTGCTAAGGCGCGGTTCCCGACTTTGATCGGAATTCAGGCGGCGTCGAACAGCCCGGCAAGCTGTTCGACCATGGTTCCGCCCAGCTGTTCGGCATCCATGATCGTCACCGCGCGCGCATAATAACGCGTCACGTCGTGGCCGATCCCGATCGCCACCAGCTCGACCGGCGACTTGGTTTCGATCCACGCGATCACCTGACGCAGATGCTTCTCAAGATAGGAGCCGCTGTTCACCGACAGGGTCGAATCGTCGACCGGCGCCCCGTCAGAGATGACCATCAATATGCGTCGCTCCTCGGCGCGCGCCATCAGCCGGCCGTGCGCCCATAACAAAGCTTCGCCGTCGATGTTCTCCTTGAGCAGCCCTTCCCGCATCATCAGCCCAAGGCTTTTGCGTGCCCGGCGATAGGGTTCGTCCGCCCGCTTGTAGACGATATGGCGAAGGTCGTTGAGGCGGCCGGGGGTGGCCGGGCGGCCTGCCTGCAGCCACGCCTCGCGCGACTGCCCGCCCTTCCAGGCGCGGGTGGTGAAGCCCAATATTTCCACCTTTACGCCGCACCGCTCGAGCGTGCGCGCCATGATGTCCGCCGAGATCGCCGCGATCGAGATAGGACGTCCGCGCATTGATCCTGAATTGTCGATCAGCAACGTCACGACCGTATCCCGAAAGTCCGTGTCGCGCTCGATCTTGTAGGACAAAGAATGGGTAGGGCTGGCGACGACCCGCGCCAGCCGCGCCGCGTCGAGCAAACCTTCTTCCTGGTCGAACTCCCACGACCGGTTCTGCTGCGCCATCAGCCGGCGCTGGAGGCGGTTGGCAAGCTTGGTGACCGCGCCCTGCAGATGGATGAGCTGCTGGTCGAGATAGGCGCGCAGCCGCGTCAGTTCTTCCTCGTCGCACAATTCGCTCGCGGTCACGACCTCGTCGAAGCGGGTGGTATAGGCCTTGTAGTCGAGGAAGCCCGGCGTGTCGGCGGCCGGCCGATTTGGACGGACCGGCTGCATGCCTTCGTCGCCCTGATCGCCCTCCTGGCCGTCGCCTTCGAACTCGCCTTCTTCCGATTCCCGCGTTTCGCCCTGCTCGTCGCTCTCGGACGCGTCGGAGCGGACGTCCATCTGGCCGTCGCTCTGCCCGCCGGGCTGATCCTCGTCGCCGTTCTCGGTGTCCTCACCTTCCTCAGGTTCTTCGCCCTGCTCGCTACTCGATTCCTCGGGTTCGGTTGCTTCGGGCTGTGCCTCGACCAGTTCCAGATCCTCGAGCAGCCGCGTCGTCAGCCTGGCAAAGGCCCGCTGGTCGTCAAGTAGCAATTCGAGCGCGTCGAGGTCGGCGCCGGCTTTCTCCTCAATCCAGTCGCGCACCAGCGCAATGCCGCCCTCGGCGATGATCGGCGGCTTTTCCCCTGTCAGCCGCTCGCGCACCATCAGCGCAAGCGCGGAAGCGAGCGGCACCTCGGCGCGACTGCGCGCCCGTGTCAGCGAATCGGACCGCAGCCGCATTTCCAGCGCATGCGTCAGATTGGCGCGCACCCCCTCCATCGCGCGTGCCCCCAGCGCCTCGACCCGCGCCTGCTCGACCGCGTCGAATACCAGCCGCGCGGCAGGGTCGAGGGGAGCGCCGCGGGCATGCAGCTTGGAATCGTGGTGGCGCTCGCGCAGCGCAAAGCTGTCGGCGAAGCCCCGCGCCTCGGCGACCTGCTCGCGCGGCAGGTTGCGGCCCGGCATCGGCACGCGCAATTGCTTGAGCGAGGCCGATGGCGCTTCGGTGGTGAAGCTCAGTTCCAGCTCCGGCTCATGCGCCATCGCCCGCGCGGCACCGGCGAGCACGGATCGCAAGGCGTCGAGGGGCGATTGCTCGGCCATCAGGCCTTGCCGACGATGCTTTCGGGAAGATCCTTGCCGAACACGCGCTGGTAATATTCGGCCACCAATGGCCGTTCCGCCTCATCGCATTTGTTGAGGAAGGACAGGCGGAAGGCAAAGCCGATATCGCCGAGGATGAGCGTGTTCTGCGCCCACGAGATCACGGTACGTGGGCTCATCACGGTGGAGATGTCGCCCGCCATGAAGCCCTGGCGCGTGAGGTCCGCGACCTTGACCATATTGTCGACCGTCTTCTTGCCGTCGGGCTTGTCATATTCGCCCGACTTGGCGAGCACGATCTGCGCCTCGATCGCGGCCGGCAGATAGTTGAGCGTGACGACGATGTTCCAGCGATCCATTTGCCCCTGATTGATTTGCTGGGTGCCATGATAAAGGCCGGTCGTGTCGCCCAAGCCGACGGTGTTCGAGGTCGCGAACAGGCGGAAATAGGGGTTGGGGCGGATCACACGATTCTGATCGAGCAGGGTCAACTTACCCTCGGTCTCCAGCACGCGCTGGATCACGAACATCACGTCGGGACGGCCGGCATCATATTCGTCGAACACCAGGGCGGACGGCGTCTGTAGCGCCCATGGCAGCAGGCCTTCGCGGAATTCGGTGACCTGCTGGCCGTCGCGCAGCACGATCGCATCGCGGCCGACCAGATCGATCCGGCTGATATGCGCGTCGAGATTGATACGGATCATCGGCCAGTTCAGCCGGGCGGCGACCTGCTCGATGTGGCTTGACTTGCCGGTGCCATGATAGCCCTGGATCATCACGCGGCGGTTGAAGGCAAAGCCCGCGCAGATGGCGAGCGTCGTGTCCGGATCGAACACATAGGCCGGATCGAGATCGGGAACGCGCTCGTCGGCTTCCGAGAAGGCGGGGACTTCCATATCGGAGTCAATGCCGAACAGGTCGCGCACCTTCTTCATCTGGTCGGGCGCGTCCATCACCGTATCGGAACGGCTATCGGGCTGGATGTTGGAAATATCGGCCATATCAGTCTCGGTCGGCGGGAATGGGGGAGTCGAAACGGCGGTAAAGCCTCGTTGCTCTCGTCGCAACGCCGATCAGGCTACCTTTGCTGGGAGCGGGAACAGGGTGACGAAGCGTGCCGCCAGCGCGCGATCGCCTTCGACGCGCACCAGCCCGGCCGCTTCAAGGCGGGCGAGCGGCTCGCCCGCATAGACGGCAGCGGCGATGTTGCGGGCCTCGTCCGTGCTCATTGCGAATGCCGGAGCCGTCGCCGGGGCACGCGTGACTTCAAGCGCGCCATTGCCGAGATGAGCTGCAAAAGGGTCGGGTCCGATGCGAAAACCAATCTCTGCATCGATCCCTGCAGCGCGCGCGGGATCGATCATGGTCCGGAAGGACATCATCAGCGACGCGCCGCTCAGCGGCAGGCGCGGATCGTGCAGCGGCGAGCGTACTGCCCAGCGACCGAGCGCTGCCAGCGCGGCCTCGCTCTCATATCCCCACTCCGTCAACTCATAGACTTGCGCGGACGCCGGAGGGGGCAGGCGCCGGCGCAGGAGCACGCCGTTCGCTTCCAAGCTTTCCAGCCGCTGCGTCAGCACGTTTGCGCTGATCGCGGGAAGGCCGCGCCGCAGTTCGCTGAAGCGGCGCGGCCCGAACATCAGCTCGCGCAGGATTAAAGGGACCCAGCGTTCCCCGACCAATTCGAGGGCAAAAGCCATGCCGCAGGCGTCATCGTAGAGCCGGCCGGGTACCACAAGCTTATTGGTTACTTTTTCTAACGTCACAGTTGTTTTTAATAACTGACTGGCGCATCAAGTGCAAGCGAGGCGATTCGATCGCTCGACGAGAGGGAGCCGAAAATGTCCGATCCCATCCCCGTAATTACCGCGTTCCGCTGGGTTCCCGATTTCGCCAAAGGCCAGGTGCGCGATCTTCGCGTGCGCTGGGCGTTGGAAGAGGTCGGCCAGCCCTATCATGTCCGACTGGTCGATGGCGCAAGCGTCAAGGCGGCCGAGCATCGCTGTCTCCAGCCGTTCGGTCAGGTGCCGACCTATGAGCAGGACGGGTTTACCCTGTTCGAGTCGGGTGCGATTCTGATGCACATCGCGCGCACCCGGAAGGGGTTGCTGCCGGCCGATCCGGCCGCAGCGGCCGCCGCGGAACAATGGGTGTTCGCCGCGATGACGTCGGTCGAACCTGCGGTGCAGGATCTGGCGCTGGTCGATGTGTTCGAAGCCGACAAGCCCTGGAAGGAGGCACGTCGCCCGCTCAGCGTGCAACGCGTGCGCGACCGGCTCGAGGACCTGTCCCGCCGGCTGGGCGACAAGCCTTATCTGGAAGGCGAGTTCACCGCCGGCGACCTCATGATGGCATGCGTGTTGCGCGGGACTGCGCGATCCGGACTGCTGGCGGACTATCCCAACCTCGACGCCTACCTCGCCCGATGTCAGGCGCGGCCAGCCTTTCAGCGCGCGCTGGCGGCGCATCTCGCCGATTTCGACGAAACACCGCCGATTGCGGCCTGACCAGACACATAGGAGAGGGATATGGCTTATATCGATGGTTTTGTGGTGCCGATCCTGCCGGGCAAGCGCGACGCCTATCGCGAAACAGCAATGGCCGCTGCGCCGATCTTCCTCGAACATGGCGCGCTGCAGGTCGTGGAAAGCATCGGTGACGACGTCCCCCACGGGAAGGTTACCGACTTCTACCGTGCGGTCTCGGCGGAAGAGGGCGAGCTGGTGAACTTCTCGTGGATCCTGTGGCCATCGAAGGCAACGCGCAACGCCGGCATGGCGAAGGTCATGGCGGACGATCGCATGAAGAATTTGGGCGAGATGCCGTTCGACATGAAGCGCATGATCTTCGGCGGGTTCGAAGTCATTCTCGACACAGCGCTGGCTGAGGGAGAGGGATCATGACCGATAATTTCGTCTGGTATGAGCTGTGTACCAATGATCTCGATGGCGCGCAGGCCTTTTACGAAAGGCTGCTAGGATGGACCTGTGCCCCGTTCGGAGGCTCCGGTTCGGCGGAAACCCCGGAATATCGGATCTTTTCGATGAACGGGGCCGGCATAGCCGGATTGATGCCGCTGCCCGAGGGCATGACCACGCCGTTCTGGCTCGGTTATGTCGGCGTTGGCGATTGCGACGCCGCGACCGCAAGCGCCGAAGCCGCCGGTGCCCACATCCATCGCACGATGGAGATTCCTACTGTTGGCAAGATCACTTTGCTGAGCGACCCGCAGGGCGTCGGCTATGCGATCATTCAGGGCTATAGCGACAGGAAGAGCGAGGCCTTTGCCGTAGGCAAGCCAGGCCATGGCAATTGGCACGAACTCTACAGCCCCGATCCGGTCGCGGCCTTGGATTATTATGCCGGCCAATATGGCTGGACCAGGGGCATGACCATGCCGATGGGCGCGATGGGCGACTACCAATTGGTCCAGGCCGACGGCGTCGACATCGGCGGCATGATGCGCGCGCCGGAAAATGTACCGCCCTCATGGGGCTATTATTTCGGCGTGGACGCCGCCGCCGATGCGATCGAGCGGGCCAAGGCTAATGGCGGTGCGGTCCTGAATGGGCCGATGGAGGTGCCGGGGCCAATGTACATTGCCCAGCTGACGGATCCGCAGGGTGCCTATGTCGCCGTAGTCGGGCCGCGCTGAAACGCGGCACCAAAACGATATTTCAGGAGAGAGACGATGGCCCGTATCACCCCCTGCCTCTGGTATGATGGAACTGCCGAAGAGGCGGCCAAGCTTTACGCCAGCATATTTCCCGATTCCTCGGTCGATGCGGTCCATCGCGCGCCCGCGGATTATCCGAGCGGCAAGGCCGGCGACGTCCTCACGGTGGATTTCACCGTACTCGGCATGAAGTTCATGGGGCTGAACGGCGGACCCTACTTCCAATTGAACGAGGCGGTTTCCTTCCAGGTCCACACTGCGGATCAGGAAGAGACCGACCGTTACTGGGACGCGATTATCGCCAACGGCGGCGCGCCCAACGCGTGCGGCTGGTGCAAGGACAAGTTCGGCCTGTCCTGGCAGATTACGCCGAAGGTGCTGACGGAGATGATGACGAGCAAGGATGCTGCCGCATCCAAGCGCGCGATGGAGGCGATGATGACGATGCACAAGATCGACATTGCGGCGTTGGAGCGCGCTTTCCGCGGAGAGGAAGCGTGAGCGCGGATTTTTTTCGAGCTCTCGATCGAATGCACCGTCGAGACGGTCGCGAAGAGGCTGGTCGGGACGTAAGCGTCCCGCCGCATCAGGCGAAGGCGGCCGCGCCCTTCAGCAGCTTGTAGGAATCGATCACCTCCTGCAGTGCTTTCTCGTGCCTGCGATCGCCGCCGTTACGGTCGGGATGATAGCGCCGCACCAATTCGCTGTAGCGTTCGCGCAGCGCGCGGCGATCGACATCCGCCTCCAGCCCCAGCACGCGCAACGCACGACGCTCGTTGTCGCTGAGCGGCTTGCCGTCCTTACGCGCGGCGTGGCGGCCGGTGCCATAACGGGCCTGGATCGCATCAAGCGGATCGAGGAAGTCGGCCCAGCGCGGCGTGCCGCCAGCCCCGACGTTGAAGGCGCGCGTCTCGCGCTCCCAGCCGGCATAGGGGCGCTGTTGCGCGTTGATCTCTTCGGCGCTCATGCCGTTGAAGAAATTGTAGCGCCCGTTGAATTCGCGCACATGATTCAGGCAGAGGAAGCGCCATTCACCGGGTCCGTTGAAACCCGAACGCGGACCGTCTTCCGGAGGCGCACGGAATTCGCCGGGCTCGGCGCATCCCGGCTCGCTGCACTGGCGCTCGCCCGGCACGCGACCGTGAAAACGCGGTTGTCTTTGCCCGGCATCTGCCACGCATGATTCTCCCTTAAACCCCGCTATATAAGAAGCATGACGCAAACTCCCACCGGTCCCGTGGCCACCCAGATCGAACAATTGCTTCGGGCCGCCCTAGCGCCTGAACGGCTTGCCGTGATCGACGACAGCATCAAGCATCGCGGCCACGCCGGCCACGATCCGCGCGGCGAAAGCCACTTCACCGTCGAGATCACGGCTAAGGCTTTTGCGGGTAAGGCGCGCGTGCAGCGCCACCGGCTGGTCAATCAGGCCTTAGCGGATCTGCTGCGCGATCGTGTCCATGCGCTGGCGATCGTGGCGCGCGCCCCGGACGAGGGCTGACGCGTCATGTGCAACGAATTTGCCCGCCGCATTTCGCTTGATCAGCTTCGCGCCGGGTGGGTCGCGGCGGACACGAAATTGCTCTTCCCCGAAGCGCTGCCAAACATGCCCGCGCTGGACAGCATCCGCATCACCGATCCGGCTATCATCATCCGCGCAGCGCAGCGAGAAGAGGGTGCCGAGGTAATAACCCGCCGGTGGAGCTGGCCCCAGGCCAACGGCAAGCCGGTCTACAATTTTCGATCCGACGGGCGCGAATTCACCAACGGCGTCACAAGCGGCCGCTGCCTGATTCCTGCCGACGGATTTTACGAGTTCACCACTCCGCCTCCAGCGCGCGAAGGCGAAGCTCCAACGAAAAAGCCGGCAAAGTCGAAATGGGAACTGCGCCTGCGCGGGTTCGACTGGTTCTGTATCGCGGGGCTGTGGCGGACCGATCCGAATGTTGGCGAGGCGTGGACGATGCTGACCACGGCTCCAGGTCCGGACATAGCGCCGTTTCATGATCGCCAGGTCGTCCTGCTTACCCCCGCCGATTATGCGCGCTGGCTCGACGGCTCCGCACCCGCGGCGGAGCTGTGCCGTCCGCTTTCCGCCGGCACGCTCGACGTACGGCAGGTGCGCTGATCGCCGATCGGCAGGCGCATTGACGCGGACGGCACGGAGGATCAGCATCTTGCCATCGCCGCGAGGCGATCCGGAGGAGAGACGAAGATGATCCAGTTTCGCGCCGCTTTGATCCTGCTCGCTGCCGCCGCCCCCATTCCCGTTGCCGCAGCGACGACCAAATTCCAGGTGCAACTGGCCGGCGCCGCCGAGGTGCCGGGGCCGGGTGCCGCCCAGGGGATGGGAGAGGCTGCACTGACTTTCGACACCGGCAAGAACCAGCTCTGCTACCGGCTCCACGCCATGGGTACCGACACGCCGACGATGGCGCATATCCACAAAGGTGCGGCCGGCACTGCCGGCGGGGTCGTCCTACCGCTCACCGCGCCCACCGACGGGACGTCCGAGGGCTGCGCGGCGGTTGCGCGCGACCTGCTCGCGGCGATCCTGGCGACGCCCTCCGACTATTACGTCAACGTGCATACCGCCGCCTTCCCGGCTGGGGCACTGCGCGGCCAGCTCAAGTAGCGGTTGCCCGGATCCTGCGGCCGGACGGCAGGCCGTGGAGGTATGAAAATGGGACGAGCGCCCCGGCACGCCGGGTCCTTTATGCGAGCAAGGGCGTTCTGCCCCTGTCTTAATCGAAGGAATTGCGCATGGCCGGCAACGACCACGATATCAGCACGCTCAACTCGTTAATCGCCACCACCCTCGACAGCGTCGAAGGTTATCGCGAGGCGTCGAAGGACATTGAAGGCGGGCGCCTCGGTGCCCTGTTCAGTGATCGCGCCAACGAACGAACGCAAGTTGCCACCGCGCTTCAGGGTGAAGTGAGCCGCGTTGGCGGCTCTCCTGCACAGGGTGGCACGTTGCTCGGCGGCGCCCATCGCATGTTCGTCAATCTGAAGGCTGCGGTTACGGGACAGGACAAGCAGGCGATCGTCAACGAGGTCGAGCGCGGCGAGGATCATATCAAAGCGAAGTTCGAAGACGCGCTCAAGGATGATGCGCTGTCCTCGGCGGTGCGCGCGGCAATCGAAGCGGGCTACGGATCGGTTCGTGCAGGTCACGATCAGATGCGCGACCTCAAACATGCGCTGGAAGCTACCCACTGAACCGCCTCACCATCGGCGCCCTTTGACATCATTGTTACCGGGTTAGGCCCCCACCCAGGAGTATCTGTTATGGGTATTTTCGACAGCATCAAGCACGCTATCTTCGGCGATCACGGCCCGCTCGGTTCGTTCAACCACCCGGTGTCCTCGCCGGGGGCGGCCGCCAATCCCGACACCGCGAATCGCGCGGCGATCCCGATGGGCAACGCTGCGCCACAGGCGGCGCCCGCCGCGCAAGGAACGCCCGCCACGGCCGCCACGCCGGTCGACGTCGAGGCGATCCTGACTCAACGCGCAGCCGCCGCCGGCCGGCCGAGCAATTGGCGCACGTCGATCGTCGACCTGCTGCAATTGCTCGGGCTCGATTCAAGTTTGCAGGCGCGCAAGGAGCTTGCCAACGAGCTCAACATTCACGTGGGGGCAGACGGCAGCGCCGAGGAGAATATCGCGCTTCATAAGGCGGTCATGCAAAAGCTGGCAGCCAATGGCGGCAAGGTTCCGGCCGACCTGACGGCCTGATCCCCTTGACCCTGCACGTCACCGCGCGCCTATTCCGCGCGGTGACGCAAACGTGGTTGACGACAAGCGTATCGGTTTCCGGTCCTGCCGTGGGGCTCTGTCCTTTTGAGTTCACCTGAGTTATAAGGTTAGGGCTACCAGTCGCAAATCGATGGTCTTTGGCGCTTTGCGGCCCTTCTTCCTTCTTTCCCTGCCCTTGGCTCGCACGAGGCCGCCCGACGTCCGGGTTGCCGCAGAAGGAAGCAGACTATGACCACCGGAACCGTCAAATTTTTCAATGCCGACAAGGGCTATGGCTTTATCGCGCCGGAGGACGGTACCGCCGATGCCTTCGTGCATATCAGCGCCGTGGAGCGCGCCGGCCTGTCGACGCTGCAGCAGAATCAGCGCCTGAGCTACGAGCTCGAGACCGGCCGTAATGGCCGCGTCAGCGCGATCAACCTGCAGCCGCAGGACTAAGCTTGCATGTTCGGGCGGCGGTCTTTGGATCGCCGCCCGTCTTCCTTTGTTTCGCGTTCACGCACTGTCCCTGAGGAGATGTCCGGGATGAACGAGAGCAGTCTCTACCGCGCGCGTGCCGAACAATGCCGCGCCGAAGCGGATGCCGCGACGCTCGATAATGTCCGCGAGCGCTGCCTGCGCGCTGAATCCGCCTGGATCGCCATGGCGGAGCGGGGCGAACGCACCGATGCGATGCGTCTGTCGCGCGAGCCCAAGCCTGCAGCCGTCGAGCAGTAATCCACAAGCGAACGGGCGGAGCGCAAAGCCCCGCCCGCCGCCGTACGGAATCAGCCGGCGGTTGGAGCAGGCGTCCGGCGCTTCGGGACCGGATACGAGACCAGTTGATTGCCGATCGTGCCGCGCACGTAGCCGTTCTTGACGCGCAGTTCGAAGGCGTTGCCGGCGGTACGGTCTTCCCCCTTCAACACCTGGACGTCGCCCACCTGAGTAACGGTCCCGACGATGCGGTGACCTTCCCAGGTAAAATCGATCGGGGTGTCGGCGAAGGCAGGGGCCGCGATTGCAACAGCAGCGAATGCAGTGAGGACAAATTTGGTCATCTTGGCAACTCCGTATTGGGGTGTGCCTCTCGCTGAACCATGTTTTCGTTGTGCACTGCAGCATTACCCGCCAGGCTAGTTTCTCGGCGATTGAGAAGACGTGTCGGGCGGGTGCGTTGCACGCATGCGGGCGAACACGTGCGCCGACAGCCCGACCATGTTAGGGGCCCTGAATCGCCGCCGTCACAGCAGACGCGGCAATCCCGCAAGGAATGGTGATGCGCATCTGGATTCTGGGCGTGGCTGCGACGCTGGCTCTGACGGGCTGTACGGGCGCCCCCCTGAACTCCATCCCCCTCACCGGCACTTACGATCCTACCAATATCTTCGCCAAGATCATTCGCGGCGAGGCCAAGTCGGTGAAGGTCTACGAGACCGATCGGGTGCTGGCCTTCATGGATCATGCGCCAGCGTCACCCGGGCATGTCCTCGTCATCTCCAAGGTCAGCCATGCGCGAACGCTGCTGGAAATGCACCCGCAGGATTATGACGAGGTCATGGCCGCGGTTCGAAAGGTGGCGTTGGCGGAGGTCAAGGCGCTCGATTTGAAGGGCTTCACCATCATCGAGAATAATGGGCTCGGTCAATCGGTGCCGCACCTCCATGTCCACATCATTCCCCGTTACGGCCGCATCCGCATCAAGGAGACGGCCGCGCCAATCGCATCCGATGCCCAGCTGGAAGTGATTGCGGCGAAGATCAGGGCCGTGCTGGCGACGATGCCATGACGGGCGCGCCGCTGCATGGCTGGATCATCCTCGACAAGCCGGTGGGGCTGGGTTCGACGCAGGCGGTCAGCGCGGTCAAGCGCGCCTTGCGGACCGGGGGGCATGGCAAGGCCAAGGTTGGCCACGGCGGCACGCTCGATCCGCTCGCCAGCGGCGTGCTGCCAATCGCGATCGGCGAGGCGACCAAGCTGTCCGGGCGCATGCTCGACGCCGACAAGGCGTATGATTTCACCATCCGCTTCGGCGAAGAGACAGACACGCTCGACGCGGAGGGCGCGGTCATAGGCAGAAGCGATGTTCGGCCGACGCTGGCGGAGGTCGAGGCAGTACTGACCCGCTTTACCGGTCCGATCAGCCAGATACCGCCGGCTTATTCGGCGTTGAAGGTGGACGGGAAGCGGGCCTACGATCTGGCGCGCGCCGGTGAGACGGTCGAGCTGGCGAGCCGCAACGTGACGATCCACGCGCTCACGGTTCGTCAACCCGGACTTGTTCCGAGGTCCTCCGAGCCACGTGCGTCAGCGCAAGCCGTAGAATGGATGCCGGAACAAGCCCGGCATGACGGGCTGCACCACGACATCACGCTCTCGGCCCGCGTCTCGAAGGGCACCTACATACGGTCGCTCGCCCGCGACATCGCTTACGCGCTGGGCACGGTGGGTCACGTGACCATGCTTCGCCGTACCAAAGCGGGCCCCTTCGCCCTTGAATCGGCGATATCGCTGGACATATTGGACCAAGCCGCTAAGGACGCGCGGCTGCAGGAGCTGCTCTTGCCGCTGACGGCCGGACTGGACGACATCCCGGTTCTCGCCGTCTCCCCCGATCAGGCTCAAGCGCTCCGCCAGGGACGCCGGCTTATCGGTCACGCAGCGCCACCAGGTCTCAACCTCGCAATGCTGGGCGATTTGCCCGTCGCATTGGTCGAAGTCGGAACCGATATTTCGGTGGTGCGCGGTTTCAACCTGATGTCGGAGTGAAGACACATGACGATCACCGCCGAACGCAAAGCCGAAGTCATCAAGGAACATGCCCGCAGCGAGGGCGACAGCGGCTCCCCCGAGGTCCAGATCGCAATCCTGACCGAGCGGATCGTCAACCTGACCGAGCATTTCAAGACCCACGCGAAGGACAATCACTCGCGCCGTGGTCTGCTGATGATGGTGAACAACCGCCGCAGCCTGCTCGACTATCTCAAGCGCGAAGATGCTGCCCGCTACACCGCTTTGATCGGCAAGCTCGGCCTCCGCAAATAATCAAAGGGCGCCCACGGGCGCCCTTTTCGCATTCTGCTCATCCGTCGCCGGCATAGCCGCGACGAACTGACGGGACCAATCGGCAATTCGGCCGACGTCCAGGGACCAAGGTCCCACACCGCCGCAGGCCGGTAAGCCTGCAATCGATGGCCCCGGCGCGCATCTGGCCGCCGGTGTGAAGGAAAACACATGTTCGATATCAAGAAGACGGAAATCGAGTGGGGCGGCAAGACGCTGACCCTCGAAACGGGGCGCGTCGCCCGCCAGGCTGACGGTGCGGTCATCGCGACGCTCGGCGAAACGGTCGTGTTGTGCGCGGTCACCGCCGCCCGCTCGGTCAAGGAAGGGCAGGACTTCTTCCCGCTCACCGTTCACTATCAGGAGAAATATTCGGCCGCGGGACGCATCCCCGGCGGTTTCTTCAAGCGCGAACGCGGCGCGACCGAGAAAGAGACGCTCACCTCGCGTCTGATCGATCGCCCGATCCGACCGCTGTTCCCGGAAGGCTTCTACAACGAGATCAACGTCATCGCTCAGGTGCTGAGCTATGACGGCGAGAACGAGCCCGACATTCTCGCGATCGTCGCCGCCTCTGCCGCGCTCACCATCTCCGGCGTGCCCTTCATGGGCCCGATCGGCGCGGCCCGCGTCGGTTACATCGACGGCGAATATATCCTCAATCCGACGCTCGACCAGATCAAGTCGGGCGACCTCGACCTCGTCGTCGCCGCCACCGGCAACGCCGTGATGATGGTTGAATCCGAAGCCAAGGAGCTTTCGGAAGAGGTCATGCTCGGCGCCGTCGTGTTCGCGCACGATGCGTCGAAGAAGGTCGTCAACGCGATCATCGATCTCGCCGAAAAGGCTGCCAAGGATCCGTGGGAACTGACCCAGAGCGACGACAGCGCGCTCAAGAAGCAGGTCCACGACACGATCGGCGCCGGCATTGCCGCCGCCTATAAGATCACGACCAAGGCCGAGCGCGTTGCCGCCATTGCCGAAGCCAAGGCGCCGCTGAAGGAAGCCTTCGCCGACGCGGACAGCGCGACGAAGCTCAAGGTCGCCAAGCTCGGCAAGAAGGTCGAGGCCGAGATCGTTCGCGGCCAGATCCTCAATGAGGGCGTCCGCATCGACGGCCGCGACACCAAGACGGTTCGTCCGATCGAGGCGATGGTCCACTTCCTGCCGCGCACGCACGGTTCGGCTCTGTTCACCCGCGGCGAGACGCAGGCGATCTGCTCGACCACCCTGGGCACCAAGGAAAGCGAGCAGATGATCGATGGGCTGACCGGCCTGTCGTATGAGCGCTTCCTGCTCCACTACAACTTCCCGCCTTATTCGGTGGGCGAGGTCGGCCGCTTCGGCGCGCCGGGCCGCCGCGAAGTCGGCCACGGCAAGCTGGCATGGCGTGCGCTGCACCCCGTGCTGCCGAGCGTCGAGGAATTCCCCTATACGATCCGCGTATTGTCCGACATCACCGAGAGCAACGGCTCCTCGTCGATGGCGACGGTCTGCGGTGGTTCGTTGGCCATGATGGACGCGGGCGTTCCGCTCAAGCGTCCGGTCTCTGGCATTGCCATGGGCCTGATCCTGGAAGGCAAGAAGTTCGCGATCCTGTCGGACATTCTTGGCGACGAGGATCACCTCGGCGACATGGACTTCAAGGTCGCGGGCACGTCCGAAGGCATCACCAGCCTGCAGATGGACATCAAGGTCGCCGGCATCACCGAGGAGATCATGAAGGTCGCGCTCGCGCAGGCGAATGAGGGCCGTGCCCACATTCTCGGCGAGATGGCCAAGGCCCTCGACAGCACACGCACCGAATTGTCCGCCCACGCACCGCGCATCGAAACGATGCAGGTGCCCAAGGACAAGATCCGTGAAGTGATCGGCACCGGCGGCAAGGTGATCCGCGAGATTGTCGCCACCACCGGCGCCAAGGTCGACATCGAGGATGACGGCACCGTCAAGATCTCGTCGTCGGATCCGGCGCAGATCGAGGCCGCGCGCAAGTGGATCGAAGGCATCACGCAGGAAGCCGAAGTAGGCAAGATCTACAACGGCAAGGTCGTGAATATGGTCGATTTCGGCGCGTTCGTGAACTTCATGGGCGGCAAGGACGGCCTGGTTCACATTTCCGAGATCAAGAATGAGCGGGTTGCCAAGGTCTCCGACGTCCTGACGGAAGGCCAGGAAGTGAAGGTCAAGGTCCTCGAGATCGATCCGCGCGGCAAGGTTCGCCTGTCGATGCGTGTAGTCGATCAGGAAACCGGTGCCGAGCTGGAGGACACGCGTCCTCCGCGCGAAGCCGGGGATCGTCCGGAGCGCAGCGATCGTGGCCCGCGCCGTGACGGCGAAGGCCGTGGCGACCGTGGCCCGCGTCGGGATGGCGATCGTGATCGCGGCCCTCGTCGCGAAGGCGGCGATCGTGGTCCGCGTCGCGAAGGTGGCGGCGAGAATCGTGGCGAAGGCCGTGGCGATCGCGGTCCGCGTCCTGCCCGCACCGAAGGCGGCAATGATGAAGGCCCCGCGCCTGAATTCGCGCCCGCCTTCCTTACCCGCACCGACGACTGATCTTCAGTTCAACGCTGAAACGGAAAGGGCGCCTCTCGGGGCGCCCTTTTTGTATCAACCGTTCCCCTCGGGGAACGATGATCAAGCTTACCGCACCCGCCCCGCCCGATTCTCGACTACGACATTGCTGAGCAATGCCGTGTCGAGCTTGTCGGGCAGGTGCGAGCAGAAGCCGATACCGACATAGAACGGCCCGTTCAGGTGGAGCGTGATCGGCGGTCCCCAGGCATGCATCGGCTCGCCCAGCAGGCTGACGAACAGCTGGAAGCTATCGCCCTTCTTCTCGATCCCGATGCGTTTGGCGATGGCGGGCACAAGGCTGTCGGGCGATTTGCCGCCGGGCAGGCCGCCGCGCGAGCCGATGCGATATTCCATGTCCTTGATGCGGATGCCGGGCGCGCCGCGATAGGCGAGGTGAATCATGCCTGCGCCGTGGAGCGCAACCAGCGCCTCCGGGCTGTCATCATCGAGGCTTTGGCGGATGACGAGGACCGCCTTGCGGTCGCCATAGCCATTGGGGTCCGGATAGGCGATGTCGGCGGCGAGGCTGACATCGCCCGCCATCTGTTTCCACAGGTAACGGAACTCGTCGCGCGTGTACCAGACATTGTAGCCGGCCGACGTGATCCGATAGGTTCGCGTGGCGGGGTCATAACTGGAAGAACCCCGCACGACCGCACTGCCGACATCGGTCTGACCGGTAAAGGCGCCGATCGGCCTGTGCTCCGTGGTTGGCGGGCGATGGAAATCCGGTGGTGGCGCAACCTGATGATGGGTGGGGGTATCGGGATAAGCCCAGTCGGGGGCGAGTGGCGCGGTCTGTGCGGCGAGCGGCGATGCGACCGCTAGAAGACAGGCGGGCAGCAGGCGCGTCGCGATCATCTTTCTCTCCGCTCCGTTGTCGAGACGGATGTGCACGCGCAGCGATGATCGCGCAATCAGCGGAAGGTAGGGGATAAGTGGGGAGCTTCTGTTGCTCGGTGCTCCCCGTACCGCCGGAATCCGATTCTGTTGCCCGGTTCGGCCCGAACCGCGTTCAAGCTTTGTAATCTTAGCCGTTAGGCCTCAATTACGCAGCAATCGCGAGCGCCTCGTTATCGTTGGCACTTGTGGTTTTGATCGGTTTTACGGCTCAATCACGCCGGGCAAAAACATAATATCCGTACACACGTCGATCCTAGTTCGGCCCCGTCAGGACCGGCTCCGAAGAGCCGTTCTTGGTGGAGCCGCCGGGTACTGCCCCCGGGTCCGCTGCGCCAAACACTATGCACTTTATCACCATAGCCGGGCGACCCGGCACCCCTGATATAGGCGTAATGCAGACGCCATTAAAGGGGGCATGCGGCGCCTCCCTTAGCTACCATCACACCAGCGAAAGCTGGGTCTCGCAACGTGGGGCGCCCTTCCCCCTCCCGAGATGCCAGCCGGCGCTGGCATCTCGGTAAACGGCGGGGCTTATTCGCCCTCGAGTGGCAGCGATCCGGCCCCGCGTGTCGGCGCCGCAGGCGGCGTGCCCCCCTTCAGCGCATCCCGGATCTCGCGCAGCAGGATGACCTCGGCGGGGTTAGCCGGGGCCGGCGCGGCGGCTTTCTCCTTCTCAAGCGCCGTGATCGCCCGCGTCAGGCCACGCACGATCAGAAAGATGATGAAGGCGACGATCAGGAAATCGACCACCTGGGTCAGGAACTCGCCATAGCCGATCAGCGGCACGCCCGCCTTTTTCAGGTCGGCATAGGAGGTGAGCGAACCCTTATAGTCCGCCGGCACCGCGCCGAGTCGTACGAAATGGCTGGAGAAATCGAGCCCGCCAGACAATTTGCCGATGACCGGCATGATGATGTCATCGGTCAGGCTGGTGACGATCTTGCCGAATGCGGCGCCGATGATCACGGCAACCGCCAGATCGAGCACGTTGCCGCGGGCGATGAACGCCCGGAACTCCCTCAACATCGAACCCTCCATCGTCTTGGAAAGCCGATTAGGCGCTTGCAGCGGGTCATGATCAAGCCCGATTGCGCAACGTGTATTGCCGCACTAAAACGCCGCTCGTCGATCCCCGACGGAGGTCCGCTATGTCCCGCCTGAACCGTTTTGCCCCCGCTCTACTCGCTCCGGTCGCCGCGCTGGCGTTGAGCGGCTGCGGGCTCAACTCGATCCCGACCGCCGAAGAAGCCGCCAAGGCGCGCTGGGCCGACGTCCAGAACGAATATCAGCGCCGTGCCGATCTCGTGCCGAATTTGGTCAACACGGTGAAGGGTTATGCCAAGCAGGAATCGAGTGTGCTCGTCGGCGTGACCGAAGCGCGCGCCCGCGCGACCTCGATCCAGGTCAGCGCCAACGATCTTCAGGATCCCGGCAAGCTACAGCAGTTCGGCGCCGCGCAGGGCCAGCTGTCGCAGGCGCTCGGCCGCCTGCTCTCGGTTACGGAAAATTATCCGGACCTGAAGTCGAACGCCAACTTCCTCGCGCTGCAATCGCAGCTGGAAGGCACCGAGAACCGCATCACGATCGCCCGGCGCGACTACAATGCGTCGGTGCAGAGCTATAACACGCTGATCCGCACCTTCCCCAATTCGGTTGGTGCCAAGGTCTTCTATGGTGCCAAGCCGATGGCGACGTTCCAGGCCACCGCCCCCAACGCGCAGGCCGCGCCGACGGTGAACTTCTGAGGTGAGCGTGCTTGGCATTTGCAGGCAATGGCGGGCGCTGCTCGCGTTGCTTGTGCTCGTGCTGCTGCCATCGGCGGCCCAGGCTCAGACCTTCCCCAAATTTACCGGCCTGGTCGTCGATGCGGCCAATGTCCTGCCGGCTGACCGTAAGGCTGCCCTGGAAGCGAAGCTTGAGGCGTTACAACAGCAAACCAACCATCAGCTGGTTGTGGCGACAATTCCCGATCTGCAGGGATATGAACTTGCCGATTACGGCTACAGGCTCGGGCGTGCCTGGGGCGTCGGCCTGAAGGGGGCCGACAACGGCATTATTCTTTTCATCGCCCCCAACGAGCAACCCGGGCACCGTGGTCCACGGATCGAAGTCGGCGATGGCCTCGAAGGCGTCGTCACCGATGCGCTTTCCAGCGTGATCATCAACACCCGGATGATGCCGTTGCTCAAGGCCGGCGATGTGCCGGGCGCCATCGATGCGGGCGCCGATGCGCTCATTCAGCAGCTCAGCCTGCCGGATGACCAGGCAAAGGCGCGGGCGGCTGCCGCCGTAGCCGAATATGACAAGGCGCACTCTGCACGGCGTAGCAACAGCCACATTCCCTTCGGTGCGATCATCTGGTTCGTCATCATCGGCTTCATCCTGCTGTCGCATCTCGGCCGACGTGGCGGGCGGCGCTACGCGCGCGGCGGCGGCAGCAACTGGCCGGTATGGCTGTGGGCGGCGAGCGAGATCGCCAACAGCAGCCGGAGTAGCGGTTCGTCGTGGGGCGGCTCCTCCTGGGGTGGCGGCGACAGCGGCGGCGGCGGTGGCGGCTGGGGTGGCGGCGGGTTCACCGGCGGCGGGGGCGGCAGCTTCGGCGGCGGCGGTGCATCGGGGAGTTGGTGATGCGTCTCGATCCTGACGACAGCGCCAAGGTGGCGACCGCAATTCGCGCGGCGGAGGCCGGCACCGATGGCGAGATCAGCACGATCGTCGCGCCTTCGTCGGACAGCTACACCGACATCGTCCTGCAATGGGCGTTGATCGCCGGTCTGTTCCCGCTTGCGATCAGTGCCGCCTGGCCGAACCTTTTGCTCTGGACGCTCGCACCCTTGACGGGGTGGGAGGCACCGTCGCTGCGATTGCTGCTGAGCCTGCTGGTGGTGAAGTGCATCATCCTGTTCCTGATCGCACGGTTCGTGATCGGCCTCCCGGCCGTCCGTATGGCGCTGACGCCGGGCGGGACCAAGGAGCGCCGCGTGCGCGCTCGGGCGCTCATGCTGTTCCGTGCCGGGACCGAGCAGCGCACGCTCAGCAAGACAGGCGTCTTACTCTATCTGAGCCTGGCCGAGCGCCGCGCCGAGATCGTCGCGGACGCGGCGATCCACGCCAAGGCACCGCAGGAGGTCTGGGGCGAGGCCATGACCGCCCTGGTGGAGGCCATGCGCGACAACCGTCCGGGCGACGGCATGGCCGCAGCGGTCGAGCGGATCGGCGCCGTGCTGGCGCAGCACTTCCCTTATACCGGCACCGACCCCAACGAGATGCCCGATCGACTGATCGAGCTGTGAGCAGCCCGCAATCCGGCGTGCCGGAGATCGTCTGGCAGGGGAAATATATCACCGCCCGCAGGTGGGGAACGTGGGAATATGTCGGCCGCACGCGCGGCATCCACGCGGCGGTGATCCTCGCGGTAGTCGACGGCGACGTGTTGCTGGTCGAGCAATATCGCGTTCCCCTCGGCGGACCCTGCCTGGAGCTTCCGGCCGGCCTTGTCGGCGACAAGGAGGAGGGCGAGGAGATCGAACTCGCGGCATCGCGCGAACTGGAAGAAGAGACCGGCTATCGCCCGGAAAGGATCGAGATCATCGGACGCTTTGCCTCGTCGCCGGGCATGGTGTCGGAAACCTTCAGCTTGGTGCGCGCAACCGGGCTGACCAAGGCCGGCGAGGGCGGCGGCGAACCCGGCGAGAACATCACCGTCCATCGCGTGCCGCTGCCGCAGGTGCCGGCCTTTGTGGCCGCCAAGCGCGCGCAGGGCATGTTCATCGACGTGAAATTGCTGGTCCTTCTGGGCGGTGGAATGCTCGACTAGGTGGAGTTTTCTACTGACGCCGACCACGCTAAATCATCAGCGATATCGAATTGCCGAAATTGTGCATGAGGATCGGAAGCAGCACACTGCCGGTGCGCAGCCGCAGCCAAACGGCGATGAACGACGGCAGCGCCGTCAGCCCCATCGTCACCGGGTCGAACACGAAGTGCCCGCCCGAAAAGCCGAACGCATGGGCCAAGCCGAACAGCAGGCATGACAGCACGGCGCCCCATCCCCAATCGACGCCCAGGAAACGCACCCGGCCGGCAAACGCGCGATCGAGCGCGAATAACAGGATACCACGGTAGAACGGCTCTTCCTCGAGCCCCGGCATGGTCAGCTGGAAGGCAATTTCCTCGCCGCTCGCCCTGCTGCCAGGAAACGCCAGTGCCAAGCCGACGAAAAAGGCACAGTAGAGAAGCGCGACCGGGATCGATGCCTTCAGGCTTCCTGGTTCCCGTGCCAGCCTCAGGCCCACAGAGCTCCAGCCGAAGGCAGGTAGAGCTGCGATGCCCAGCGTCGACGCCAGTGCCAAGATCTTGCCTTGCCAGTTCCAGTCGGCACCCGGAAGCAGATCTGGCAACATCCCATATCCGCGTGTGAGTAAGGCATCGTTGATCGCCACCAGCAGCGCCGCGATCAGCAGCCATCGCGGGAAGAAGCGTTTGCGGGTTGCGGCGCCGATCAGCCCTCCCAGCCCCACGAGAAGCACCAAAGTTCCACACAGCCCGATAAGTCCGTTCACTATAATCTCCCCGCACCGAGAGATCGTGGATTTACCGGCGAAGCGTGTGTACGCTTCTCAAAACACGGCCGATCGTTTCTTGAAACCGGGCACCGACACCCCATCGGCCGGTTTCCGGGACGTAGCGGGTGGCAATCGATCCCGCAGGGCGTCTCGATATTCGCTCGGGGTGCAGCCTTCGATGGCACGGAAGACGCGGTTGAAGCTGGGAAGCGACGCGAATCCGCTGTCCAGCGCGATTGTGATCAGCTTGTCGGCGGATCGGTGCGGGTTGGCTAATAAGCGACGCGCTTCGATCATCCGATAATGGTTCAGGAAAGTACGAAAATGATCGAATCCGAGCTCGTGGTTCACGAGCTTGCGCACGTTGCGCTCCGGCGCCTCCATCTGTTCCACGAACCGCCCGAATGTCAGGTCAGGATCGAGAAAGACGCGCCGGGTCTCGATAAGCGCCGATAGCCGTCCATGTAGCGCGCCATCTGCGCGATCAACGCCCTGGTCGATTGGGGAAGAGGACGGTGCTAGCTTGGCGACCCGTGCTAGCCCGAAGGAGAGCACGTCTGTCCTGACGTCCAGCAGCTTGCCCGCCAACCACAGGCGGAAACCCAAAATCGCGATGTTCTGCGCCATAGAGAAAGCGAGCGGGCGCCATGCAACGCCGAACAGCGCATCGACCGACAGATCCACCAGAAGCTGGCCGCCGAGCAGGACCGCGACCATCATCCGCGCATCGTGGCGTCGCTGGACCAGGTCGCCCTGACGTTCTGCGGCCAGTCGCCAGATGAGATGGCCGACGATGCCGAACCCCAGGGCGATAAGCACATAGGACAGGCCGCTATCGGCTGCTGCGGAGCCAATAAGCCCGCGGTCGGCACTTGCTAACAGCGCCCATACGCACCCCACAGTCAGCACTCCGCCTTTGGGTCTGAAGCTGCGGTCGAAGCAGGAAAGGCAGAACCACCACAGAAAGACGACCGCGAAGCCGCTGGCGAAATGCGGAACCGCGCCGGCTGGGCCCGTGGGGCGCAGTGCGTCCAAGGGCGTATTTCCGATCAGGAAGCCGGAGAGGCAGACTGCCAGCGGTAGGAATAGCCATGCCGGCATGCCGATTTCGTGCCGCTGCCGGAACAGCAGCCAGGCGAGCAGCAGGAGTGTCGCTATCGCGAAAATGCGAATGGCAAAGTCGAATTGTGCCACGCCCATCAGGGCAGGCTAGCTCACCCGTCCGCGACAAACCATCGTCACGATGCACGTTTTTCGGCGATGAATCTTCCCGCAAGCGCTGCCGCTAACAGTTGCCCAGCAGGCGCAGCGCCAGCAGTGCGACAAGTGTCTCGCAGCCCGCCTGGTCCTCGGCATCGAAGCGGGCGACGTTGGGGCTGTCGAGATCGAGGACGCCGAGCAATTCGCCATTCACAACGATCGGAACCACCAGTTCGGACGCCGATGCCGCATCGCAGGCGATGTGCCCTGGGAAAGCGTGCACATCCTCGACCAGCTGGCTTTCGCGGGTTGCCGCCGCCGTACCGCACACGCCGCTGCCAAAGGCGATGCGAATACAGGCAGCCTTGCCCTGGAACGGCCCGAGCACGAGCTCGCCGCCGACATTGCGATAAAAGCCGGCCCAATTGAGATCGGGAAGATATTCCCACAGCAACGCCGCGGCATTCGCCATGTTGGCTATGGCATCGGGCTCATCCGCAGTAAGCCCGTCGAGCGCGCTCGCCAGGTCGCGGTACAGCTCGGCCTTGCTTCCGGCGGCGATGTCGAATTGATACACGGATTGATCCTCGAGGAACGGAGCTTGTGTGAAGCCTGACGTATTGATCGTGGGCGCCGGCCACAATGGGCTGACCTGTGCTTTCTACCTCGCCAAAGCGGGGCTCAAGGTGCGGATGCTCGAGCGGCGCGGTGTCGTCGGCGGCGCGGCGGTGACGGAGGAGTTTTATCCCGGCTTCCGCAATTCGGTCGCGAGCTACACGGTCAGTCTGCTGCAGCCCAGGGTCATCAACGATATGGCGCTGCACCAACGTGGCTTGCGTATCCTCGACCGGCCCTTCTCCAATTTCCTGCCGCAGCCCGACGGGCGGTACCTGCTGGTGGGCGGCGGGCTTGAGAAGACCCAGGCCGAATTCGCCAAATTCTCAGAAGCCGATGCGCGCGCGCTGCCGGCTTATTATGCGATGCTCGACGGCGTCGCCGACGTGCTGCGCGACCTTGCGCTCCAGATTCCGCCCAATGCCGGCGGCGGCCCCGCGGCCTTGTTGGCCGCCGCCAAGCAGGGCGGGCGGCTGGCGCGCATGCCGATCGAGAAGCAGCGCGACGTGCTCGACCTCTTCACCAAGTCTGCACGCGCTTTCCTCGATGGCTGGTTCGAAAGCGACGCGGTCAAGGCGGGTTTCGGTTTCGATGCGGTCGTCGGCAATTATGCCAGCCCCGACACGCCGGGCTCAGCGTACGTCCTGCTCCACCACGTCTTTGGCGAGGTCAACGGCGTCAAGGGGGCATGGGGCCATGCGGTCGGGGGCATGGGCGCGATCACGCAAGCGATGCGCCAGGCGTGCGAGGAACAGGGGGTCGAAATCCTTACCGGCGCGCCGGTGGCGCGCGTGCTGGTCGAGCAGGGCAAGGCAGTCGGTGCGCGGCTCGAGTATGGCAGCGAACATCGCGCTGCAATCGTCGCCGCAAATGTCGGGCCGCGCCTGCTTTACGACCGGCTGATCGACCCGGCGGACCTCGATCCCGATTTCGCACGGCGGGTAAAGGGCTTCAAGGTGGGCTCGGGCACATTTCGCATGAACGTCGCGCTGAGCGAATTGCCGCGCTTTACCGCCAAGCCGGAGCCGGGAGATCATCTCAAGTCCGGCATCATCCTCGCGCCGACGCTGGATTATATGGATCGCGCCTTCACCGATGCGCGCGCCACCGGCATGTCGAAGGCGCCGATCGTGGAGATGCTTATCCCGTCGACCGTCGACGACAGCCTCGCACCCAAGGGTCAGCATGTCGCCAGCCTGTTCTGCCAGCAGTTTGCGCCGGTCCTGCCCGACGGCCGCTCCTGGGACGACGAGCGCGAAGCCGCCGCCAATCTGATCATCGCCACGGTCGAGCAATGGGCGCCGGGTTTCACCAACAGCGTGCTCGGCCGGCAGATATTGTCGCCGCTCGATCTGGAGCGGACCTTTGGGCTCATGGGCGGCGACATCATGCACGGCGCGATGTCGCTCGATCAATTGTGGTCGGCGCGGCCCATTCTCGGCAACGCCGCCTATCGCGGGCCGATCGCCGGGCTCTACATGTGCGGTGCAGGCACGCACCCCGGCGGCGGCGTCACCGGCGCGCCGGGGCATAATGCTGCCAAGGCGATCCTGCAGGATCGATCAATTCTGGGGCGGATGTTCAGGCGGGCTTGAGCTCCCGCAACCGTCATGCCGGACTTGTTCCGGCACCCACCCGCCCACGAGCGATACGCTTGCTGCGTGGTGTACCCCGGAACAAATCCGGGGTGACGATTGAGAGCCTAGCTCAGGCTTCGATGAAGGCCAGCAGATCCGGATTAATCACGTCGGCATGGGTGGTCGCCATGCCGTGCGGGAAGCCCTCATAGGTCTTGAGCGTGCCGTGCTTGAGCAGGTTGATCCCGATCAAAGCAGCGTCCGCGATCGGCACGATCTGGTCATCGGTGCCATGCATCAACAAGACCGGCACGTCGACCGATTTCAGATCCTCGGTGAAGTCGGTCTCGGAGAAGGCTTTCACGCAATCGACATGCGCCTTGATCCCGCCCATCATTCCTTGGCGCCACCAATTGTCGATCACGCCCTGGACGATCTTCGCGCCCGGCCGGTTGAAGCTGTAGAAAGGCCCGGTCGGCAGATCGATATAAAATTGCGCGTGGTTGAAGGCGGTCTGCTGGCGGATGTCGTCGAACACCTCGATCGGGGTGCCGCCGGGGTTGCTGTCCGACTTGACCATGATTGGCGGGACCGCACCGATCAGCACCGCCTTGGCGACGCGCCCCGGCTTGGCGCGCGCGACATAATGGATGCACTCGCCGCCGCCGGTCGAATGGCCGACATGGATTGCGCCTTTCAAGTCGAGATGGTCGGTGACCACCGCGACGTCGGCGGCATAGGTATCCATTTCGTTGCCAGTGTCGGTCTGGGTCGAGCGGCCGTGCCCGCGGCGATCATAGGCGATCACGCGATAGCCCTTGCCGAGGAAATACATCATCTGGATGTCCCAGTCGTCCGCGCTCAGCGGCCAACCGTGATGGAAGAAGATCGGCGTGGCGTCCTTGGGACCCCAATCCTTGTAGAATAATTCGGTCCCGTCGGCGGTGGTGACGAAAGGCATGGCGAATCTCCTGGGCTGTGGCTCATTGCGATGGCGCAACAATGCGACTCCGGCGTGAATCGGCCAAGTGCGGAAAGGGCAATGGTGGGTTGCATTTTAGTCCATATCGCGCCGGACATTCGCCGCCGTCGCTGCGTTGTGGCGACATTCCATTCCTGAGGAACGATCATGAGCGACACGCCCGTCTGGTTCATTTCCGGCTGTTCGACCGGCTTCGGCAATGCGCTTGCCAAATTGGTGCTCGACCGTGGCTGGGGCGCGGTCGTCACCGCGCGCGATGCCAGCCGGGTCGCGCAACTGGCCGAGCCCTATGGCGATCGTGCGCTGGCGCTGGCCCTCGACGTCGCCGATCAGGGGCAGATCGACGCTGTCGTCGCGGCAGCGACGGAGCGCTTCGGGCGCGTGGACGTGCTCGTCAACAATGCCGGCTACGGTTACCAATCCAGCATCGAAGAGGGCGAAGAGGCGGAGATACGCGCGCAGTTCGACGTCAACGTGTTCGGCCTGTTCGCATTGACGCGTGCGGTGTTGCCGCTGATGCGTCGCCAGCATCGCGGCCATATCCTCAACATCACCTCGGTCGCCGGGCTCGTCGGCTTCCCCAGCTCGGGCTATTACGCGGCCTCCAAGCACGCGGTCGAAGGCTGGTCCGATGCGCTACGCGCGGAAGCGGCACCGCTCGGTATCAAGGTTATCTGCGTCGAGCCGGGGCCCTTCCGCACCGATTGGGCCGGCCGTTCGCTCCGCCAGACGCCCAACCGCATCGCCGATTATGCCGAAACCGCCGGCAAGAGGCTGGAAGGGACCAGGGCCGTCAGCGGCACGCAGGCGGGCGATCCGGTGCGGGCCGGCGAAGCGATGATCGCGCTGACCGAGATGGCCGATCCGCCGAGCAATGTCGTGCTCGGCGCCTGGGGCTATGATGCGGTCACCAAGGCGCTGCGCGAACGGCTCGCCACGATCGAAAGCCAGCGGGATCTTGCACTCGGGACCGATTATCCTGAAGGCGAGTTGGCGGCCGGTTAACGGCTGGACCGAGATTGCTTTATGAGCGTCATCGCGAGCGCAGCGAAGCAACCCAGGCCGCAACCAAGGAAAAGGCTCACAACAAAACGCCCGGAGGTTTCCCCCCGGGCGTCTCGCTCGCTCGATCTGACAGGATCAGGCCGAATAATACATATCGAACTCGACCGGCGCCGGGGTCATCTCCCAGCGGGCGACTTCCGGCCACTTGAGCTCCATATAGCTTTCGATCTGGTCCTCGGTGAACACGCCGCCCTTGAGAAGGAAGGCGTGGTCGGCGGCCAGGCTGTCGAGCGCCTCGCGCAGCGACGCGCACACGGTCGGCACCAGGCTCAACTCCTCCGGCGGCAGGTCATAGAGGTTCTTGTCCATCGCCTCGCCGGGGTGGATCTTGTTCTCGATCCCATCGAGACCGGCCATAAGTAGCGCGGCATAGCAATAATAAGGGTTCGCCATCGCGTCGGGGAAGCGGAACTCGACGCGCTTGGCCTTGGCGCCCGCGCCGTACGGGATGCGACACGAGGCGGAGCGGTTGCGCGACGAATAGGCCAGCAGCACCGGCGCCTCGTAACCCGGCACCAGGCGCTTGTAGCTGTTGGTGGTCGGGTTGGTGAAGGCATTCAGCGCCTTGGCATGCTTGATCACGCCGCCGATGAAATACAGGCACATGTCGGACAGGCCGGCATAGCCGTTACCGGCGAACAACGGCGTGCCGCCGTCCCAGATCGACATGTGGGTGTGCATGCCCGAGCCATTATCCTTGGCGATCGGCTTCGGCATGAAGGTGACGGTCTTGCCGTAGGCCTGCGCCACCTGCCACACGACATACTTATAGATCTGCATGCGGTCGGCGGTGGTTACGAGCGTGCCGAAGGTCAGGCCGAGCTCGTGCTGGGCGGCGGCCACCTCGTGATGGTGCTTGTCGCACGGCAGGCCCATTTCCAGCATGGTCGAGACCATCTCGCCGCGGATGTCGACCGCGCTGTCGACCGGCGCGACCGGGAAATAGCCGCCCTTGGCGCGCGGCCGGTGGGCGAGGTTGCCCTGCTCATATTCCTTGCCGGTGTTGGTCGGCAGCTCGACATCGTCGATCTTGTAATAGCTCTCATTGTAGGTGGTATCGAACTGCACATTGTCGAACATGAAGAACTCGGCCTCAGGGCCGACATAGACCGTGTCGCCGATACCCAGCGTCTTCAGATAGGCCTCGGCGCGCTTGGCGGTGGAACGCGGATCGCGGCTGTAAAGATCGCCGGTCGAAGGCTCGACGATGTCGCACACCAGGATCAGCATCGGGGTGGCCGAGAAGGGATCGATCCACACCGCGTCCAGATCGGGCTTCAGGATCATGTCGGATTCGTTGATCGTCTTCCAGCCCTCGATCGAGCTGCCGTCGAACATGAAGCCGTCGTTGAGCTCGTCGTCACCGACAACACTCGCGACCATCGTCAGATGCTGCCACTTGCCCTTGGGATCGGTGAAACGAAGATCGACCCACTCGATCTCCTTGTCCTTGATCATCTTGAGAACGTCGGACGCCTTGTTCGCCATGTCTGTCTTCCCCGTGTCGTCGCCGCAGCGACTTCTTTAAGCCGTCACCCCAGCGGAGGCTGGGGTCTTCTGTGAATTGCCCATTCGGCTTGACGCCCACCTCCCGCGATCCTGACTTTCGTCAGGATAACGAGGCGTGCGTCGTCAGACCGCGTCGGCGTCCCTCTCTCCGGTCCGGATGCGGACCGCCGTATCGATGGTGGTAACGAAAATCTTGCCGTCGCCGATACGTCCCGTCTGGGCCGCATTTTGGATCGCCTCGACCACGCGTTCGGCGAGCGCGTCGTCGACAACGACCTCCAGCTTTACCTTCGGCAGGAAGTCGACGACATATTCGGCGCCGCGATAGAGTTCGGTATGGCCCTTCTGGCGGCCGAAACCGCGCGCTTCGGTTACGGTGATGCCGGACACGCCCACCTCGTGCAGCGCCTCCTTCACCTCATCGAGCTTGAACGGCTTGATGATCGCCTCGATCTTCTTCACGTCAACGCTCCCCGTCCCGGTGGCTGTCGCTTTCAATAAGCGTGCCACCCAAGCGCACGCAAGGCGCGGCGCGAAATCAATGCTGCAACGCCGAAACTTTGCCCGTAAACCCGGCAAGCGCGCGGTAATCTGCCCTTTTTTCCAGCAGTGGCTGCCGGCGCAACAGGACCTGCTTAGCCGCGCCCCGAATCGCGGTTGTGCCTCACGCCCAATCGAACTTTGTGGCGTTTGATACGTTAGGGCACGGTGAGCATCGAATCCGAACGGATCATCTTGCAGCTTTCGGCTGAGCGTGCGGAGGCGCGCCTCGAACAATTCGCTGCCGCCGCGCGGCTGGCCCAGCAGTTGGCGAGCCTGCCACTCCACCAGCGCAGGCCGCACCGTTTCGCGGCCAATTTGCCTAATTGACGGTTGCCCGCCGTCGCGGCGCTGGCGGCCCTAGTCTAACGCGGGAGGATCGGCGGGACCCGGCTAGCCACCAACTCCTTAGTCGCCCGCTCGATCGACCATAACGTGCGCGGCCGCTGGCGATCCCAGTCGATCGCCTGGCCGCCGGTAGGCATGGCGATCACTGCCACCAGCTCGAGCACCCCGCCTTCGTCCGGAACGCGCAGCGCATAGACTTCCGCGCGATCGTGGCCGGTGACGTATAGCAGGCCGTCTTTGCCCCACGCGCCGCCCGACGCGCTTTTTGGCGCCATCCGCCCCAGCACAGCCTCCGGGAAGGCCCATTGCGCCTGTTCATGCCACTCAGGGTCGTAGCGTACCAACGTCGTAGTGCGGTGGTCGCGGCCCGGCTCACCGCCATGCCCGTCATAATTGGCGAAGCACGCCCACCAGCTGCCCTTGTGGCGTAACACCCAGGTCAGCGAGCCCTGGCCGTGGCCGATATCCTGCGTCCCGAGGTGATGCAGATCGCGCGCGTCGAAGCGCTCGATCATGCTCGCCATCGGCACGTCCGGATAATTGGACGCGGCGCAGATAAGGGTCGCATGCTCGACCGTGCAGCTGTTGATATGGCGGAAATGCGCCGGATCGCCCGTCCATCGCGCCACCTGCCGGCCGGTCCGGGCGTCGATCTTGGCGATGGTGTGGTTGTCGATCGCATAGACGTGGCGGCCGTCCGACGCGACGCCCTGATCCGCATCGGCCGCGGCGATCCGGCGCAGCTCCTGCGCCTGCAGCGCCATCGCGGCGGCGAGGATGACCGGCATGGCGAGCATCAGAATTTGACCGATACGCCGCCATAGAAGGTTCGGCCATAACGTTCGTTCTGGATCAGCCAATCGGGATTGCCCGCTTGATATTGGCGGGTCGGCTCGTCGGTCAGATTCTGCGCCTCGAAGAAGATCTGCACGTTGCGCAGCAGGGCCACGCTCGCCTTGGCGTCGAGCCGGCGCAGATCGTCATTGTACTGATCGTTATAGGAAGGCGTGCCGATCGCCAGCAACGCATGGCCGGTATTGTGATAGGCGATCGACGCCTCGACGGGGCCCTTCTGGTAGAATAATTCGGCGCCGTACAGATATTTGGACTGGTTGGGGAAGGTGGAGCTGCGCCCGTCGGGCAGGGTCAGCGTCGACTCGGTCAGCGTGCCGGTCAGCTGGATGCCGAAGCCCGACAGCAGGCCCGGCAGGAAATTGAACTGCTGCTGATATTGCGCCTCGATTCCGGCAATGTCGCCCCTGTCGGCATTGAGCGGCTGCGTGATCGCGAGCGTGGCATAGGATACGCCCTGATAAACGGTGTTGCGCAACACGGTGGTGGCGCTGAAGATCGGATTGGCGACCTTCTTGTAGAACACGCCCGCGCTGAGCACCGCGCCGCGCGCGAAATACCATTCGGCGGTCGCGTCGTAATTGTCGGCGCGATAGGGCTTGAGGTCGACATTGCCGAGCGAAACCGCGCCGTTGACCGTGTCGATCGATCCTCCGGGCGACAAATTGCTATATTCCGGCCGGCCCAGGCTGCGCGAATAAGCCAGCCGGAAGACGGTATTGCCCGACGGACGGACGTTCACCAGCAGCGACGGCAGCCAGTCGCCATAGCGGTTGGTGCGCGCCGCCGGCGTCACGCTGGTGCCGGTCAGCTGGAAGCCGGTCACGTCCAGCTTGGTATGTTCGTAGCGCACGCCCGGCGTCACCGTCAGCGCACCGAAGCGCAGGATCGCCATCGCATAGGCCGCGCCGACATCCTCGGTCAGCTTGAAATCGGCGGTGGTGTTGGCGAGCAATGTTGCCGCCGGGTCGATCGGCATTAGCGGCCCGCCGAGATTGGTGGCGGTGAAGGCCTGCAGCGCCGGGATATTGAAGGTCGGGCTGTTATTATAGCATTGGCTGGTGTCGGCGCTGTTCGGCTGCACGCAGATGCCGGGCCCGCCGAGACCATATTGGCCGAGCGTGAAGCGATTGGCCGTGGGCGTCGCGCGCACATAGGTCGGGTTGTCCTGGTCGAAATCGCGGTCGGTATTGCGATATTTCGCCCCGAACTGCAGCAGGCTGCCCCCGCCCAGATCATATTTGGCGTCGATCTTGCTCTGCCAGATCTTCTCGGTGTTGAGCTGGTGGAACTTCGTATACTGCCGGAACTGCATCTGGTCGGCGGTGCATTCGGTCACCGGCGCGGCGGAATAGACCTTGTCGCTGAAATCGAAATTGACCGGCCCGGTATTGCAGCGGAACTGCCAGATCGGGTAGCGGTCGAGCGTCTGGTTACGGCTGTAGGCGCCCTCATAATCCAGCTTGAGCGCACCCAGCTCGGTCGATCCGCCGGCCATGCCGGTCGCCAGATATTTGGACTTATAATCCAGCCGCAAATCCTCGCGCCGCTCCGGGCCGGTGCCGGGCGTTCCGGTCTGCGAGCTCGGCGTGCCCGCCACCGTGCCGGTCAAGCCATTGGCGTTGAGCACGAATGCCGGCGTGCCGGCCAGCGCGGCGGTCGCGAAATCCAGCCGGTAGCGCGGGCGGACCTCGTCCTCGGTGAATTTGGAATAGACGCCGCGCACGAAGAAGCTCTGCGTATCGCTCGGATGCCAATCGAACGATCCGGTCGCGCCGATCCGCTTCCGGTCGAGCGAATATTCGGTATATTTGACATTGTCGGGCACGCCGCCGCGCGCGAAGCGCGCGTCGGGCCGCCAATTGTCCGGATAGAAGCCCTCGCTCACGAAATCGCGGTTGGAGTAGCTCGCGCCGAGCGTCACGCCGAACTGCTCGTCCGCGCCGAAGCGCTTGGCGACACTGACGTCGCCCTGCACCGGCACCTTGTCGTTCAGCTGCTGCTTGCCGGCCTTGCCGCTGGCGGCGAGCGAGAAGCTTTCCTTGAAGTCGAACGCGGTCTGCGTGACCAGATTGACCACGCCGCCAATGCCCTGGCCGTCCATATCGGCGGTCTTGACCTTGGCGATCTCGACCCGGTTGAGCAATTGGCCGGAGACGATATCGAGCGGCAGCGAACGCGTCGCCCCGTCCGGGTTGCCGATCTCCAGCCCGTTCAACGTGTAATTGTTGAGATAGGATGGCACGCCGCGGATCGAGACGTAACGGCCCTCGCCCTGGTCGTAGGTCACGCCGACGCCGGGCAGATGCTCGATCACCTCAGCGACATTGCGGTCGGGGAGGCGCCCGATCTCGTCGGCCGCTGCGACGTCCAGCACGCCCAACGCGTCCCGCTTGGCGGTGATCGCGCGCTGCTGGCTGGCGCGCTGCCCGGTGATGACGACCTCTTCGCCGGGCGCCGGATCGTCGGCAGCGACCTGAGCATGAGCGGCGGAAGCCAGGGCCGCGAGAGCTACGGCGGCAAGCAAGCGAATACGCATGGTGGAATGCCCCTTTGCCGACGCGCTAGCGCGGGAATGTGACACTTGTGTTCGCGGTTCGTGACGCTTCCGCGACAGGCAATGCAACAGTTCGGCCGCCGCTATGACCGCGCATAGAGATAAGCCGCAATGTCGCGGGCGGCGGCATCGGTCACGCCCATTTCCGGCATCCCGCTTCCCGGCCGCAACGCCTGGGGATGCTGTAGCCAAAGGATCATTGTCTTCGGATCGTTGGGCAGCGATCCGGCGATCGTGGTGCGCTTGGAAATTCCGGAGAGGTCGGGCCCGACCTTGCCATTGGCTCCGGTGATACCCGGAATGATATGGCAGCTTCCGCAGCCATAACCGGCCATCAACGCGGGGCCGTTCGCAACCTTGCCGCCGGTGATCGCTTCGGCCCGCGCCTGGGTTTGTCCGCGATTTTGCAGATAGAGGGTAACACCCCCGATCCCGGCGGCGGCGATCGCCAGCAGCACGAGCGCGGCAAGAAACATCAGGGTGGAGGGGACGTGGCGCTTACGCATAAGCCGGCCTCAGCAAGCGCCGGACGACCAGCAAAGCGGCGCCCGCATGGATGAGGCCGCCCGGCACCCACATCAATAGGCCGGCAAATTGCTGGTCTTCGGCGGGCGACAGGCCGAACGGCGCAATCCCCAGTCGGGCATAGCCAGCATACCAGGGGCTGGTCGCGAACGCCATCAGCGCACCGAGCGCACCGGAGATGATGGAGGTGGCGATCAGGCACAGTGCGGCAATGCCGGGCGCGGTCCGCCGGCTCAGCATCGCCGTCCAGAATAGGAGCGCGCTGATCAGGAAGGACAGATGCTGCGCCGCATGCCAACCCTCGCTGGCAAGCGCGAGGTCGAATAAGGCGGGCGCGTGCCATAACCACAAGGCGGCGGCCTGGAGCAAAGTCGCCGTGACCGGGCCGGTGAGGAAATGCCATGCGCTTTCGACCGGGCGGGCATTGGCGAGCAGGCCGATGCGGCGCCGGTCGCCCGGCGAGAACGCCCAGATCATCACCGCGAGCGGCTCCGCAAGCACCAGCAGCGGCGCGGCCAGCAGCATGATCAGCTCATGTTCGAACATGTGCGCCGCGAAAGAGCGTTCGCCGGCCTGGTGCAATGGCGAGATTAGCGCGATGGCAAGAACAAGCCACCCGCCGGCGAACAGCCGGGCGCGCGCCACCAGGCGGTAGGCGCCGAGCGACGAACGCGCATGAAGCCGCCGCCAGCCAAACGCGAACAGCGTTGCCGCAATCGCCAGCGGCACGATTATCCAGGGGTCCCACGTCCAGCCGGGTGTCTCGAAATGGGCGGCGCCCGTGTCGTGTGCCCAGGCCGGCATTGCCCACAGCCCGGCGAGCGGTGCTAGCTGCCTTCTCAGCGCAGGCATGGCGGCACCATCAGCAAAGCGAGCAGCTGAAAGGCGATGGCGAGCGCGAAGAAGCCCGCGACCACCAATGCCAGCCGCGCCAGCCACGGATGGACCAGCACGCCCTCATGTGCGTGCAACGGCCAGGCGATCCGGAAGGCGACGGCGCAAACGGCCAGGCTGGCCACACCCCAGGCGATGCCGACGCCGGCCCGCGTGCAATCGGCGTGCAACAAGGCGGACAAGCCCTGCTCGAACAGGAACCACGTCACCGGCGGCAGCAGGAGCGCGGTCCAGGCGCGGGCGCGAATGCTCATATCGCCCTCGGCGCCCAATAGATGAGCGTATAGATAGGCAGCCAGGTGAGGACGACGAACGTCCAGTAATTGCAATTGTCCTCGACGTCGCAAAACTGGTCGTCGCCGATGCGGTGGGTGAACAGCCAGGCGGTCTGGACGAGGCATTCGCCCAACTCCGTCACGATATGCGTGGTGTGGAGCACCAGTAGCAGCCACACGACCGATCCGTAGGCATCCTGATGCCAGCTCACACCGAGATGCGCGAATTCGAAGCCGCGCGGGACCAGTAGCGCTAGGCCGAACAAGGACATGACGAGCGTGCCCCAGCGAACGCCGTTGGCATCGTGGGCGCGGGCGCGGCGCAGCACCCATATTGCCACGACTTCGCTCACCAGCAGCAATGCGGTGAAGATGCCGCTCCACAATAAGCCCGGCAGCTGATCGCCCTTGGGCGGCCACGCCGCCGCCTGGGTCATCAGGTAAAGATATGCCGCCGCCGCCAGCGCGAACCCGGTTCCCTCGATTACCATGAAGCCGATATTGCCCCACCACACCAGATGGCGCGGACCGCTGGCGCTAGTCGGCAGATCGGCCACATTGCCGACGATCTCGATCTCGCGCGGGCTGTTCACGATCGCACACCCAGTGGCCCGGTCGTCGCGCGCCCCCGCTGCGGCCAGAACCAGCCGGTCAGTGCGACGCCAATCAACGCCGTGCCGATGGGAACTGCCCATGCGGTGAAAATGCTGGCGATGAACATGACGCTGACGGCCAGCGCCGCGATGACCGGCCAGATCGAAGGCCCGCTGCTCTTGTGGCGGTAGATGGGGGCGCTATCGGTCACCGATGTGATCAGCACTTCACGATGATCGTTCGCCAGGCCCTGCATTACGGGAAGCCGGGGCTCGTCGTCCCATAGCGGCGCCGCGCTGTGGACGACCGGTATATAATCCATATTCCAGGGCGGCGGCGGGGAGCCGGTTGCCCATTCCAGCGTCGATCCCTGCCATGGATCCGGCCCGGACGGCGCACCCCGCCAATAGCTGATGATCGCATTGGCGACGAAGACCAGCCCTCCCAATACGGATATGACGCTGCCGGCGGTGGCGATCTGGTTGAGCAGGTCCCAGCCCATGCCCGCCGGATAGGTATAGACCCGGCGTGGCATGCCGAGCAGCCCGAGCAGGTGCATCGGAAAGAAGCCGAGGTTGAAGCCGCCGACGATCGCGGCCAGCGCGACCTTGCCCCAGCGCTCCGACATCAGCCGGCCGGTCGCCTTAGGATACCAATAACAGAAGGCCCCGAAGAGCGGGAACAGAGCGCCGCCGACGAGCACGTAATGGAAATGCGCGACGATGAAATAGGTGTCGGTCAGCTGCAGGTTGAGCGCCGCAGAGGCGGTCATCACGCCCGACAGCCCCCCGATGACGAAGGTCGCGAAGAAGGCCAGCATCCACAGCATCGGCGTGTCGAGGCGCGGCCGCCCGCTCCAGATCGTCGCGATCCAGCAGAAGATCTGCAAGCCGGCCGGAAGCGCGATCGCCATGCTCGCCGCGGTGTAGAAATCGTTGCCGAGCCGCGGCAGCCCGACGGCGAACATGTGATGCACCCACAGGCCGAAGGCGAGCGCGCCGATCGAAATGATCGAAAGGACGATCACGCTGTGGCCGAACAGGCGGTGGCGCGAAAAGGTCTCGACGATGGCGGAGACGAAGCCGGTGGCGGGAATGAAGATGATGTAGACTTCGGGATGGCCGAAGAACCAGAAGAGATGCTGGAACAGCACGACGTCGCCGCCCGCCGCCGCCGAGAAGAAATGGGTGGAAACCAGCCGGTCCGAGATCAGCATGCTGGTCACCAGCATGATCGCCGGCATCGACAGGATCGTCATGATTGATGCGATCAGCATCGCCCACAGGAACACCGGCATGCGCGCGAGCGTCATGCCTGGCGGGCGCATCTTGAGGATGGTCACCGTGACGTTGACCGACGCGCACAAGGCGGCGACTTCGGTGAAGGTGATCATCTGTGCCCAGATGTCGGCGCGGTGGCCGGGAGAATAGTTCGGCCCCGCCAGCGGCGGATATTCGAACCAGCCGAGATCGGGCGTGATGTCCATCGCGTGCGCGATCCACAGGGTCAGCACGCCGCCCAGATACAGCCAGAAGCTGAACGCGCCGAGGCGCGGGAACGCCATGTTGCGCGCGCCCAGCATCAGCGGCACGAGCCACATCGCCATCGCCTCCATGATCGGCACGGAGACGAGGAACAGCATCGTCGAACCATGTAGCGAGAAGCTCTCATTATAGAGCTGCGGGCTCATCCGGGTATTTTCGGGCACCGACAGCTGCCAGCGCATGTCGAGCGCCAGCATGCCGGCGAGGAACAGCAGCAGCAGCGCGGTCACGATGTAGCGCGCGGCGATCCGCTTGTGATCAACCGTGACCAGGAACCCCCACAGTCCCGGCGGGTCGCGCCAGGTCGCGGCGAGCTGATCGTGCTGGCCCTGATCGGGCGTCACCGCCGCGTCGCCAGATAATGCGCGATCGCATTCGCGTCGGCTGGATTGAGCGGGATGGTGGGCATCATGGTGCCGGGCTTCAGCGCCTGCGGTTGCGTGATCCATCCCTGCAGATTGCCCCGCGTCATCGGCAATGTGCCTGCCGCGATCGAGCGGCGCGCGGCGAGATGGGTCAAATCGGGGCCTGCCCGGCCGGCGGCAGCGCTTCCGTGTACGACATGGCAGGCCGCGCAGGGGCCGGCGAACGCAGCGGCGCCGCGTTGCGCGACCGGGTCGGACGGCGCGGCCGCCGGAAGCGCCTGCGCCGCCAGCCAGGCGTCGAACGCAGCCGGTGGTTCGACCTTGACGTCGAACGCCATGTGCGCGTGCTGGGCACCGCAATATTCGCTGCATTGCCCACGGAACCAGCCGAGCTGGCGCGGCGTGAGATCGATCAGGTTGCGCCGGCCCGGAATCATATCCAGCTTGCCCGCGACATTGGGTACCCAGAAGCTGTGGATCACGTCGGCCGAGCCGAGCGACACGCGCGTCGTGCGGCCCTGCGGCAAGTGCAATTCGTTGGCCGTCTCAATCCAGCGGCCGGTTGCGGCATCGCGATATTCGATCCGCCACCAATATTGATGGCCGGTCACGCGTACCTTCATCGCGTCGCGGCCGCGCGTCGCGAACACCGCGCGATCTGCAAGGAAGCTGCCTACGATCAGTACGGTCAGCCCGACCAGGATCACCCCGGCAGCGACCCACACACCGCGGTCGAGCGCCGACTGATCGACCGCTGATCCTGTGCGCCTGCGATACAAGCCCCAGCCCAGCCCGGCCAACACCAGCACATAGATTATTCCGCACACGACAATGGACAGCAGCAGCAGGTTGTACAGTGCGACCGCCTGATCGCCGCCGGGCGACAAGGGCGACTGATTGCCGCCGCACCCAGCGAGCATGAGCGGGGCGGACATGGCGATCAGCCGTCTCATTGCGGCCCCTGCCAATTGTCGCCGACCGGCTCCGCCCGCTGGTCCAGCGCTACGCGCCGCCGCTTCTCCGGAGTATGACTGGACAGGTCACGCACGTAAGCGGTGATCTGCCACAGCTGCTCGACCGGGATGCGCCGGCCGTAATCGAGCCGGCCATGGCGCGCGGTGATCGCATCATAGACATGGGCGAAGCCGAAGCCGTAGCGCCAATCGCTATCGGCCAGGTTCAGCACCTTGTCGGCGCTTTCCGTGTGACAGCGCGAACAGCCGTACCAGGCGAAATAGCGGCCGCCCTGCGACACCTGATTAAGATTGGCCTGATACTGAGCGATGCGCGGGTCATTATCGCCGGCGGGAAGGGTCTGCGGCGGCGTCGGCCCGACTTGGCGAGCCTCATTGCTGCACGCACAAAGTGCGAGTAGCGCGCCGATCGAAGCGATGCGTGCCACCCGCCTCAGCGCCATCACGTTTTGGTACGAGAGCCGCCGCCGAGGAGCTCCCTTTTACGCTCGGCGACAGGGCTGGCAGCTGCCAAGAAGATCTCCTTTGGTTCGGCGCCGCCTCGCATGCGCACGAATTGACGCCGCCTTTTGAGGGTGATGCCAACCGATTTCTTTTACCTATGTTTATTCGACCGTTCCAGCCGACTGTTCCTGGCGCTCCCAGTTAGACGCTTTTTTTCTGGGGCGGCGCTCTTCTCAAATGCGGCAGTCTGGCGATAACCTGCCACCGCACGGATGGACCATCGCAACGCGGCGGAGGGGGGATTGGGCTTCACCAGCTGCGGGTTTGCGATCGTCATGCTGCTGGCCGCTGGCACCGCCCCGACCGCGGACACGGCGCGCGTGCCCGATCAAACGGAGCCATCGCCCTCTGCTGAGGTGGTCGTGACCGGCCGCCGCGGATCGGCCGTGACTGACATCGCCCCCCTGGCCACGCTCGACGCAGATACGATCGCGGCCACCGGTGCCAGCAGCATGGCCGAGCTGTTGCGCGCGATCCGCTCCGTAACCACAGCCGCCGACGGCTCGCCCCCCATCTATCTGCTCAATGGGCAGCGGGTTTCGGGCTATGACGAGATTGGCACCTTGCCGCCGGAGGCGCTTGAAAAAACCGAGGTGCTGCCCGAGCCGGCAGCGCTCAAGTTCGGCTATCCCCCAACGCGGCGCGTCGTTAATTTCATCACCAAGCGCCGTTTCCGGACGATCGAGACGAGTCTGTCGGCCGGTGCATCCACCGATGGCGGGGCCGGCAACGCGACTGTTCATGGGGCGCTGACGCGGTTGCGCAACAAGAGCCGGCTGACCTTGTCGACTGATTATAGCCACACCGATGGTCTGCGTGCCTCGCAGCGGCCGATCGTCGCCGATCCCGAAGTACCGTTCGATGCGATCGGCAATGTGGGCGGGATCGGCGGCGGCGAGATCGACCCGCTCCTTACGGGGTTGGCCGGTACCGTCGTCACCAGGGCGCCGGTGCCGGGTGCGGTCGCGCAACGGTCCGATCTGGCGGCTTATGCCGCCGGCGCGGGCACGCTGCGGCCGTTCGAACCGGGCCGGCTGCGCTCGCTGACCGCGACCAACGACACGCTTAAGGGGAACGCCATTCTGTCTGGTCCGATCAGCAGATCGGTCGCCGGAACGATCAGTCTTTCGGCCGAACGCAGCATCGAACGTGGCCTCGCCGGTCCGGCGCGGGCGGTGCTTACCATACCGGGTGGCAACCCCTTCTCGCCGTTCGATCGCGACGTGCTGCTTTACCGCTCGCTGACCGAGGCCGACCCGCTGCGGCAGCATCAGGTCAAGACCACGCTGCACGCCGGGGGGACATTGCGCGGCGCCATAAGGGGCTGGCAGTGGGACGTAACCGGCGCCTACGACCAGCAGGAAGCCAATGCGCGCAACGGCCGTTCGGTCGATCTTGCCGCCGCCAATGCCGCGATCGCCGCCGGGGCCAATCCGTTCCTGCCGCTGGACCCGTCCCTGCTCGGCGCCCGCCTCATCGATCGGCTGCACAGTCTGGTGACCACCGCCAACAGCAAGGCGGTCGTCACCGGTTCTCCCCTGCTGCTGCCGGCGGGGAAGGCGACGCTGACCGCGAGCGCGGAAGCGGAGCGGGCGACCGCCGACGCCACCACCCGCGGCTCGGATCCCTACCGTGCAAGCCTCGGCCGGAACCGCGCCGAAGGCAGCCTCGCCATCGATCTGCCGATCACCAGCAAGCAGGCCGGAATCTTGCCGTTCGTCGGAGATTTGTCGATCAACGCCTCGGCCAATGCACGGGCAGTGACCGGCTATGGCACGCTCCATGATACCACCTACGGAGCCAGCTGGAGCCCGCTTGCGGGCGTGCAATTGCTGGCGACGGCCAAGCAAAGCCAGGCCGCGCCCGACATGGCCGCGCGCTCCAACCCGGTCACGCGCGGCGACAATGCCAGCATACTCGACTACGCGACCGGGCGGACGCTGATCGCGACCATCGTCAGCGGCGGCAATCCGGACTTGGCGCCGGAGCGGCGTAGGGTTCGTTCGCTCGCGCTCACCATAAAGCCGTTCGCGAAAAGCGAGCTGCGTCTCAGCGCCACGTTCGAAGCGACGCGCGTGCGCGACGCCGTCGCGACTGTCTATGCCCTCACGCCGTTCACCCGCGCAACGCTCCCCAATCTCTTCGTGACCGACGCCAAGGGGCAGCTCACGGCGGTGATCTTCCGGCCGATCAACATCGATCGCACCTGGACGAAAACCCTCAATCTCCAGCTCAATGCGTCGGGGCAGATCGGGGCGACTCCTCGGCCGCCGAAGGCCGGCGAGGCCAATCCCAAGCCGGTCGAGCGTGCATTCTATTATAGCGGGATCGGTGCCTATCTGACGCTCGAGAACCGCCTCCGCCTCATGCCGGGCACGCCGACGCTGGACATTATAGAGGGCGGCACGATCACCGGCGGCGGTAGTCCCCATGCCGTGATCTACAGCTGGGGCGGGATCGGCTATCGCGGGCTCGGCGCCAAGTTCGATGCGCAGTGGGTCGGCAGCAGCCGGGTGCGCGGCGACGCGCCCGCCGCAGATCTCCGCTTCTTGGCGCAGCCCAATCTTGATGTGGGCATCTACATCTGGCCGCGCATGCTCATTCCGCATGCTCCGGCATGGATGCAGAAGCTGAAGTTCAGCCTCGACGTGGCGGATGCGCTCAACAGCCGCCAGCGCGTTCGCGACGGGAATGGTCGCGTCCCCAGCCGCTTTCAGGCGGCGCTGCTCACGCCGGTCGGCCGCACCCTCAAGTTTACAATACGCAAATTGTTCTAGGTCGCGCCACCTCGTGTCGGCTGGCCCGGGCGATCCTATTTCGCCGTGACTACCAGTTCGATCCGCCGGTTCTTCGCGCGCCCCGCCGGCGTCGCATTGCTAGCGACGGGCTGGGTCAGCCCGCGCCCGTCGGTCGCGATCCGGCGCGGCTCGATGCCGCTGCGCAGCAGCAGCGCCGCCATGCGCTCGACCCGCTCGCGCGACAGCGCCAGATTTTGCTCGGGCGTCCCATCATTGTCGGTATGTCCGATCAGCGTCACCTGGGCATGTGGATAGGCGCGCAGGATCTGCGCGACCGCATACATGGTCCGCAGGGTCGCGGGATTGGGCTTGCTCTGCCACGGCTCGAATTCGATGCCGGTAAAGCGGAATTTCCGCGGCGCCGGCTGGGCTGATTTGAGGAAGGCGGCGAGTTGCTCTTCGGTCGATCCGCGCTCCACCGAAATCGCGCTGTCGGGCAGGAGGATCAGGTGCGCCGTCGGCGAGGGCTGCGCCCATTGCGGCTTCTTGCGATGGAATAGCTGCAGCTTGTGCTTGGCCGCCTGCGGCTTTTGCTCGGCGGCTGCCGGCTGCTCGCGGCATGCGCTCACGCCGGCTACCAAGGCGAATAACATCGCCGCCTGCAATCCGATCCGAAGTCTCATGCCGCCCCGCCCCCGAACCATTCCCGCGGACAATATGGCGAGCGGCCCTGCGGGTGCAATGGGCGGCCACGTTTAGGCGCGCTCGCTCGATCCCGCCACTAGCGGCGCGGCGGCTTATGCGCTTTACAGCGTGCAGGCCCGTGGCTGCGGGCGATCTTCTTGATGGGGCATCCATGACCGAACTTTCCCGCCGCGAAGCCATGATCTCGGCCGCCGCCGTCGGTGCGCTCGCATTGTCGGCAGGCGCCGCCGCCGCCGATGCCGCCCCGGCCGGCGCGGTGTGGGATCTGACCGATCTGTATCCCAACGATACCGCCTGGGCGGCCGAGCGCAATGCGGTGATGGCCCGCCTGCCTGAGATCACCGCCTATAAGGGCCGCCTGGGCGAGGGCGCGGGCACGCTGCGCGCCATGCTCCAGCTGCAGTCGGATCTCGCGCTAAAAGTCTATCGGCTGTTCACCTATGCCGGGCTCAAGGGCGACGAGGATTTGCGCGTGGCGCCCAATCAGGAGCGGCGCCAGCAGGCGGTCGACCTTTTCACCTCGTTCGGCGAGGCAAGTTCGTGGGTGAACCCAGAGCTGCTCGCGCTCGGCGCGCCCAAGGTCCAATCCTACCTTGCGGCCGATCCCGGCCTCGCCAAATTCCGCTTCCAGCTGGAAGACGTCGTGCGCCAGGCGCCGCATACCCTGTCGCCCGAAGGCGAGGCTTTGCTCGCCTCCACTGCGGCGCCGCTCGCCGGTCCGGGCGACATCCGCGTCCAGCTGGTCTCGTCGGACATGCCGCGCCCCACCGTCACCTTGTCGGATGGCAGGAAGCTGCGGCTCGACGATCAGGGCTATACGCTCGGCCGCACGGCTCCCGCCCGTGCCGATCGCAAGCTCGTCTTCGATCAATTCTGGGCAAGCTATAAGAGCTTCGAAAGCTCGCTCGGCGCGTCGCTCGCCAGCCAGACCAAGGGGGAGATGTTTCAGGCGAAGGCGCGCAAATATCCCAGCGCCCTGGCCTCGGCCCTGTCAGGCCCGAACATCCCCGAAGGCGTCTACCGGTCGCTGGTAGCGGAGGCGAATAAGGGCCTGCCCGTGCTGCACCGTTATTTCGAGTTGCGGCGCCGCATGCTCAGCCTGCCCGAAATCGCCTATTACGATATTTACCCGCCTTTGGTGTCGCTCGACCGGAGCTTCACGCTCGACGAGATGCGGTCGCTGACACTGGCGGCGATCAAGCCGCTCGGGCCGGATTACGGCGCACAATTCGCCAAGGCGACCGCCAACAAATGGATGGATCCGCGCCCGCGTCCGGGCAAGCAATCGGGCGCCTACATGTCGGGCTCGGCCTATGACGTGCACCCTTATCTGCTGCTCAATCTCAGCGACAAATATGACGGGCTGACCACCTACGCCCACGAATGGGGCCACGCGATGCACACGTTGCTCGCCAACAAGGCGCAGCCATTCGAGACCGCCGGCTACCCGACCTTTACCGCCGAGATCGCCTCGACCTGCCATGAATTGCTGCTCGCCAATTACATGCTCGGTCAGGCCAAGACCAAGCAGGAGAAGCTCTTCTATCTCGGCCAGATGATGGAGAATTATCGCGGCACCTTTTACCGCCAGGCGATGTTCGCCGAGTTCCAGCTCGCCGTCCACGATCTCGCCGAGAAGGGCGAGGGCCTGTCAGGCGAGAAGATGACGACCGTCAATCTCGACTTGCTCAAGAAATATCATGGACCCAAATTCGTGATGGACCCGGCCTACGGCATCGAATGGGCCTATATTCAGCATTATTTCTACGGCTTCTACGTCTTCCAATATGCGACCTCGATCACCGCGGCGAACTACTTCGCCGACAAGGTGATGCGCGGCACGGCCAATGATCGCGAGAATTATCTGTCGGTGCTGCGCGCCGGCGGTTCGGATTACGGCTACAACATCCTCAAGAAGGCAGGCCTCGATATGGCCACCGCGACGCCCTATCAGACGATCATCCGCAGCTTTTCCGACGTGCTCGACCAGGCGGAGAAACTGCTCGCCTGACCTTCTCAGCGGTCACCCCGGCGAACGCCGGGGTCGATCGTGTCATAAGCAATGCCGCCCAGGTTTCCGTGACGCGCCAAGCTGCCGCATGAACCCCGGCCTAGGCCGGGGTGACGGTAATGGAGCGCCACCGGACCCCCGTTGCCGCCCTGAAACGCGACTTCCCGCTAAACAGGAAACGCGTCAGCCGACGCCATTCGCCTTGAAGTGCGCGAGCATCCGCGCCCACCCATCCTTGGCGTCGGCTTCATTGTAGCTGTCGCGATAATCGGCGTGGAAGCCGTGACCCGCATCGGGATAGACGTGGATCGACGAGCCGCTCTTGCCCGCCTTGCGCAGCGCTTCCGCCATCGCCTGGACCTGATCCTGGCCGATGCCCTGATCCTTGGCGCCATATAGTCCCAGCACCGGCGCGTGCAGTTCGCCCGCCCGCGCGATCAGTTTCTCGACATGGCCGTACCAGGCGACGCCCGCGCGGATGTCGGGATTGACCATCGCTGAGCGCCACACCACCGCCCCGCCCCAGCAGAAGCCGGTGATGCCGATGCGGTCGGCTTTGGCGAAGGGGGTCTGCTTGATCCAGGCGGTGGTCGCGCGCACGTCGCCGTCGACTTGGGCTTCGCTCGCCTGGGCGACGATTGGCATGATCTGCTTGAAATCGCCGATCGCGGGCAGGTTGACGCCGGAGCGATAGAAGAAATCGGGCGCGACCGCGACGTAGCCGAGCTTCGCCAGCCGCCGGCAGATGTCCTTGATATAATCGTGTATGCCGAAAATCTCGTTGACGACGATGATCGTGGCATGGCGCCCCGCGCCCTTGGGCCGCGCAACATAAGCCGGCAGCGGCTTGGGCGCGCCGTTCGGGATCAGCACCTCGTCGATCACCAGCCCGGCATCGGGCGTGCGAATCGGTTTGGCATCGGCCGCGAGCGCCGCCACCGCATAGCCGGCGAAGAACATCGTCACCGCCGGGCGACGGCCAATGTGCAGGTCTTCGGCTTGAGTACCTTCAGGGCGGGTGAGGGTCGGCATGGCATCCTCCGTTTCAATCGATGTGCGAGCTACGCTCGGATCACCCCCATATGCAATTGGTCGCTTTCGGCCGCTCAAGAAAAGCGCATGGTGCATGGACGTCAATCCGCTTCTAACGATCCGCCATGACGCAAAAGACAGCTCGCTCGACCTTGCCTTTGCTCGCGCCGCTGCTCGCCGGCGCCTCCTCGCGCGACCGGCTGATCGCGAGCGTCGGCGCGCTGCTCGCGATCACCGTCGTCGCCGCCTTGTGCCACCGCCTGCTGCCGCTCGCGCCGGGGCTACCCTATCTCGCCGCACCGCTGGGCGCCTCCGCCGTGCTCGTATTCGCCGTACCGGCGAGCCCGTTATCGCAGCCGTGGCCGGTGATCGGCGGCAATATCGCCTCGGCCATCGTCGGCACGGTCGCCGCGCAACTGATTCCGCGACCGGAAATCGCCGCCGGCGTCGCGGTAGCGGCGGCGATCCTTGCCATGTCGCTGCTGCGTTGCCTTCATGCGCCCGGCGGGGGCACCGCCCTCGTTACCGCAATGGCATCGCCCGCCATCGCCGCGTCGGGCTATGGATTCGCGCTGCTGCCGATCGCGGCCGACGCCATCCTGTTGGTCGCAGTGGCGTGGCTGTTCCACCTCGTATCCGGCCATAGCTATCCCCACCGGCCGGCGACCAAGCTGGCGCCCGCGGCACCGGCGCTCTTCCACCGGACCGATATCGATTATGCGCTTGCCGATATGGGCGATGCCTTCGACATCAGCCGCGACGATCTCGACCTGCTGCTGACGCGGGCCGAATATCACGCCGCAGCAAGGTGAAGCCCTAGCCCTCGTTAGGGCGGTGCGGCAGGTCGAGGCCCTTGGGGCTTTTGGTGAAGATTTCTGCGCCGGTCTCGGTGATACCGATCGAATGTTCGAACTGGGCCGAGAGTGAGCGATCGCGCGTTACCGCCGTCCAGCCGTCGTCCAGCACCTTCACGTCGGGGCGGCCGATATTGATCATTGGCTCGATCGTGAAGAACATGCCCGGCTTGAGTTCGGGGCCCGTGCCTGGGCGGCCGAGATGAACCACCTCCGGTGCGTCGTGGAACAGGCGCCCGACCCCATGACCGCAAAAGTCGCGTACGACGCCGTAGCGATGCTTCTCGGCATGCGTCTGGATGGCGTGGCCGATATCGCCCAGCCGCGCCCCGGGCTTTGCCGCCGCGATCCCCAACATCAGGCACTCATAGGTCACCTCGACCAGCTTGCGCGCTTTTAGCGGCACGTCGCCGGCGAGATAGGTGCGGTTGCTGTCGCCATGCCAGCCGTCGAGCAAGGGTGTCACGTCGACGTTGACGATGTCGCCCTCCTTGATCGTCTTGCTGCCGGGAATGCCGTGGCAGACAACATGGTTCAGGCTGATGCACGAGCTGTGGGTATAGCCCCGATAATTGAGCGTCGCCGGCACCGCACCACCCGCGAGCGTCATGTCATAGACGATCCGGTCGATCTCTTCGGTCGTCACGCCCGGCCTGATATGGGCGGCAAGCTCGTCGAGAATTTGGGCCGCCAGCCGGCCGGCGCGGCGCATGCCTTCAAAGCCTTCCGGTCCATAAAGCTTGATCGCGCCCGTGCGGGTGACTGCCTCGCCCGCCGCGATAGTCTGATATTGGGTCATAAACCTCATATAGAAGACGCTCGCGGGCTTTGCGAGAGCCCGGCGAGCCGCTATCGAAGCTTATGTCTGAGCGTATCTGGACTGCCGCCCTCGCGATCATCGGCGACGAGATCCTGTCCGGGCGAACCCAGGACAAGAATATCGCGCAGCTCGCTTTGTGGCTGAACCTGCAGGGAATCAGGCTGCGTGAGGTTCGGGTCGTCGCAGACGAAATGGAGGCGATCGGCGCGGCGGTGACCGCGCTGGCGCATGACAACGACTATCTGTTCACGACCGGCGGCATCGGCCCGACCCACGACGACATCACGGTCGATGCGATCGCGGCGGCACTTGGCGTGCCGGTGATCGTCCATTCTGGGGCGCGCGCTATCCTCGAGGATTATTATGTCAGTCGCGGCGGACTGACCGAGGCGCGGCTGCGGATGGCGCGCACGCCGGAGGGCGCGTCATTGATCGTCAACGAGCGGTCCGGCGCGCCCGGCATCCGCATCGGCAACATCTTCATCCTGGCCGGCGTCCCGCATATTGCCGCCGCCATGCTCGACAGCCTCACCGGCAAGCTGGAGGGGGGTCGTCCGGTGGTTTCCGCGACGATCGGCTGCTGGGTGCAGGAAAGCGAGATTGCCGACCTGCTGGGGGAGACCGAGAAAAGCCATGAGGGCTGTCAGATCGGGTCATACCCATTCTTCCGCGACGGCAGGACCGGCGCCAATTTCGTGATCCGATCGATTGACGAGGCCAAGCTTACGGCCTGCACCGCCGATCTGACAGCGGCGCTGGTCGCGTTGGGCTATGCGCCGGTCGCGGGCGGGATCTGAGGCGCGCGCCGCATCAGCAAAAGCGTGAGCAGCGCTACCAGCGCCGCCGCCGTCGCCATCGCAAAGACGATGCCCGGAAAGCGGAACACCGCGTCCGGGCGGGTGAACCAGGCGAGCGCAGGGTTGTAGAGCGCGGGAGCCGCAATCGCACCCAATGCGGCGATGCTGCCGCCGAACCCCTGCAGTTCCCCTTGCGCGTCGGCAGGTACCCGCCGTGACATCAGACCGTTCATCGACGGCATCACCAGACTCTGCATGGCGGTCAGGCACAGGAAAGCGAACACCAGCCAGCCCGTATGGAGGAAGGTATAGGCGATAAAGCCGATCATCCCGCACAGGATGCCGATCTCGGCCGCGTGCCGCTCGCCGACGCGTTTCACCACGCGGCCGACGACGAAGACCTGCGACAGCGCCATCAGCAGCCCAACCAACGCCAGTGACGCGCCAATTATGCCTGGCGTCCAGTTGAAGGCGGCGATGGTGAAATAAGCCCACGTAGCCGGGTAGACCATACCGGCGAGGTTCCACCAGAAGCTGGCAAAGGCGACCGGCAGCACTCCAGGATGGCGCCGCAATGCCAGTAATGCGCCGAGCGGATTGGCGCGCTTCCACTGAAACGCGCGCCGATTTTCCGCTTTGTGCGTCTCCGGGAAGGCGGCCAACCCGAACAGGAAGTTGGCCGCCGCCAACATTGCTGCCGCATAGAAAGGGGCGCGCGGCCCGATTTCGCCGAGCAGTCCGCCGATTGCGGGCCCGATCACGAAGCCTACGCCGAAGGCTCCGCCGATCATGCCGAAGTGGCGCGCGCGATCTTCCGGCGCCGAGAGATCCGCCATCGCTGCCCCGGCCGGTCCGAACGACGCGCCGAACAGACCGGCGAGCGCGCGGCCGACAAAAAGCCAGCCAAGCGAAGGCGCGAATCCCATCAGCGCGTAATCCAATGCGAAGCCGGCGAGCGAGCCGAGGATCACTGGACGCCGCCCGAACCTGTCCCCAAGATTGCCGACCAGCGGGCCGGTCAGGAACTGGACGGCGGCGTAGATCACGCCCAGCCATCCGCCGATGCGCGTCGCATCCGCCAGCCCGACATGGCCAAGCTTCATCACGATCCCCGGCAGCACCGGCATGACGATGCCGAACCCGATCGCATCGATCAGCACGGTCAGGACGACGAAGCGCACCGCGCGCTGGTTGGAGACGGGCATGGGCTATCCGGGAATGAAGTTGCGGTGTGCGCGCACTCCGCGCCAGGACGTCCTACTTTTTGGCGGGACGACCCCGCTTGGAGGCGGGCGCGGCGGCACCGCGCTTGCGGCCAAGGCCGATCGCCTTCGCCAGCGTACGACGCTTGTCCGCATAATCGGGCGCCACCATCGGATAGTCCGCCGGCAGCTTCCACTTCGCGCGATATTGCTGCGGAGTCATGTCGTAGTTGGTGCGCAGATAACGCTTAAGCATGGTCAGCTTCTTGCCATCTTCGAGGCAGACAAGATGGTCGGGCTTGATCGAAGCACGTATTGAAACCGCCGGCTTCTGCTCTGCGGGCGCCGTTTCGACGGTTTCGCCAAGACCGGCCAGTGCGGAATGGACCTTGCCGATCAACTCCGGCAATTCACTGACAGTCACGCGGTTATGGGCGACGTGCGCGGCAACAATGTCCGCCGTCAGCGCCAGGAGTTCGATTGCGGGTTCTTCGGCCATTGTTTCGCTGCCCTGTGTGAGGCCTATGTATAGGCGACACGAACTAGCAGATCGTTACGGCGGGGGCGAGCAATTTTGCTGGCGGAATTCGCAGACGGATTGTCAACTTCGGGATGCATTCCGATCGCATCCCGGGACCGTGCCAGAAATGAAAGGGCCGGCGACCAGCGCCAGCCCTTTCAATTCAATTACTTGACGTGGTTGGAGACGTGCTTGTTCATCTCGAACATGCTGACGCTCTTCTTGCCGAACACCTTTTCCAGCGAACCATCGGCGTTGATCTGCCGCTTGTCCTTGCTGTCCTGAAGATTGTTCTTCTTGATATATTCCCACAGCTTGCTGACGATCTCGCTGCGGGGCATCGGGCCCTTGCCGACAACGGCCGCCAGTTCAGCGGACGGGGTTACGGGCTTGTGAATGCCACCGGTCTTTGTTGCCATGTTAAAGTCCTCCTCTTGCGGCCCCTCTCTCAAGGCTGACGCTGCTATTCCGCGAGGAGGCGCCTTTGGCAAGCCTCTCTTAGTCCGGGGTGAGCGCCTTCTTCTTATGTGCCGCACGCTTACCGGCGTCGGTTTCGACGATATATTCCGGATTATCCTTTGATGCCGCGACCTTATGGCCCTTGATGGTGGTCGGGCTGGTCTGTTCCTTCACGACATGGCCATGCGCTGTGCCGCCGTGCGATTTCCAACTTACCTTGTCGCCCTTGCCCAGTCCGGCCATGTCCTGCCTCCTCTCAACGCTTCGAGGGAGCCAAACGCGAGGCGCGTCATTTGTTGCCGTATAAACCAACGCTCGGGGGCGGAATGGATCGAAAGCGCGATTATCTGATCTTCACACCCGGCGACGTAGATCTCGCCCGCTCGCCGCTGCGAGGATCGCTCGACGCTGAAACCTACGTCCTGGGCGCCTTCAATCCAGGCTTCACGCGCTTGCCCAACGGCAATTTGCTGATGATGGTACGCGTGGCAGAGGCATTGCTGGAACCGGTGATCGGCGATCATGTCCGCGCGATCCGCTGGACGGCCGCCGGCTACGTGCTCGACAACCATCTGCTTACCGGCGTTGCAATGACCGACCCGCGCCAGTTCGATGTCGCCGGCGGTAATTACCGCACGCTGGCGCTGACCTCGATCTCGTGGCTGCTGCCGGTCGAATTGACTCCCGATGCGCAAGCCGTCGTTGCGGTTCATTACGACAAGGCGATCGAGCCGGCCGCCGATTATCAGCAATATGGCGTCGAGGATGCCCGCATCACCCGCATCGGCGACACATGGTACATGACCACCTGTTCTGTCTCGGCGGAACGCCATTCAACCACGCTGCACGTTTCCACCAACGGGCTCGACTATGAGCTGCTCGGCATCGTGCTGGATCATCAGAACAAGGACATGATCCTGTTCGAAGGCCGGATCGGCGGTAAGTTCATGGCGCTGACCCGGCCATTGGGGGAGGTCTATTTCGCCTATCCGGATGAAAGCCCTTATCGAGGCGGGCCTTCGATCAACCTCGCGCAATCGCCCGATGCACTGCACTGGAAGCCGCTCGATCAGCCGTTCCTGCGCGCCCGCAAGGGCTCGACTTCATCGATGAAGCTGGGTGGCGGGACGCAGCCTATTCGAACTGATAGCGGTTGGCTGATGCTGTATCATGGCGTGGAAACGCGCGCGAAGGTGGGCGTCTATCGAACCTTCTGGGCGCTGCTCGATGCGGACGAACCCTGGAAGATCCTGCGCCTGGAAGACGGCGCGCCGCTGATCGAGGCCGCCCCGGCCCTGACCGCGCCGATCGCGCATCAGCTCTATTTGCCCACCGAAGTCGTATTCTCCACCGGCATCGCCGACGGGGGCGATGATTATATCGTGGCGAGCGGCGAAGCCGATCTCGCCTGCCGCATCACCCATATTCCCAAGAGCCGGTTCGCATGAGCGACACGCAATGGTGGCAGAGCGGCGTGATCTATCAGATCTATCCCCGCTCCTTCCAGGACAGCAACGGCGATGGGGTGGGTGATCTTGCGGGGATCGAGCGGCGGCTGGATTATCTTGCCGATCTGGGCGTCGACGCGCTGTGGATCTCCCCCATCTACCCGTCACCGATGGTCGATTTCGGCTACGACGTTGCGGACTACACCGATGTCCACCCGGTGTTCGGCACCCTTGCAGATTTCGATCGGCTGCTCGCCGCCGCGCACAGCCGAGGGTTGAAATTGCTCCTCGATTTCGTGCCCAACCATTCGTCGGATCGCCATCCCTGGTTTCTCGAAAGCCGCGCTTCGCGAAGCAGCCCGAAGCGTGACTGGTATATATGGCGCGATCCGGCCTCGGACGGCGGGCCACCCAACAACTGGATCAGCGATTTCGGCGGGTCGGCCTGGGAATGGGATGAGACAAGCGGCCAATATTATTATCACGCCATGTTGCGCGAGCAGCCCGACCTCAACTGGCGCAATCCCGAATTGAAGGCGGCGATGCTGGATGCGATGCGCTTCTGGTTCGATCGCGGCGTTGACGGATTCCGCGTCGATATACTGTGGCATATGATCAAAGCGGCCGCCTTTCCCGACAATCCGGTGAACCCGCAATGGCACGCCGGAATGGCCGATAAGGAGCGCGTGCTTCAGCTCCATTCCACGGATCAGCCGGAAGTGTTCGACATCGCCGCCGAAATGCGCGCGCTGGCCGACAGCTATGGCAACCGCGTCCTGATCGGGGAGATCTACCTGCCGATTGAGCGGCTGATGGCCTATTACGGGAAGCGGGGGGGAGGCGTGCACCTGCCCTTCAACTTTCAGCTGATTGAGGCGCCGTGGCATGCCCGCACGCTGCACGCGATGGTTGCGGAATATGAAGCCGCGCTTCCCCCGGGGGGGTGGCCCAATTGGGTGCTCGGCAATCATGATCGCCCGCGCATCGCCTCCCGCATCGGCCTTGCGCAGGCGCGCGTAGCGGCGATGCTGCTGCTGACGATGCGCGGCACCCCGACCGTTTATTATGGGGACGAACTCGGCCTGTCCGACGTCCTGATTCCTGCCGCCGACGTGCAGGATCCGCGCGAGCTGCGCGAACCCGGGCTTGGTTTCGGGCGCGACCCGGCGCGCACGCCTATGCCGTGGGACGGATCGCCCAATGCCGGCTTTACCAGCGGCCACCCGTGGCTACCGCTCAATGCCGACTGGGGGGAGCGTAATGTCGACGTGGAAAGGCGCGATCCCGGATCGATGCTCACACTATACCGCAACCTGCTACTGCTGCGGCGCGCGCATGCCGCGTTGAGCGTGGGAGCGCTGCGGTTGATAGAGGTCGATGGCGACGTGCTCGCGTACGAACGCGTGCATCAGGGGGAGCGGATCGTGATTGCGTTGAACCTAAGTGCCGAAGCGCACCCAACCAGCTTGCCGACCGGCCGATTGCTGCTGTCGACCGTCACGGAAGATTATGTGCCGAATATGCTCGCGCCCAACCAAGGCGTTATCCTGGCGGCGGAATTCGCCTGATGCGCATCGCGATGCTCGCACCGATTTCGTGGCGGACTCCGCCGCGCCATTATGGCCCGTGGGAGCTGGTCACCAGCCTGTTGACCGAGGCGCTGGTGGCGAAGGGCGTGGACGTGACCCTCTTCGCTACGGCCGATAGCGAAACGGCAGGGACGCTCGCGGCAGTGGTGCCGGCGGGTTATTCGGAAGACCGCACCCTCGACGCGAAGGTGATGGAGATGCTCCACGTCTCCCATGTGTTCGAACGCGCGGGCGAGTTCGACCTGATCCACAACCAGGCTGATTTCGTACCGCTCGCCTTTTCACGGCTGGTCGACGTGCCGCAGGTGACAACCATCCACGGCTTCTCATCCGAACGGATCGTGCCGGTGTTCAAGCGCTATGAAGACCGGGTTCATTATGTCGCGATTTCCGACGCCGATCGCCATGCCGACCTGAAATATGCTGCGACGATCCACCACGGCATCCGCCTCGATGAATTCCCGTTCGATGTCGAAGGCAGCAGCGATCTTCTCTTCTTCGGGCGTATTCACCCCGACAAAGGGGCGGCCGACGCGATCCAGGCTGCGCTGGCGACCGGCGATCGCCTGCTGATGGCCGGGATCATCCAGGATGAGGGTTATTATGCGCGCGAGGTCGAACCGCATATCGATGGCGAGCAGATCATCTTCAACGGCCCGGTCGGCGGTGCCGCACGGACGAGGGCGCTGGGCCACGCCAAGGCGCTCTTGCACCTGATCCATTTCGACGAGCCCTTCGGCTTGTCGGTCGTCGAGGCGATGGCGTGCGGCACGCCGGTAATCGCCTATAATCGCGGATCGATGCCGGAGCTGATCGAGCATGGCGTGACCGGCTTCCTGGTCGAGACCTTCGACGAGGCGCTCGAGGCGATCAGCCGCATTGGCGAGATCGACCGTTCGGCGTGCCGTAAAGCAGTCGAAACACGGTTCACCGTCCAGCGGATGGCGGATCGATATCTGGAATTGTACCGCGAAATCATCGACGGAACCGTCGCAGGCTGAGGAACGCTTGTCCGTCATGGCGCGGCTGTTTCATGTTTCGGATTTGCATTTCGGCCGCGAGGATCAGGCGGCGGTGCGCTGGTTTGCGGACTTGGTGCAAGCCGAACAGCCGGACGCCGTGATCTGCACCGGCGACCTGACGATGCGCGCGCGCAAGGCGGAATTCGTCGCCGCCGCGGAATGGCTTAAGAGCCTGAACGTGCCGGTGACGGTGGAGCCGGGCAATCACGACCTTCCGTATTTCAACCCGCTTGCGCGGATGCTCGACCCTTACCGTCGTTATCATATCGTCGAAGCAGCGATCGAGCGCCCGCTCGAGCTGCCGGGTGTCCTGATCGTCCCGCTCAAGACGACGGCGCGCTTCCAGTTCCGCAATCTGTCGTACGGACGCGTGTCGCATTCGGGATTGAAGGTCGCGCTGGAGATGCTGGCCAACAAGCCGGCGGGGGCGGTCGCGATCGTTGCCTGCCACCACCCGCTGATCCGCACCGGCTTCGTCGGACACGGCGACACGCGGCGCGGAAAGGATGCGCTGGCTTTGCTGGCCGAAGCCGGCGCGGATGCGGTGGTGAGCGGGCACATTCACGATGCTTTCGACGTGCTGCACGAGCAATCCGGCAGGAAGGTGCGCCTGCTGGGCGCCGGCACGCTATCGGAACGGCTGCGCACGACGCGGCCTTCGTTCAACGAACTCCATGTCGAAGACGGGCAGATGGAAGTCGTGAACCGCCTGATGGGCGGCTGAGTGGCTGAGCGGCTGAGCTTGTCGCAGGCGCGGTTCCGCGCCATCGTCCACTGATGCGCTTCACGATCCTCGCCGCCATTCTGCTCGCCACACCCTCGGTCGCCGCACCACCGGACGCGATTGCCGCCCGCGTCGCGCGCATTCTCAAGGCGACGCCGCTGATCGACGGTCACAATGACTGGGCGGAATCGCTGCGCGAGCGCGAAGGCGAGAGGCGGTGGACGATCGATCTGACGAACGGCCTCGGGCAGCGCGCGGTGCCATATAACACCGATATCACCCGGCTGCGGCAGGGCATGGTCGGCGGGCAATTCTGGTCGGCGTGGGTGTCGGCCAGTCTGCCGCCGCTCGAACAGGTCAAGGAGACGCTGGAGGAGATCGATCTCATCCGGACCATCGTCGCCCGTTATCCGCAAACGTTCGAGCTCGCAGTCACCGCTGCCGATGTGCGTCGCATCCATAAGGCCGGCCGGATCGCAAGCATGATTGGCGTCGAGGGCGGCAACCAGATCGACAACAGCTTTTCCGTGTTGCGCGCCTACAAGGCGTTTGGTGCCGGCTATCTGACACTCACGCACGCCAAGACGATCGAGTGGGCGGATTCGGCGACCGACGATCCGAAGCATGGCGGGCTGACCCCGTTCGGCGAGGCGGTGGTCCATGAACTCAACCGGCTGGGAATGCTGGTCGACCTCAGCCACGTCAATGAAGATACGATGCAGGATGCACTGCGCGTCACCAAGGCGCCGGTCATCTTCTCGCATTCCGGAGCCCGCGGCGTCGACGATCATCCGCGTAACGTATCGGACACGCTGCTCAAACTCGTCGCCGCCAACGGGGGTGTGGTGATGGTTAACTACTCGCGGTCCTACGTGTCCGATGCGTATCGCCGCTGGGCCGCGGACGAAGCCGCGGAAAAGACGCGCATGAATGCGCCGCCCTATGCGGGGCTGTATATCGGCCAGCCCGATAAGGCTGCTGCCGCTCTGGAGCAATGGCACAAGGCGCACCCCGAGCCGCAGGTAACCTTGGCCCAGGTCGCCGATCACATCGATCATATCGTCAAAGTGGCCGGAATCGACCATGTCGGGCTCGGCTCGGATTATGATGGCGTCGGCAACAGCCTGCCGGAGGGGCTCGAAAGCGTCGCCACCTATCCCGCGCTGTTGGCGGAGTTGCTGCGGCGCGGCTGGAGCGATGCCGATGCGGCGAAGCTCGCCGGCGGCAATGTGCTGAGGGTGATGGAAGCGGCGGAGAAGGTCGCGGCGTCGATGAAAAGCGAATTGCCCGCGACGGCGACGCAACCGGTGCTGGACGGCGGGAAGTGATCCCGCGTCAGCGCCGGAAGCGGTAGTAAATCGCGATGCCGCAATAAGCGAGCAAAGTCAGCTTGAACCAGACGCACAGCGCGATGACCGCGGCGGCACGGACTGCCAGAGCCGGCACGCCGCTCGACTGGCTGATTTCCGCGCAGGTGCCGAACAGCAGGCCGCGGCTCGGCACCTGGGGATTATAGTCTTCTCGGATCATGTTCCTCTCCTTCTTAGAGTGGAAGCCGATCATGCGACGTGGACGGGGCCAACGGCGGCGAGGATGCAGGTCGCGCTAACGACGAAAGCGAAGAAGCCGACGCCGAGCTGGGTCACGAGCGAAGAAGCATTGTTGAGCATTGTAGGTCTCCCTGAAGTGTCATGTCGCCGAACCATTCCGGCGATGCAAAACACTTTGCAGGGAGCGTGCCAATTGCCTGCAAGAGGCGTTTCCGGGCGAAATGTGCCGCGGAGATGGCGAGGATCGCCAACCGGTGGCGTAAATTACGACAAGTTCGGGAAGTATCAGTCGATAATCCCGCGCCGGTGCTCGCCCTTCACCCAGCGCACAGTTCCGGAACTGGCGCGCATCACGACGCTGTCGGTCGTCATCTTGCCCGCCCGGCGCTTCACGCCCTGTAGCAGCGAGCCGTCGGTAACGCCCGTGGCGGCAAAGATCGCGTCGCCGCGCACCAGATCCTGCAGCTGATAGATGCGATCGAGATCGGTCACCCCCCATTTGCCCGCGCGCGCGCGCTCGTCGTCGTTGCGGAACAACAGACGTCCTTCGAACTGGCCGCCGACACAGGCGAGCGCCGCCGCCGCCAGCACGCCTTCCGGCGCACCGCCGGAGCCCATATAAATATCGATCGTCGTCTCGGGGTTGCTGACCGCGATCACGCCGGCGACGTCGCCATCGGGGATCAGCATCACGCCGCAACCGATGGCGCGCAGCTCTGCGATCAATTTGTCATGGCGCGGCCGGTCGAGCACGCAGGCGATGATCTCATTCGGGGCGACGCCCTTGGCCTTGGCCAAAGCGTGGACGTTTTCGGTCGGGGTGCGCTTCAGGCTGACGAGGTTCTTGGCGAAGCCGGGGCCGATCGCGATCTTTTCCATATAGACGTCGGGCGCGTTGAGCAGACAGCCCTCCTCGGCGATGGCGAGCACCGCGAGCGCATTGGGTCCGGCCTTGGCGGTGATCGTGGTTCCCTCGAGCGGGTCGAGCGCGATGTCGATCTTGGGACCGGTGCCCCTACCGACCTTCTCGCCGATATAGAGCATCGGCGCCTCGTCGCGTTCGCCCTCGCCGATCACCACGGTGCCGTCGAAATCCAGTTCGTTGAATGCCTGGCGCATCGCCTCCACCGCCGCGGCGTCGGCAGCCTTCTCGTCGCCACGCCCGACCAGGCCGGAGGCGGCGATCGCCGCGGCCTCCGTCACCCGCACCATTTCCAACACAAGCACGCGATCGAGCGTCTTTGAAGCCTTCACCGCCATCGTCGTGCCTGTTCCTCTATTGGGGTGACGGCGCGATAGGCTGGGCATGTGACCTTGTCGAGAAACACGCTGGTAGCGCTTTGCATTTTGCGGACACCAGCCGGCCGTGACCACGGTCGCGCTCGATCTATGGCCAAAATGCCGATTTTTACGCATGTTGCGAATCGCCGACGGAGACGCACATGCGCCTGATCCTTGCCGCGATTGTCATTGGAGCCGGCCCGGCCTTCGCAGCGCCAATCGGCCCGGAGATTCCGCCCAATTCAAGGACCACTCCCGCGCAGCAGGCCATCGCGCTTTATCGAGATCAATATCGCCATGGCTACGCACCATGCCCGGTGCCGACACACGCGAACGAAGTAGTCGTGTGCGGCAATGGACGGGGTGGTTCCGCCAACCGCCTGCCGTTACCGGACGAGCGCGGGCCGCGTGCCGGTCCGCGCACGGCTACCGGGGAAATTCCGGGCGCATCGGGCGGACTTGCAAACCCCGATTCATGCGGACCGGTCGATTGCGGCGGCGGCGGCCCGGTCAACTTGATCGCCGCAGCGGCCGCGGGCGTACAGCTCGTCCGCGCGATCGTCGATCCGGAGGCTGCCTCCGATCATGCCGATCGTCAGCATCCGGGACAGCGGTGACCCGTTAGCCTTCCAGAATATGCATCAGCATCGGCGCGCCCAGCAGACTGGGTGAGCCCTCAAGCTTGTCGAGCGCGGCGATGACGCAGCGCTCAGGCCCCTCATGGGTGACCATCACCAGCAGCACGCTGCCGTCGGCTGTCGCACCGCGCTGGATCAGGCTTTCGATCGACACGCCTGCATCCCGCATCGCGGCGGTCAGCTCGGCCAATACGCCCGGACGGTCGCTGACCGTGAAGCGCAGATAGGCGCGGCCGCGACGCTCGCCGGCGGGGGCAGCGTTCGCTTTGATCAAGCTCTTTACCGGCATGGCAAAGGCGGGGCCATATTCGCGCCGCGCAATGTCGATGAGATCGGCGACGACGGCACTTGCCGTCGGCCCCTCGCCTGCGCCGCGTCCCTGGAACAGCAAGCGGCCGACGAAATTGCCCTCGGCCACAACCGCATTCAACGATCCGGTGACGTGGGCGAGGGGATGGCCGAGCGGGACGAGGCAGGGATGGACCCGCTGGAACAGCCCCTTGGCATTGGCCTCGCCGAACCCGACCAGGCGCACCCGGAAACCGAGCGCCGCAGCTTCCGCGATGTCGGCTGCCAGCACATGGCGGATGCCGGTGATCGCGACCGCGCCGAAATCGATCTCCGTGCCGAACGCCAGGCTGGAGAGGATGGCCAGCTTGTGCGCGGCATCGATACCATCAATGTCGAAACTGGGATCGGCCTCGGCAAAGCCGAGCGCCTGCGCCTCGCCGAGGACCTCGGTAAAGTCGCGGCCTTCGGCTTCCATCGTCGTCAGGATGTAATTGCAGGTGCCGTTGAGCACGCCATAGACATGGTCGATCACATTGGCGGCCGCACCCTCGCGCAGGCCCTTGATCACGGGCACACCGCCGGCGACCGCGGCTTCATATTTGAGCGCGGTGCCCGCCGCTTCCGCCGCCGCGGCAAGTTCGAGGCCGTGGTGGGCAAGCATGGCCTTGTTGGCCGTGACGAGCGCCTTGCCATGGGCAAGTGTCGCGCGCGCCAGCGTCAGCGCCGGGCCGTCGGACCCACCGATTAGTTCCACCACCGCGTCGACATCGTCGCGCGCGGCCAGGCTGGCCGTGTCGTCGACCCAATCCACGCCGGTAAGATCGATGCCGCGGTCGCGCGTGCGGTCGCGCGCGGAGACCGCCACGATTTCCAGCCCTCGTCCGGCGCGGCGCTCGATCAGCGCCGCATTCTGCGCCAGAACCTTGACCACGCCCGCGCCGACGGTGCCGAGCCCTGCGAGGGCGATACGGAGCTTCTCTGCCATCTTTTCCCCCTAGCTGTGCAGTCCGACGTTGCAAGCCCGCGGCCCGCCGCATTGCCTGGAACGGGTGCGCGCTCCCCTTCGTTCTGCCTGTGATTTGTAAGGAGAGTGATCATGGCCGACGAACAGACCCCGCTGGACGAGACCGGTACGCTGACCGAGGAAGAGCGCGCCGCTATCGAGGCGAAAGACTTCGCCAAGCGCGAGCAATTCGGACAGTCGGGCGATCGTGTCGATCAGACGATGGGCCATATGGGCGGCGCCGGAGCCGCTGGGTCGGGCCCCGATATATCGAAGCAGAGCCAGCCGGTGGACGTTTCCGGTCAATGATCGATGATCCCAACCAAGGCGATCCGGGGGGCGCAGAGCGCGGCCACCGGGCGTCGGTTGCGAAGGATGGCAGCGTCCATGGCTCCGGCGCGGGCGCCGGTGGTGGTGGTACGCCTGAGGATTTCGACTCAGACGCCGCCGGCGGCGACACGGGCGACCTTGAACCTCGCCAGCCTCCCCGACCGGGCACAGGCGCCGACGCGCCCAGTCATGGCAGCCGCTAAAGGCTGTTGGGGCGTGGTTTGGCTCAATATCCGATTCGCCGCTGCCCGAAGCAATTCGCCCGTATCGAATTATGTGACGTTTGCATGAAAAGACCCCCGTTATCCTCGTTATCCACAGGGCTGCCCCCCTATTTTCCGCTGGCGCGACTCGGCCGGGCATGAGAGCTTCTGGATGTGCTCGGGAGACGGGCTCGGACGGAAACGGAAGAGCCAGAACCTAGAGGACATCCGAAGCGGAAGGACCGCGAAACCCTTCGGGGAGACGCGGAACGGAAGTTGCGGAGGGCGCCGGAAGAGCAGCGATGGCAGATGGGGCCGCAAGGCTAACGTCAGCGATCGATGCTCCAAGAAGGGCCGCTGACCAGCTGGAGGCTTCGGCCCGAGGCAAAGCAGCGACGCCTGAGCGATCAAGGACCAGAGCCCGCAAGGGATCTTTGGAGACCGGAGCCAGCTCGGCGCAGTGGGGGCTGGTGGAGACACCAGCCCCCATTTTCGTTGTTGAGCGGTCGCCCGATCAGGTGTGCGCCGAAAGCCTGCTGCCCCAATTCATGCGCGCACTACAGTGTCGGGAGACCGCCTACGTGCAGCCGCAACTCTCGGACTCAGCAGCTCCGAGAGCGACCAACCTTGATCGCGGTCAGAGCGCTGGAATGAACTCGATCGCGTCCGGGCTGCGTTCGGCGCGCTGGCGCTCGATCTGCTCGGCATAAAGTCGCGCCAGCTTGCAATAACCGCGGCGCGCAGCCGGCGACCGTCCAAGCTTCGAGCGCACCAACGATATGCCGCGACGATGATATAGGTCGATCAGGTCCATAGCCGGTCTCCTTCACGCCAAAAGCGGGAGCCGTTCTGTCGCTCGAGTCTCACCGAACCCTGGCTCACGGGCCGGTCGCGCGACTCGCATATCATGAGTCGGGGTGAGTCGCGGAATCGATTCGCTCGAGCGTTCTCGTAACCGGTCAGACGTCGCCCGGATCGAGGTCGCGCGCGACCGCTGGCTTGCGCAGCAACTCGTCGATGCGCGCACCCTCGTCAAAGCTTTCGTCCGGGCGAAACCGGATTTTGGCGGCATATTTGAGATTCACGCGCTTGGCGACTTCACTCTGGAAATAGGCCGTGTTGGTGCGCAGCGCCTTGAGCACCTTTTCCTCGTCCGCACCGAGCAAGGGCTTCACGAATACGATCGCATGTTTCAGGTCAGGCGACATCCGCACCTCGGTCACCGACACAAGATGCGAGGCGAGCACCTCGTCATGGACGTCGCCGCGCATCAATATCTCGGCAAGGATATGGCGCACCTGCTCGCCCACCCGCAGGATGCGGACCGATTTTCCTTCAGGGCTCTCATTGTGCCGCATGACGCCGGCCTTCCCAAGGTTGCGTCACCCCGACAACCGCGGGGGCGACGAACAACTTACAGCGTGCGCTCGCGCTCTTCGACTTCGAACGTCTCAAGGAAATCGCCCGCCTTGATGTCGATCGATCCTTCGAGCGTGACGCCGCATTCCAGGCCGGCGCGGACTTCGGCCACGTCATCCTTGAAGCGTCGGAGCGACGCGATGGCGCCGGTGTAGATGATGACGTCGTCCCGCGTGACGCGCGCCCGCAAGGCCTTGCGGATATAGCCTTCGGTAACGAGCAGGCCTGCCGCCTTGCCGTGCTTGCCGGCGGAGAAGACCTCGCGGATTTCGGCGCGGCCGACGACCGTCTCGAAATATTCCGGGCCGAGCTGGCCCGCCATGGCCGCCCGGATCTCATCGAGCAGATCGTAGATCACGTCGTAATATTTAAGCGCGACCCCGTCCCGCGTGGCGATCTCGCGCGCCTTGGCATTGGCGCGGACGTTGAAGCCGATGATCGGCGCCTTCGATGCCGACGCCAGGCTGACGTCGCTTTCCGTAATGCCGCCCACGCCCGCGCTGAGGATGCGGACCTGGATATCGTCCGTCGAGATCTTGTTGAGCGAACCGACGATCGCTTCGACCGAGCCTTGAGCGTCGGCCTTGATGACGACGGGATATTGCTGCGCCTGCTTGTCGCGCAGCGCCGAGAACATCGATTCGAGCGACGCGGGCGCGCTGGTGGTACGCTTCTGCTGGATGACGCTGGCCCGATAGGAAGCGACCTCGCGCGCGCGCGCCTCATTCTCGACCACGGTCAGCTGATCGGCCGCCGACGGAACGCCGGACATGCCGAGGATCTCCACCGGGGTGGAGGGGCCGGCAGTCTTCACCTGCTTGCCCTTGTCGTCGACCAGGGCGCGGACCTTGCCGCTCTCGGCACCGACGACGAAAATGTCGCCGGTTCGGAGCGTGCCGCGGCGGACGAGCACGGTCGCGACCGGGCCACGGCCCTTGTCGAGCTGTGCCTCGATCACGACACCCTCGGCGGCGCGGTCGGGGTTTGCCGTCAGTTCGAGCAGTTCCGCCTGGAGCTGGATCTTCTCGATCAGTTCGTCAAGCCCGGTCTTGGCGGTGGCGGAAACCTCCACATCCTGAACGTCGCCGCCCATCTCTTCGACCTGGACGTCATATTGCAGCAGGGCTTCCCGCACGCGCTGGGCGTTGGAGCCCGGCTTATCCATCTTGTTGATGGCCACGATCATCGGCTTTTCGGCAGCCTTGGTGTGCTGGATCGCCTCGATCGTCTGCGGACGGATGCCGTCGTCACCCGCCACCACGATCACGACGATGTCAGTCACATCGGCACCACGTGCGCGCATCGAGCTGAAGGCTTCGTGGCCCGGCGTGTCGAGGAAGGTGATCTTCGATCCGTCCTTCTGCGTCACGACATAAGCGCCGATATGCTGGGTGATTCCGCCCGCCTCGCCAGCGGCGACATCAGTACCGCGCAGCGCATCGAGCAGGCTCGTCTTGCCGTGATCGACATGGCCCATGATCGTGACGACCGGCGCACGGGGCTGCAGCGTGTCGGCGGGATCGACGTCGACCTCGGTGACAATGTCGACATCGCTTTCGGAAACGCGGCGGATATTATGGCCGAATTCGCTGACCATCAGCTCGGCCGTGTCCTGGTCGATCACCTGATTGGAGGTGACCGGCGTGCCCATCTTGAATAACGCCTTCACCAGATCCGCGGTACGCTCCGCCATACGATTGGCGAGTTCGGCGACGGTGATGGCTTCCGGCACGACCACGTCGCGCACCTGCTTGACGGTAGGCCCGCCCGCCTGATGGGCGCGCTTGTCCTTTTCACGCGCCCGCTTGAGCGCGGCGAGGCTGCGTGCGCGCGCGCCGCCGTCGCCATCGTCCAGTGCGCGGGTGACGGTAAGCTTGCCCGATTGGCGGCGATCATCGCCCTGGCGACCGCGTGACGGACGCGCCGGCGGTTCGGGACGCTTGGGCGCAATAACCGGCGTGAAACGGCGCGGCGGCGGCTCGCCACCGGGGCGGCGTTCCGCTTCCTCGTCACCGGCTTCGGCGGCAGGCAGTGGCGTTTCGGCAGCGGCTTCCGGTTCCGGGGCAGGCGCCGTGACAGGCTCCGCGGGCGGATTGGCAGCAGCCTCTTCGGCCGCGCGGCGATTTTCCTCGGCGCGGCGCTTTTCTTCCTCGGTCGCCTCGCGGGCGGCATTGTCCTGGCGGCGGCGCGCTTCCTCCAGCGCGTTCATGCGCGCCTCTTCGGCTTCGCGCAGCAGGCGTTCCTGCTGCTCGCGCCGTTCGAGCGGCGTCATCGCGCGCGCGGGCGGAACCGGCGCCGCCGGCTGCGGGCGCGGCGCCACAGGCGCTGCGACCGGGGCAGGGGCTTCGACCGCGGCTTCAACTTCTGGCTCCGGAGCAGGCGCGGGATCCCCCGGCTTGCGCAGGATGCGAGCCTTCTTGGTCTCGACGATGACCGTGTTCGAGCGGCCATGGGAGAAGCTCTGCTTCACCTTGCCCGTCTCAACCGTACGGCGCACGCCCAGCGGCACGCTAAGACCCAGTTTCGGCTTTTCGTTATCGCTCATCTAGTAACCCGAACCCTCATAAAATCACTGTGCGTCGAACGCACCTTGCGAAAGCCTCGCAAGGGCTAAGACACACCATCCAGTCCAATAAAGCCGCGCCACCGGCCGAGCGCCTGGTTGACGCGCGCGGCGGCGGCCGGCGCGATCAACGCAAGATGTACCACATTCTCGCGCCCAAGCGCCATCGACAATATGGCGCGCGTTGCCGGGATTGCCAGACCACGCAGGTCAGAACCTTCGGCGTCCAGCCCGACGCGCAGCGCCTGGTCCAGCTTGCGCGTGCCGTCTGCCGCGGCGTCCCGCGCGTGAAGCAGCAGCTCGACCCCGCCCTTGCGCGCGGTGTCGATGATCTTTTCGGTACCGGTCACGATCTGGCCGGCGCGCGCCTCGAGCCCGAGCCGATCGAGCGTCGCGCGCTCCAGCGCGCGCTCGATCTGATCGGCGAGATCGGCCGGAACATTGACCGCGGTCTTGAACGCGCGCGACAGCGCCTTACCGAGCTTGCCCTTGGTGATGGCCTCTTCCAGCGTGGCCCGATCGACCCCGATCCAGGCGCCGCGGCCGGGCGCCTTGGCACGAACATCGGGCGCGACGATTCCGTCGGGGCCGAGCGCCAGCCGGATCAGCTCGTCGCGCGATGCCTTCTTGCCGGATAGCACGCAGGTGCGTTCCGGGTCCGCCTTCCCGTGCGGCGGAAGAATTGGGGTGTCGTCCTCCCCCGCGATAATATCTGCTGCGGGCACAATCGTGCCCTCAGCCTCTCCCGCCCGCGGGAGAGGGGGGTGCCCGGCGTCTAAACCCTGCCGATCATTGTCCGCCATTCGCGTTCGCGACCTCCTGTGCAGGAGCGGCGGGGCGGTCGGCGATGAGAATGCCGTTCGCGCCATAATTTTCGGGGCTATGCTCGTTGATCACGACCTGGACGGCGGCGGCGGGCTTCCCCAACCGCTCGACCATCGAACGCGTGATATCGGCGACGATGGCCGCCTTCTGCTCGCGCGTTGCGGATCCCGCCAGTTCGATCGCGATGAACGGCATCAGGCGTCGGCCTCCGTCGTGTCGGCTTCGGCTTCCGGTGCTTCCTCGTCGCCGAACCAGCCGGCGGCCTGACGCGCCGCCATGATGATCTCCTGGCCCTGGTCCATCGTCAAACCGTAGGAAGAGAGCACGCCGCCCTTGTCGGGCTTCGGCGCAGGCGCGCCTTCCTTGCGGCGGCGCGGCTCAGCGCGCGGCTTCTCGATCAGTTCGTCGGTCGAAAGATCGCCGACATCGTCGAGCGTCTTGATGCCCGCCTTGCCGAGCGTGACCATCATCGCTTCGGTGATGTGCGGCAATTCGCCGACGGCATCCTCGACGCCAAGCGCGGTGCGCTCTGCGCGATTCGCCTGCTCGCGGCGATCGATCGCCTCGGCCGCGCGATTCTGGAGCTCACCGGCAATCTCGGTATCGAGGCCTTCGATCTGGGCCAGTTCCTCTGGCTCGACATAAGCGACTTCCTCAAGGCTGGTGAAGCCCTCGGCGACCAGCAACTGCGCGAGCGTCTCGTCGACGTCGAGCTCGTTCTGGAAGATCTCGCTATTCTGGACGAATTCGCGCTGGCGCTTCTCGCTCGCATCCGCCTCGGTCAGGATGTCGATCGCCTTGCCGGTCAGTTGGCTGGCGAGACGGACATTCTGGCCGCGACGGCCGATGGCGAGGCTGAGCTGATCGTCGGGAACGACCACTTCGATCCGCTCTTCTTCCTCGTCGATCATGACGCGCGCGACTTGAGCCGGCTGCAGTGCGTTCACGACGAAGGTCGCATTGTCGGGCGACCAGGGAATGATGTCGATCTTCTCGCCCTGGAGCTCCTGCACGACCGCCTGGACGCGGCTGCCCTTCATGCCGACGCAGGCGCCGACCGGGTCGATCGAGCTGTCGCGGCTGATCACGCCGATCTTGGCACGCGAGCCCGGGTCGCGGGCGGCGGCCTTGATCTCGATGATGCCGTCGTAGATTTCGGGCACTTCCTGCGCGAACAACTTCTTCATGAAGTCCGGATGCGCGCGGCTCAGGAAGATCTGCGGCCCGCGATTCTCGCGGACGACCTTCATGATCAAAGCGCGCACGCGATCGTCCTTGCGCAGCACTTCGCGCGGGATTTGCTGGTCGCGCCGGATTACACCCTCGGCGCGGCCGAGATTGACAACGACATGGCCGAACTCGACCGACTTGACCGTGCCGACGATGATCTCGCCCGCGCGATCCTTGAATTCCTCATATTGACGCTCGCGCTCGGCATCGCGGACCTTCTGGAAGATCACTTGCTTGGCGGCCTGGGCGGCGATGCGGCCAAACTCGATGTTCGGCAGCGGATCGACGATATAATCGCCCAATACCGCGCCCGGCTGCAATTTCTGCGCCTCGGCAACCGACACCTGGGTGAAGTAATTCTCGACCTCTTCGACGACCTCGACGACGCGCCACAAGCGGACGTCGCCGGCGCTGGTATCGATCTTGGCGCGAATGTCGTTCTCGGCGCCATAACGGGCCTTGGCGGCGCGCTGGATCGCGTCCTCCATCGCCTCGATCACGATCGCCTTGTCGATCAGCTTCTCACGCGCGACGGCGTCGGCGATGGCAAGCAGCTCGGCCTTGTTGGCGGAAATGGCAGTAGCCATGGACTTAACTCATCCTTCCTGTGAAATCCGGTCCGCGCCCTCGGTCGAGAGCGGCGCGGTTGCCTTGATTAGTTCGTCGGTCAGCAACAGCTTGGCGCTGGCGATCTGGCCGAACGGAATCTCTATTTCGCCGACCTTGTCAGCATACACCTTCACGGTGTCGCCTTCGAGTCCGACGATCTTCGCGTCGAATTGCTTGCGGCCATTAAGCGGTGCCGCGAGCCGGATGCGCGCGTCGAAGCCCGCCCAGTCAGTATAATCCTGCCCCCGGGTGAGCGGGCGATCGATGCCTGGCGACGATACTTCGAGGCGATACGCCTCCTCGATCGGATCGCTCGCGTCGAGCACGTCGGAAATACGACGCGACAATGCCTCGCAATCCTCCAGTCCCAGCTGGCGGGTATCGGGCCGCTCGGCCATCACCTGCAGCGTCGGATCGGTCCGGCCGCCGAACATCGCGACGCGCACGAGTGCGAATCCGAGCGCTTGCGCCTCGGGCTCGATCAACTTCGTCAGCGCGGCAATGTCCGTCATGGTCTCTATCTGAAAATCCTAAGCGCCTTCGCGCCGGTGCCTTGCGGCGCCGGCCTCGGCAGAGTTTCCAATGTCGAGAAGACGATGGCCACATAGGCGGTCGCGCCCGCGGCTGCAAGTCGCTGCGATAGTCGGTCGCATCTCCGCTAGGAGCGGAGGCGGTGAGGCGCTATCCCGAGCAAAATAACACGTCTTGAGGATGATCGATGCTCCGTCATGCACTGACCGCTGCCGCCTTGTTCGCCCTGTTGCCGGCCTACGGCTCCGCCCAGATCAATTATGGCGATACCAAGCCCACTGCCGATCAGCCGTTCACGGCAACCCCGGTGGCCACCTTCGACGTGCCGTGGAAGCTCGCTTTCCTGCCCGACCAGCGCATTCTCGTCACCGAAAAGCCCGGCAAGGTCTGGCTGGTCACGCCGGGCATGAACAAGATCGAAGTCACCGGCGTGCCCGCGGTCGCCTATGCCGGCCAGGGCGGCCTGCTCTCGATTGCAACCGCGCCGACCTTTGCCAAAGACGGTATAGTCTATCTAACCTATTCGGAGCCGGGCGAGGGCGGATCGAGCCTGGCGCTGGCACGCGGAAAATTGGTGATCGGCAACGGCACGGCGCGACTCGAGGGAATGAAGGTGATCTGGCGCGACTGGGCCAAGGGCAAGGGTGGCCAGTTCGGCGCCTACATCGCTTTTGCGCCCAACGGCAAAAGTCTGTTCCTGTCGTCCGGCGAGCGGCAGCGCTTCACGCCGGCACAGGATCCCAATTCGGCGCTAGGCAAGATTCTGCACCTCACGCTCGACGGAAAACCTGCGGCCAATAATCCGGGCGCCGGCAGGACGGGCGCGACCACGCTCTCCGTCTTCGATCCGCCGTCCGACACGATCGCGGCCAAAACCGCGCCTGCGCGCCAGGTCAAGGTGCCCGCCCCCAATCTTGTGCCTGCGGAAACCTGGACCAGCGGGCACCGCAATCAATATGGCCTGGCGTTCGATGCCGCCGGCAAATTGTGGGAAACCGAAATGGGTCCCAAGGGGGGTGACGAGCTCAACCTGATCGAGCCCGGCAAAAATTACGGCTGGCCGCTCGTCAGCTACGGCATGAACTACAATGGCAAGCCGATTCCGAGCCCCGAAGGCCATCCCGAGTTCCAGAAGCCCACGCTTTACTGGACGCCGGTAATCGCGCCGGGTGGGCTGACCTTTTATTACGGCTCGCTTTTCCCGCAGTGGAAGGGATCGGCGTTCATCGGCGGTATGGCGGCGCAATCGCTGATCCGCGTCTCGTTCGATGGCGGCACCCCGCGCGAGGCGGAACGCTTCGCCATGGGCAAGCGCATCCGCGACGTAGTGGCCGGCCCCGACGGCGCATTGTGGCTGCTCGAAGACGGCAAGGACGGTCGCCTGCTGCGCCTGACGCCCAAGCAATAAGCCTGGCACAGTAAGAGGAGCGTGATCTTGGCGGACGGCAGCATTTTCGTCGGCGCGACTGCGGGTGGCGAGCGCGAGGAGCTCAATCTCAAGCGTGCCAATCGCCATGGTCTGATCGCCGGCGCCACCGGCACCGGCAAGACGGTGACGCTGCAGGGGATTGCCGAAGGCTTCAGTCGCGCCGGGGTGCCGGTGTTCGTCGCCGACGTGAAGGGCGATCTGTCGGGGCTGGCCATGCCGGGATCGGCGATGGCGCCGACCCATGCCGCCTTCGCGCAGCGTGCGGCCGATATCGGCATGACCGACTGGGCCTATGCCGACAATCCGGTGATCTTCTGGGATTTGTTCGGTCGGCAAGGCCATCCCATCCGCACGACGATCAGCGAGATGGGGCCGTTATTGCTCGCGCGGCTGATGGACCTCAACGAGGTCCAGGAAGGCGTATTGCAGCTGGTATTCAAGGCTGCCGACGAACAGGGCATGCTGCTGCTCGATCTTGCCGATCTGCAGGCGATGCTGGCCTGGGCGGCGGAGAATGCGGCCGATCTATCCGCGCATTATGGCAACGTCACCCGCGCCACGGTCGGCACGATCCAGCGGCAATTGCTGCAGCTCGAGGCGCAGGGCGGCGACAATTTCTTCGGTGAGCCCGCGCTCGACATTCACGACATGCTGATCGTCGGCGAAGACGGGAAGGGTATCGTCAACATACTCGCCGCCGACAAGTTGATGGCCGCGCCCAAGCTCTATGCCACCTTCCTGCTGTGGCTGCTGAGCGAGTTGTTCGAGACGCTGCCCGAGGTCGGCGATCCCGATAAACCCAAGCTCGTCTTCTTCTTCGACGAGGCGCACCTGCTGTTCGACGACGCGGCCCCGGCATTGCTCGACAAGATCGAGCAGGTCGTGCGCTTGATCCGCTCGAAGGGTGTCGGCGTCTATTTCATCACGCAGAACCCGATCGATGTTCCCGACGATGTCGCCGGCCAGCTTGGCAATCGCATCCAGCACAAGTTGAACGCCTTTACCCCGCGCGAGCAGAAAGCGGTCCAGTCGGCCGCGACGACGTTCCGGGCGAGCCCGGGCGTGGACGTCGCGACCGCGATCACCGAGCTGAAGGTCGGCGAGGCATTGGTGTCGCTGCTGCAGGCGGACGGCGCGCCGAGCCCGGTGGCGCGCACGCTGATCCGGCCGCCCTTCTCCCGCGCCGGGCCGCTGACCGACAAGGAGCGCGCGATCATCGTCTCGACCTCGCCGCTGGCGGGCAAATATGACACGCTCATCAACCGCGAAAGCGCGGCGGAAATGCTTGCGGCCAAGGCTGGCGACGCCAGGGCGGCGGCAGCGCAGGCGCAGGCGCAGGCCGTAGCGGCCAAGGCGCAGGCGGAGCAGGCCAAGGCCGCCGCCGCACAGGCCCGGCTAGATGCCCAGGAGCAGGCGCGGCGCGACCGCGAAGCAGCCCGTACCGCGCAGCTACAGGCGCAGGCGGAAGCGCGTGCCGAGGCGGCGGCAGCACGGGAGGCAGCCAAGCCGACGCTGACCGACAAGATGCTTCAATCGGCGGCGCGGTCGGTCGCGTCGTCCGTCGGGCGGCAAGTCGCGGGCCAGCTCGGCGGCCAGTTGCTGCGCGGCTTGCTGGGCGGACTGTTCAAGGGGCGGTGACGCGGCTCTTGCCCCCCGAAATTAAAAAAACACCAGAAACGAACTTGATGATTGTGCTTGACGAGCCGCGTTTCACGTGGAACATTTAGCGAACATATAGTGCCGGGCGCCGGCGGGCGCAACATGGAAAAGGGCTTTACGCGCCATGCTGGACATTTTTTTCGGGCTATGGCTTGGGTTGAATCATCCCGTGATTTTGCATCCCGGGCCGATTAGAACCGGCTTATGGCCACGACTCTAGACCGACCCGCCGTCCCGACCGTCTCACTCGCGCAGGAGGCGGACGACCCCGAAGGTTTCGCCCAGGCGCTCGGCGGATCGTTTGAGCGGTACGGCTTCGCGATCGTCTCGGACCATGGGGTGCCGACCGAGGTGATCGCCGAGGCGGAGGCGCAGGCGAAGAAGTTCTTCGCGCTGCCTGAGGAGGCAAAGCGCGCTTACCATACCGGCAAAGGCGGCGCGCGCGGCTACACGCCGTTCGGGATTGAAACCGCCAAGGATGCCAAGGCGCACGATCTCAAGGAATTCTGGCACGTCGGGCGTGAATTGCCCGAGGGCCATCCTTTCGCCGATATGATGGCGCCCAATCTGTGGCCGGACGAACTTGCCGACTTCAAGCAGGCCGAGCTTGCCTTGTTCAACGCGCTGGACGCGGCCGGGGCGCGGCTGCTGCGCGCGATCGCGCGCTACCTGAAGCTCGCGCCGGACTTCTTCGAAGATACCGTCCGCGACGGCAACAGCGTCCTGCGGCTGCTTCATTATCCGCCGATGGGCGCGGACGGACCTTCGATCCGCGCCGGCGCGCACGAGGACATCAACACCATCACCCTGCTGCTCGGCGCCGAAGAGGCCGGCCTGCAATTGCTCGATCGCGACGGCAATTGGCTGCCCGTCCAACCGCGCGAAGGGGAGCTCGCCGTCAATGTCGGCGACATGCTGCAGCGGCTGACCAACAATGTGCTGCGCTCGACCACCCACCGCGTGATGAATCCGGCGCCGGAGCGGCGCGGCGTCGCGCGCTATTCGATGCCCTTCTTTCTGCACTTCCGGCCCGATTATCTGATCGAGACGCTGCCGCAGTGCATCTCTCCGGAGCGGCCCAATCTTTATCCCGAGCCGATCACCGCCCACGATTATCTTCTGCAACGCCTGAGGGAGATCAAATTGATATGATCGCATTGTTGCTGGCAGGGGCCGCTGCAACCGCCCAGCCCGTCTGCATTCGCATGCAGCCGGTGGCCGGCTTCGAAGGCTGGGGCCATGGCGCCGGTTCGACGCTTGCCATCGGAAAAGAGGCGACGCTGCCGCTCAAGCCCGCGACCGGGGTTCACTTCGAACCCGCCTTGCTCCGGCCCGCCAAGGCGGGCACCTATGGCGGCTACTTCCCGATCACCGCCAGCCGCGCCGGCCGCTATCGGTTCGCGCTCTCATCCGATGCCTGGATGAACCTTGTCGATCATGGCAAGCGGTTGAAGACCGCGGCGCATAGCCATGGTCCCGCCTGCTCCGGGATCGCTAAAATCGTCGAATATGATCTGAAGCCCGGCCGTTACTGGGTTCAGCTGTCGGAGGCGAAAGAGCCGACTATCGGCGCGATGGTTTCGTCGCGCTGAAGGGGCGGCAGCGGGGCAGCTTCAATTCGGCCAGATCGGCGCAGGGCCGTGCCTGGATCGATCTATCCGGGCCGACGAAGACCGCGTAATCGTAGCGTGGATCGGTGGCCGAACATTGCGCGCGCCACATGATCATATTCTTCCAAGGTCCCTGGATGGCCGCCTTTTCCACCCGCGTGCAGGCATAGCCCGAATCGAGCAATGCGCCGCGCAGGGCGCCGCGCCGCTGCAGGCTCGTCAATTTGGCGAGCTGGTCGCTGGCCGGATTGGCAATGGTGACCGCCTGGAGCGGCGTCGCCACCAGAACCAGGCCGGCCAGGGGGAGTGCGAGGCGCTTCATATCTCTCTCCTCAATGAATATGTCAGCCGCGGCCGCGATAGGACGGCACGCCCTGATCGGGCAGCCACAGGTCGGCGGGCGGCGCCCCGGTTTGCCAGAAGACGTCGATCGGAATGCCGCCGCGCGGATACCAATAGCCGCCGATGCGCAGCCATTTCGGCTTCATCTCCGCCACCAGACGTTCGCCGATGCCGACGGTGCAATCCTCGTGGAAGGCAGCGTGATTGCGGAACGACCCGAGGAAGAGCTTGAGCGACTTGGATTCGACGATCGTCTCCCCCGGGGCATAATCGATAACGAGGTGGGCGAAGTCGGGCTGACCGGTGACCGGGCAAAGCGACGTGAATTCAGGCGCGGTGAAGCGCACCAGATAAAGCCGGCCGGGACGGGGATTGGGGACATAGTCCAACGTCGCGGCGTCGGGGGAGGCGGGCAGCGCCGATGGCTGACCGAGATGGGTGATTGTCATGGCGTTGGACTTAGGATCGAGCGTCGGGCTTCACAACCTGGCAGTAGCGTCGCGCGGCGGATCGGCTATGGGCGCACAATCGGTTTCATGGGGGACAAGGATGTCGGTGATTCAGTGGCGCTTCCCTGGCGGCGGCGAGGCATTGCTCTCGACGGTTGGCGAAAAAGCGGGCGGGCGGATGAAGGTCGGCGCCACATCGGGTTGTGTGCTCCACGGTCCCTATCTGGAGCTGCCGCCCGGCCATTGTACCGCCCGCGTCATTCTCGCCGGCCCCGGCAAGGGCCTGGTCAAGATGGAGATATCCGCCGCGAAGGGCACATCCGTGCTGGCGGCTGACACGTTCGATACCGCCGGCGGCAGGGCTCTTGAGCTCACTGCGACCATTCCCGACTATACACCCGATTGCGAGGTGCGGCTCTTCGCCAAGGGGCGCGTCGACATAGAGATACTTCGGGTCGAGATTGATCTCGATCGTGTCATGCCGACCGAGGCGCTTCATCCTGACCGGCCAATCGGCTTCGAATCCAAGAAGAGTTATGCCGACAAGATAAAGAGCGGCTTCTTCGAAAAATACATGTCCGGGCCGAACGTGATGGAGATCGGCTATAAGGGCTATCTGGGCGCCACGGTCCCAATCGTGCCGCAGGCGATTGGCGTCGACGTCGGTTATCCCGGCTACGAAGGGGCGACCTTCCCGTTCGCCGACGAGAGCTTCGACGCAATCTATTCCAGCCATTGCTTCGAGCATATCGACGATTGGCTCGGCGTGCTGCGCGACTGGTATCGCGCGCTCAAGGTTGGCGGCTTTCTGGTGATCGTCGTGCCGCATCAATTGCTGTTCGAGCGCAAGCGGCATCTGCCCTCGCCGATCAACCCCGATCACAAGCGTTTCTATACGCCGATGACGCTGCTCGCGGAGATCGAGGCGGCGTTCGAGGAGAATAGCTACCGCATCCGCCATTTCGTCGAGAACGATGCCGGCTTCGATTATTCGATCATGCCCTATCAGGGCACCGACGGCTGCTATGAGATCGAGCTGGTGATCGAGAAGATCGTGAAGCCGTTCTGGCATCCCGACGATGGCTCGGTGCGCGCTTATCCTGCCGGCGATTTCCGCACGTCGCTGCCCAAGACCAATCCGTGGGAGCTGACGCTCGACCTCACGCGCAAGCATGAATGCCAGATTTTCGGTCCCTATATCGGGCTTGGCGCCTCCGATTATATCGCGGAATTCCACTTCGATTGGGAAGGCGGGCCCGTGCCCGACCTTATCCTCGACATCGGCATGTTCGCCGAGCGGCTGACCATGATCGAGCTCAAGAAGGACGGACGCGATTTCAGCAGCGGCATAATCGAACTGCCCTTCACCAATCCCAAGAATGGCGAGATCTTCGAATTCCGCACCTACATCGGCGGCACCACGTCCGAGGCAAAGCCGAAATTCAAGGGTGTGGTGGTTCGCTACGCGGGGCGCTGAGCGCGGGCGCGACGCTGGACAGGCGAACGAACTAAGAACAAATGCGTGGCATGCCGACGCTGATTCCCATTCTCGGCGATCAATTGTCGCCGCGGATTTCCGCGCTTGTCGACGCCGATCCCGCCGCCGCCACCATCCTGATGATGGAGGTGAGGGAGGAGGCGAGCTATGTCCGCCATCATAAGGCCAAGCTGGCCTACATCTTCTCGGCGATGCGCCACCATGCCGCGGCGTTGCGCGAGGCCGGCTGGAGGGTCGACTATGTCACGCTCGACGATCCTGCCAACAGCGGCAGCTTCACCGGCGAGATCGCCCGCGCGATAGGCCGCCACGCTCCCGACCGCATCATCGTCACCGAAGCCGGAGAGTGGCGCGTGGCGGCGATGCTGGACGCGTGGGAGACATTGTTCGGCCTGCCGGTCGAGATCCGCGCGGATGGCCGGTTCCTCGTCAGCCATGCCGAATTCGCCGAATGGGCGGACGGGCGCGATGCGCTGGTGATGGAGAATTTCTACCGGGTGATGCGGCGCAGGACCGGCCTGCTGATGGAGGGCGGTCGGCCCGCCGGCGGTCGCTGGAACTTCGATGCCGACAATCGCCGCCCTGCCAAGGCGGACATGCTGATGCCACGCCCGCACGCTTTTCAGCCCGACCCCATCACGCAACAGGTGCTGGCGATGGTCGAAAGCCGCTTTCCCGACAATCCCGGGAGCCTCGCGCATTTCGATTATGCCGTTACGGCGCGCGAAGCGGAGCTGCAGGCGTACCATTTTTTCCGCCATGCCCTGCCCGATTTCGGCCGTTACGAGGATGCGATGGTGAGCGGCGAGCGCCATCTGTGGCACTCGATCCTGTCGCCCTACATCAATTCGGGCCTGCTCGATCCGCTTGCCTTATGCCGCCGTGCGGAGGCCGAATATCGCGCCGGCCGCGTCCCGCTCAATTCCGCCGAGGGCTATATCCGTCAGATCATAGGCTGGCGCGAATATGTTCGTGGCATTTATTGGCGTGAGGGGCCGGACTATGTCCGCCGCAACTTCCTCGACCATCGCCGCCCGCTGCCCGCTTTCTACTGGACTGGGGACACGGACCAGCATTGCCTGCGCGAGGTGGTCGGCCAGACGCTCGCCAGCGGCCACGCCCATCATATCCAGCGGCTGATGGTGGCGGGCAATTTCGCCTTGCTGATCGGGGCGGATCCGGCCGAGGTCCATCGTTGGTATCTCGAAATCTATGTCGACGCTTATGAATGGGTCGAACTGCCCAACACGCTCGGCATGAGCCAATATGGCGACGGCGGCCTGCTCGGGTCCAAGCCCTATGCCGCGTCCGGCGCCTATATCAACCGCATGTCGGATTATTGCCGGCACTGCCGTTATGACGTCAGCCAGCGCGTCGGCGAGGATGCCTGCCCGTTCAACGCGCTCTACTGGGATTTCCTCGCGCGCCACCGGCCGCGCCTCGGCGACAACCGGCGGCTGGCCATGCCCTACGCCAATTGGGATCGCATGCCCGCGCAAGAGCAGGCGGCGGTGCGCGGCCAGGCGGCTAAGTTTCTCGCGAAACTCGACGCGGCGCCGCCGGACTATTAGGCGGGGCGCATGAGCGAAGAGCAGAGCAAGGGTCCCGCCACCAGGCTCGCCGAGGCGGGTCGCCGCAAGGCGTGGACGCAAGGAATCGTCAGCCCCCCGGTGTGGCGCGCCTCGACCGTGCTGTTCGACGATGTCGACGCCTTGCGCGATGCCACGCGCCGCGCCGACGAAGTGCTTTATTATGGCCGGCGCGGCAGCCCTACCCAATGGTCGCTCGCCGACGCGCTGACCGAGCTCGAGCCCGGCGCCGCCGGCACCACGCTACATGCGTCGGGCACGGCCGCGATCACCACCGCCTTGCTGGCGGTGCTGGAGCCCGGCGACGAATTGCTGATGACCGATTCCACCTATGAGCCGACGCGGGTGTTCTGCGATGGCATGCTCAAGCGGCTCGGCATCACCACGCGCTATTATGATCCGTTGGTCAGCGGTGCCGATATCGATGCCCTGTTCGGCCCGCGCACCAAGGCCGTGTTCCTCGAAAGCCCGGGCAGTCTGACGTTCGAGGTGCAGGACGTGCCGGCGATCTGCGCCGCCGCCCGGGCACGCGGCGCGGTCAGCCTGATCGACAATACCTGGGCGACGCCCTTGCTGTTCCCTGCCATCTCGCGCGGCGTCGATATCTCGATCCTGTCCTGCACCAAATATGTCGCGGGCCATTCGGACGTGATGATGGGGTCGGCGACGGCCGTGCCGGGGCTGTTCGAACGCGTGCGCAAGACCGCGCAGGTCATGGGTCAGTGCGTCAGCCCGGATGATAGCTTTCTTGTCAGCCGCGGGCTGCGCACGATGGGCGTCCGCCTCGCGCAGCACGGTGCGGCTTCGCTCGAGGTGGCGCGCTGGCTGCGACAGCATCCGCGCGTGACTGCAATACTTCATCCGGCGCTGCCCGACAGTCCCCAATTTGCCTTGTTTCAGCGTGACTTCGTCGGCCCCGCCGGCCTGTTCGCACTCGCGATCGACGGCGATGATGCAGCGCGCACGAGACTGATTGATGCGCTGCGGCATTTCGGCATTGGTTTCTCGTGGGGCGGCTTCGAAAGCCTTGCTTTGCCGATCGATCCCGAACGGATCCGCTCCGCCGTGCCATGGCAGTCACCCGGCAAGATGGTGCGGCTGCAGATCGGCCTCGAAGACCCCGCCGATCTCATCGCGGACCTGGAACAGGCTTTCGCGCAAGCGGCGCAATAAGCTTACGTCGTCCAGCAGGGATGTTGCGCGCGCTGTTGCCATGGCGCAACAGGAAGCCGGCGCAGTGGCGCGATCGGCCTCTTTATCATTGTGCTTTGCAGCACAATCGGCCACTAATCCCGGGCCGGTCAGTAGCCCCCCCGCTCTCGCAAGAGAGGCAGAGGAGCGGGCGCAGCCGGCGCGCAGTGGAACTTGACGCAATCGCGAGAAGGACTTTCCATGCGCACCACCCTAGTCGGGCTCTCTCTCTTTGCCGCGGTCGCGGTGGCCGCACCTGCACTGGCCCAAGACGCCGCCGCTCCTGCCAGCGAATTCACCGTAACCGGCGGCGCCGCTTTGACCAGCGACTATCGTTTCCGCGGCGTATCGCAGACCAACAAGCGCTTCGCGCTGCAGGGCACGATCGGCGTCAGCCATTCGTCCGGCTTCTACGTCGGCACCTGGGGCAGCTCGATCGACGATTATGTCGCGGCCGGCAGCGACCAGGAAATCGATCTGTACGGCGGCTACAAAACCACCGTCGACGGCACGACCATCGATGGCGGCCTGCTTTATTATTATTATCCCGGTTCGGGCGGTGCCAACACCGACTTCTTCGAACCCTATCTCAATGCTTCGCACACGTTCGGGCCGGTCGGCGCCAAGGTGGGGCTCAATTATGCCTGGAAGCAGAAGGGTCAGTCCTGCTCCTATGATCCCCGTTGCGGCAACAAGGCCAAGGAGGACAGCCTCTACACCTATGGAGAGCTCTCCGGCGGCATTCCCGGTACCGGCGTGACGGTCACCGGCCATCTCGGCGAAAGCTGGGGCCGGTCCTATCTGACCAACGGCCTCAAGAATTACACCGACTGGAGCGTGACCGCGGCCTATACCTGGAAGGCGATCACCTTCAGCCTCGCTTATGTCGATACCGACTTCAAGAAGGGCGAATTCACGGTCAATGGCCGCAACGAGGTGAAGGGCGGCGTCGTCGGCGCCATCGCCGTCGCCTTCTGATCGCAGAGCGTTCCGGAAATTCTCAACGGGGCCGGGTGTGACCTTTGGGTCGCACCCGGCCTTTTTGCGTCGCCAGCCTCTGGCGCTGCAGCATTCCGTCCCCACCTACGCCATGCCGCATCGCGGAAGAAAAAACCAAGTTGGCGCAAAAAATTTACGACGGTTGAAACCGAATGGTGTTTTTGGAGTTTACCCGCACGTCAGAGCGGTTGGAGCGTCCGATACTCACGAGTTCTAATCCGAGACATTTCGGCAACAGTCCACATTTTTGCGCGCTTGCGTAGAACCAGGGCAGTGTTTAGGGGTTTTGAGTACCTTGCACGCTCCTATGAAGGAAAAGGGGATACAAATGCGTAAATTAGCCATGATGGCCATACTGGCATCTTCGGCGCTCGCATCGCCCGCTTTGTCAAAAGACAAGGCTTGGTATGTTGGTATTGAAGGCGGTGGCATCATCGTCGAGAAGACCCATATCAATATTGGCGCGGTCGATAATGCCGATACTGCCCGTCATAAGAACGGTCTGTTCGATGTCGACGCGATTGTCGGCTATGACCTGGGCATGCTCCGCCTCGAAGCCGAGGTCGGTTACAAGCATACCGAGGTGAAGTCGCACCAGACGACGACGACGCTGAACCTGTCGCCTCCTGGCACGTATAAGAGCTCCGCCAGCGGCAACACGTCGGTCCTGAGCTTCATGGGCAACGCGCTCCTGAACTTCGGCGACGATGATGGTGTCCAGGGTTATGTCGGCGGTGGTGCGGGTATCGCCCGCGTTCACTACGGCATCTATCGCCTGAACGGCGGCAATTGGTTCCTCGACGGCAGCGACTCCCGCTTTGCCTTCCAGGGCATCGCCGGCCTGCTGTTCCCGGTCAACGACCACGTCGATGTCGGCGTCAAGTACCGCTTCTTCAACGCCTTCGGCGTTCGGGTTCGCGGCAGCACCGCCAATGCTTTGGCTGGTGGCCAGTCCACGGCGCGCTATCGCTCGAACAGCTTGCTGGCGAGCCTAGTGTACAATTTCGGCGAACCGGCAGCTCCGCCGCCGCCGCCGCCGCCTCCGCCCCCGCCGCCGCCTCCTCCGCCCCCGCCGCCGCCGCCGCCTCCGCCGGCAGTGACGCCTGGACCGTTCATCGTGTTCTTCGACTGGAACAAGTCGGATATCACGCCTGAAGCGGCTTCGATCCTCGACAATGCGGCTCAGGCCTACAGCACGACGGGCTCCGCCCAGGTCATGCTCGCCGGCTACACCGACACGTCGGGTTCGGCGAACTACAACCAGGGTCTGTCGCAGCGTCGCGCTGACTCGGTGAAGGCATACCTTGCTGGCAAGGGCGTGCCGGACGGTGCGATGACCACTTCGGCATTCGGCGAGACCAAGCTTCTCGTCCAGACCGCCGACGGTGTTCGCGAACCGCAGAACCGTCGCGTGGAGATCACCTTCGGCCCGAATTCGGGTCAGTAAGGAAAGTCTCTTCTGCAAAGAATTGGGGTCGGCCAGCAATGGCCGGCCCTTTTTCTTTGTGTTTCACGTATCGCCGGCGGAGAGCGTCGGCCCCCCGCGTCTCAGGTCAGCGGGTAGCGCGCGACCGCGTGATAGGCGGCGCCTTCGCTGCCCAGGCTGCTTTCAAACAGGATGAAGGCGTCGATCGTGGCCGGGGGGCTCGTCAGTCCCGCCGCCCGCGCGACGAAGGGCTCGACCGGGCCGGCATCGCGCGAGAGGCGCGCCATGGTGATATGCGGCTTATAGGCACGCTCGTCCGGGGCGACGCCGGCGCGCGCCAGCGCCCGTTCGACCCGGTCGTGCAACAGCTTGAGCGCGTCGTCGGCGGCGACCCCCGCCCACAAAGTATGGACCTGCCCGCGCCGATCGAAACTGCCCGCACCCGCCAGCGCGATCGTCGGCCGCGGGCGATCGATCGCATGCAGCGCCAGCGCGATGTCGTCCGCTTTGCGGCCATCCACTTCGCCGATGAACCGCAGCGTCAGATGGAGCTGATCGTCGCTTTGCCAGCGCGCATTCTGCACCCCGCCCATCAGCCCGATCAACTGCGCGCGCATCGCATAAGGCGGCCTCAGCGCGACGAACAGGCGGTGCATGGTGCGCCCTTAGGCGGGGATGCGACAAATCGCGACCGCTTTCGCTTGAAAAGGTCCGATACAGCGCCGATATTCGCCGCGCGCCAATGTGGCGCTTGAGGAGCTATTTCGAGATGGCAAACTGGTCCGACCCCTGGGCGAACGGCGCTGCGACCGCAACGGTCGGCACGCGGACCGCGTCCTACGACGCGGGTCTCAGGTCCTACATGCTTTCGGTTTACAATTACATGGCGTCGGGCGTGCTGCTGACGGGCATCGTCGCCCTGCTGTTCGCCAACAGCCCCTATATGGCGCTGCTATTTTCGCCGCAGGGCCGTCCGTCGGGCCTCGGCTGGATCGTGATGCTCGCGCCGCTCGGCGTGGTGTTCGCGCTCAGCTTCGGCATCAACCGCATCAGCGAGACCGGCGCCAAGGCGCTGTTCTGGGCTTATGCGGTGCTGATGGGCCTGTCGCTGTCGACCCTGCTGCTGGTCTATACCGGCACGTCGGTGGCGCAGACCTTCTTCGCCAGCGCGGCGGCCTTCGCCGGCCTCAGCCTGTGGGGCTATACCACCAAGAAGGATCTGTCGGGCTTCGGCAGCTTCCTGATCATGGGCGTGGTCGGCATCCTCGTCGCGAGCCTGCTCAACCTGTTCTTCCAGTCCAACGGGCTGGCGCTGGTGATCAGCATCCTCGGCGTGCTGCTGTTCGCGGGCCTGACCGCCTACGATACGCAGCGGATCAAGGGCATGTACTTCGCGGTGCAGGGCTCGGATTTCGCCGGCAAGTCGGTGATCATGGGCGCGCTGACGCTCTACCTCGACTTCATCAACATGTTCCTGTTCCTGCTGCGCCTGTTCGGCGACCGCCGCTGAGCGACGCTGCAGACACTGCATGGAAGGCCCCGCTTCGGCGGGGCCTTTTTTTATGAGCCGCGCAAATGCCGGTCGAGGAAGGCGATCGCCTGCGACAAGGTCTGCGCATAGCTCTCGCCGCTCAACTGGCCGATCGCATTCAGCCGGAGCGACGGCACAGACGCACCGGCGCTTGCGGCCTCCGATGCGCCGAATGTGATCGCCGCGGACAGCTGCGTTTGCGGGGCCGCGGCGACACGCTCGACCAGCGCACCGCCCCAGCCCAGGCCGATCGCGCCGACCCGGCCAGTCGCATAGGCGTTGGTGGCGAGCCACCGTACCGTCGCCACCGCCTCCTCCAGCGATGCCAATTGGTGGGGCGCGCAGGCGACGAACCCGGCCAGCGCCAGCGCATCGGTGAGGCTGCGCGTGAAGGCGTCGGCGCCGCCCGCATCATGGACCACCAGCACTGCGGGCTGCGCGCCACGGGCGCCGCCTGGAATGGCCATATAGCCGTGCAGGGCATGGCCCGGGCCGGGCCAACGGATATTCGCCGTTTTCGGTGGCGGGGGGCGTTTGGCCGCGGCCGCCGGGAAGGCCGCCAGCGCGATCGTCTGCAGGACGAAAGCGCGGCGCGCGTGCATGCTAGAAGCTCATCTCGTCATAGATGCGGCTGATATCGCCATTCCACGCGCCATGATAGCGATCGAGCAGGCGCTGGGCCGGCACCTTGCCGGTCGCGACGATCTCGCGCAGCGGCTCGAGAAATCCGGTTTCGTCATCCCCCGCCGCGTTGAGCCGCTTGCGCGCCGCCAGCCCCTTGTGCGCGATCTCGAGGATCTCGCCGCCCAGTTGCTGGAAGGTGCGACCGCGCGGACCGCGCGCCGCCAGGCCGAGCGTCGGCACTTCGGCGCGGATGCGATGATGGTCCTCGATCGTCCAATGCTTCACCTCCTGCCAGGCGGCATCGAGCGCATCGTCGTCATAGAGCAGGCCGACCCAGAAAGCGGGCAGCGCACAGATCGTATTCCACGGGCCGCCGTCGGCGCCGCGCATTTCCAGGAAGCTCTTGAGCCGCACCTCGGGAAAGGCGGTCGACAAATGATCCACCCAATCGGCTATGCGCGGCTTCTCGCCGGGGAGGACCGAAAGCTTGCCGTCGAGGAAGTCGCGGAACGACAGGCCGGATGCATCGACATAGCCGCCGTTGCGGAAGGCGAAATACATCGGCACGTCGAGCATATAATCGGCGTAGCGCTCATAGCCGAAGCCGTCTTCGAACACGAACGGCAGCATGCCGGTGCGGTGCGGATCGGTGTCGGTCCAGATGTGGCTGCGATAGGACAGGAAGCCGTTGGGCTTGCCTTCGGTGAAAGGCGAATTGGCGAACAAAGCGGTGGCCAGCGGCTGCAGCGCCAGGCTGACCCGGAACTTCTTCACCATGTCCGCCTCGCTCGCATAATCGAGGTTGGTCTGGATGGTGCAGGTGCGCAGCATCATGTCGAGCCCGAGCTGGCCGACGCGCGGCATGTGGCGCAGCATGATTTCGTAGCGGCCCTTGGGCATGACCGGCAGGTCGGCGCGGGTCTTGTCGGGCCAGAAGCCCATGCCGAGAAAGCCCATGCCGAGCTTGTCGCCAATCTCCTTGACCTGCTTGAGGTGGCGGCCGGTTTCGGCGCAGGTCTGGTGGAGATTGTCGAGCGGCGCGCCGGACAGTTCGAACTGTCCGGCCGGCTCGAGGCTGACATTACCGTCCGGCCCGGCCAGCGCGATGATATTGTCGCCCTCGGTGATCGGCTCCCAGCCGAACTTGGTGAGGCCGATCAGCAGCGCATGGATGCCGCCTTTTTCCTCATAGGAGGGGGCGTGGTGATCGCCGAGCGCATAGACGAATTTCTCATGCTCGGTGCCGATCCGCCATTTGTCCTTGGGCTTCTCGCCGCCGGCGAACACGCCGATCAAATCGGCGCGGCTTTCGATCAGGGGGTCGGGACCGGCCTCTGCCGTGCGCGTCGTCATCGCCGGCGCAGATAGCGATGCTGTCAGGCGGATACCAGCGGTGTCTGCACGCGCCCGGAAGCTAGCGCCAGTCGCCCGCCATCGTCATCCATGCCGCGATCGCTGCCGCCGCCGCCGTCTCCGCCCGCAGGATGCGCGGCCCCAGCGAGGCGCCGATCGCCCCCGGTGTCGCCCGGATCGCATCGCGCTCGCCCGGCGTGAAGCCGCCCTCCGGCCCGATCAGGATCGCCGCCGGCCCGGGCCTGGCGACCTGGGCAAAGGGCGATCCGCCGGTCTCGTCGGCGAAGATCAAAGCCCGCCCGGCATCCCAATCGCGGAGCAACGCCGTCAGCTTCACCGGTTCGGCCAGTTCCGGCAAGGCGGTGCGGTCGCATTGCTCGCTCGCCTCGATGATGTTGGCGCGCAGGCGGTCGAGGTTGAGCCGGTCGACGATCGTGCGCTGGGTGATGACCGGCTGCAGCCGCGCCGCGCCGAGCTCGGTCGCCTTCTCGACCAGCCAGTCGATCGGCCCTTTCTTGATCGGCGCGAACAGCAGCCACAGATCGGGCACGCTTTCGCGCGCGCGCAACTTCCCGGTCAGGCGCAACGTCACGCGGCGCTTGGCGCTGTCGCTGACCTCTGCCAGCCACTCGCCGGTTCGGTCGTCGAACAGGCGCACCGGATCGCCCGCCTTCAGCCGCATGACGTTGCCGAGATAATTGGCCTGCGCCCCGTCGAGCGCGAGCGTCAGCCCGGCGCTCAGCGTCTGATCGACGAACAGCCGCGGCGTGCTCGCGGGCGGCCAGGCGGGGGTGGCGGGCATGATGCGTGTCTACGGCCTTCGCCTGACCACGTCACCCTGGCGAAAGCTCGGCCTCAGGCGGAAGCCGCAATCCGCCTGAGATGCCAGCCTGCGCCGGCATGGCGATGGGCTTATTGCGCTTGCGGTGTCGCGCTGGCGCCCGCGGCATTCCGTGCCGCCTGGCGCTCTTCCGGCGTGAGGACGCCATCATGGTTGGTGTCGACCAGATCGAACGCCGCGTCGGCCTGCGCCTTGGCCTCGTCGGCCGAGACCTTGCCATCGTGATTGGTGTCGGCGCTGCTGAACATCTTGGTCACGCGGCCGACGACGCGCGGATTGTCGCCCATCGCTTTGGTGAAAGTGTCGATCTCGTCCTGCGTGATCGCCCCGTCCTGATTGCGATCGAGCTGGCCGAAGATCATGCTGGCGCGCTGCTCGGCTTCGGCCTTGGTCTGCGACGCATTCCAGCTGGGACGTGGATTGCCCCCGCTTTCCTGGGCAAGGACGGGGGTAACGATCAGCATCGGCAAAGCGGCGACGAGCAAGCGGTTCATGGGCTGCATCCTCTTGAGAGCGTGGCGCCCATAGAGGGAGGAGGCGAAACCGGCGATGAACGGCTTTCGCCGCCTCGGCGATTGGGGCAGGGCAATGCCATGACCGGACCGACCGATATCGTTCCCGACAGCGAGCATCGCGGATTGCTCGGGGCGCTGCCGCAGCGTGGCCGCGACCTCGTCCAGCTTGCGCGCTTCGATCGCCCGATCGGCGCGTGGCTGCTCTTCTGGCCGGGCGCATGGGCGATCGCGCTGTCCGGCCGGGCCTTTGCCCGTTGGGAGCTGATCTTGTGGTTCTTCCTCGGCGCGGTGGCGATGCGCGGCGCCGGCTGCGTCTATAACGATATCGTCGATCGCGATCTCGACGCGCGCGTCGCGCGGACGCGCGAGCGCCCGCTCGCCAGTGGACGCGTTTCGTTGCGGCTGGCCTGGGGTTGGCTGATCGGCTTGTGCCTGATCGGCCTGGTCGTGCTGTTCCAGCTGGACCGCCTCGCGCAGATCGTCGCGCTGGCGAGCCTCGCGCCGGTCGCCGCCTATCCCTTCATGAAGCGTATCACCTGGTGGCCGCAGGCGTGGCTCGGCATCGTCTTTTCCTGGGCGGCTCTGGTCGGGTGGCCGGCGGCGGCGGGGCGGATCGAGGCGCCGATGCTGTGGCTCTATGCGGGATCGATCGCCTGGGTCATCGGCTACGACACGATCTACGCGCTGCAGGATGTCGAGGATGACATGCTCGTCGGCGTCAAATCCTCCGCGCGCGCGCTCGGTACGCACGCACGAGCAGGCGTGGCGGGCTTCTATCTGGTGGCGGTGCTGCTGTGGGCGGCAGCGATCTGGAGCGTGCGTCCCGAGCCGCTGGCGCTGGTCGCCCTGCTGCCCGCCGCGGGCCATCTGCTGTGGCAGGTGGCAGGTCTGCAACGCGGGAACGGAGCGGACGCGCTGATGCGCTTCCGCTCCAACCGCTTCGCCGGCCTGCTCATCTTCCTCGCCTGCCTGGTGGTCGGCACCGCGTCCTAGACGGTGCCGTCATTACGAGGCGCGGGACGCGCCGCGGCAATCCATCATGGCGACCTTACCTAAGCCGCCAGCCGATCGATCGTGGCATTGGCGCTGTCCACCGCTTCGGCGCGCTGTTCGGGGCCGACCGCGAGCCCCTCGGCGACGACGATTTCGGGCGTGATGCCGATGAAGCCGAACACCGCCTTCAAATAGGTTTCGGCATGCTCATACTGCGCATAGGGCGCGCCCCCGCTATACACACCGCCGCGCGACAGCGCGATGATGGCGCGCTTGCCCGCCGCCAGGCCAACCGGGCCTTCGGGCCCGTAGGCGAAGGTCTCGCCCCGGATCAGGATACGGTCGAGCCAGGCCTTGAGCTGGCTCGGCAGCGTGAAATTATACATGGGCGCGCCGATCACGACCACGTCGCTGGCGAGGAACTGGTCGAGCACGGCGCGGCTATCGGGCGAAGCCGCCGGCAGCAGCCCCATCGTCAGGTGCGCGATCGGATCCGCCACCAGATCGCGGTAGCTCACCTCAAGCGAGGGGTCGGCGGCGCGCAGGTGATCGACGATGCCCGCCGTAAGCTGGCGGCTGACCGAATCCTCGCCCGTGATGCTTGAATCGAGATGGAGCAGTTTCATATAGGAAGCCTTTCCGGTATCACTTTGTAACCGGGGCACGATATGTAACCACTGAATCGGGCTCGCAAGGAGGCACTATTTTGTCACCCGCGCACACGGATGTAACCTTCGCCAATGCTCCGCTGGAGGCGATGGCACCGCACAATGTGCGCTGCCGCAGCATCACCCCGATCCTGCAGCGGATCGGCGATAAATGGAGCATCCTGATCGTGATGATGCTGGCGCGCGGGCCGCAGCGGTTCAACGAGCTGAAGCGGCTGGTCGAAGGCATCTCGCAGCGCATGCTCACGCTCAACCTGCGCGGGCTCGAACGCGAGGGTCTGATCAGCCGCACGATCTACCCGACCATCCCGCCCAAGGTCGAATATGCGCTGACCGATCTCGGCGAGTCGCTGCGTGCGCACGTCATCGCGCTCGGCCAATGGGCGGAGCAGAATTTCGATGCGATCGAGGCGGCACGGCACGAATTCGATGCACGCGATGGCGCGGATGATGCGCTTCCGTTTACCTCGCTTCGTGCCTAAGTGCGGACGATGTTCTCTATCCCTGATGCCGAAACTCGCGTCGCCGATCTCGTCGCCGCCGCCAGGCGCGCCGGCGCCGATGCCGCCGATGCCGTCTATTTCCGTAATGCCTCGACCGAGGTGCAAGTGCGCCTGGGCGCGCTCGAGGATGTCGGTCGTTCCGATGGCGAAGAAATTGGTCTGCGCCTGTTCGTCGGCAAAAGATCGGCGAGCGTCTCCGCGTCCGATCTCTCCCACGAAGGGCTGGGGGCGCTGATCGAGCGCGCCGTGGCGATGGCGCGCGAGGCACCCGAAGACGAATATGCCGGGCTGGCGCCTGAAGACCGCCTGCTGACGGGCGAGGCGGTGCCGATCGACGGCGACGATGGCGCCGATCCCGCGCCGGCCGCGCTCAAGGAGCGCGCACTTGCCGCCGAAGACGCCGCGCGCGCGGTCGCAGGCGTCACCAACAGCGAAGGCGCGGGGGCGAGCGCGGGCCGTACGCTGATGGCGCTCGCGACCTCGACCGGCTTCGCGCGAGGCTTCGTGACGTCCGGCTATGGCTGTTCGGCCAGCGTGATCGCGGGCGAGGGCGCCGGCATGCAGCGCGACTATGCCTATCATTCCACCCGCCATGTCAGCGACCTGGAGGATGCGGGCGCCATCGGCCGCCGCGCGGGCGAACGTGCGGTCAAGCGGCTGAACCCGGGCAAGCTCGCGTCCGGCCCCATGCCGGTCGTGTTCGATCCGCGTGTCGGCGCCAGCCTGATCGGCCATCTCGCCGGCGCGATCACCGGCGCCGCCATCGCGCGCAAGACCAGCTTCCTGCTCGACAAGCGGGGCGAGCGCGTGTTCGCGCCCGGCATCACCATCCGCGACGATCCGCACCGCCTGCGGGGGCTGCGCAGCCGCGCCTTCGATGGCGAAGGCTTGCCGACCCTGCCGATCGACGTCGTCGCCGACGGCGTGCTCCAGACCTGGCTGCTCGACAGTGCATCGGCGCGTCAGCTGGGCGAGCAACCGACCGGGCACGCCACGCGCGGCGGCAGCGGCGCGCCCGGCGCCGGTACCAGCAACATGTTCCTCGAGGCGGGCACCGTCACGCCGTCGGACCTCATCGCCGACATCAAGCTCGGCGTGTTCGTGACCGAGCTGATCGGCCAGGGCGTCAATGGCATCACCGGCGATTACAGCCGCGGCGCCTCCGGCTTTGCGATCCGCGACGGTCAATTGGCCGAGCCGGTCGCGGAGATCACCATCGCCGGCAATCTTGCCAACATGTTCCTCGCGCTGACGCCGGCCGACGATCTGGTCTTCCGCCGTGCGATCGACGTACCGACCTTGCGGATCGACGGGATGACGATCGCCGGTGCCTGACGGGCTGATCGATGCGGTCGCCGCCGCCGCCGCCGAAGCTGGCAGGCTCGCCTTCGATCGCTGGGAGACAGACTTCCGTCGCTGGGAAAAGGCCGCCGGCAGCCCCGTCTGCGAGATCGATCTGGCCGTCGACGAATTGCTCAAGCTGCGACTGAACGCGATCGACCCCACCGCCGGCTGGCTGTCGGAAGAAACCGCCGACACCGATGCGCGCCTCGGTAACAGGCGCCTGTGGGTGGTCGATCCGATCGACGGCACGCGCGATTATCTGCGCGGACGCCCGGGGTGGTGCGTCTCGGTCGCGTTGGTCGAGGATGGCGTGCCGGTGATCGGCGTGCTCGATGCGCCGGCGCGGGGCGAACATTGGCTTGCCTCGGCCGGGGCGGGGGCGACCCGCAATGGGGTGGCATTGCGCACCTCGATGCGGCTTGAACTGCCCGGCTCGCGCGTGCCGGCCGATACCTTGCCGCGCATCGACGAGGATCTGATCGCGGTGCCCCGTGCCAATTCGATTGCACTGCGCATCGCCATGGTCGCCGCCGACGAGGCCGATCTGTGCGCGAGCCTGCGCTGGGGCAATGAATGGGACATCGCCGCCGCCGCGCTGATCGCGCAGGAAGCGGGGGCGGTCGTCACCAACGCGCTCGGCATGCCGATCCAATATAATAGCGAACATGCCGAGGCGTTCGGCGTACTGGCGAGCGCGCCCGCCATCCACACCGCCGCGGTGGCGCGGCTTGCCGAACGCGCGAGCGCCGCGAGCACCAAGCCCCGTTAATTGGTGAGATGTCATTGCGAGCGAAGCCGAGCAATCCCGTCCGGGCCTGGATTGCCGCGGCACGTTTCGTCCCTCGCAATGACGGTGGGAAGGGCGCTGCGGCAAATAGCGGCCCAACCTTCCCCTGTTCCCACCCGTTTGGGCAATAACAGGGAATATCGCATTCCCTGTTAACCAGGAGCGCGTCTCAGGCGCGCGCGATCTTCGGCACGCCTAGACGCGGCAGATCGATCGCCGGGCAGCGGTTCATCACCACCTTCAACCCGGCGGCTTCGGCGCGGGCGGCGGCTTCCTCGTTGATCACCCCGATCTGCAGCCATACCGATTTGGCGCCGGCCGCGATCGCTTCGTCCACGGCCTCACCCGCGGCCAGCGGCCGGCGGAAGATATCGACCATGTCGATCGGCTCCCCGATCTGGCTCAACTCGCGCCAGACATATTCGCCATGGACATGCTCGCCGGTGATCTGCGGGTTCACGGGCAGCACGCGATAGCCCCAATCCTGCAACACGCGCATCACGCGATAGCTTGGACGGTCGGGCCGGTCGGATGCGCCGACCAGTGCGATCGTGCGGGTCTCCGTCAGGAGCTGGGCGATGTCGGCGTCGACGGTCAGCGGCATGACGCTAGAACGATGCAGCGGAGGAAGGGTTCAGCCAGCGCACAACGGCATCGGCAATGGCTTCGAACGGCGTTGCATCGGGCAGCCCCGCGTCGGACGCCTTGCGGATCGCGATCGACAGGGGGATTCGGCCGATGAAGGGGAGCCCCAGCCGCGCCGCCTCCGCCTCCGCGCCGCCCTGCCCGAACGGATCGGAAATCTCGCCGCACTTGGGGCAGGCATAGCCCGCCATATTCTCGACCAGCCCGATGATCGGGACATTGGCCTTGGTGAACAGATCGATCGCGCGCTCGGCATCGATCAGCGCGAGATCCTGCGGCGTCGAGACGATCACCGCGGCGGCCGGCTTATGCTTCTGGATCATCGACAATTGCACGTCGCCGGTGCCGGGCGGCATGTCGACGATCAGCACTTCGGCCGCGCCCCAATGCGCGTCGACCAGTTGATCGAGTGCCTTGCCCGCCATCGGCCCGCGCCACGCCACCGCCTGGCCGGGCGCAACCAATTGCCCGAGCGAGAGCATCGGGACGCCGGAGCGGGTCTGCACCGGCACGAGCTTGCCGTCATAGGCTTCGGGCTTGACGTCCGCGTCGAGCAGGCGCGGTTGCGACGGCCCGTAAATATCGGCGTCGACCAGCCCGACCTTCACGCCACGCGCGAGCAAGGCGATCGCCAGGTTGGCGGCAACAGTCGATTTACCGACCCCGCCCTTGCCGCTCGCCACCGCGATCAGGCGCGCCCGGACCGAGCGTTCGGCGGTAAGCAGGACGCGCACCGCCTCGACGCCAGCCAAGGCGAGCAGCTCGGCGCGGGCATGCTGCTCGATCGCGTCGCGTGCCGCCGCATCCAGCCCGCTCACGTCGATCACCGCATCGATCGTCCCGCCGGCCTGGCGCGGCGCCGACGCGCGGCCTGCGGCGATCAGGCCTTTGCCGGAAATGGGATCGATCACGCGGTCGAGCGCGGCGGCGAGAGGATTGAGTGCGGCCATAGACTGGCCCTAGAGCGTGATCGTCGGCGGCGAAAGCCGCCGCGCGGCGCGGCTCAGCGCCTGCGCGGCAGCAGCCAGCCTTCGTCGCTCAGCCAATCGAACAGCCGATCGGGCCAATGCTGGATCGATATCCGCTCATTATGCATCGCGACGTTGAAGCCATGATCGGTGCTCGCGAACAGGTGCAGCTCGGCCGACACCTTGGCCTCACGCAACTGGCTGTACAGCGACAGCGCCGGCGGCGCGCAGCATTGGTCGAGCGTGCCGGCAGCGATGAAGGCGGGCGGCGCTCCTGCCACCGCCTTGCCGGGGATTGCTAACGGCCCGGGATAGATGAGGATCTGGAAATCGGGCCGCGCGCTTTGCCGGTCGATCGCGTCGGGCGTCCAGCCGCGGGGCGGCTCAGGATTGTCCGCGACCAGCGACACCAACTCTCCGCCGGCCGAAAAGCCCATGAGCCCGATACGCTGCGGGTCCACGCCATAATCCGCCGCATGGGCCCTGACCCAGCGGACCGCGCGGCGAGCGTCGGCGGCGGCATCGCCTTCGATCGAGTAGGTCGAGCCGGCCTCGCGCGCGAGGCGATATTTGAGGACGAACACCGTCACACCGAAGCGGTTCAGCGTGCGTGCGGGCATGATGCCCTCGTTGACGAACACCAGCATGCGATGCCCGCCGCCGGGTATCACGATTATTGCGGCGCCGTTGGCGTGGGCCGGGTCGGCGGGGAAGACGGTCAGGTTCGGGTTATGGACGCTCCTGACATAGCTATTCTCGACGACTTCCGGTTCATGAACCCGCGCCTCGGCACCGGGAGCACCATGGCTCCAGATCGGCATGACTGCCGGATCCGCTGCGGCGGCCGGCTGCGCACACAGCAGCAACAGCAGGCCGATCGCCAAAGGCATGCGCATGGACGGACTCCCTCATCGCCTCCCTATTGCGGCATTGCCGCACTCCGCCATACGACCTTGGTCGCGGGTTTCGGTCGCCGCGCGGCGGGGTAGGATTTGGAATGCGCATTGGATCCTGGTTGATGGCAACGGCTGCTCTGCCCTGCCTGTCGGTTGCCGCCTCGGCGGCGTCCCCTTCCGCTTTCGTGACCGCCCCGGCCGAGCCGAGCGCGATCATGGTACGGGCCGCGAGCGACGGCCGCAGCGATGCGAGCGCCGCCATCCAGGCCGCGATCGACGCCGCCGCCTCCAGTAAAAGCGGGGAGGGCATCGTCTTCCTCCCCTCCGGCCGCTACCGCGTCAGCCGAACGCTCTACATGTGGCCCGGCGTGCGGCTGTTCGGCGTCGGCAAGACCCGGCCGGTATTCGTGCTGGCCGACGACACGCCCGGCTTCGACAAGGGGATCGCCACGATGGTGATCTTCACCGGCTTTCGGCCCGGCCAGACCTTGCCCGGCGGGCGGCCGTTCCGCGTGCCCGTGCCGCCGCTGGGAAGCGTGCCGTTCAACGACAAGATCGCCGATGCCAATTCGGGCACCTTCTACTCGGCGATGAGCAATGTCGATTTCGAGATCGGCAGCGGCAATGCCGGCGCGACCGCGGTCCGCTTCCATACCGCGCAGCATGCCTATCTCAGCCACATCGATTTCCACATCGGCTCCGGCCTGGCGGGCATCTATCAAGTCGGCAACGAGGCGGAGGATCTGCGTTTCTTCGGCGGCCGCTACGGCATCCTCGCCGAGAAGACCTCGCCCGCCTGGCAATTCACCCTCATCGATTCGACGTTCGACGGCCAGCGCGATGCGGCGATCCGCGAACATGAAGCGGGACTGACGCTGGTCAATGTCGCCATCCGCAACAGCCCAGTCGGGATCGACATCGACAAGGGCTATGGTGACTGGCTGTGGGGCAAGGACGTACGGTTCGAGAATATCGCCAACGCCGCCGTCATCATCAGCAACGAAGACAATATCTATACCCAGATCGGCTTCGACAATGCGCTGGCCAGGAACGTCCCGACCTTCGCCCGCTACCGCGATAGCGGCAAGACGGCGACCGCCCCCGGCGCGATCTACCGGGTCAAGGCATTCACCTACGGCCTGACCCTGCCCGGGCTCGGTCAGCAGGGGACGTACGTCACCGATATGCAGGCGGCCAAGCTCACGACAATGCCGCAGGCGGGCAAGCGCGCAATACGTCTGCTGCCGCCGGTCAACGGCTGGTTCAACGTGCGCGACGCCGGCGCCAAGGGGGACAATGCCAGCGACGACACGGTCGCCATCCAGCGCGCGATCGACACGCACCGCATCGTCTATTTCCCGGTCGGCCGGTACGTCGCCACCGATTCCCTCAAGCTCAAGCCCGACACCGTCCTGATCGGGCTTCACCCCAGCCTCACCCAGATCGTGCTGCCCGATGGCAGTCCGAATTATGCCGGCATCGGCGGCCCCAAGGCGCTGGTGGAAAGCGCGCGCGGCGGCGACGCGATCGTGTCCGGCCTCGGGCTCAACACCGGCGGCATCAATCCGCGCGCGACCGCCTTGCTGTGGCGTGCGGGCGAGGATTCGCTGGTGCAGGATGTGAAGGCGCAGGGCGGGCACGGCACCAATCTCGCCGACGGTACACGCTTCGATCCCTACAACGCCAATCACTCGGCCGATGCCGATCCGGCCAAGCGCTGGGACGCGCAATATCCCAGCTTCTGGGTCACCGATGGCGGCGGCGGCACCTTCACCGATGTGTGGAGCCCGAGCACCTACGCGCAATCCGGTTTCGCGGTCACCAACACCAAGACGCCCGGCCGCGTCTACGAATTGTCGGCGGAGCATCATCTCCGCTCGGAGATCGTGCTCGACAATGTCGAGAATTGGGAATTCCTGGCGCCGCAGACCGAGGAAGAGGCCGGCGAAAGCCAGGACACGGTCTCGCTCGACGTGCGCAATTCGCGCAACATCCTGTTCGCCAATTATCACGGCTATCGCGTCACCCGCTCGCTCAAGCCTGCGGCGAATGCGGTGCGACTGATCAATTCGGGCGAGATCCGCTTCCGCAACGTGCATATCAACGCCGAGAGCGGCTTCTCTTTCTGCGACACGCTGGGCTGCGGCACCTATCTGCGCGCAAGCAAATATCCCTACGAGAATGCGATCCGCGACGTGACGCGCAAGATCGACGTGCGCGACCGCGAATTCGCCCGGCTCGACATTCCCGCCGGGCCGGCGGCGCCTCCGGCTTATGCGGGGCCCGCAGTCGCACAGCTGGAGAGCGGCTTCTATTCGATCGCGGGTGCGGCGGTCGATGCGGCCGGCAAGCTCTATTTCGTCGATCGCCGCTTCCAGACCATTTACGGCTGGGAAGAGGGCAAGGGCCTGTCGATCGAACGCGACAATGCGCTCGACCCGGTCAACCTGGCGATCGACAAATCGGGCAACGTCGTCGTGCTGTCATCGGAAGGCGCGGCGGCGACCGTCTACACCTTCAGGCCCGGTTCGCCCGGCGCCGCGATCACGCGCATCGAGCCGACGCCAGTCGCGCAGCATGCCGACGCGCGCATCGCGCTGCCCGGCAACATCTGGAACAATGGCGAGTTCAGGGATCAGATCGATCCCGCCAGCTATCGCTTCACCACGCTGGCCGAAATGTTCGCGCGCGACATGGGCGTCGCCAAAAGCCACGAATATGTCACGCCCGATGGCAGCCTCGTCCTGCCCGCCTTCCGCGTCTACCAGCAGGGGCCGGCCAATTTCATCGGATGGCGCTTTTCCGATACGCTCGACACTTACGGGTTCGTCACTGCCGGGCCCGGCGAGCGCGTGTTCCTGAGCAACGGCTCCGAGGGCAAGACCTATAGCGGCGTGGTTGGCCTCGGCGGTGCCGTCACCGATCTCAAGCCCTTCGCCAATCGCGGCGGCGAGAGCGTCGCGGTTGGGCCAGACGGACGCGTCTATGTCGCGAACGGACAGATTTTCGTCTATGCGCCTGACGGTAAGGAGGTCGGCCGCATCGACGTTCCGGAACGTCCGCTCCAGCTGCTGTTCGGCGGCACGGACAAGCGCACGCTCTTCATCCTCGCGCACCATGCGCTTTATTCCGTGAAGATCTGACCGATCGCCTGGCGTTCGTCGCCAGGGCCGCTTTTCGTGGGATTAAGCGGCGGCCTCGTGCGCCTGTTGCGACCAGAAGGCGGCCTGCGCCGCGATCGCCACCTGCGTCCGGTTACGCACGTTCAGCTTGCGCATCAACGCAGTCATGTGCGCCTTCACGGTCGCCTCCGCGATGCCGAGATCGAAGGCGATCTGCTTGTTGAGCAACCCCGAGTGAACGCCGTGCAGAACCTTCATCTGCGTCGGTGTGAGGTCGGCAAGCGCGGCCGGCGCCTGCCCGATCGTCGAATGGAGTGGCGATGCCTCGATTCGCGAAATGATACCCATGAACACCCCCTCGTCGGTTCAGAACGCATGCGCTCCGCGACCGATCGAGATGATGCCAACGGCGTCTCGCGCGGCCAAACCCTGGCGACTGTTCCAGCTATTCTCCGCAAGGAGCCGCTAAAATCAGTTGGACAGGTTTTTACGCTAATTGCAGGAAAAACGTTCGTCAATGGTCGTTTCTGCCTATTTTAACCGATATGGCCGTAGAACCTGTTGGACAGCCTCGGGTCGCGGACGATCCGGTCAGTGGGGCAGATCAGGCGCAGATTGCGCCGTCGGACTGGCGATTAGACCTGCTTTGGGCTAGTCGTTGCTGGCGAGGGGGCGCCAATCTTTGGCCATGAGAATAGCGGCGAATGAAGGAACGCTGGCGGATCGCGCCTATGCCGGCATCGTCGAAATCATAAATCGCGACCAACTTCAGGTCGCCGATCGCCTACCCTCGGAATCGCGGCTGGCGGATTTGTTCGGTATCTCCCGCTCGATCGTGCGTGAGGCGCTGGTCCGCCTGGCCGCCGACGGTATCACCGAGGCTCGTCGTGGCGCCGGTTCTTACGTCAAGAGCCGGCCGTCCGAACGCTGGGGCGCGCATATGAGCATGGCGGAATTGTCCGCCACGCTCGGCACCTATGAAGTCCGCTTCGTGCTGGAGGCAGAGACTGCCCGCCTGGCGGCGTTGCGCCGGTCACCCGATCAGATGGCGGAAATCAGTCACGCACTGGCGGACCTGCGCAGAAACCTGCTCTCCTCCGAACCGGCCCATGTCGAGGATTGGGCACTGCATCGCGCGATCGTGAAGGCGACGGCCAATCCCGCTTTCCTGGCAACGTTCGACCATCTGCACGACGAGGTGGAGAAGATCCTCCGCGCCGGCGTGGATATCTCACGCTCGCGCCCGCCCGAGGCCATTCAGGAAATGATGCGCGAGCACGAAATGATCGTGGAGGCGATCCGCGCCGGCGATGGCGACGGGGCGGCGCTCGCGATGCGCTGGCATCTTAGTCAGGGCCGCAAGCGGCTGATGCCGTAGCAGTTTTTTCACGCCGTCAGGCGGATTTGCGCTCCGCAGTCGTCCGGCCGATCGCGAGCCATTCCAACGTTCGCCGCGCCAGTTCGGAAGGCGGCAGCATGCTGTCGAGCGTGAGCGACTGCTCGCTGCTGTCCGGCCTTTCGAGAATGGCGAGCTGACTGTCGAGCAGGCTGCCCGGCATGTAATGGGCAGGGCGGCTGTTCAGCCGCCGGAGCAATTCCTCCCGCTCCGTCTCCAGAAGGACGAAGGCTGTCGGCCGGCCAATCGCCGCACGCAGCCGATCGCGATAGACGTGCTTCAGCGCCGAACAGGCGGCAATGGCCACGCCTTCGGCCTGCACGGCGGCGGCGATCGCTCCGCCCAGCATGTCCAGCCACGGCCAGCGATCAGCATCGGTGAGCGGCTCCCCACCGCGCATCTTCGCCACGTTCGCGTCCGAATGAAACGCATCCCCCTCTAGGAAGGGACAGGCGAGTTGCTGCGCGAGCAGGGACGCAAGGGTCGATTTCCCGCAGCCGCTCACGCCCATGATGACGATCGCTTGTGCGGACAATTGCTCTCCTCGCTGCCGCATCAGCTTCCTCTCTCCAGCCTGCACTTGCCGGAGGGCCGGACGGCTCCGCGGGTGCCTCGCCATATCCGGCACCCGGGCGGCGCTGCCTATTACGACCATGGTCGCGGTCGTTCTGCGCGCCGTGCCGCCGTAAGCAAGAGTCAGAGAAAACGGTTCCAGCGTCCGGCGGGCGGATGGGCCAAATGGGAGGTTGTGATGGGGTTTCGGAACACAGGACTGGCATCGTCTGTCGGAATGCGGGCGATGCTTTCGGCCAGCGCGGCGGCGATCGTCGCGCTGACGCTGGCGGCACCGGCCGTCGCGCAACAGGCTGATGCGGCAGCCGGCATCCAGGCCGCACCCGACGCAGCGGCGGTCGGCGAAGTCATCGTCACGGGATCGCGCATCCGCTCGAGCGGCTTCAGCGCACCGACCCCGACCCAGGTTCTGGGCGCAGCCGATATTGCGCGCAACGCCGAGCCGAACATCTTCACCACCATCACGCAACTGCCGTCGCTGCAAGGCTCGACCGGCGCCAGCGTCAACACCTTCAGCACGTCGAGCGGGCAGCAGGGCCTGAGCTCATTCTCGCTGCGTGGCCTCGGTACGATTCGCACCCTGACCCTGATCGACGGCCAGCGTATCGTGCCCGCCAACGTGACCGGCGTTCCGGACATCAGCCTGTTGCCGCAATTGCTGATCGAGCGCGTCGACGTGGTGACCGGGGGCGCCTCCGCCTCCTATGGGTCCGATGCGGTCGGCGGCGTCGTCAACTTCATCACCAACAAGAAATTCGAAGGCTTCAAGGCCAATGCCTCGGGCGGCGTCACCACTTATGGCGACGACAAGCAATATCTGCTGCAGGCGGCCGCGGGTGTGTCCCTCCTGGACGATCGCCTGCACATCCAGGTCAGCGGCGAATATGATCATGAGCAGGGCGTCGGCCCCGGCGGCTTCGGCGAAGACGCGCCGGACAGCCGCAACTGGTACAAGACCGCGACCTTGGTCAACCGCGGCATCACCAATGACGGCTCGCCGCAATATCGGCGGGTCGATCACGCCCAAGCCTATCAATATACCAAATACGGCCTGATCAATAATGGCCCGCTGCAAGGCACCGCCTTCGACCAGAATGGCAATCCATTCCAGTTTCAATATGGCGGCAACGGCTATGGCGTGCAGGGTGTCCCGGCGAAGAACGCAGCCGGCGCGGTAACCGGCTGTTATTCCAGTGGCGGCTTCTGCGTCGGTGGCGACGTTTCGGGTAACGTCGGTATCGGCACGTCGCTCCAGTCGCGGCTGCAACGCATGGACGGCTATACGCGCGTCGGTTTCGACCTCACTCCCAACAATGAGATCTATGCGACCTTCAACGTCGCGCGGGTCAAGACCAGCAATCAGCCAAACCCCGGCGCTCAGATTCCCAATCTCACGATCGCGTGCAGCAATCCCTATCTGCCCGCGTCCATCACGGCGGCGTGCGCCGCGAACGGCATCACGTCCTTTGGCTACGGCCTCAGCAACGCCATCCTGCCGAACATTTCGGTCCATCCGACGCGCACGCAATATCGTGGCGTGATCGGCGCGGACGGCAAGTTCAACGTTGGCGGCACGAGCTGGACTTACGATGCTTATTACGAGCATGGTGAGAACGTCACGAACCTGCATGTTCGCGACATCATCCTGAACCAGCGCTATCGCGAAGCGGTCAACGCCGTATCGCTCAACGGCAAGATCGTTTGCGGCAATGCGGTCGCTCGCGCCGCCGGTTGCGCACCGCTCAACCCCTTCGGCGGGCAGACGCCGAGCGCTGCCGCGCTGGCCTATGTCGCGCCCGAGAACGGTCCCTTCCAGCATTCGCGCCAGAAGCAGGACGTGGCCAGCCTGAGCTTCAGCGGCGAGCCTTTCTCGCTTTGGGCCGGCCCGGTTTCGGTCGCCTTCGGCGGTGAATATCGCCGCGAATGGTATCATGTGACGGCCGACCCTTACGGCAATGGCGCCACCACCGAGACCCCCTATGACGCCGACTATCCGGCCGATCCGGTCCTCAACGCGCCGCTCGGGAACAATTGGTATGCCGGCAATTACCATGCGGGCCGCGGCCAATATCATGTGACCGAGGCGTTCCTCGAAGTGAACCTGCCGCTCCTGAACTCCGACACGCTGGGCAAGGCCAACCTCAACGCGGCCGGCCGCTGGACGAAGTACAGCACCTCCGGCACGGTCTATACGTGGAAGGTGGGCGGCACCTGGGACACGCCGATCGACGGTATCCGTCTTCGTGCGGTGACGTCGCGCGACGTCCGCGCTCCCAATCTTTCGGAGCTGTTCGCCGCGCCGACGACGACGACGCAGCCGAACTTCACCAATCCGTTCGCGACCCCGCAAAACGGGCAGCCGTCCAGCGGGACCGTCAACCAGATCACGCTCGGCAATCCGAACCTCAAGCCTGAAATCGCGCGTAATACCGAACTCGGCATCGTATATTCGCGGCCGCAATGGGCTCCCGGCCTGAGCCTGTCCTTCGATTATTACCATATCAAGGTGAAGGGGGTGATCTCCTCGCTCTCGGCGCAACAGCAGGTCCAGTTCTGTAAGGATATCAACCAGTTCTGCGACACGTTCGTGCTGTTCCCGACCGACGGCAGCCGTGGCTTCGTCAACGTCCAGTCGTTCAATCTCGCCTCGATCAAGACCAGCGGCTTCGACATCGAGGGCAGCTATCGCATGTCCCTCGACACGATGGGCCTGCCGGGCAATTTCACGCTGCGCGCCCTGGCGACCAATGTCCGCCACTTCATCACGGATCCGGGCCTGCCGAACACCATCCCGATCGATAGTGCGGGTCAGAATAGCGGCGCGACGCCGAAGTGGAAAATACTCGCCATCCAGGCGTGGGATAACGACAAGTTCAGTCTCAGCCTGCAGGAGCGCTGGTTCAGCAACGGACGTTATGGCGGGACCACGACCGATTATGTCGAATGCAGCCCCGGCACTTGCCCGATCTCGACGTCGCAGCATCCGACGATCGACTATAATCACATGCAGGGCGCGCTCTATTTCGACGTCGGCGGGTCGTACAAGCTGACGCCGAAGCTCGAAGCCTATTTCAAGATCGACAACCTGCTGAACCGCGATCCGACACCGTCTCCGGCGACCAACACCGGTCTCGACGTGAACCCGGCCCTCTATGACCTTCTGGGCCGCTTCTACCGCGTAGGGTTGCGCTTCAACTTCTGACGTTCACCCTCCCCGCTCTTTTTGGGGAGTCCCACCTGCGCCTCCCGGCTTCTGCCGGGGGGCGTTTTCTTACCCTGCGAGCTGCGCCAGATGGCGGATCGCCAGCGCATAGCCATGGACGCCGAGGCCGGTAATCATTCCGGTCGCCGCCGCCGTCATCAGCGAATGCGCCCGCCACGCTTCGTCGCGGCGGTGGATGTTGGAAATGTGCACCTCGACAATCGGGCAGGCGCACATCTTGAGCGCGTCGAATATCGGATAGCCGGCATAGCTGAACGCGGCCGGATTTATGACGATCCCGGCGGCTCCCTTGCGCGCCTCATGCAGCCAGCCGATCATCTCATGCTCGGCGTTGGTCTGATGGAAGCGCAATTCGAAGCCGGCACTATCGGCCTCGGCACGGCACATCGCCTCGACATCGGCAAGCGTGGTGCTGCCGTAAATCTCCGGCTCGCGTTCGCCCAGCAATTCCAGATTGGGCCCGTTCAGCACGAACAGCACAGGCTTGGCCATAGCGTCTCCCCTCGGGACATTTCCTTGCTGCGTTTGCTGCTTTCGCGCAAGGTGCATGCCCGATGAGAGAGGTTGACGCTCTGCACGTTGCGGTGCAGCAAGGCGCGCGATGAACGCCGTTCCGCCCGTCGCCCAGGATCCCGATATCCGCTTCCTCGGCCGCCTGCTGGGCGACGTGATCCGCGCCTATGGCGGCGAGGCGCTGTATCGGCGGATTGAATATATCCGCTCGACCTCGGTCGATCGCGCCCGCGGCGTCGGCGGCGACGTCGATCCGGGGCTGGACGCGCTCAGTCTGGAGGAGATGCTCGCCTTCACCCGCGGCTTCATGCTGTTCTCGATGCTCGCCAATCTCGCCGAGGATCGCCAGGGCGTGACGGCCGAACCGGGTGCGGACCTTGCCGCCGCGGTCGAGAAATTGCGCGGGCAGGGCGCGGACGACGCCGGGATCGCGGCCGTTCTGGACAATGGGCTGATCGTGCCGGTGCTGACCGCCCACCCGACCGAGGTCCGGCGCAAGAGCATGATCGATCATCGCAACCGCATCGCCGAGCTGATGCAGTTGCGCGACCAGGGTGCTGAGGAGACGCCCGAAGGCGATCTGGTGGAACAGGCCATCTACCGTCAGATTGCCCTTTTATGGCAGACGCGCCCGCTCCGGCGCGAGCGGCTCTACGTCGCCGACGAGGTCGAGACGGCGCTCTCCTATCTGCGCGATATCTTCCTGCCGGTGATGCCCGCGCTTTATGCGCGTTGGGAGCGCGTGCTCGGCAAGCGGCCCAAAAGCTTCCTGCGCGCGGGGTCATGGATCGGCGGCGATCGCGACGGCAATCCCAACGTCACCGCCGAATCGCTCGAATTGGCGACGCGCCGCAATGCGGAAACCGTGCTCGGCCATTATCTCTCGCTGCTGCATGCGATCGGTGGGGAATTGTCGATCTCCACCGAATTGATGGCGACGACGCCGGAAGTCGAAGCGCTCGCTGCCGCTGGCCATGACGAAAGCCCGGCCCGATCCGACGAGCCGTATCGCCGCGCTATGACGGGCATCTATGCCCGGGTCGCGGCGACCTATGAGTGGGTTGCCGGCCACGCGCCGCCGCGACCGGCACGCGTTGCCGCCGAGCCTTATGCCGATGCATCCGCGCTCCGTGCCGACCTGCGCGTGTTGGCGCGCGCGCTGGCCCAAGGCGGGGGCGGGGCCTTGTCGTCAGGCGGGGCGCTGGGTCGCCTGATCCGTGCGGTCGAGACGTTCGGCTTCCATCTCGCCACGCTCGATCTGCGCCAGAATGCCGATGTGCACGAACGCGTCGTCGCCGAACTGCTCAAGGTCGCCGATGTCGAGGCCGACTATCTCGCGCTCGACGAGCCTGCCCGTGTCGCGGTCCTGCGCGCCGAATTGGCGACGATGCGGCCGCTCGCCAGCGCCTATGCCGATTATGGCGACGAGACTCGCTCCGAGCTCGCCATCGTGCATGCGGCGGCCAAAGCGCACCGGCAATATGGCTGCCAGGCCATCACCGCCTACATCATCTCCAAGGCCGCGACCGTCTCCGACCTGTTGGAGGTCATGATCCTGCTCAAGGAAGCGGGCCTCTACCGCCCCGGTGGCGAGCCGAGCTGCGACGTGATGGTCGTGCCGTTGTTCGAGACCATCGAGGATCTCGAGCGCGGGCCGGGTGTGATGCGCGATTATTTCGCGCTGCCGGAAATCGCCGCGCTGACCACGACGCGCGGCTATCAGGAGGTGATGGTCGGCTATTCGGACTCCAACAAGGATGGCGGCTACCTGACCTCGGTCTGGTCGCTGCATCAGGCGAGCCGCGCACTCAAGCCGGTGTTCGATCAGGCTGGCGCGGCGATGCAATTGTTCCACGGGCGCGGCGGCGCGGTCGGGCGCGGCGGCGGCTCCGCCTTTGCCGCGATCCGCGCGCAGCCTGCGGGCACGGTGCACGGCCGCATCCGCATCACCGAGCAGGGCGAAGTGATCGCGGCCAAATATGGCACTCGCGATGCCGCGCTCATCAACCTCGAAGCGATGACCGCCGCGACGTTGCTGGCGAGCCTCGAACAGAGCGAGATCGCCGAGGCGGACCGCGCCCGATTTGCTGACGCCATGTCGCAATTGTCGGCGGCGGCCTTCAAGAATTACCGCGCGCTGGTTTACGAGACGGAGGGCTTCCGTACTTTCTTCCGCCAGTTCACCCCGATTGCCGAGATTGCGACGCTGAAGATCGGTTCGCGGCCGGCGAGCCGCACCAAATCCGATCGGATCGAGGATTTGCGCGCTATCCCCTGGGTATTCAGCTGGGCGCAGTCGCGGGTGATGCTGCCAGGCTGGTACGGGGTAGGTGCGGCGCTCGACAGCTTCGCCGACAAGGGCCTGCTTCGGGACATGGCGCAGGGCTGGCCGTTCTTCCAGGCAACGCTCGCCAACCTCGAAATGGTATTGGCCAAGTCGGACATGGGGCTGGCGAGCCGTTATCTCGTCCTGGTTGAGGACCGCGCGGCAGGCGACGCCATCTTCGAACGCATTCGCCACGGTTGGACGCAGACCTGCGAGGGGCTGCTCGGCGTGACCGGTCAATCGCGCTTGCTCGAACGGACGCCGCAGCTCGATGCCTCGGTGCGATTGCGGCTGCCTTATATCGAACCGCTCAACCTGTTGCAGATCGAATTGATCCGCCGTTGGCGCGGCGGCGAGCAGGACGATCGCGTACGCGAAGGCATCCAGCTTTCGATCAACGCCATTGCTACCGGCCTGCGCAACAGCGGTTGAAGATTGGGACCTAATCGGTTCTAACACGCGTTAAATTGTCGGCCATCAACGAGGGGCTGAACTAGGCGTGGATAAACCGAAGGTGCTGCACGGTGTCCTGCTGGGTGCAGGAACGGCGGCGCTCTTTCTGATCGGCGCCTATGGTAGCCATCTGGTTGCGTTGCAGAGCAGCGGGCTGGAGGCGTTGTGGCCCAGCAACGCGATCGTGCTCGCCCTGCTGATCCTCGCCGGCCGCGATCGTCCGGCGGTGCTCGCCATCGCCGTGGGCCAGCTGGCAGGGGGCATCCTGCTTCACCTGTTCCGCGATGATCCGGCATTGATCACGCTCACGCTGAGCGTTGCCAATGTCGTCGAGAGCCTGCTGGTCTTCGCTCTGCTTCAGCGTATCCGCCTCGGCCCGGGGCTGGTCGACCGCGTCGGCGATTTCTTCTCGTTCGTGATGGCCTGCGCGACTGCCGCGATGGTTTCTTCGACCCTCGGTGCGCTCGGCTTGTGGCTGGGACATCGGGTGCCTTTCTGGGACGCCTGGCAAAGCTGGTATGTCTCGGGCGTGTTGAGTCAGCTCGTCGTCACGCCGGCGATTGTGGTGATCGCGGACATCGTACGTGGGCGCCGCATGCGTGACATCTCGATCGCGGCCGGCGCCGAGCTGGTGGCACTATTGGGATTGATTGCGGCGGCGACAATCTACGTTTTCTTTCAAAGGGGGGTGCCCTCCACCTTCATCGTTGCTCCCTGCGTGCTGCTCGCGACCTTCCGCCTGCGCGCCCTCGGGGCGGTGGCCGGCGTCGCCATTGTCGCGATCATTGCGGCATGCGCGACGGCAGCGGGCCATGGTTCGATTGCCCATCTGCTGCAGCGGCCCGGCGACCAGGTATTGCTGTTGCAGACCTTCATCGCGACCCAGCTGCTGACGGCATTGCCGGTCGCGGCGATCCTGGCCGAACGCGATCTGCGGGCGGAAGAGACGCGCGCTTTCGCCGAGCATTTCCGCTCGGTGGTGGAGAATATCGGCGAAGTCATCTTCCGCATCGATAGCCACGCGCGCTGGACCTATCTCAATCCGGCGTGGGAAGCGCTGACCGGGCGACCGATCGCGACAAGCCTGGGCCGCTCGTGGCTGGAGCTGGTCGAGCCGAACGCACGCGCCGGCCTGGCCGAACGTACCGCTGCGGTCTTGCGCGGCGAGGATCAGTCCACGCGCCGGATCGTGCGCATGGAGATGCGGGAGGGGCTCCGCTGGGTCGAATTGTTCATCCAGGGCTTGCATGACCAGGACGGCCGTATCGCCGGCGCGACCGGCACGCTGCGCGACATCGACGATCGCAAGCGAATCGAGGAGCATGTCATCACCGCCAAGCGCCGTGCCGAGCAGCGCGCCCGCGAGGCCACCCTCCTGGCCTCGACCGACGAACTGACCGGAATCGCCAATCGTCGCGCCTTCATGAGCCAGCTGGAACGCGAAATTGCAGGCGCGATGGAATTTGGGTGGCCGCTCGCCGTCGCCATTTTCGACGTCGACCATTTCAAGCTGGTCAACGATTGTTATGGCCATGCCGTCGGAGATCGCGTGCTGCAGCTGATCGCCGCACGAGCAGCAGCGGTAGTGCGTGGCGGCGACATGGTCGGCAGGCTTGGCGGCGAGGAATTTGGTATTCTCATGCCTGGCGCTGCGCGCGAAGAAGCGACCTTGGTTGCCGAACGGCTGCGGGAGGCGATGGAGGCGGCCGCCGATGGGGACGATTCGTTACCGAAGGTAACCGTGAGCGTCGGGATTTCGATGCGGGAATCCCATAGCGATGCCGCGAGTCTGCTCATGGACGCCGACATGGCGCTCTATGCAGCCAAAGGTGAGGGCCGTAACCGGGTGCGCGTGGCCGCCTGACCGTTAAGGCCGCGACGGGGTGCTTTTCGGCGGCAGCGCCTCGACCAACTGATCTCCGCCCAATGTCCGATAGAGATCGACCAAATTCTGTGCCTTGGTCAGCCGCACGTTCACGACCGTCTGGCGCGCGGCATAGAAGGTGCGCTGCGCGTCGAGCGTGTTCAGGTAAGGGTCGACGCCCTCGCGGTAGCGCGCGCTTTCCAGGTTGAGCGTATCCTGCGCGGCCGTGACGTTAAGCTGGTCGGCCTGCATCTCAGCCTGGATCGTGCCACGCCGGGCGAGGGCGTCGGAGGCTTCGCGGAAGGCCGTCTGGATCGCCCGTTGATAGGTCGCGACGTAAACGTCGCGTTGCGCCCGTGCGTAAGCCAAATTGCCGGCATTGGCGCCGCCATCAAAAATCGGCAGGCTCGCCGATGGCGCCACTGTCCAGCTGAACGCCCCGCCCGTGAACAGGCCTGACAAAGCCGTGCTGGCGAGGCCGGCGATGGCAGTGAGCGAGATGCGCGGGAAGAATGCCGCACGCGCGGCACCGATGCGGGCGTTGGCTGCGCGCAGCTGATATTCGGCCTCGACCACGTCGGGACGGCGCAGCAGGATCGTGGAATCCAGCCCCGCCGGCAGCTCCGCCAAATTGCCGTCGGCATCCTCGATCGCGGCGGGCAGCAGCGTTTCCGCCACCGGCGCGCCGACCAGCAATTGCAGCGCATTCATGTCCTGCGCCACCAAAGTCATCTGGCGGGCGCGATCCGCTTGGGCGGTGGCAAGCACGGTTTGCGCCTGGCGTAAGTCGGTGCGCGGCGCGACCCCGCCATCGAGCCGCAATTGCGTAAGGCGGACGGTCGTCTGCGCACTGTTCGCAGTGTCTTCGGCGATCAGCAGCAGGCTGCGATCGGCCGCAAGGGTCAGCCAGGCGTCGGCGACATCGGCGACCAGCGTCAGCCGGGTCGCGCGAGCGGCCGCGTCCGTCGCCAGATATTGGTTGAAGGCCGAGCGGGAGAGGCTGCGCAGCCGGCCGAACAGGTCGATCTCCCACGCGGTGGTGCCGGCCTGGAGTTCATAGCTGGTGGTGCGGCGGGCATTGCCGCTGCCCGTTTCGCCGCTGCCCGTGCCGCCTGTCGCACCATTGCCCTGGCTCGTCCCACGGCGGGTGGTGACGCCGGCGCTGGCGTCGACCTCGGGCAGGATCGTCGCGCGCTGGACGCGGTACAGCGCACGCGCCGATTCGATATTGGCCAGCGCCACCCGCAAGTCCTGGTTGTTGACCAATGCTTGCTCGATGATCGCTTGCAGCCGCGGATCGCGGAATATGTCGCGATAGCTCACGCTCGGCAGCGCCGCCTCCGTCTGGCGCAGATAGGCGTGGCCGGCCGGCCAGCTTTGCGGCACGGCCGGCGTCGGCCGCACATAATGCGGATCCATGCTGCAGGCCGTGAGCGCGCTCAGCGCAAGGAGAGCGGCAGCGCGCTTCATGCCGGCTTCCGCTGCGGGGCACCGTCGCCGTCGGTGCCATCCGCTGCTTCCTTGTGGCGGCCGCGAAACAGTTTGCGGACGAGGACGAAGAATAACGGGATGTAGAAGATCGCCAGCATTGTCGCCGTGAGCATGCCGCCGATCACCGCCGTGCCGATTTCGACGCGGCTGCGTGCGCCTGCCCCGGTCGAGATGGCGAGCGGGAGCACGCCGAAGATGAACGCCAGACTGGTCATCAGGATCGGCCGCAAACGAACCCGGGCCGCTTCGAGCGCGGCGTCCAGCGGCTTCTTTCCCTGTTTCTCGGCCTGCTCTGCGAATTCGACGATCAGGATCGCATTCTTGGCCGAGAGGCCCATCGTCGTCAGCAGGCCGACCTGGAAATAGATATCGTTCTCCAGGCCGCGGATGGTCACTGCCAGCACGGCTCCGATCAGACCCAGCGGCATGACCAGCATCACCGCCAGTGGGATCGACCAGCTTTCGTAAAGGGCGGCGAGGCATAGGAATACAACCAGCAGCGACAGACCGTAGAGGATCGGCGCCTGTCCGCCGGAAAGCCGCTCCTGATAGGAAATCCCCGCCCACGCGACCGATACTCCGGGCAATTTACCGGCAAGCTCGGCAATACGGTCCATCGCGTCTCCAGAGCTTTTGCCCGGCGCCGCCTGGCCCTGAATTTCGAACGACGGCGATCCGTTGAAGCGCGTCAAAACATTGGGTGTGGTGCCCCATGCTTCATGCGCGAAGGACGAGAAAGGGGACATGGTGCCGGCCGCATTGCGCACATACCATTGGCCGATATCCTCGGGCCGTGCGCGGAAGGGCGCGTCGCCCTGGACATAGACCCGCTTCACGCGGCCACGGTCGACGAAGTCGTTGACGTAATTGCCACCCCAAGCGGTCGACAGCGTCGCATCGACATCGCTCTGGCTGATGCCGAGCGCGCCGACCTTTTCGGAATCGATGTCGATCGACAGCGAAGGCTGATCCGGCAGGCTGTTCATGCGCACCGACGCGAGGCCGGGATCGGAGCGCGCGTCGGCCATCAACCGGTTCAGGCGATCCTGGAATTCAAGGCGGCTGATCCCACCGGTATTGAGAAGCTCCATGGTGAAGCCGGTGGACTGGCCCAGTCCGCGCACCGGCGGGGGATTGAGCGCGAAGAATTCGGCATCGCGCAATTGCGCGCCGAGTTTCTGGGTCGCGCGCCGCGTGATCGCCTGCGCGCTATGCTCCGCGCCCTTGCGGTCGTCCCACGGCTTCAGCGCGAGGAAGCCGCGGCCGACATTCTGGCCGTTGCCCGACTGATTGGAGCCGATCACGGTGAAGATCGCCGCAGTCTCCGCCTTCTCCGGGCCGGTGAAATAAGCCTCGATCGCCTTGGCGACTTGCAGGGTCCTGTCCTGGGTCGCGCCCGGCGGCAGCGTATATTGCAGCTGCGCGAAACCCTGGTCCTCGGTCGGCAGGAAACTGGTCGGCAGCCTGATGAACAGCACGACCAGCAAGGCCAGGATCGCGCCGAACACGAGCATCGCAGCGAGCATGCGGTCCACCAGCCACGCCACCGCGGCCCGATAGCGTTCCGACGTGCGCGCAAACCAGGCGTTGAACCGGTCGCCATAATCATGCGCCTTGCGCACTATGACATTGCCGTTGGCGCGGCCTTCCTTGTCCGGCCGCTTGAGCAGGGTTGCGGCCAGTGCCGGCGACAGGATCAGCGCGACCAGCACCGACAACACCATCGACGACACGATCGTGATCGAGAATTGGCGATAGATGACGCCGGTCGATCCGCCGAAGAAAGCCATCGGCAGGAACACCGCCGAGAGGACGAGCGCGATCGCGATCAGCGCGACGTTGATCTCGCTCATCGATTTCACCGTCGCATCGCGCGGCGAGATGTCGGGTTCCTCTTCCATCACGCGCTCGACATTCTCGACCACGACGATCGCGTCGTCGACCAGCAGGCCGATCGCGAGCACCATGCCGAACAAAGTGAGCGTGTTGATCGAAAAACCGAACGCCGCCAGCACGCCGAACGTGCCGAGCAGCACGACCGGCACCGCGATCGCCGGGATAAGGGTCGCGCGCCAGCTCTGCAGGAACAGGAACATCACGATCACGACCAGGATGATCGCCTCGATCAGCGTCATCACCACGTCGTGCACCGACAATTTGATGAAGGCCGTGCTGTCGAGCGGGAAGGCGTAGGTGTAGCCCTCCGGGAAAGCCTTGGCGCTTTGCGTGATCAGGTTGCGCACCAGTTCGGATGTCTTCAGCGCATCCGCCCCCGGCCCGAGCGAGACCGCGATGCCCGCGCCTGGATGGCCGTTCAGCCGGCTGAGGCTGTTGTAATTCTCAGCGCCGAGCTCGACCCGGGCGACGTCTTCCAGCAGAACGTTGGAGCCGTTCGGCTGCGCCTTGACCACGATCTTGCGGAATTCGTCGACCGACGTCAGCCGCGACCGCGAGGTGACGATCGCGTTGAGCATCTGGCTCGACGGCATGGGCTGCTGGCCGACCTGACCCGCGGAGATTTGCGTATTTTGCGCCTGCAATGCCGCCGTGACATCGCTTGGCATCAGCTGGAAGCTGGAAAGCTTGTAGGGATCGAGCCAGATCCGCATCGCATATTGCGTGCCGAAGACGTTGACGTCGCCCACCCCGGGGACGCGGCCGATCGCATCCTGCAGGTTGGAGACGAGATAGTCGCTGACGTCGATATTGGTCGATTTGTCGGTCTGATCGTAAACCGAAATCACCATCAGGAAGTCGGCGTTGGATTTGGTGACGACCAGGCCCTGCTGCTGCACCTGCTGCGGCAGCCGCGGCAGCGCCTGCTGCACCTTGTTCTGGACCTGAACCTGCGCGATGTCGGGATCGACGCCTTTGTCGAACGTGACGTTGACCGTCACCTGGCCGGCGGCATTCGACGTCGACTGGAAATACAGCATGCCGTCGATGCCCGTGAGCTGCTGCTCGATCACCTGCGTGACGGACGATTCCAGCGTCGATGCGGACGCGCCCGGATAGTTGGCGCGGATATTGACCTGCGGCGGCGCGATGTCGGGATATTGCTCGACCGGCAGCGTCAGAATGCCGCCGATCCCGAGCAGCATGATGATGATCGCGACCACCCAGGCGAAGATCGGGCGATCGATGAAGATTCTGCTCAGCATCGGATCAGCCGCCGCTGCTGCTGGAATCGCTCCTGGCACCCTTGTTTCCGCCGGGCGGCGGCAGCGGCTTGGATCCGGCCGGCACCGGCCTTATCGGCTTGCCGGGTTTGACCTTGCTCAATCCCTCGACGATCACGCGGTCGCCCGGCTTCAGGCCGGACGTGACCAGCCAGTTCGCGCCGACCGTCTGCGCGGTCTCTACGTTGCGGGTGACCGCCTTGTTGCCTGGGCCGACCAGCATCACCGTGGCCTTGCCCTGCGGATTGCGGGTGATGCCGGCCTGGGGCACGAGAATGCCCTGTCTGGTGGTCGCCTGGCTGAAGGTTGCGCGCACATACATGCCCGGCAATAATAGGCCCTGCGGGTTGGGGAAGCGCGCGCGTAGCGTCACCGCCCCGGTCGAGGGATCGACCATTTCTTCCGCGAACTGGACCCTGCCGGCATAGGGATAGGCGCTGCCATCCTCGAGCTTGAGGTGGACGACTGCGGAAGAGGCGACCGTCCCGCCCGAGGCGAGCGATTGGCGCAAGGCGATCAGGTCGGCGCTCGATTGCTGGATATCGACGTAGATCGGGTCGAGCCGCTGGATCGTCGTCAGCGGATCGGTTTGCGCGGCGGTGACGAGCGCCCCGGTGGTGAACAGCGAACGGCCGATCCGCCCCGTAATCGGTGCGGGCACCCTGGTGAAGCGCAGGTTGATGCGCGCCGTCTCGAGCGCGGCGGCGTTCTGGGCGACCGCAGCGGCGGCCTGGCGCGAGGTGGCGACGGCATCGGTATAATCCTGCTGTGCCACCGCCTGCATCGCCGCCAGCGGTTTGTAGCGCGCGGCCCGGGCGGCCGCGGCCTCGCGGCTCGCTTCGGCCGAGCGGAGGTTGGCCTGCGCCTGGTTGGCGGCGGCGCGATAAAGGCTCGGGTCGATCTGGTAGAGCGTCTGCCCCTGGTGGACGATCGCGCCCTCGGTGAACAGCCGCGCCTGGACGACGCCCGATACCTGCGGCCGCACTTCGGAGGTTTCAAAAGCAGCGGTACGCCCGGGCAATTCGATCATCAGCGGAACCGACTGGGCCTTCACCTCGATATAGCCTGCCTCCGGCGTCGGCGGGGGCGGGGGCTTCTTCTCGGCGCATCCGGCAACACAGAGCGCGGCCACGATCACCAGGCCCGCGGCTGCGCTTGCGCCGCGACGGCGCGCGGCCGCCGCCGTCGTGACGAGGCATGGGAAAGGCGGCAAAGGCTTGGACGCGCGGCTGATCAAGATGGTTGTAAGTCCTGGCGGGCATCAACGCTGGGGGAGGGCTGAAAGCCACTGCGCATGCCCGTAGCGAATGCGGCTCGGCTTCGCCAGCGCTTCCGCGCGGATTTCCAATATCTTGCACCGATGAGCAGAGAGGAGGCGGCAGACTGATCCATTCAGCACGATGTCGACTTTCTATCGCCTTGCGCGGCGGCTAAGGCTGGCCCGGTAGACGGGGGACAAAAGGTGGCGGGGAATGTGGATGCCCTCCATGCCGAGCCGGCGGAGACGCTGGCCGAGCTGATCGCGGCGCATGATTGGGCCGCAACCGCTCTCGGCGCGCCTGGGCAATGGCCAGGCCCGCTGCGCGATGCGGTCGCCCTGATGCTCGCGTCGCCCCTGCCGATGGTCCTGTTCTGGGGGCCGGAGCTCACCGCCATCTATAACGACGCTTATGCGCTTGCGATCGGCGATCGCCATCCCGCGTCGCTTGGCCGCGCGGCGGCGGACAAATGGGCGCACGTGTGGGACAGGATCGGACCGGTCCTCGCCTCGGTGCGCGACACTGGCCGGCCGGTGATGACGCGCGACGCCCTTTTCCCCACCCGTCGGGACGGCGTGATGCGTGAAGCCTTGCTCGATATCGCTTATTCGGCGGTTCGCGATGCCGACAATTCGCCGGGCGGCGTGCTGTGCATAGTCTATGAGATGACCGATCGTGCCCGGGCGGTGGACGCCGCCAATGCCGAACGCGAGCGGCTGGCGCAGATGTTCGAGCAGGCACCGAGCTTCATGGCGCTGCTGCGCGAGCCTGGGCATGTCTACGAATTCGCGAACCACGCTTACCAGGAACTCGTCCATCATCGCGCGATCATCGGCCAATCGGTCGCTACCGCCTTGCCCGAAGTCGTCGCGCAAGGCTTTATCGCGATCCTCGATCAGGTCGCCGATACCCGGCAGCCTTATACCGGGCGTAGCGTACCGGTCACGCTCCACCCGACACCCGGCGTGGAGGACCGCCGGGTCGTCGACCTCATCTTCCAGCCGGTTGTCGCCGCGGACGGCGCGCTCACCGGGATCTTCGTGGAGGGGAGCGACGTCACCGAACGGGCGCGGGTCGAGACGCAGCTGGCGTTGAGCGAAAGCACGCTCGGGCTGGCCGTCGAAATGGGAGAGATCGGGACCTGGGACCTGGATCTGCTCACCGACACGCTCTTGTGGTCCGACCGGACCAAGGCGATGTTCGGAATCTCGCCGGGCGTTCCTTGCACGATGGCGGACTTCCATGACGGGCTCCATCCCGAAGACCGCGAGGCGACTTTGGCCGCCTTTGCCGCCGCGCTCGATCCCGAACGGCGCGCCGCGTACGATGTCGAATATCGCACGATCGGGAAGGAAGACGGGGTCATCCGTTGGGTCGCGGCCAAGGGACGCGGGTTGTTCGAGGATGGCGAGGGGCGGTGCGTGCGTGCGGTCGGAACCGTGCTCGACATCACCGGTCGGAAGACGGTGCAGGAAGAGTTGCGCGAGAGCGAGGCGCGCTTCCGCACGCTTGCGGACAGCGCGCCGGCTTTGATCTGGATGTGCGATGACAAAGGTGCGCTTGTCTTCGCCAACCGCTGGCACGAGGAGACGTTCGGGCGCCCCACCGCCGAACTCATGGACGGCGGCTGGCAGTCCATCATCCATCCGCACGACCAGGCGGGGTTTATCGCCGACTTCGACCAGGCTTTCCTGAGCAGGGCGCCCTTCAGCCGCGACGTCCGCGTGATCGATCGCCATGGTGTCACGCGCTGGCTGCATAGCGAGGCGCGGCCGCGCAAAGTCGATGGCGTTTTCGTCGGCTATGTCGGCTGCGATGTCGACATCACCGAAGTCCATCTCGCGTCGGAGATATTGGAAAAGGGCATCGCCGAGCGCACCCAGGAGCTTGCTGCCACCAATCGCCAGCTTTCCGCGCAGATCGAGGAGCGTGAGCGGGTCGAGGCGACTTTGCGCCAGATGCAGCGGCTGGAGGCGATCGGCCAGCTAACCTCGGGCGTCGCGCACGATTTCAACAATCTCCTCACGGTCGTGCTCGGCAATGTCGATCTCGTCGCGCGCGCCGCGGCCGATGCCAAGCTGGACGAACGCACCCGCCAGCGGCTCGGCTACATGCGCACCGCCGCCGAGCGTGGCGCTACGCTCACCGCGCAATTGCTGGCATTCTCGCGCCGCCAGCGGCTGGAGGCGCGGCCGATCGACCTGAACGACACCGTCGCCGGCATGCGCGATCTGCTGCAAAGTTCGATGGGCGGTGCGGTCCGGCTCGACACGCGGCTGCGGCCCGATCTGTGGCCGGCTCTGGTCGACCCCACCCAGATCGAGCTCATCATCCTCAACCTCGCCATCAATGCGCGCGATGCGATGGAGGTCGGCGGGTCGCTGACGGTATCGACCGACAATATCACGCTCGGCCAGCCGGACCATCCGGAGGAACCGCCGCCGGGCGATTATGTGCTGATCGCCGTGACCGACACGGGCAGCGGCATGACGCCCGACGTGCGCGATCGCGCATTCGAGCCCTTTTTCACCACCAAGCCGGTCGGCAAGGGATCGGGCCTCGGCCTGCCGCAGGTGTTTGGCTTTGCCAAGCAGTCCGGCGGCGGGGTTGCGATCCAGACCGAAGTGGGCAAGGGCACGTCGGTGCGCGTCTATCTGCCACGTGCCGAGGAGCGGCGGCGCGAACCGCGTCCGCCCGCGCTCGAGCTCGGATCGGAACGGGGCGGGGAAGTGTGCGGCCGCCGCATCCTCGTCGTCGACGATGATCCCCCCGTGCGCGAGATCACCGCCACCATGTTGCGCACGATGGGCGCCGAGGTGCTCGAAGCGGGCAGCGGCGGCGCCGCGCTCGAACTGCTCGACCGCGATAGCGTGGATCTGCTGGTGATCGACTTCGCCATGCCCGGCATGAACGGGGCCGAGCTCGCCGCCGCCTGCAAGACGCGCTGGCCCGATCTGCCGACCTTGTTCGTGACCGGCTATGCCGATTTGCGGGCGATCGCCTCGGTCAGCGAGGAGCGCATCGTGCAGAAACCGTTCCGCGGCGGCGAATTGCAGCGCAAGGTGGGGCTGTTGCTGGCCGGGCGGGTGGGATGACCCCGTGTCCAACTCAGCGGGATGTAAGTCCTTCTACTCCTCTTCCGGATAAGGCCCCTTGCCGCCCTCGGCGATGAAGCGATCGATCCGCGCCGTCAGCACCGGCAGCGGTACCGATCCCAGCTCCAGCACCGCGTCATGGAAGGCGCGGATGTTGAACTTCGCCCCAAGCGCGGACTCGGCTTTCGCCCGCCCCTCGCGGATCGCCATCTCACCGAGATAGTAAGACAGCGCCTGCCCCGGCCACGAAATATAGCGGTCGACCTCGGTGGCGATTTCGTGATCCGACAAGGCGGTATTGTCGTGGAGGAAGGCCAGGGCCTGGTCGCGCGTCCAGCCTTTGTGATGAATGCCGGTATCGACCACCAGCCGCGCCGCGCGCCACATCTGGTAGCTCAGCATTCCGAACCGCTCATAAGGCGTCCGGTAGATCCCCATCTCGTCGCCGAGCCGCTCGCAATAGAGCGCCCAGCCTTCGCCATAAGCGGAAATGTACAGCGTCTGGCGGAATTTGGGGCTGGCCTTGTTCTCGCTCGCCAGCGGGATCTGGAAGGCATGGCCGGGCGCGCTTTCATGCAGGGTCAGTGCCGGCAATTGGTAGAGCGGGCGCGACGGCAGGTCGTAGGTATTGACCAGATATTCGCCCGGTCCGCCGCGCCCGGCGGTGTAGAATGGCGCGATATCGTCGGGCACGGGCACGATCCCGAAACGCCGCCGCGGCAGATGGCCGATATAGAGCCCGATCTTGCGATCCACCTCCTTGGCGGTCCACGCCGCGCGATCCAGCAATTCCTGCGGCGTCCTGGCGTAGAAGCGCGGATCGCTGCGCAGGAAGGTAAGGAAGGCGGGAAGATCGCCGGCAAAGCCGGTCTGCTTCATCACGGCCAGCATCTCGGCGTGGATTTTCGCGACTTCAGCCAGGCCGATGGCGTGGATCTGGTCGGCGCTCAGGTCGAGCGTGGCATAGGCCTTGATCTGGGCGGCATACCAGGCCTTCCCACCCGGCAGCGCCTCCGCCGCGAGCGTGGTGCGGCTATGCGGAATATAATCCTCGCGCAGATAGGCGAGCAGCGCGCGATAGGCCGGCAGCGCCTCGGTCTCGATCGCGCGCTTGGCCTCCTCCCGCAACGCCGCCTGCGTTGCCGCGGGGATCGAGGGCGGCATCGCCTTGAACGGCGTGTAGAGAAAGCTGTCCTCGGCCGCCTTGGCCGCCGCCGCCTGCGCCACCCCTTGGTCGCGGCCGGCGAGGGTGACGCGCGGCGGCGTGAAGCCGCGCGCCGCACCGGCCCGCATGTTGGCGATCTGCTCGGCGAAATAGGCGGGCAGCTCGTGCAGCTGGGTGACCCAATTGCGGTAATCCGCCTCGCTCTTGAACGAAGCCCGCGCGGTGTAGCCGAGGTCGCTCCAGAAGCTGCTGTCGGAATTGGCCGGCATTTCATAGTCGCGTGACGCCAGTGCCGCGATCCGGCTTTCCAGGTCGAAACGGTACACCGCATAATCCACCGCGGTCGGCGGCGAGAGGTCGGCTGGCCGGATCGCGTCGAGCTCGCTCAGCACCTGCCGCAAATAGGCGAGCCGCCGCGCCTGCGCCGTCGGCCGCACGTCCTGCAGATGCGGTGCGATCCGCTCGTCATCTTCGCCCCCGCCGCCATCGGCGCGGGCCCAGGCATATTCGCGCTCGCTGATCGCCTTGAACCGCGCATCGCCGGCAGGCGTGGCATAAGCCGGCAGCGCCGCGCCGAGGCAGAATAGCAGGACGGGCAGCAGCCTCATTCGTCTCTCCGGGCGCGCATGCGTTGCGGCCGATTGACTTGAAGCGGGCGGCGGCCCCAAGCGCAAGCCATGCGCTTCTTCTCCGACAATGCCGCCCCCGTACATCCCGCCGTGTTCGCCGCGATGGCGGCTGCCGATCAGGTCGACACGGCCTATGATGGCGATGCGCTCAGCCGCGGGCTCGACGCGCGCTTTTCCGAGCTGTTCGGGCGCGAGGTGACGGCCCTGTGGATACCGACCGGGACCGCCGCCAACGCGCTGGCGCTGGCCGCCCTCTGCCCGCCTTATGGGGGCATCCTGTGCCATCGCGATTCGCATATTCAGAATGACGAATGCGGCGCGCCCGAATTCTACACGCACGGCGCCAAGCTTATCCTGGCGGAAGGCGCAGGCGCCAAGCTGACGCCGGATTCGGTGCGGGCGGCGGCCGATGCCATCGCCAACGACGTCCATCGGGTCCAGCCGCACGCTTTATCGATCACCAATGCCACCGAATATGGCTGCGTCTACACGCCCGCCGAGGTGGCCGCGCTGGGTGCGCTGGCGCGGGAGCGCGGCTGGCGCTTCCACATGGATGGCGCCCGCTTCGCCAATGCGGTCGCGACGCTCGGCTGCACCCCCGCGGAGCTGACCTGCGACGCGGGGGTGGACGTGCTCAGCTTCGGCTTCGTCAAGAATGGCGGGCTGTCGGCCGAGGCATTGATCTTTTTCGACGATAGCCTGGCCGACGCCACCCGCCGCCGCCGCAAGCGCGCCGGGCACCTTTTGTCCAAGGGCCGTTACCTCGCCGCGCAGATTCACGCGATGCTAGACGGGGATTTGTGGCTGGAGACGGCGCGTGCCGCCAATGGCCACGCGCAGACGCTGGCCGCCGCCGCGGCCTCCCGCCTGATCGCGCCGGTGGAAGCTAACGAATTGTTCCTGCGCATGGCGCCGGAAGAGACCGCGCGGCTGCGCGCGCAGGGCTTCGATTTCTACGATTGGGCGGCCGGCGAAATCCGGCTGGTGACCCATTGGGCGAGCCCCGCGGACGAAGTGCAGGCGCTGGCGCGCGCGATCGCGGCGCTGTGAGCGGGGCGGCCCCGCTCGACAAGGGGACACAGGGGCGCATCGCGCTGCCCTTCGCCGTCGTCACCCTGATCTGGGGTTCGACCTGGCTTGCGATCCATAGCCAGTTCGGGCCGGTCTCGACGCAATGGTCGGTGTGCTACCGTTTCGCCGTCGGCGGCCTTGCCATGTTCGCGGTGGCGGCGGCGACGAAGGCGCCGCTGCGCATGAACGCCACCGGCCATGGCGTCGCGCTCGTGCTCGGCATCGCCACCTTCATGATCAATTATAATCTGGTCTATGCCGCCGAACTCCACATCACCTCGGGCTTGGTGGCGGTTTTGTTCTCGCTGCTCGTGCCGCTCAACGCCATCTTCGCGCGCATCTTCCTGAAGCAGCAATTGTCGCGTCCCTTCCTGCTGGGATCGGGCGTCGCGATGCTGGGCGTGGCGCTCTTGTTCATCCACGAGTGGCGCGCGACCGACCGCAGCCCGCACGATGTCCTGATCGGCATCGTCTTCACCCTCATCGCGGTCACCACGGCATCGGTCGGCAATGTCTTCCAGGGCAGCGCCCGTGCCCGCGCCACCGCCATGCCGACCCTGCTCGCCTGGGGTATGAGCTGGGGCGCATTGCTCGATGCCCTGTTCGCGTGGGTCACGTCGGGCCCGCCGACCTTCGATCTCCGCCCGTCCTATATTGCCGGCCTGCTCTACCTCGGCATCATCGCCTCGGCGCTTGCCTTCACGCTATATTTCAACCTGATCCGCCGCATCGGCGCCGCGCGCGGTGGCTATGTCAACGTCCTCATCCCGGTGATCGCGATGGGTTTCTCGACTTTGTTCGAGCGTTACCGCTGGTCGGTGGAGGCCGCGATCGGCGGTGCCCTTGTGCTGATCGGGCTTGTACTGGCAATGCGGGCGCGCGGCGACGCGGCCGCGCCGAGGCGATGATCCCATGAGTCAGTTCGATCTTACCGAAGACCAGCTTGCCATCCAGGAGATGGCGCAGCGTTTCACCGCCGACGCGATCACGCCGCATGCAGCGGAGTGGGACGAGCACCATCATTTCCCGCGCGACGTGGTCAAGGCGGCGGCCGAGCTCGGCTTCGGCGCGATCTACGTCTCGGAAGGATCGGGCGGGATCGGCCTTGGGCGACTGGAAGCTGCACTGATCATGGAAGCGATGGCCTATGGCTGTCCCTCGACCTCCGCCTTCATCTCGATCCACAATATGGCGTCGTGGATGATCGACACGTTCGGCTCGGCCGAACTGAAGACGCGATATCTGCCCGACATGGTCGCCTGCGAGCGGCTCGGCTCTTATTGCCTGACCGAGCCCGGCTCGGGTTCGGACGCCGCCGCGCTCAAGACCAAGGCTGTGCGCGACGGCGATCATTATGTCGTCAGCGGCTCCAAGGCGTTCATCTCGGGCGCTGGCGAGAATGAGATCTACGTCACCATGGTCCGCACTGGCGGCGAGGGCGCCAAGGGCATTTCCTGCCTGGTGATCGAAAAGGACATGGCCGGCGTCAGCTTCGGCGCCAACGAAAAGAAGCTCGGCTGGCGCTCGCAGCCGACGCGGCAGGTGAATTTCGACAATGTCCGCGTGCCCGTCGAGAATCTCGTCGGCGCAGAGGGAGAAGGCTTCAAGATCGCAATGTCCGGCCTCGACGGCGGACGCCTCAATATCGGCGCCTGCTCGCTCGGCGGAGCGCAGCGCTGCCTCGACGAAGCGATCGCCTATACGCGCGACCGGCGCCAGTTCGGCCAGCGCATCGTCGATTTCCAGGCGACCCAATTCACGCTCGCCGACATGGAAACCGAGCTGCAGGCGGCGCGCACCCTGCTTTACGCGGCGGCGGCCAAGGTCACCGCCGGTGCGCCGGACAAGACCAAGTTCGCGGCGATGGCCAAACGGCTTGCGACCGACACCGGCAGCGCGGTGGTCGACCGCGCGCTCCAGCTGCATGGCGGCTATGGCTATCTCCAGGATTATCCGGTCGAACGCTTCTTCCGCGATTTGCGCGTCCACCGCATCCTCGAAGGCACCAACGAGATCATGCGCGTGATCATCGCGCGCGAATTGCTGCGGCAATGATCCTTCGAGAGGCCGCTTCGACAAGCTCAGCGGCTGCTCAGGATGGGCGCTTATTTTTTCCACGCTCATCCTGAGTAGGGGCTGAGCTCGTCGAAGACCCGTATCGAAGGACGTCAATGACCATAGAAGTCCTCGCTTTCACCGAAGGGAAGGTCGGTCGCCTGCAGCTCAACCGGCCCAAGGCGATCCATGCGCTCAACGAGGCGATGTGCCGCACCATGATCGACGCGCTCGTGCCGTGGCGTATCGACCCTGCGGTCGAGCTGATCCTGCTCGATCATGCAGAAGGGCGGGGCTTTTGCGCGGGGGGCGACGTGCGCGCGGTGGCGGCGAGCGCCAAGGGTGACGGGACCCTGGCGCGCGCTTTCTTCCACACCGAATATCAGCTCAACCATCTGCTCTTTACCTATGCCAAGCCGATAGTGAGCTTCCTCGACGGCATCGTGATGGGCGGCGGCGTCGGCATCGGCCTGCCGGCGAAATATCGCGTAGCGACCGAACGCACGATATTCGCCATGCCGGAGGCGACGATCGGCCTGTTTCCCGATGTCGGCGGCGGCTGGTATCTTTCGCGCCTGCCGGGGCGGCTCGGCCAATATCTCGCGCTCACCGCCGCCAGGTTGAACGGGGCCGACCTGATCGCGGTCGGCCTCGCGACCCATCATATCCCCTCCGACAGGCTCGACGGCGTCAAAGCAGCACTCATCGCCGATCCCGGTCAGGCGGAGGCGATCCTCGATGCCGCGTCCACCCCACCGGCCGAGGCACCGATCCTCGCTCTGCAACCGGATATCGATCGTCTGTTCGCCGCCGACGAACTGGAGGATATCATTGCCGCGCTCGAAGCCGATCCCGGCGAATGGGCGCAAGCCACCTTGGCCGGCCTGCGCAGCAAATCGCCGCAATCGTGCAAGGTTGCGCTGCGCCTGTTGCGGGCTTCCGCGCACCACAGCGATTTCCACGATGAGATGCGGGTCGAATATGCCGTGGCCGCCCACGTCTGTCAGCGCCACGATTTCATCGAAGGCGTGCGCGCACTGCTGATCGACAAGGATAATGCCCCGCGCTGGGAGCCCGCCACGCCCGAGGGCGTAACCGAGACCGTGCTGAACACGATCTTCGCGCCCTTGCCGGATGGAGAAGCGTGGGAGCCGTTGCGGTTGTGACCTACCGTCGCCCGGACCCTTCGACAGGCTCAGGACAGGCTTGTTCGGGGGTCCGCTCGGCGGCTAGGCCCTGGCGGCATAGTGGATGCCGGAACAAGTCAGGCATGACGGGAGAGTAAGAATGGCCGATTACGAAACCCTCCTGATCGAACGCCACGATGCGGTCACGCTCGTCCGGCTCAACCGCCCGCAGGCGTTGAATGCGCTGAACACGCAGGTCCTGGGCGAGCTGATCGAGGCTTTCGGCGCCTATGATTCCGATCCTGCGCAGCGCTGCCTCGTGCTGACCGGCAGCGAAAAGGCGTTTGCTGCCGGCGCGGACATCAAGGAGATGCAGGCGCAGGGCTTCGCGTCGATGTACGGCAGCAATTTCTTCGCCGGTTGGGAAAAGGTGACGGCGACGCGCAAGCCCTGGTTTGCGGCGGTGTCGGGTTTCGCGCTCGGCGGCGGGTGCGAGGTTGCGATGATGGCCGATTTCATCCTCGCCAGCGACAATGCCAAGTTCGGCCAGCCGGAGATTAAGTTGGCGGTCGGCCCGGGCATGGGCGGCTCGCAGCGGCTGACGCGCGCAATCGGCAAGGCCAAGGCGATGGACATGTGCCTCACCGGGCGGATGATGGGCGCCGAGGAAGCCGAGCGTGCCGGCCTGGTCTCGCGGATCGTTCCCGCCGCTTCTCTGACCGAGGAGGCGCTCAAGCTCGCCGCCGAGATCGCGGCGATGCCCCCGCTCGCCGCGATCGCGGTCAAGGAGATGGTCAACGCCGCGTTCGAAGGGGGGCTGGCCCAGGGCATCAGTTTCGAGCGGCGCCTGTTCCATGGCCTGTTCGGCACCGAGGATCAGAAAGAAGGCATGTCCGCCTTTGTCGAAAAACGACCGGGGAATTGGACGGGAAAATAGACCGTCACGTCACCCCGGCGAAAAGCTGGGGTTTCGGGAGGCGAGGTGACCTCCTCCCGAGACGCCAGCTTCCGCTGGCATGACGCGCGAGAAAAGATGCGAACGGAGAGAATGTTGTGAAGATCGGTTTCATCGGCCTCGGCAATATGGGCGGAGGCATGGCTGCGAATCTGGTCAAGGCCGGGCATGATGTGCGGGCCTTCGATCTGGCGGAAGCTGCGCTCGCCCATGCCGAGGAAGCGGGCTGTACCCGCGTCAAATCCGCGCGCGAAGCCGCCGCCGACGTCGATGCGGTCGTCACCATGCTGCCGGCCGGCGCGCACGTGCGGCAGGTCTATGCCGATTGCGTGATCGGCGCCGCGCCGAGCAGCGCGATCCTGATCGATTGCTCGACGATCGACGTCAGCAGCGCCAAGGCAGTCGGTGCTTCCGCCGCCGATCAGGGCTATGCGATGGTGGATGCCCCGGTTTCGGGCGGGATCGCGGCGGCCAATGGCGGCACGCTCACCTTCATGGTCGGCGGATCGGCGGACGCCTTCGCCCGGGCCGAACCGATCCTGGCGGCAATGGGCAAGGCCGTGATTCACGCCGGCGCCAGCGGCGCCGGCCAGGCCGCCAAGATCGCCAATAATATGCTGCTCGGTGCGACGATGGTTGCCACGTGCGAAGCGTTCCTGCTGGCAAAGAAACTCGGCCTCGATCTCCAGACCTTCTACGACATATCGTCCAAGGCGTCGGGCCAGAGCTGGTCGATGACGAGCTATTGTCCGGTCCCCGGCGTCGGCCCGGATACGCCGGCCGACCGCGACTATCAGGGCGGCTTCGCGACCGCGCTTATGCTCAAGGATCTCAAGCTGGCGATGGCCGCCGCGCACGATTCCAATGCCAGCGTGCCGATGGGCGCCGCCGCCGAGGCGCTCTACCAGGCCTTCGCCAATGGCGGGAATGGCAGCCTCGATTTCTCCGCGATCATCAGGATGCTGGAGGGCGAGGGCGCGAGGGCCTGATCGTCATCCCAGCGGAGGCTGGGATCCATGGGCCAGCGGCAACCGTGCCGCGCATGGTGAGAGCCATGGGCCCCAGCCTTCGCTGGGGCGACGGACAATATTCAGCCCAACGCCTTCTGCCGCCGCCGCTGGACCGATGAGCCCAGCCCGATCGCCTCGCGATACTTCGCGACGGTGCGGCGCGCGATGTCGAACCCGCGGGCATTGAGGATCTCGACGAGCTTGTCGTCGGACAGCACGTCCTTGCCCTCGTCGGCGATCAGCTTGGCGATGTGGCTCTTCACCGCTTCGGCCGACACGCCCTCGCCGTCGGCGCCGGACACGCCGCTCGTGAAGAAATATTTGAGCTCGAACAGGCCGCGCTCGCACGACAGATATTTGTTGGATGTCACGCGGCTGACGGTGGATTCGTGCATGCCGATCGCGTCGGCGACGGTGCGCAAGGTCAGCGGCCGCAGATGCGCCACGCCGTGCAGAAAGAATGGCTCCTGCTGTTTCACGATCTCGGTCGCGACCTTGATGATCGTGCGCGCGCGCTGGTCGAGCGCCTTGATCAGCCAGTTGGCGCTGGCGAGGCAATCGGCCAGCCACGCCTTGCCGCTCTTGTCCTGCGCCCCGGCGGACAGCTCGCCATAATAGCGCCGGTCGATGAGCAGCCGTGGCAGGGTCGCGTTATTGAGTTCGATCACCCAGCCGCCGCGGGTACGGGCGATGAACACGTCGGGCGACACCGGCGGCGCGCGCTCGCCGCCGAAGCGCAAACCTGGCTTGGGGTCGTAGGTGCGAAGCTCGCGGATCATGTCCGCGAAATCCTCTTCGTCGACATCGCACAGCCGCCTCAGCTGCGGCAGCTGGCCCTTGGCGAGCATGTCGAGATTGGCCAGCATCACCGCCATGCACGGATCGTAGCGATCGGCTTCCCTGGCCTGCAGCGCCAGGCACTCGCCAAGGCTGCGCGCGCCGACGCCGGTCGGGTCGAAGCCCTGCACGACGGCAAGGATGCGCTCGACCTGCTCGCTGACGGTGCCGAGCGCCTCCGCGAGCTCACCGATCGGCTGTTCGAGATAGCCGGCCTCGTCGATCGCATCGATAATACATTCGGCGATGGCGAGCTCATGACCGTCGAGCAGTTCGCCCGCCTGGGTGAGCAGGTGATCGTGAAGCGAGGGCGCGCCGGCCGCCAGCGCATCCATGTCCGGCCCGTCGTCGGGCGCGGCGCCGCCGAGGCCGTCCATCCCCAGCTGACCGCCGGCACCGCTGCCGCTATCGCTTGCACTGTCGTGATGGAAAGTCTCGGCATCGTAATCGACATCGAGCGGGGCATCGGCCTGAGCATCGCCGCTCTCGATCAGCCGGTCCGCGGTAAGCGGTTCACTCTCGGCCGCTTCCGGCGCGGCCGTCTCGGCTTGTTGCGGTTCGCCATCCTCGCCGCCGGCGGCGAGCAGCGGGTTCTTCTCCAGCTCCTCGGCAATCACGCCTTCCAGCTCGAGATTGGACAAAGCCAGCAGCTTGATCGCCTGCTGCAATTGCGGCGTCATCACCAGCGACTGCGACTGGCGCAGGTCGAGGCGGGGGGCGAGGCTCATTGGGCGTTAGGCTTGCCCTACAGCGCGAAGCTCTCGCCGAGATAGAGGCGGCGGACCTCCTCGTTGGCGACGAGCTCGGCGGGGCTGCCCTGGAACAGGACGCGACCGTCGTAAATGATGCAGGCGCGGTCGACGATATCGAGCGTCTCGCGCACATTATGGTCGGTGATCAGCACGCCAATGTCGCGCCGCTTCAGATCCTTCACCAGATCGCGGATATCGTTGATCGAGATCGGATCGATACCGGCGAACGGCTCGTCCAGCAGCATGATCGAGGGCGAGGCGGCGAGCGCGCGCGCAATCTCGCAGCGGCGCCGCTCGCCGCCGGACAAGGCCATGGCCGGCGCATCGCGCAGCCGCTCGAGATGGAATTCCCCCAGCAGCGCTTCCAGTCGCGCCTCCCGCGCCGCCTTTTCCGGCTCTGAAGTCTCCAGCACCGCCATGATATTCTGGGCGACATTGAGCCCCCGGAAGATCGACGTTTCCTGTGGCAAATAGCCGAGGCCGAGGATCGCGCGCCGGTACATGGGCAGGGAGGTCACGTCGTTGCCGTCGAGCAGGATGCGCCCTTCGTCCGGCTTCACCAGCCCCATCACCGAATAGAAGCAGGTCGTCTTGCCGGCGCCGTTCGGACCAAGCAGGCCAACGACTTCACCGCGCGCGACGTCAAGGCTGACATCATACAGCACCTGCCTTTTGTCATAGGCCTTGGCGATCGAAACGATCGACAGGCCACAGCCCTCGGCATTGCGCGAGAGGCAGGTCTCCGGTTCCAGGATGGCGGTGTCGGTCATGCTCGCTCTTTCAATCGCGCTCGTCCGGTTACCGCAAGCGGGGCGGATGGGAAACGGCAAGTTTCTTGCATTGCCCCCGTCTCTGCGGCACCCGAAGCTTATTTGGGCGGGGTCGATCCACCGGCCGGCGTGGTGCTCGTGCGCTTGGGAACCGTGAAGTGGCCGGTTACCCGCCCGCCGGACTGGCTGGTGGCGGCGCCACCGACCGAGTTGCCGTCCACCGTCGCGCGCCCGCTGTTCATGTCGATCACCAACCGCGCGCCGTTGACGGTGTTGGTGCCGCGTACGAGCGAGACATTGCCGATCAGCGTGATCAGTTTGCGGTTGAGATCGTAAATCCCGAAATTGCCCTTGGCGCGCTCGGTCGGCGAGACGACGGTGACGCCGCCGGAGGCATCGATCCGGTTGATCTGCGGGTTTGCGCCCGGCGTTTGCGCCTGGCTGTAGCTGGCAGTCATGCGGGCGGCGTCCATCGTCATGTCGCCCTGCACGACATGGACGTTGCCGACCCAGATCGCCCGATCGGCGCGATCCTGGACCTCGAGATGGTCCGATGAAATGTCGATCGGCGCGTTGCTGTCATGCCCCTTGAGCGCGGAAAAGCCTTGTGCCGATACCGGGCCGATCAGCGCTGCGAGCGCGAGCAAGAGCAGGGGCCGTTTCATCGGGCGCCTCTGGACCGGCCCTGAACGATATGCAAGCGGGCGCGCCCGTCGAGACGGACGATGCGGCGCTCGAGGTCGGCGTGCATCAAATCGGCGCTGAAATGCCCCAGCGGCATCGTCCCATCGACAGGTCCGCGGCTGCGCGCGAGCCGGTCGCTCATGTCGACAAGTACGTCGCGCGTCGTGACATGATAGCCGCCTTTGCTGTCGAACCGCACCGGCCCGTCGATCGCGATATTCTCGTTGTCGAGATCGTACCTGCCGCGATTGGCGCGGATCGTCGCCGGCCCGTCGCTGAGCTGGATCTGGGCGTTGAGTTGGCTCAGATGCACGATTGGATCGCGCGACGTCGCCTGCACGGCCGAACCTGCGTCGAGCCGGAATGGCTGCCCCTTGCTGTCGTCGCCGCGATAGGTAGCGCGCGTCACCCGCATGCGCTCGCTCGCCACGTCGACCCGGTCCTTCGACAGCACGAAGCTGATATCGCGTCCCACCGCCAGCGGAGCGAATGCCAGGAATGCCGTGAGAACCCCAACCGCCAACGGCAGCGCAATCCGCATCGTCGCGATCAGCCCGTCATGGCTGCTCCCGGCCGCAGCCCAGATGCGCCGTTCGCGACGCTGCTGTTCGGCGAGTTGCGACATATGGTCAGATGTGCGCGAAAATATCGACTTCGGGCCAGCCGGCAAGATCGAGCTCGGCGCGGGCGGGCAGGAAGTCGAAGCAGGATTGCGCCAATGCGGTGCGATTCTCGCGTGCCAGACGCTCGTCGAGGATCGTGCGCAGCTGATGCAGGTAGCGCACGTCCGACGCCGCATATTCCTTCTGCGCGTCGCTCAGTTCGGCCGCGCCCCAATCGGACGATTGCTGCTGCTTGGAAATTTCCTGGCCGAGCAGCTCGCGCACCAGTTCCTTCAGGCCATGCCGGTCGGTGTAGGTGCGAATCAGTCGTGATGCGGTCTTGGTGCAGTAGACGGGAGCCGCCACCACACCGACATAATGGCGTAGTGCCGCGAGATCGAAACGGGCGAAATGGTAGAGCTTGAGCCGTGCCGGATCGGACAGCACCGCACGCAAATTGGGTGCGGCATAATCGCTGCCTGCCGCGAAGCGCACGAGATGCTCGTCCCCGCCACCGTCCGAGATTTGGACCAGGCAGAGCCGGTCTCGGTACGTGTGAAGGCCCATGGTCTCCGTATCGACCGCCACCGGCCCAGGGCGCAGTGCGTCGGCGGGGAGATCTTCTTCGTGCAAATAAACGCTCATTCAGGGCAGATAGGCGCCATGGACGGAACGCTCAATGGCGCGGATCATTTCGCGGAGGCAATTATGGCGAAAGCGACTCGCGATATGGACGAAACTTCTATATGGGCCGATCTTGGCTTGGCATGACCTGCCGCGCCGCAAGGTTCGCGTGCGCCCGCCCGGCGCCCACGGATGCGATGACAGGGGCGAATTCGGGAAGATTTTGACGGCATGAGTTTCGATCGAGGGCGGCGCGGGCAGCGCGGCGGCAAGGACAAGCGCGACGGCTTTGGCGAAGACAGCGGCTTCGGCGGCGGCGGATTCGGTGGCGGTGGCGACCGTTTCGGCGGCGGCGGCGGCGGTTATGCCGGTGGTGGTGATCGCTTCGGCGGTGGCGGCGGCTTCGGCGGCGGCGATCGCTTCGGTGGCGGCGGCGGTGGTGGCTACCGTGGCGGCGGCGGTGCTGGCGGCGGTGGCGGCTTCGGCGGCGGCGGCGGTGGTGGCCGCGGGATGCCGGCCCAGGTCGTCGGCGAGGCCAAGGGCACGGTCAAATTCTTCAACGGCCAGAAGGGCTTCGGCTTTGTCGTTCGTGATGATGGCGGCGAGGATGTGTTCGTGCACATCTCGGCAGTCGAGCAGGCCGGCCTGTCCGGTTTGGGCGAGGGCCAGAAGCTCGCTTTCAGCCTCGTCGATCGCGGTGGCCGCATCTCGGCAACCAACCTTCAGCTTGAAGGCGACATCGTTCCGGTCAGCGAAGGTCGCGCTCCGCCGGCAGAAGGCGGCGACCGCGGCGGCCCGCAGCGGCAGCTCACCGGCGAACGTTCGAGCGGAACGGTCAAGTTCTTCAACGCGATGAAGGGCTTCGGCTTCATTCAGCGCGATGATGGCCAGCCGGATGCCTTCGTCCATATCTCCGCAGTCGAGCGCGCCGGCATGCCGACGCTCAACGAAGGCGATAAGCTCGAGTTCGAACTCGAAGTCGATCGCCGCGGCAAATATGCGGCGGTGAATCTTTCGCCGATCAGCTGATCCAACCCGACTTTATCAAGAGACAGGGCCCGGGCGCAGCGATGCGTCCGGGCTTTTTCTTGCCCTAGAAGAGCTTGTTTCGCGCTTGCAAGGCATCAGCCTAGATGGGTCGCATCTATTGGGAGTGTCTGATGCGCCTTCTCGCCACCGCCTTGATTCTCGCCCTCGCGGCGCCAGCCGTTGCGGCCGTTCGCGCCCCGCAGGTGCGCGCGCAAAGCTTTGAGCAGCTCGCGAAGCCGCTGCCGCTGCCTTATGACGAGAAGGCCAATGCGCTGGCAGCCGTGGATCGCGCCCGTGCGAAGGCCAGGGCATCGCACAAGCTGCTTCTGATCGACCTGGGCGGCAATTGGTGCCTCGACTGTCGAATCCTCGCCGGCACGATGGACTTGCCCGAGGTGAACGCGTTCGTGCGGCGGCATTTCGAAGTGGTCACGGTCGACGTTGGCCGCTTCGACAAGAACCTCGCCGTCCCGGCGCGCTACGGTATCACCGATCGTCTGAAAGGCGTCCCGAGCGTGCTGATCGTCGATCCGCGCACCAATCGGCTGCTTAACGAAGGCCGCACCGCTGCGCTTGCCGATGCGCGCAGCATGACCCCCCAGGCGCTGGCCGACTGGCTGGCGCAATGGGCGCGATGATCCGTCGCGAGTCGCTCAGGGACGTGAAGACTGGTCCGTTGCTAGCGCGGCGGTGAGCGCGTCGCGAATCGCTATGAGTGCATTAGTGCCGCCACTTTCGGTGGCGCTTGCGGCAGGCAAAGCGCCCTCCTGGCTCTGCTCGGGCTGGGCGAGCAATTTCTGCACGCCGCGCATCGTATAGCCTTCCTGGTTGAGCAGGCGGTGGATACGGCGGGCAAGCGCAACGTCGGCAGGACGATAATATCGCCGATTCCCGGCGCGCTGCAGCGGCCGCAATTGCGAAAAGCGCGTTTCCCAATAACGCAGGATGTGCTGCGGAAGCCCTAGCTCGGCTGCCACCTCGCTGATCGTGCGAAACGCGCCTTCCGCCTTGGCAGAAGGGTCAGCCACCTCAGCCCGCGCGAACGATACGGTCGCGCAGCGTCTGGCTGGCGCGGAATGTGAGCACGCGACGCGGTGCGATCGGCACTTCCACGCCCGATTTGGGGTTACGGCCGATGCGCTCCGCCTTGTCGCGCAGCACGAAAGTGCCGAAGCCGGAAATCTTGACGTTCTCGCCGTGAGCGAGCGCTTCGCACATGTGCCGGATTACCTGCTCCACCAGGTTCGCGCATTGCGAACGCGGCAGGCCGATATCGCCATGAAGGATTTCCGCCAGGTCGGCCCTGGTGAGCGTGTCGGCCATCATCATATCAGCTTCGGCCATGTTTCCCCCACGCCGTCCCTTGAAAGAGGGACCTTACCGCGAGCGAGCGGGTCAGGACAAGGGCCTGCGATGCCGGTGGATGATTCGGATCGCCTGCGCGGTCAATATCTTAGGATCGGTGGCTCGGTTGTAGAGGCAAGCGTGACTCTGCGCCGGGCTGATGGAGCGATGCCGGGATGGTTCAGTTTGCGTGTTGGCGCGGGCGTCGAACGCCAAAACCATCGCGGACGGCCGCAAAACGTCAATAGCGAACGACAGCGGCGCCCCAGGTGAAACCGCCGCCCATGGCTTCAAGCACGACTATGTCGCCTCGCTTGATACGCCCGTCACGAACCGCCACGTCCAGCGCCAACGGCACCGAGGCGGCGGAGGTGTTGGCATGTTCGTCGACGGTGATGACAACCCGTTCAGGCGCCAGGCCGAGCTTGCGGGCGGTCGCGTCGAGGATGCGACGGTTGGCCTGGTGCGGCACGATCCAGTCGACGTCCGCAACCTTCAGGCCAGTCTTGGTGAGCGCTTCTTCCAGCACGGCAGCGAGGTTGACGACGGCATGGCGGAAGACCTCCGGGCCTTTCATCCGCAACTTGCCGACGGTGCCGGTGGTAGATGGGCCACCGTCGACATAGAGCAACTGGTTGTGGCGCCCGTCCGCGTGGAGCGCAGTGGAGAGCACGCCCCGATCCTGGTTGCCGCCGTCGCCCTCTTCCGGGGTGAGCACGACCGCGCCGGCCCCGTCGCCGAACAGGACACAGGTCGCGCGATCTTCCCAATCGAGGATGCGGCTGAAAGTCTCCGCCCCGATAACGAGGGCATTGGTGCTGCCGCCGCCGCGAATCATGCTTTCGGCCACCGACAGCGCATAGAGAAAGCCGGAGCACACCGCTGCCACGTCGAAAGCCACGCAATCGCGGATGCCGAGCGCGTCCTGGACCTTCGTCGCAGTGGCCGGGAAGGTCTGGTCGGGCGTTGCGGTGGCGAGCACGATCAGATCGATATCGGTAGCGGCCATGCCGGCGGCTGCCAGTGCCTTGCGAGCGGCCTCGGTGGCAAGCGTAGCGGTGGTCTCGCCGTCGCCCGCGATGTGGCGGGCGCGAATGCCGGTACGTTCGACGATCCATTCGTCCGATGTATCGACGGTCTGCGCCAATTCCTCATTGGTGACGCGGCGCGGCGGCAGTGCCGAACCCGTTCCCGCGATCGTCGCGCGCCGAATCATGCCTCGGCGGTCTCCGGCGCGCGGATGCGTGCCAGATCGGCTGCGATCCGATCGGTGATGCGACCGCGCGCAAGCTTCGCGGCGACCTCGATCGCATTGGCGAAACCTTCCACGGACGTGCTGCCGTGGCTCTTCACGACCGTGCCGTTCAACCCCAGGAATACCGCCCCGTTGCGCAAATTCGGGTCCAGCCCTTTGCGCAACAGGGTGATGGCGGGCTTCGACAGCATGAAGCCGAACTTGGAACGCAGCGAGCTCTTGAACGAGCGACGCAGCAGGTCGCCGATGAAACGCGCCGTGCCTTCGGCGGTCTTGAGCGCGATATTGCCGGAGAATCCGTCCGAAACGATCACGTCGGCCTCGCCGCGGCCGAGGCCGCTCGCCTCGATGAATCCGTCGAACCGCAGCGGCAGATGATTGGCCGCGCGCAGCATGGCGGCTGCGTCGCGCAACGTGTCCGTGCCCTTGAGCGCCTCGGTGCCGATGTTCAGCAGGCGCACGCTCGGCTGCTCGGTCTCGTGGAGGATGCGGGCATAGGCCGCCCCCATGATCGCGAATTCGAAGAGATTGCGCGCGTCGCATTCGGTGTTGGCGCCAAGATCGAGCATGACGAGGTCATGCTCGCCGAGCGTCGGCAGCAAGGCCGCGAGCGCGGGCCGGTCGATGCCGGGTATGGTGCGTAGAGCGATCTTGGCCATCGCCATCAGCGCGCCCGTATTGCCGGCGGAAATGGCGGCGTCGGCGCGGCCTTCCTTCACCGCGGCGATGGCCATGCCCATCGACGTCGTCTTGGCGCGGCGAATCGCCTGGCTGGGCTTGTCCTCGCCCCTGATCATGTCGGGTGAATGGACGATCGCGACGCGATCGCCGCACGCGCGATGGCGCGCCGTTTCCGCACGCAGCTGCGCTTCGTTGCCAAACAAGGTAAAGCGCATGGCGGGGTTGCGCATCAGCGCACGCGCCACGCCGGCGACCGCTATCGCCGGGCCGCCATCGCCTCCCATCGCGTCAATGGCGAGACAGGGACTCACGTTCAACCCCCCGCCAATCCTATCGATCAGTTGCTGACCGGCAGGATCTCACGACCGTTATAATGTCCGCAATGATCGCACAGATTGTGGGGCTTCTTGAGCTCGCCGCAATTCGGGCAATCCTGGAACGAAGCGACCGTCAGCGCATGATGGCTGCGGCGCATGTTCCGCTTGGACGGCGAGGTTTTTCTTTTTGGGACTGCCATCTCGGCACCTATTCCAATTTGTAGACGATGAGTCTGTAAAAACGATAGGACGCGCTTCGCCGATGGCCATTGCGGCTTTGGAGCCGCGGGCCTCCGGCTGGGCGCGTCGCGAAGGCGCTGCCCTATAGCGATTTCGGCTCGCGTTGCAAGGCCGGCTTGGGCATGAAGGCCGCAGGGGAGAAGCCGCCATGCATATCGCAGCCGTACCAACCGTCACCTTGATCTTCGCCGCAGCGCTCGGGCTGCTCAATGTCTGGCTCGGCGTGCGTGTGTCGCGAGGCCGGATGACGCACAAGGTGCTGATCGGCCATGGCGACATCCCGGCGATGGAAGCGCGGATGCGCGCCCACGCCAATTTCAACGAATATGTGCCGATCGCGCTGATCCTGATGCTTCTGATCGAGCTGAATGTCGGCGCGTCGCGCTGGCTCTGGGGTCTGGGCGCATTGTTGGTGGTGGCGCGGGTGATCCATCCGCTCGGCATGGACCGGCCGACGCCCAACGCATTGCGCGCTGCGGGTGCGTTCGTGACCTGGGGGGTTTTGCTCGCGCTGGTCGTATGGGCGGTGTTGCTGGCTTACGGGATCCGGCTCTAACCCCGCGCGAGCACGGAATCGCCCACGAACGGGTTGCTGCGCCGTTCGTGGCCAAAGCTCGACATCGCGCCATGGCCGCAGATGAAGGCGGTATCGTCGCCGAGCGGCCATAGCTTGCCGGTGATCGACGCGATCAGATCGGCATGGTTGCCGCGCGGGAAATCGGTGCGGCCGATGGAGCCCTGAAAGAGCACGTCCCCCACTTGCGCCAGCTTGGAAGGCGCGTGATGGAAGATGACATGCCCAGGCGTGTGGCCGGGGCAATGATAGACGTCGAAGACGAGCTCACCGACCGTCACCGTGTCGCCGTCGACCAGCCAGCGGTCGGGCTCGAATGGCATCGCATCGATCCCGAACCGCGGACCGTCCTCCTTCAGCCCCGCAATCCAGAAGCGGTCGTCCTCGTGCGGCCCCTCGATCGGTACGTCCAGCTCCTTGGCAAATGCCGCCGTCCCACCGCAATGGTCGGCATGGCCATGGGTCACCAGCAACTTCTCGATCGTGACGCCGGCCTGGGCGGCGGCCGCCTTGAGGCGCGGCAACTCGCCGCCGACGTCGATGAACGCGCCGCGCATCGTGCGGGTACACCAGACGAGCGTGCAATTCTGCTGAAACGGCGTCACCGGGATGATCGCGGCGCGCAACGGGGGTGAGGAAGCCATCGGCCCAAGATGGCGCGGCACTTCCCCGGCGGCAAGCATGACCGAACCAAATGCGACGCGGGGCGTTGGTTGGCCGGCTACTTATTGAGCCCAGCAGGAGGGATTATCCTATGTTAATCAAAACCAAAGCCGCACTTGCGGCCGCCGCCGCGATGATGGTTGGCGGTGCCGCGTTGGCGTCGCCGCCCACGCCGGTTTACGTGATGAAGGCCGGCGCCAGCGATCTTTACGAAAAGACGTCGAGCCAGATCGTGCTCGGCAGCACCCGCAACCCCGACGTGCGCCGCTTCGCCAACATGATGGTGATGGACCACAGCAAGAGCACCGCAAAGGTGAAGGCAGCGGCACTGCGCTCGGGCGTTCGTCCGAAGCCGCCAATGCTCGAGCCGGAGCAGCGCCGCATGGTTGCTGATCTGCGCCATGCGCAGGGACGCGATCGCGACCGTCTCTACATCGATCAGCAGAAGCAGGCGCACCAGATGGCGCTCGCCCTGCAGCAGGAATATGCGGCGACCGGATCGGCGCCTGCGCTGCGCCGCACGGCGGGCGATATCGTGCCGGTCGTGCGCCATCATATCGAAATGCTCAACCACATGCGATGAGCTGCCGGCGGGCGCCCTCACCGGGGCGCCCGCCACATTGCGGCGGCGCACGCGAGCGGGCACAGCGCCGTCATGAGCCTGCCCGCCACCCCGTTCGTCCTGCTCGATGACGCCCGCCCGGGTGGGCCGCACACGCTTTACCGGAACCCGCTAGCCATCGTCACAACGCACGCTTTGGACGAGGTGCGCCCGGCATTGGCCGAATTGCGCGAAGCGGTGCGCCGGGGAATGCATGTCGCGGGCTGGCTTGCCTATGAGGCCGGCCATGCATTGGAGGCGAAGCTCGCCCAGCAAACGCGCGGTGGACGCATCCCTCTTTTGTGGTTCGGCGTGTTTGAGCAGGCCGAACGGCTCGATCCGGACGAATTGGCGGCGTTGTTGCCCGATGCCGCGGGCGCCTGGGCCGGAGCGCCCCGCCCGAATATCTCACGTCGCGCCTACGAAGAGGCCTTCGATCGCGTCCATGCATGGATCGCGGCCGGCGATATCTATCAGGCCAATCTCAGCTTCCGCGCCGACGTTCCGATCCAGGGGCACCCGCTGGCTCTCTATGCCGGATTGCGGCAAACCGCGCAGGTCGGCTGGGGCGGGGTGGTGTACGATGGCCGCAACTGGCTGCTGTCGCTGTCCCCGGAATTATTCTTCCGAACCGACGGCAGGCGCGTGGAGGCCCGGCCGATGAAGGGCACCGCGCCGCGCGGACGGGATGAAGCCGAGGATAAGGCACTCCTCGCCGCACTTGCGGCCGATCCCAAGCAGCGCGCCGAAAATCTGATGATCGTCGATCTCATCCGCAACGATCTGTCGCGCGTCGCCCGCCCGGGCAGCGTGGTCACACCTGCCTTGTTCGCGGTCGAACATTATCCGACCGTCCACCAGATGGTGTCGGAGATCGAAGCCGAGCTCGCGCCCGGACGCGATGCGATCGATCTGATCGAGGCCTTGTTCCCGTGCGGATCGGTGACGGGCGCGCCCAAGGTGCGGGCGATGGAGATTATCGGCGAGGTCGAGGCCGATGCGCGCGAGGCCTATACCGGGGCGATCGGGGCGATCGGCCCGGATGGCGCGGCGGCCTTCAATGTCGTGATCCGCACGCTCGCGCTCGAAGGCGGCGCGAGCCACGCCCGCATGGGGCTGGGTTCGGCGGTGGTGGCGGATTCGACCGCGGACGGAGAATGGCGGGAATGCCTCGCCAAGGGCGCGTTCGTCACCGCCGGCGCGGCGCGCTTCGATCTGTTCGAAACAATGCGGTTCGAGGCCGATGAAGGCATTATCCGGCTGGAGGAACATCTTGCACGGCTGGCGCGCAGCGCGGCCGCCTTCGGGTTCGTGTTCGACCGGCACGACATCCGCCACCAGCTTCAGGTCGCGACATTCCCGCTGACCGCGCCCGCCCGGCTGCGCCTGATGCTCGGCAGGAGCGGTGCGATGGCGGTCGAGGTGCGCGATCTGCCGCCTCCACCGGCCGAGCCGGTCGCCGTGCAGGTCGCGACACTGCCGGTCGATCCGGCCGATTTCCGCCTGCGCCACAAGACCACCGACCGCGCTTTCTATGCCGATGCGCGGGCCAAGGCAGGCACGTTCGAGATGCTGTTCGTCCGCCCCGATGGCCTGCTGACGGAAGGCAGTTTCACCAACCTGTTCGTGCCGCGCGATGGCAAGCTGGTCACGCCACCTTTGCACCTGGGTCTCCTGCCCGGGATCCTGCGCGCAGCCCTGATCGCGCAGGGCGATGCGGTCGAAGCCAATCTGACGGTGGCCGACCTGCAGGGGGAATTTTTCATCGGCAACGATTTGCGCGGGCTGATGAAGGCGCGGTTGGCCGCATCCAAGCCCTAATGCAGTTGCTGGCGCCGGAACGACCGGTCTATAGCCCGCCCGCCTTACTTCCTTCGGCAGAAAGATCTTTTTAACCGATGAGCCTCATCTCGGCCGCGCTCGGCCGCATCAGCCCTTCGCCGACCCTTGCCATGACCAGCCGTGTGCTGGACCTCAAGGCGCAGGGGGTCTCGGTGATCGGCCTGGCGGCGGGAGAGCCCGATTTCGACACACCCGATTTCGTCAAGGATGCAGCGATCGAGGCGATCCGCGCGGGCAAGACGAAATATACCAATGTCGACGGCACTGCGGAGCTCAAGGCAGCCATCGCCGCCAAGTTCAAGCGCGACAATGGCCTGGCCTACGAAGCCAATCAGATCAGCGTCAATGTCGGCGGCAAGCACACATTGTTCAACGCCCTGGTCTCGACGGTCGAGGCAGGCGACGAGGTCATCATCCCGGCACCTTATTGGGTGTCCTACCCTGACATCGTTCAATATTGCGGCGGCACGCCGGTGATCGTCGCGGCGGGCGCGGCACAGGGCTATAAGATCGCGCCCGATCAGCTCGACGCCGCGATCACGCCGCGCACCAAATGGCTGGTGCTGAACTCGCCGTCCAATCCGACCGGCGCCGCCTATAGCGCGGCGGAGCTGAAGGCGCTCGGCGAGGTGCTGCTGCGGCATCCGCACGTGTGGGTGATGGCCGACGATATGTATGAGCATATCACCTACGGCGATTTCGAATTCGCCACGATCGCCCAGGTCGTGCCCGAGCTTTACGAGCGCACGCTCACCGTCAATGGCTGCTCCAAGGCCTATTCGATGACGGGCTGGCGGATCGGCTTCGCCGGCGGCCCGGTGCCGCTGATCAAGGCGATGGCCAAGCTCCAGTCGCAATCCACTTCCAATCCCTGCTCGATCGCACAGGCGGCGGCAACGGCCGCGCTTAACGGGCCGCAGGATTTTCTGGCCGAGCGCAACGCCGCGTTTGAGCGCCGCCGCGATCTCGTCTGCTCGATGCTCAACCAGATCAACGGCGTGCATTGTCCGCGTCCCGATGGCGCCTTCTACGTCTACCCGGACGTGTCGGGCTTGATGGGAAAGCAGACACCGGCGGGCAAGACGATCGACACCGACGAGGCATTGATCGATTATTTCCTCGACGAGGCGCGCGTCGCCGCCGTCCATGGCGCCGCCTTCGGCCTCTCGCCCGCTTTTCGCGTGAGCTATGCCACCTCCGAGCAATTGCTCACGGAAGCGTGCGAGCGCATTCAGACGGCTTGCGCTGCGCTGCGCTGATCAGGAACATTCCATTACGTGTGCACGGCACGCGTGGTTGAAGCCGGCGATCGTGGCGACCGACCCGAGCAATATTGCCAACGGCAAGAGTAATATCAGGCTGGCGCGCCAATCTAAGGCGATGCTGATCGCCGAGAACAGGCAGAACAAGCCCAGGCCGATTATCGGCAGCGCAATAGAGTTGCTATAAATCGGCGAGATCAAGACGAACAGCGCCGCCGCCGTTGCGGCGAGACGGAGAGGGCCTCCGCGTGGCTCAGTGAGGAAGGCCATTCACAGACCATAACGCAACGGAAGCTCGTCTTCGAGCATCCGTCGCGTCTGGAGTGCTTATTCCAACGTGTGCGTTAGCGTGATCTCGGCATTGAGCGCCTTCGAGATCGGGCAATTCTTCTCGGCATCCGCCGCAAGCGAGGCGAATTGCTCAGGGTCGATGCCAGGCACCGACGCGGTCAGCGTCAGGTCCGAATGGGTTACCTTGAAGCCGGCGCCGTCCTGCTCCAGCTTGACCGCCGCCTTGGTCTCCAGCGTCCCTTCGGTGTAGCCGGCACCCGCCAGTGCGAACGACAACGCCATGGTGAAGCAGCTCGCATGCGCGGCTGCGATCAATTCTTCCGGGTTGGTGCCCTTCTCGTCGCCGAAGCGGGTGTTGAAGCTGTAGGGCGAATCGGCAAGTACGCCCGACTCGGTCGAGACATGGCCTTTGCCGGTCTTGCCGAAGCCGTCGTAGCGGGCGGAAGCGTTGCGGGTTGTCATGGGAAGATCCTTTCGAGTCGTTCGACCGGCAACGCCTAGGCCTTGGCGCGCATCCTGCCACTCCCCATTCAGCTTCGGCTTCCTATATCTGCGTCATCCTGTTGGAGCCGAACGATGACCAGCATTTCGACCCGCCTGTTTGCCGGCGCCGCCTCGCTCGCGCTCGGCGCCGCGATGATCTTCGGGACCGCCGGGGTCGCCGCCGAGACCGCCGTGCGCGCGCCGGCCGCGGTCGTCAGCGTGCCCAATAATGCCACCACCGAAACCGCGGTCTTCGCCGGCGGCTGCTTCTGGGGTGTGCAGGGCGTCTTCCAGCATGTGAAGGGCGTGAAAAACGCCTTGTCCGGCTTCACCGGTGGCGGCGCCAACACCGCCCATTATGAACGCGTATCGGACGGCGATACCGGTCATGCCGAATCGGTGCGCGTTACCTTCGATCCGCGCGTGGTGAGCTACGCCGATCTGCTGCGCATCTATTTCTCGGTGATCACCGATCCGACACAGCTCAATGCGCAAGGCCCCGACACCGGCCCGCAATATCGCTCGGCCCTGTTTCCGACGAGCGAGGCGCAGCGCAAGGTCGCCGCGGCCTATATCGACCAACTGCGCAGGGCCAATCTGTGGAAGAAACCGATCGTGACGCGGCTCGAGCGGGCGCAGGCTTTCTATCCCGCCGAAGGCTATCATCAGGATTACCTGACGCTGCACCCGGACTCAGGCTACATTCGCTACAATGACGCCCCCAAGGTTGCGGCGCTCAAGAAGCTCTATCCCCAATATTGGCGCGACAAGCCGGTATTGGTAAACGGCTGAATCCCGGCACATCCCAACCCGTCATGCTGAACTTGTTTCAGCATCCATCGCGACAAATGCGCGGACGATGGGGAGACACGATGGACCCTGAAACAAGTTCAGGGTGACGGTGGTAATTACGCAGCCAGCGGGAATCTCAGCAGCCGGTTCTCCACCGCGATCAACGCCTGGGCGCTGCGGCCGACGATGCGGGTGATCACGGGATCGTCGGCGTCCATACCGCCGGTCAGCGCCCCAAAGGCGGGCAGGATCAGCTTCGTCCCACTCGCGACGAAGCAGCGCCGCGCGACATTGCGGCCGCGCAGCGTCAGCCGCAGCTTGGGATGGAAATGACCTGAAAGCTCCGGGCGATGCTCGCGCGGGTCCGCCTCGTGGCGCAGCACCAGCCCGTCAATTTCCGCTTCCTCGACGATCTCGCCGCCGCAATGATCGGCCAGGACCGCATCGTGATTGCCGGTAATCCACGTCCAGCGGGTGGCACCGGTCAGGCCGATCAGCCGCGCACGGGCATCGGCGGGCAGGCGCTCGCATCCTTCCTTGTCATGAAAGCTGTCGCCCAGGCACCAGATTTCGCGCGCCTGCGTCTCGACCTGCAACTTGGCCAGCTCGTTCAAAGTCGCGATCGAATCGTAAGGGGGCAACATCTGGCCGCCGCGTGCATACCAGCTCGCTTTCTCCAAGTGCAGATCGGCCACCAGCAGCGCCTCGCGCGCAGGCCAATAGAGCGCCCCTGCGGCCAGCGCAGCCAATTCGACGCCGCAGAACGAAAAGCGAACCATGGCCTGCTATAGGCACCGGGTCATAGCGAGCGCAACCGCCCCCGCCGGCAGAAACGACACGTAATTGGCTTCTTTTGGCGCAGCTTCCCTTTTTCGGTCCCAAGGGTTAAGGCGACGCGCCTTTTCGACAACCCGACTGATTGAGGACTTCGCTTGGCGAAAGAAGAATTGCTGGAAATGCGCGGGCAGGTGGTGGAGCTTCTCCCCAATGCCATGTTCCGCGTGAAGCTGGAAAACGATCACGAGATTCTTGGCCACACCGCCGGCAAGATGCGCAAGAACCGCATCCGCGTGCTGGTCGGTGACGAGGTGCTGGTCGAACTGACCCCTTATGATCTGACCAAGGGCCGGATCACGTATCGCTTCAAGTGACGGTCGCGACCGGCCGGCGTCCCGGCTGACTATCCGCAGCCCCCTAACTCCCGTTCGCCCGGAGCTTGTCGAAGGGCTGTCTTTCTTCTTCGCGGCCGAAAGAGAAGAACAGTGCTTCGACGAGCTCAGCACGAACGGAACGGAGTTGCAGTAATCCGCTGCTTCGCAAGCTGCGGCGCACAATGCGTCTGATCCTCGCCTCGGCCTCGCCGCGCCGGCTCGATCTGCTCGCGCGGATCGGCGTCGAGGTCGCGGCGGTCGATCCTGCCGAGATCGATGAAACCCCATTCCCCGCCGAATCGCCCGCCGATTATGCGCGGCGCATCGCCGCCGCCAAAGCAGTCGCGGTCGCGCCGCGTCACGGGGGGGAGGTCGTGCTGGCCGCCGATACCGTCGTCGCCGTGGGGCGGCGCATCCTGCCCAAGGCGGCGGACATAGCCGAGGTCGCGGTCTGCCTGAAATTACTCGCCGGGCGCCGTCACCGCGTGCTGAGCGCGGTCACCGTGATCGATGCGCAGGGCGTCGCCCGTCATCGCCTGTCGACCAGTATCGTCGCCTTCGGGCCGCTCTCCGCCGCCACGATCCAGGCTTATGCTGAAAGCGGGGAAGGCATCGGCAAGGCCGGCGGCTATGCCATCCAGGGTCGCGCCGAAGCCTTCGTGCGCTTCCTCTCGGGCAGCCATTCGGGTGTGGTCGGCCTGCCTTTGTTCGAAACGCGGGCCCTGTTGCTCACCGCCGGGATCACTCTTGGCTGAATGGCTCTACGAAGCCGGCATCGGCGAGAACCGGGCCGCGCTGATCGACGGCGGACGCATCGTCGAAATGGCGCTCGAGCGTGACGATGATCCCGGGCCCCGACTCGGCGCGGTCCTGCCGGGGCGGCTGACGCGCAAGGCCGATGCATCCGGCCGCGGCCTCGTGACCCTGGCCGGCGGCGCGGCGGTGCAACTCACGCCGGTACCCGCATGGCTGACGGAAGGATCGGCGGTGACCGTTGAGATCACCCGCGAGCCGATCCCCGAGGGCGCTGAGCTCAAGCCGGCGCGGGCGAAGATCGCGGCGGCGGATGCGATGCTTGGCCCTGGGCCCGATCTGCTGACCCGAATCGGGTGCAGCGGCGTCCCGGTGCGACAGCTAGGCCGGTCCGACTCGCTCGACGCTTACGGCTGGTCCGACGCGGTGGAAGAGGCCGCGAGCGGCCTCGTCGCCACGTCCGATCTGCTGCTGCGCATCTCGCCCACGCCCGCGATGACCCTGATCGACGTCGATGGCGCCGGTAGCGCGGTTGAGCTTGGCGTTGCCGGCGCCCGCGCGGCGGGCCAGGCGATCCGTCGCTTCGGGATTGCGGGATCGATCGGGATCGACCTGCCGACCATGACCGCCAAGGCCGATCGTCAAGCCGCCGCCGCCGCGCTCGACGCCGTCCTGCCCCAGCCGTTCGAGCGGACCGCGGTCAACGGCTTCGGCTTTCTCCAGATCGTCCGACGGCGCGAGCGTCCCTCCGTCATCGACCGCATCGCGGCCGATCCGATCGGTGCCGCCGCGCTCGAACTGATCCGCCGGGCGACGCGCGCATCGGGACATGGCGTCTTGACCTTGCACGCCCATCCGCGCGTAATCGCACCCATCGCCGCCCGCGTCGACTGGCTCGACGCGCTGGCGCGGCGTGCCGGCGCAAGTGTCGCCTTGCGGGAGGAAAGCACGCTCGCCATATCGGCCGGACATGCCAGCCGCGCCACGCCTTGATCGATCCGCCTGCCCCGGTTGCGGCAAGCCAGCCGCGCCCGCGCACAAGCCCTTCTGCAGCCAGGGTTGTCGCGACCGCGACCTGATCCAGTGGCTGTCGGACGGCTATCGCATCCCCGGTCCCCCTGCCGAAAGCGATGAGCAGGATTCGGATCGCAACGGGCTGGACAGTTAGCGCGACCCCCCTCTATAGGCGCGCCTCCCGACGCTTCCGTGCCCAGGTAGCTCAGTTGGTAGAGCACGTGACTGAAAATCACGGTGTCGGCGGTTCGATTCCGTCCCTGGGCACCATTCCTCTCCGAAGCGAGGATCATCATGGACTTCGACGACCTCCTCGTCCGCTTTTTCGGCACGGCCGACATCGATACGCTCGATCCCGAACGCCTGCTCAAGGGCGCGGAGCTCGTGCGGTTGCAGTTCGGGCTCGAGCGTGATCCCGACCGTCGCTTCGCGCTATGGTGTCTGATGTATCTGCTCGGCGTCGCGCCGGAGCCCGAGACGGCATTCGACGATGAAGCCGACCGGGAAGCCGCACGCGACTTCATGGATGAGGCGGAGCAGGGGATGAGCGAGGATTAGGCTCAGCTGCCGGCAGTCGGTCCGGTCAGCGGGAAAGTTTCAGGGCCGGCGAATAGTCGGTCATGTTCATGAAGACGCTGTCGACCTTGTCGACCAATTTGCCGTCTATCTCCGATGCCTTGGCGACGCTTTGCCATTCGGGATCGGCGCGAAACGCCTGCCAGTCCGCATCGCGTGCCGCCCGGCTGGGGTAAGCGAGGATGTAGACGACGCGACCGTTGGGCGCGTCCGCGCTTGCGATCTCGTTCCAATAGGCGACGCTGGTCATGCCATGCTTCTTGAAGATCGAAAGCGTGTGTTCGCGAAAGCGCGCATTCAGCGCGTCGAGCTTGCCGGGGGCGGGATAATAGATCCGCAACTCGTAGGTCGCCGTACGCGGATCGAGCGCGTCTGTCTTCGCCTCCGCTCCCACGGCAGCCGTGGCTAGCGAGAGGGCGGCGGCGAACATGCGGATCAAAGGGCTCATCGCAATTGGCTAGCGCGGCTTGTTCCAAAAGAAAACGGGTGGGCGACGCTGGCAGTCGTGCACCTGATCGGGCAGGCAGGAACTTCGCCGCACGCCGGGCTTTCCGGGCTGCTGGGCAACCGCGCGGGGGAGTTCGCCGATGAGTGGCACCGATCTGATGACGCATCTGCAGGTGATCCTGCGCCCCGATCCGTCGCGCACCGTCGTGCGGCCCTTCGAACCTGGTGATCCGGATGGATATGCCAACGGCCACCAATCACGCGTCGACCGCATCGCGCAGCGGATCCTGGCGCTCGACGAAGCGCATCTTCAGGAGGAACTCGGCCGGATTACCGATTCCTTCTCGAATCGGGGGATTGATCCCGAGCAGGTTCTTCTCCGCCGGTTCGAGGAGGTGCAGGGCCTGACGATCGACCGAGCTCAGGTAGGCCACCTCCAGAAGCTCGTGATCGGCGGCTATTTCTGCGAGGAATATTCGTTCGAGGCAGCGGCCTTGTTCAACCCCAGCATCGTCCTGTCGCACGATCAGTCGGGCCTGCCCGACGGCACGATCCGATTCGTCATGGCCTTGCGCGGGATCGGCGAGGGCCATGTCTCCTCGGTCACCTTCCGCATCGGCACGTGGACGCCCGGCGGCGAGGTGACGATCGACGACCCGGGCCCGGGGGGGATTGCGCCGCATATCCAGCGGATCGAGGGCGAGGGCGAGTATCAGACGGTTTATATGGACTGCGGCGGCACGCGCGATGTTTCGGAGACGGTCCTGTTTCCGATCACGCCGGCTCAGCGCCAAGGGATCGAGGATCTCCGCCTCGTTTCGTTCGTGGAGGATGATGGCAGGATCAGCCACCTCGGTACCTACACCGCCTTCAGCGGCCTGGTGGCGCGATCGGAGATGCTGCGCGTCGGCGACGATTTCCACAGCTTCGAGATGCATCCGCTGCGCGGCGCCTGCGCTGCGAGCAAGGGCATGGCGCTGTTTCCGCGCCGGATAAACGGGCGCTACGCCATGCTCAGCCGCCAGGATAACGAGAATGTCTGGTATCTGACGTCCGACGACCTGCTCACCTGGGAAAGCGGAGAGAAGATCATTCCGCCCGAATATTCCTGGGAGTTTGTCCAGATGGGCAATTGCGGCTCGCCGATCGAGATTGACGAGGGCTGGCTCGTGCTGACCCACGGGGTCGGCTCGGTCCGCAATTATTGCATCGGCGCGAGCCTGCTCGACAAGGACGATCCGACCAAGCTCATCAAGCGCATGGAATTGCCGCTCGTTCACCCCAGCCCCAAGGAGCGCGACGGTTACGTGCCGAACGTCGTCTACAGCTGCGGGGGCCTGGTGAAAGATCGCATCTTGCTGCTGCCCTACGGCGTCGCCGACAGCTTCACGACTTTTGCCAGTGTGCCCATCGATGATGTGCTGGCGGCGATGGTGTAGCGCCATCGCATCGCCTACATGAGGGCCGCGGCGCGCGTTGGGCCGCTGGAGGCGCGTCGATGCGGGTATTGCGAGGGCTGTGGAAGCTGCTGGTCGGCGTCAAGGACGCGCTCGTCCTCCTGCTGCTCGTGCTCTTCTTCGGGACGCTTTATGCGGGCCTGACCGCGCGGCCCAATCCCAAACTGGCGGATAGCGGGGCGCTGGTGATCCGGCTCAACGGCACATTGGTCGAGCAGCCGGCCGACGCCGACCCCTTCTCGCTGGTGTCGGGAGACGGACCGGCGACGCGCGAATTCCGGCTGCGCGACGTTGTCCGCGCGCTGCGCTTTGCCGCAACCGACCCGGCGGTGAAGGTCGTGGTGCTCGATCTCGATTCGTTCATCGGCGGCGGGCAGGCCGCCATTGCCGCTGCGGGTGAAGCGGTCGACGCCGTCCGCCGCACCGGCAAGCCGGTGCTGGCCTATGCCACCGGCTATGACGACGACAGCTATCAACTCGCCGCGCATGCCAGCGAGGTCTGGCTCAACCCATTGGGCGCGGTGCTGCTGGCGGGGCCGGGCGCGCCACACCTTTATTATAAGGGCCTGCTCGACAAGATCGGGGTGACCACGCATGTCTATCGCGTCGGCAAGTTCAAGTCGGCGGTCGAGCCCTACACCCGCACAGATCAATCGCCCGAGGCGCGCGCCGCCAATCAGGCACTTGCCGATGCGCTGTGGACAAGCTGGCAGGACGATGTCCGGCAGGCGCGTCCGCTCGCCAAGGTCGCGGCCTATTCCGGGGACCCCGATGCAGCGCTCGTCGCGGCAGGCGGCGACGGCGCGAAGGCGGCAGCGACAGCCGGCCTGGTCGACCGCGTCGGGGACCGCATCGCCTTCGGTCAGCGTGTCATCGGCTTGGCCGGCGCGGACGGCACCGGACAGCCCGGCGGCTTCTCGACCTTGCCGCTCGACCGTTATCTCGCCGCGCACACGGAAGCCGCCGGCGGCCGCGTCGGCGTCGTCACCATTGCCGGCGACATCATCGACGGTACTGCCGGCCCGGGCCGGGCGGGCGGCGAGACCATCGCGCGCCTGCTGGGGGAGGAACTGGGCAAGCGCCGTATCAAGGCGCTGGTGGTGCGGGTCGATTCGCCCGGCGGATCGGTCACCGGCTCGGAACGGATCCGCAGCGCGATCCTCGCCGCCAAGGCGCAGGGCCTTCCGGTGATCGTGTCGATGGGCTCCGTCGCCGCCTCGGGCGGCTATTGGGTCTCGACCCCGGCCACCACGATCTTCGCCGAGCCTTCGACAATCACCGGATCGATCGGCGTATTCGGCATCATCCCGACTTTCGCCGGCAGCTTGCAGAAGCTGGGCCTGTCTGCCGATGGCGTCGCGACGACGCCTTTATCAGGCCAGCCCGATGTGTACCGCGGTACGACGCCGGCCTTCGACGCATTGGTCCAGACCGGCATCGAGAACATCTATGCGCGCTTCACCGGGCTGGTCGCCCGGTCGCGCCGTCTCACCCCGCAGCGCGTTGACGAGATCGGTCAGGGCCATGTCTGGGCCGGCGGGGTCGCCCGCCAGATCGGCCTGGTCGACCGCTTCGGCTCGCTCAACGATGCCATCGCCTTTGCCGCCAGGGCCGCAAACCTGACTGGCGCCGACGCCCAGCCGCGCTGGATCGAGCAGCAGCCCAATGGCTGGAAAGCCTTGCTGCGCGACTGGACGCAGAAGCGCGACAGCGACAGCGATGCGGCGGTCGATCCGTGGACGCGGATGGCACACCGGCCGCAGGAACTGCTGGCGCGCGCGCTCGCGGACGCGCAGGCGCTGGCCTACGGTCCGGCGATCCAGGTGCGCTGCATCGAATGCGGTGTCGCCGAGCCGGCGCGCATCCCGGCGCGGGCGAGCATCGGCGCATTGTTGGCCAAGCAAATCGGGCTTTAGCATGTCGGGGTGACGGTCTTACCCTTATCCATTAGAGCCCACTCCAATGGCAAAAATCGAAACACCCCGGCCGATACGCGGCACTCAGGACATGCTCGGCGAACAGGCCGCCCGCTTCGGCAAGGTCGTGGAAACGTTCGAACGCGTGCGCAAGCTCTACGGCTTCGGCCGGGTCGAGACGCCGGTGTTCGAGGCGACCGCGGTCTTCTCGCGCTCGCTCGGCGAGAGCACCGATGTCGTCTCCAAGGAGATGTACACGTTCGAGGATCGCGGCGGCGACAGTTTGACGCTGCGTCCGGAGTTCACCGCGGGCATTGCGCGCGCTTATCTGACCGAGGGTTGGCAGCGCTTTGCACCCCTCAAGGTCGCCACGCACGGCCCCTTGTTTCGCTACGAACGCCCTCAAAAGGGGCGCTTTCGGCAATTCCATCAGCTCGATGCGGAGATTATCGGCGCGGCGGAACCCGCTTCCGATGTCGAAATATTGACCTTCGCGGACCAGCTTTTGCACGAATTGGGCGTCGCCGATGGCGTGGTTTTGCAGCTTAATACGCTCGGCGACAGCGCGACCCGCGATGCCTGGCGGCAGGCATTGGTCGCCCATTTCGAGGGCGCACGCGACGCTTTGTCGGAGGACAGCGTCGAACGACTGGCCAAGAATCCGCTGCGCATCCTCGACAGCAAGGACCCGCGCGACCGCCCGATCGCCGATGCCGCGCCCGAAATCGACGCCCATATGTCGCGTGAAGCGGGCGCCTTTTTCGAGGCCGTCACCAAGGGATTGGATGCAGCCGGCGTAAAATGGACGCGTAACGCGCGGCTTGTGCGTGGGCTCGATTATTATCGCCATACCGCCTTCGAGTTCGTCACCGACCGCTTGGGCGCGCAGGGCACCGTGCTGGGCGGCGGGCGCTATGACGGCCTGATCGAGACTTTGGGCGGCCCGCACACGCCCGCCGTGGGCTGGGCCGCGGGCATCGAGCGGCTCGCGATGTTGATAGAAGAGCCGGCGGACGATCGCGCTTTTGTCGCGCTGGTGGTAGAGAATGATGCGGTTCTTGAGGCCGGAATCGCGGCCGCAGCCGCGCTTCGCCGCGCCGGGATCGCTGTCGAAATCGTCGCCTCGGGCTCGCCTCGCAAGCGTTATGACCGGGCCGTAAAACTGTCTCCGGGCGCGATTTTGTCGCTCGATCGCGGCGAGGACGGAGGTCCGGTCCGACGCTTCAAGGCGCTTGGTAGTAATGTCGGCGACGTCGAAAGCGTGCTCGCGGGCCTCGCATGATCACGATCCCGCTCGACCGTATTCGCCAGATCGAGGCGCGCCGCGACGAATTGTCCGCGTCGATGGCGCGCGCCGACCTCGCGCCCGACCAGTTCGTGAAATTGTCCAAGGATTATGCTGAGCTGCAGCCGGTAGCCGAAGCCGCGCAGACCGTGCGGCAATTGCGCCAGGAGCAGGAATCGCTCGCGACGATGCTCGAGGAAGAGGGCGTCGATGCAGAGATGAAGGCGATGGCGGCCGACGAGCTGGCCGATTTGCGCGCGCAGCTCGAGGCTGCCGACCGCAAGCTGGCGCTGGCTTTGCTGCCCAAGGATGCCGCGGACGAACGTTCCGCCATCCTCGAAATCCGCGCCGGCACGGGGGGCGATGAAGCCGCCCTATTCGCGGGCGACCTGTTTCGCATGTACCAGCGCTATGCCGACAGCCAGGGCTGGCGGGTCGAGCTGATCTCCGCCTCGGCGGCCGAGATGGGCGGCTATAAGGAAGTCGTCGCCTCGGTCACCGGCCAGGGCGTGTTCGCCAAGCTGAAATTCGAAAGCGGCGTCCACCGCGTCCAGCGCGTGCCCGTCACCGAAAGCGGCGGGCGCATTCACACCTCCGCCGCGACGGTGGCGGTGCTGCCGGAGGCGGAAGAGGTCGACGTGGCAATCGACGAGGCGCGCGACCTGCGCATCGACGTCTATCGTTCGTCCGGACCCGGCGGCCAGTCGGTCAACACCACCGATAGCGCGGTGCGCATCACCCACCTTCCGACCGGGCTGGTCGTCATCCAGCAGGACGAGAAGTCGCAGCACAAGAATAAGGCCAAGGCGCTCAAGGTGCTGCGCGCGCGTCTGTATGAGCAGGAACGGTCGCGGCTCGCCGACGAGCGCGCAGGCGCGCGCAAATCCATGGTAGGTTCAGGCGATCGCAGCGAACGTATCCGCACCTATAATTACCCGCAGGGCCGCGTGACCGACCACCGCATCAATCTGACGCTGCACCGCCTGCCCGAGATCCTCGAAGGCCAGATGGACGAATTGCTCGGCGCGCTGATCGCGGAGGATGAGGCGAGCCGGCTGGCACAGCTCGCCGAGTAGCTATGCTCTCGCTCCTCCTGTTCGCGGCGGCGATCGCGACGACCAAGCCCAAAATGGGGCCGATAGAGATAGAGCGTAAGATGGTCGTCGACGCCGTGCGGGGCTGCCCGGAGGCGGCGAGCGAGGACGAGATCGTGGTCTGCTCGAACGACCGCGGCATCGCCGAGGGATATCGCCTGCCAAAGCTCGATCCGCGGTTCGACGTCACCCTGCGGCCGAAGGGACGCGGCGCGTTGACCGATCGCGATCTCGGCCGTGGCGGGGTCGGCTCCTGTTCCACGACCGGGGCCGGTGGTTCGACCGGTTGCTCGCTGCGCGGGATCAACAATTGGGCCGAGGAGCAACGCCGCAAGAAAGCGGCGGATCGCGCCTACCAGGATCCCAATTGACCGTCGCGCAGGCGCTGCGCGAGGCGGCCGGAGCGCTGTCCGCCGTGAGCGACACCCCCCGGCTCGATGCCGAACTGCTGTTGGCGGATGCCTTGGGAGTGAGCCGTGAGGCGCTGCTGCTGGGCGCGCCCGACACTGCGGTGCCCCCTTCCTTTGCCGAGATGGTAGCGCGGCGGCGTGCGCACGAGCCGGTCGCCTATATCATCGGGAGCCGCGCATTCTGGACGATCGAGCTCGCGGTATCGCCGGCGGTGCTGATCCCGCGGCCCGACAGCGAGACGCTGATCGAGGCGGCGCTCGAGCATTTCCGGGACCGCGCGCCGCGACGTGTGCTGGATCTCGGCACCGGTTCCGGCGCGCTGCTCTTGGCGGCACTCGCGCAATGGCCGGAGGCGACGGGGGTGGGCGTGGATATGAGCGAGGCAGCGCTGGCCGTGGCGCGTGCCAATGCCGAACGGCTGGAGCTGGCGGCGCGCGCAGACTTTATCCATGCCGGTTGGGAAGCGGCCTCCTCTGGCGGGTTCGATCTGGTGCTGTGCAATCCTCCTTATATCGGCACGGGGGAGCAACTGCCGCCGGAAGTGGCGCTGCATGAGCCGGCTTCGGCCTTGTTCGCCGGAAAGGATGGGCTCGACGACTATCGCAGGATCGCGCCGGCTCTGAAGCTTCCGGGCGGCGGAGCGGCGTGCATCGAGGTCGGCACGACGCAGGCGGCGCAAGTGCAGGCGCTGTGCGAAGCCGCGGGTTTCATGACCTATGTTAGGCGTGACCTTGCCGGCCATGACCGCTGCGTCGTCGCGACGCCGTCTGCGTGATTACCCCTTGG